>CAWGYK010000009.1:0-131042 GCA_963826835.1 uncultured Acidimicrobiaceae bacterium
CGACCTCCCCCATGACGGGGTCGACCGACGAGATGACGGCGACGGCGTCGGCCATCAGCCCGCCCCTCAGAAGCAGCGGCAGGGCCTGCAGGTTGACGAAGCTCGGGCCCCTGATGTGCATGCGGTACGGCTTCGAGGTCCCGTCGGAGACCATGTAGCAGCCGAGCTCGCCGCGGGGCGACTCGATCGCCACGTAGACCTCGCCCTCGGGCACCCGGAAGCCCTCGGTGAAGATCTTGAAGTGGTGGATCAGCGCCTCCATGCTCTCGTCGATGCGGGCGCGCGGCGGCGGCGTGACCTTGCGGTCCTGCACCCGGTAGTCACCGGGCGGCATCATCTCGGTGATCTGGCGGATCATCTTGATCGACTCGCGGATCTCGTTGAGGCGGACCGAGTAGCGGTCGAAGTTGTCGCCGTAGCTGCCGACGATGACGTCGAAGTCGAGCTTGTCGTAGGCCAGATACGGCATGGTGCGGCGCAGGTCCCAGGGCACGCCCGTCGAGCGCAGGATCGGGCCCGTGACCGAGAGGGCGAGCGCCTCCTCGGCCGAGATGTTGCCCACGGCCTCGGTGCGCTCCCGGAAGATGGGCTGGCCGGTGAGCAGCTCGTCGTACTCGTAGCTGCGGGCCAGGATGGTGTCGCAGAGCACCTCCATGTCGTCCTGCCACCCGTCGGGCAGGTCGGCGGCGACGCCGCCGGGGCGGATGAAGTTGTGGTTCATGCGCAGCCCGGTCGTCTTCTCGAAGAAGGCCAGGACCATTTCGCGCTCACGGAAGCCGTAGATCATCATGGAGGTGGACCCGAGGTCCATGCCGTTGGTGGCCATCCACATCAGGTGTGACGACACCCGGTTCAGCTCGGCCATCAGCATGCGGATCCAGATGGCGCGGGCGGGAGCTCAACGTCGAGCAGGGCCTCGGTCGCCAGCGAGAACACGAGCTCGTTGTGCAGCGGGGAGAGGTAGTCCATGCGGGTCACGTTGGTGGCGCCCTGGACGTAGGTGAGCTCCTCCCCCTGCTTCTCCATGCCGGTGTGCAGGTAGCCGATGATCGGCTTGGTGCGCAGCACGGTCTCCCCGTCGAGCTCGAGCATGAGCCGCAGCACGCCGTGGGTCGACGGGTGCTGGGGACCCATGTTGATGATCATCGTCTGGTCGTCGCGCCGCTCGATGTCGATGTCGCCCGGGTTGACGACGCCGCCCTCGGGCAGGCGCAGCACGGCGCCGACCTCCTGGCGGAGCTCCCCGGCGGAGGTCGTCCCCCGGGGCATCAGCTCCTGGGCGCCCTCCGAGGTCTCGGCCACCAGGACGCGCTCTTCGGCCTCGTGGCGGGCCGCCAGCTCGGCGGGGTCGTGGTCGTGGTCGTGCTCGTGGTCATGGTCATGGTCGTGGTCGTGGTCATGGTCATGGTCATGGTCGTGCTCGTGCTCGTGTCGGTGGCTCTGCCCGTCGTCGTGCTCGTGCTCGTGCTCGTGCTCGGTCATCGGGGCCCCGGCGCTTCCTTGAATTGCACCGGCACGCGGCCCACGCCGTAGTCCTTGCGCAGCGGGTGGCCCTCCCAGTCCTCGGGCATGAGGATGCGGGTCATGTCGGGGTGGCCCTCGAAGATGATGCCCACCATGTCGTAGGCCTCCCGTTCCATGGCGTCGGTACCGGGATAGATGTCGGCCAGGCTGTCGATGGTGGGGTCGGACTCGGGCACCTGCACGCGGATCCGGACGCGCTGGCGCATGGAGAGCGACAGCAGGTTGACCACCACCTCGAAACGCTCCGCTTTCACGCCTTCGGGCAGCGACCGCCCCGGGTGGGTGAGGTAGTCCACGGCGCACAGGTCGGCGCAGGTCTCGAAGCCGGCGTCCTTGAACGCGGCCACCATCTGCTTGTAGGTGGCGCGGTGGGGGAAGGCGAGCTGGTCCACCAGCCGATCGGGGAGCCGCGGGACCTCAGGCAGGATCCCGGCGGCCGGCGGACACGGGCGCGCCGGCCGCGGTGGTGCCGCTCACCGCGGCGTTGCCACGCGCACGGCGTCGGGCACCGTGGGCACCCAGCCGCCGGTGGCCTGCTCGCCGGGCGGGATGGAGCTCCCGGGGCGGCGCGTGATCTCGCCGGTGCGGATCTTCTCGTGCAGCGTGAGGATGGCGTGCAGCAGTGTCTCGGGTGACGGCGGGCAGCCCGGGGCGTAGACGTCGACCGGCACGATCTGGTCCACTCCCTGCACGATGGCGTAGTTGTTGAACATGCCGCCCGTCGAGGCGCACACGCCCATGGAGATGACCCACTTGGGCTCCATCATCTGGTCGTAGACCTGGCGCAGGACGGGCGCCATCTTCTGGGACACCCGCCCGGCCACGATCATGAGGTCGGCCTGGCGCGGGGAGGCCCGGAAGACCTCCATCCCCAGCCGGCTGATGTCGTAGTCGGCGGCCCCGACCGACATCATCTCAATGGCGCAGCAGGCCAGCCCGAAGGTGGCCGGCCACACGCTGTTGCGCCGGGCCCACTTGACCAGGTCCTCGATCCGGCCGGTCAGGAAATTGTGCTGGAGGTCCTCGAACCCCATCCGTCAGGCCGCCTCATCAGCGGTCGGGCGCTCCGCGCTGATGCGGGTGATGGTCGACTCCGAGGTACGGCTCGGCATGCCCGGCTGCAGCGACTTCGGCGGGCCCCAGGTCAGGGCCCCGTTCGAGATGAGGTAGAGGAAGGACACGAAGACCACGGCGGCGAAGACGATCACCTCGATGAGGCCGAACGTCGCGATCTGCTTGAACACCACCGCCCAGGGATAGAGGAACACGATCTCGATGTCGAAGATGATGAAGATCATGGACACCAGGTAGAAACGCACCGGGAAGCGCTGCGGCGGCTCCACGTTGGGGACGATGCCGCACTCGTAGGGCGCGAGCTTGGCGGCCGTCGGCTTCTTCCGCGGCGCGAGCATCGCCGAGGACGCCAGCGAGAAGACGGTGAAAGCGAGGGCGAGCAGCCCCATGATGAGGATCGGGAGGTACTGGTCCACTGTGTTCCGTTTCTACCATGGGACCCCTTTGCCAGGCACATCCGCGCCGCTGGTCAGAGGCCCCGGCGGGGGACCTACGATGCCCTCGTGACGGCTCCCGACGAGACCCCCCCGGCCGGCGCCCCGAAGAAAGCGCCACGGGCGGCGAAGGCCCCGGCGAAAGCGCCGGCGAAGGCCCCGGCGAAAGCGCCGGCGAAGGCCCCGGCGAAGGCCCCGGCGAAGAAGCAGGCGGCGGCCAAGAAAACGGCGGCGAAGAAGGCGGCGGCGACCCCCGCCGTCAGCGCCGCCAAGAAGGCGGCCGGGACCCGGCGCCGCTCGGCCAGCCCTTCTTCCTCTCCAAGCGCAGCCCCGCGCCGGGCGCCCGAGCACGTGCACGACGTGGTGGTGGTCGGTGCCGGGCCTTCGGGCGCCTCCTGCGGCTACTGGCTGGCCGAGGCCGGCTGGGACGTGGTGGTCGTGGAGAAGAAGGAGTTCCCCCGGGAGAAGACCTGCGGCGACGGCCTCACCCCACGGGCGGTGCGCCAGCTCGCCGACATGGGCCTGGAGGGCGCCCTCTCCGGCTCCCACCGCTACGACGGCCTGCGGGCCTTCGGCTTCGGCCGCTCCATCGACATGCGCTGGCCCGAGCACCCGAACTTTCCCGACTACGGCTACACCATCACGCGTCACGACCTCGACGGGCTGGTGGCCGGGCACGCGACGGGCGCGGGGGCGACGCTGCTCCAGGGCACCGAGGTGACGGCCCCGGTCGTGGACGAGGCCGCTTCGTCCCCCGGCCCGCTCCCGACGCTGCGCGGCGTCACGGTCAAGGAGAAGGGCGGCACCCGCACCCGGACGATCCGCGCCCGCTACGTCGTGGTGGCCGACGGGTCCAACTCGCGGGTGGGCCGCATGCTGGGCACCACGCGGCGACGGGACCTGCCGATGGGCATGGCCCTGCGCGGCTACTACCGCTCCGACCGCCACGACGACCCCTACATCGAGTCACACCTCGACATCCGCGATGCCGAGGGCAACGTCGTCCCGGGGTACGGCTGGATCTTCCCCATGGGCGACGGCCGGGTGAACGTCGGGGTCGGGCTGCTGTCCACCGATCAGCGCTGGAAGGGCCTCAACACCAGCCATCTCATGGACACCTTCGTCGCCTTCGCCCCCTCATCGTGGGGGCTGGGCCCGCAGACGTGCCTCGGGCCCCCGACCGGCGGGAAGCTCCCCATGGGACTCTCGGTCGGGCCGCGCGCCGGAGGCAACGTGCTCATCGCGGGGGACGCCAGCGGCGTGATCAACCCGTTCAACGGGGAGGGCATCGCCTACGGCTACGAGACCGGCCGGCTGGCGGCCGCCGCGCTCGGCCACGCGCTGACCGGGGAGGGTCAGCAGGCGTTGACCGAGTACGACCGGATGCTCACGGCCGCCTACGGCCCGTATTACAAGGTGGCCCGGGCGTTCGTGCACCTGATCTCGCACCCCGAGGCCATGCGCCTCTGCGTCGGTCTCGGCATGCACTCGGAGCTGCTCATGACCCAGCTCCTGCGCATCATGGCCAACCTGATGCGGCCCGATGCCGTCGGCCCGGCCGAGATCGGCTATCGGGCCATGGAGCTCGTCTCGCGCCTCCTGCCCGACTCCGAGGGGCTCGAGAACCCCGCCGCCTGAGCCTCGTTCCCGCGTGACGCGCGTGAACCGTCGCGCTCAAATGCTCAGGCGAACAGGCGCTCGGCGCCCCCGGCCACCCGCCGCAGCCACGCCTCCTCTTCCCCGTCGAAGCCCTCGGCGACACGTGCCGCGGCGACGACGCGCACCCAGGCGTCAAGGGCGTCCTCTTCGAGGGCCCGCGCTACCCGTCCCTGTTGGCGGACAGCGCGCAGGAAGCGCCCGACGGGCCCGGTGGACCGCCGCCCCCACAGGACGAGGGTGCGCGCCAGGTCGGCCGCCGGCGGCCCGCTGGCCACGGTGAGCCAGTCGATGACGACCCAACCCTCGGGCCCGACCAGCACGTTCAAAGGGTGGAAGTCGAAGTGGCACACGCCGTGACCGCCGTCATCGAGCGCACCGAGGAGCGTGAGGAGCTCCGCCCGCGGCGCCGCCTCGGGCACGCTCGCCTCGACCTCCCTCGCCAGCCGCGGCACTAGGTCGGGCAGGCCCTCGACGACGGTGGCGTTGCAGCGCACCTGCAGCGCGACGAAGCGCTCGGCGAGGACGTCGACCTCCTCGGGGTCCGCCGCCGAGAGCACCTGGAGGAGCGAGGGTCCCTCGATGCGGTCGAGGATGACGCCGCTGCGACCCTCCACCGTGACGACGCCGTGCGGTCGTGCCACCGGCAGCCCGGCATCGGCCAGCCGGTCGAGCACGGTTCCCTCGAAGGCAGACAGACCGTTCCACTCGGGCCGGTCGAGCTTGAGCACCCGCCCCTCGCCGTAGGCGAAGACCTCGGCGTTGCGGCCTTCGGCCAGCAGTTCCACCGGCGCGAGCGCTCAGCCCTGCAGCCGGGCCCGCAGGGCCGCGGCTTCGGCCTCGAGCTGCGCGGGCGGGATGGCCGGCGTCGTCGCGACGTCAAAGGCCTCTGACTCGAGCGGTCCCCCCGCCCGGGCGTCGTCGAACGGCCGCGGCACCAGGTGCACGTGGAGGTGGGGCACGCCATTGCCCAGGTGGAGCCAGTTCATCTTCGCCGGCCCGTACTCCGCGTCGACAGCCGCCGCCACCCGGGCGACGTCCGACCAGAACCCCGCCGCCTCCTCGGCCGACAACTCGGTCGGCTCGGCCACGTGGCGGCCCTTCCAGATCACGAAGGCATAGCCGGGCCGCACCGGATGCCGGCCCAGGTAGCCGTCGGCCCACCTTCCCTCGAAGACGCGCCGACCGTGCGGCGTCTCGTCGGCACCTCCCTGGCACATCGGACACCCCGCGCCGCGGCGCAGGGCGAGAAAGTCGGGCCGCCACTGGTCGGGCATGGTCCTCAGTCTGCCCGTCGCCGCGTCGATCAGCCCCGGGGAGGGCCTGCGCCTCGCCACCCGGGCGTCCGCGCCGGGGACATCCGCCGAAAGTATCTACGAATCGGTTTAGACTTTTGAGACATCCCGCCGAGACGGCCTGCAACGGGACCGTCAGCGTGGTCAGCGCTACCGGACCTCCGACGCCACCTCGGCGGCCGCCTCCCCGGCCACCTCGACGACCCGGCTCAGGACGTCCTCGTCGTGGGCCAGCCCCGGGAACATCACCTCGTAGGGCCCGGGCGCCAGCGCGACGCCACGGCGGAGCATGGCGTGGAAGAACCGCGCGTAGGTGTCGCCGCCGGCCAGCGCCCGGGCGCCCTCGTAGTCGGTCGGCGGGGCGATCGCGATCGGGCCTTCGGCGGTCACGAAGAGCCCGACGAGGGGACCCACGGTGGGCACCGCCACCCCCAGGCCACCGGCGGCGACCGCCGACTCGAGGCCCTTGGCGAAGGCGGCGGCGCGGGCAGCGAGGGCTTCGTAGTCCGCCGGCCCCACCTCGCCCAGCACGGCGAGGCCCGCCGCGGTGGCGAGCGGGTTCCCCGACAACGTGCCGGCCTGGTACACGGGACCGCCCGGGGCGAGCTCGGCCATCAGGTCGCGGCGTCCGCCGAACGCGCCGACCGGCAGCCCCCCGCCGATGACCTTGCCGAAGCACCACAGGTCGGGTGTCACGCCGGACCAGCCGGTGGCCCCCGCGGCGCCGAGGCGGAACCCGGTGATCACCTCGTCGAAGATCAGGAGGGTGCCACTGGCGCTGCAGGCGGCGCGCAGGCCTTCGAGGAAGCCGGCGGCCGGCGCCACCAGGTTCATGTTGGCCGCCACCGGCTCCACGATCACGCAGGCCACACGCTCGTCGAGAATGGGGACCACGTTGTAGGGGACGACCTCGGTGTCGGCCACGGCGCCCGCCGACACCCCCGCGGAACCAGGCAGGCCGAGCATGGCCACGCCGCTCCCCCCGCCGGCGAGCAGGCCGTCCGAATGCCCGTGGTAGCAGCCGTCGAACTTGATGATCCGGTCCCGGCCGGTGGCACCGCGGGCGAGGCGCACGGCGCTCATGGCCGCCTCGGTCCCCGACGAGACCAGGCGCACCTGCTCGCAGCCGGGCACCCGCTCGCAGATCGTCTCGGCCAGCAGGACCTCGCCCGGCGTCGGCGCGCCGAACGTCGTGCCGCGGGCGGCCGCCGCCGCGACCGCGTTGGTGACGGCGGGGTGCCCGTGGCCCAGCAGCACGGCACCGTAGGACTGGACCATGTCGAGGTAGCGGTGCCCCTCGGCATCGAGCACGAATGCGCCCTGACCCGACACGACCGTGTACGGGGTGCCACCGACGGAGGCGAAGGAGCGGACCGGCGAGTCGACCCCGCCGGGGATGACGCGCCGGGCCCGTTCGAACCACTCGGCGTTCGACGCCGGCTCGGCTTCAGCCACCGAGTGCCTCGGCCACCTCTGCCGCGAAGTACGTGAGGATGAAGTCCGCCCCGGCGCGCTTGAGGACGGTGAGCTGCTCCAGCGCCACGGCGGGGCCGTCGATCCAGCCGGCCGCGGCGGCGGCCTTGACCATGGCGAACTCGCCGCTCACGTGGTAAGCGGCGAGCGGCACCGGCACCTCCCGGCGCACCGCGGCCAGCACGTCGAGGGACGTCAAGGCGGGCTTGAGCATGATCATGTCCGCGCCCTCCGCCAGGTCCTGCTCTATTTCGGCCAGCGCCTCGCGCCCGTTGCGCGGGTCCTGCTGGTAGGCGCGCCGGTCGCCGCCGGCGGCGATGGTGACGTCGACCGCGTCGCGGAAAGGGCCGTAGAGGGCGGAGGCGTACTTGGCCGCGTAGGCGAGGATGGCGACCCCCTCGTGGCCACCGCCGTCCAGGGCGGCCCGGATGGCCCGCACCTGCCCGTCCATCATGCCGCTGGGCGCGACGACGTCCGCGCCCGCCGCGGCCTGGGCCAGCGCCACCCGCTGGTACAGCTCGAGCGTCGCATCGTTGAGCACCTCGCCCGTGGGCCCGAGGACGCCGCAGTGCCCGTGGTCGGTGTACTCGTCGAGACAGAGGTCCGCCATGAGCACGAGTTCGTCGCCGACCGCGTCGCGCACGGCGCGCAGCGCGACCTGCACGACGCCGTCGGGGTCCCAGGCCCCGCTCCCCTCGGCATCCTTGCGCGCCGGCACCCCGAAGAGGATCAGCCCGGGCACGCCCAACGACACGAGGCGCTTGGCCTCGACCACGAGCGAGTCGACGGAGTGCTGCACCTCGCCCGGCATGGACGCGATGGGGATCGGGTCCTCGGTCCCCTCGCGCACGAACAACGGGGCGACGAGGTCGTCCACGCCCAGGCGGGCCTCGGCGACCAGGCGTCGGAGCGCCGGGGTGCGGCGCAGCCGGCGGAGCCGTCGGGCCGGGAAGCCCCCCGGGACGGGAGCGGATGCGGATGCGACCTCGGCCATGGGTGCAGCCTACGAGCCGTCGCCCCCACCAGGGCCCCAGTGGGCCACCAGTTCGTCGACAATGCCCTTGGCGGACGCGTCCCGCGCCTCGTGCACGCCGTCCAGACCCGTGGCCCGGGCCGCCGCGGCGGTGGTCGACCCGATGCAGACCACGTGTGGCGGAGAGGGCACCGACGCACCGTGGGCGGTCCGCAAGGAGACGAACGCGTGCACCGACGAGGGGGCGGTGAAGGTGATGGCATCGGCCGCCGTCACCCGGTCAAGCAGTGCGGGCGCCGGCGCGACGCCCGGCACCGTGCGGTAGGCCTCCACCCGGTGGACGACCCACCCCTTCGCAGCGAGCCCCTCGGGGATGGTGTCGGGCGCGAGGTCCGCGCAGGGGAACAGCACCCGCTGCGGTCCGGTTCCGACCGCGTCGGGGAAGGCTGCGACGAGCCCGCGGGCGCTGTGCTCGGCCGGCACCAGGTCGGGCTCGACCCCGGCGCGGCGAAGCGCGTCGGCCGTGGCGGGCCCGACGGCGGCGACCTGCACCGGCCCGAGGGCGCGCGCGTCGCGCAGCGCCCCCATGAAGTGCTCGACGGCGTTGACCGACGTCACCACCACCCACTGCTGCTCGCGCACCCCGGCGGCGGCGGCCCGCAGCGCGGCGCCCCGGTCGGCGGGATCGACCTGCCGGGTCAGGGGCAGCTCGAGGACGCGGGCGCCGGCCCCTTCGAGCGCGGCCACCAGGCCGGCGGCGCGTTCGGCCGCCCGCGTCACCACGACGGTCCGTCCGGCCAGGGGGCCGCCGGGGCGCATTCCGGGAGCACGGGTGCCGAGCGCCGCCACCGCGCCGACGACGATGACGGCGGGAGGACCCAGGGTGACGTCGGCCAGGCCGGCCAGCGTCGTGCGCGTCACCTCCTCGGACGCCGTCGTCCCGCGCGCGATCACCGCCACCGGCGTGTCCGGCGACCGCCCGCCCTGCATGAGGGCCTCGGCGATGGCCGCCCGCGTCGTCATCCCCATGAGGATCACCAGCGTGCCCCCCACCCGGGCCAGCGCCTCCCAGTCCGGGTCGCTCGTGCCGTGTGGCTCGCCGACCCGACCCGTCACCACCGTGACGGAGGCGGCCAACCCCCGCTGGGTGACGGGGATGCCGACCGCGGCGGGGACGCCGAAGGCCGACGTCACCCCCGGGACCACCTCCCAGGGGATGCCGGCCTGCGCCAGCACCTCCACCTCTTCGCCACCGCGGCCGAAGAGGAACGGGTCGCCCCCCTTGAGACGGACCACGACGGCGGACGCCCGCCCGTGCTCCACCAGCAGGCGTGCGATCTCCTCCTGGCGCCCGGCCCCGCCTTCGGCGCCCGCCCCGCCCGTGCCCGCCCCGCCCGTGCCCGCCCCGCCCGTGCCCGCCGCGGACGGGTCGGGATCCTTGCCCACGTCGATCAGCAGGGCCGAGGAGGGGACCAGGTCGAGGACCGCCGGGCTGACCAGGCGGTCGTGCAGCACCACGTCGGCCCGGGCCAGGAGCGCGGCGCCCCGCCGGGTGAGGAGCCCGGGGTCGCCGGGGCCGGCGCCCACCAGGTAGACGGTCACGGCGCGACGTCCCCGACGTCCCCGTCGTCGCCGACGTCGCCGAAGCCCTCGATGGCCGCGCCGCCCCCCTCGAGCAGGGCCCGTGCCACCTCGGCCCCCACCACCTCGGGGTCCTCGCCGTGGCGGGCCAGTCGGATCACCGTGTGCCCGTCCCCGCTCGCCACGAGCCCCGACACCCGCAGCACGACGCCGTCGGCATCCGGCTCGGCATAGGCGCCGACCGGCACGGTGCAGCTCCCGCCCAGCCCGGCCAGGACGGCGCGCTCGGCCCGCAGGGCCCGCTGGCTCGGCCCGTGGTCGATGGCGGCCAGGAGGCGCCGCGTCTCGTCGTCGTCCGCCCGGCACTGCACGGCAATGGCACCCTGGCCCGCCTGGGGCAGCACATCCACCGGGTCGAGGATGTCGCTCAGCCGGCTCTCCCAGCCCAGGCGCTCCAGGGCGGCGACGGCGACCACCACGGCCGAGGCCTCCCCCTCCTCGGCCACGGCGACCCGCCGGGCCATGTTCCCGCGCAGGTCGGTGAAGACGAGGTCCGGGCGCAGTGCGGCCAACTGGGCCCGCCGGCGCGCCGAGCCGGTGGCGACCAGGCCGCCCGCCGGCAGGCCGGCCAGCGTGCTGCCGACGAGGCCGTCGCGGGCGTCGGCGCGCCGCGGCACCGCCCCCAGGACGAACCCGGCCGGCATCACCGAGGGCATGTCCTTGGCCGAGTGCACGGCGGCGTCGGCCCTTCCTTCGCCGACCGCCGCCTCCACCTCGGTGACGAACACGCCCTGGCCCCCGATCTGGTCGAGGGGGGACGACGCGTCCTGGTCGCCCCGCGTGCGCACGACGAGCGGCTCGACCGCGAGACCCGGGTGCGCCCGGCGCAGCAGCTCGGAGACCAGCTCGGTCTGGCGCAGGGCCAGCGGCGAGCCGCGGGTGGCCAGGCGCAGTGTTCCCATGGCCCGACTATCCCATGGCCGCCCCATGGCCGCCCCATGGCCGCGACTACAGGTCGAAGAGGATGCGCAGCGCCTCGACGAGCCGCTCGCCGCGGGGCGTGCCCGCCGTCTCCTTCAAGAGCATGGTGGGCTCGTGCAGCATCTTGGCCAGGGCGGCCCGGGTGGCGGCGTCCACGTGGTCCCACTCCTCCTCGCTGAGGTCGGCCAGCTGGGCCCGGTGCCGCTCGAGCTCGGCGATGCGCAGCGTCTCGAGCCGGGCGCGCAGCGAGGCGATGACCGGCGCCGCACCGCGCTGGCGGCTGGCACTGCGGTAGCGGTCCACCTCGGCGGCCACGATGCCGCGGGCCGCCACCGACTCCTCGGCGCGGTCGCCCAGGGCGCGCGCCACCGAGACGCTCAGCGTGTCCATGTCGTGCAGGGTGACGCCGTCGAGCCCGGCCACGGCGGGGTCGACGTTGCGGGGAACCCCGAGGTCGATCACCAGGAGGGGGCCGGTGACACCGTCGAAGTCGGCTGCATCGAGCACGTGGGACTCGGCGGCCACCGCCGTGAGCACGACGTCGGCGTCCGCCAGCTCGCCGGCGACGCGCTCGAGCGGTGCCGCGCGCATCTCGAACGGCCCGGTCGCCGTCTGGCGCACCAGGTCGCGCGCCCGCGCCGCCGAGCGGTTGACGACGACGACGCGCCGGGGCGCGTCGTCCGGCGCGATGTCCGACAGCGCGCGGCAGACCCCGAGGCCCATGTCCCCCGCGCCCACGACGACGACGCGCGCGCCGCGCAGCCCCGCCTGGTCCTCGCCGCGGGCCACCGTCACCGCGGCGTAGGCGAACGACGTGGTCCCCTTGCTGATCGCGGTCTCGGTGCGGACCCGCTTGCCCGTCTGCAGCGCGTGCCGGAAGAGGGCGGAGAGGACGGGCCCCGACGTGCCCTCCTCCTGGGCCCGCTCGAAGGCCCGCCTGACCTGGCCCACCACCTCGGTCTCCCCGGTCACCACGGACTCGAGGCCCGAGGTCACCGAGAAGAGATGGGAGGTCACGTCGTCGTCGAAGCGGACGGTCGCGTGCGCGGAGAGCTCCTCCACCGAGAGGCCCGAATGCTCGGAGAGCACGTCGTAGATCTCCGCCACGGCGTCGTGGAAGCGGTCCACCACGGCGTAGACCTCGGTGCGCAGGCAGGTCGAGAGGACCACGGCCTCCTGGACATTGCGCCGGTGGCTCAGCGCGCTGAGCGCCTTGTGCAGGTCGGCGTCGGACACGGCGGCGGCCTCGAGCAACGGCAGGGGGGCCTGCGTGTGCTGGAGCCCTAAGACGACGACGGACACTCGGTTCCCTCCTGGGTCGGCAGGCAATTGTGCCGGTCCCGCCCCTTAGCCTGCCAGTCGCCGGCAGGCCCTCGAACGTTCAGTCCAACTCGGGGCCCGGCGAGAGCCCCACGGCGCGCATCATCGGGGCCCGCGCCGCGTCGCGCCCGGGCTCTCCGTCGCGGGCCCGGTAGAAGCCGAGGACCTGCAGCTCAATGGACAGGTCCACGTAGCGCAGGTTGACCGCGGCCGGGACGATGAGGACCCGGGGGGCGAAGTTGAGCAGGGAGGTCACCCCGGCCCGCACCAGGAGATCGGCCACCCCCTGGGCGGCCCAGCCCGGCGTGGTGATCACCCCGATGTCGGGGCGCTCGGCCACCCGCAGCCGGGAGAGCTCGTCCATGTGGCGCACCCGCATGCCCCGGATCTCCTCGCCCACCACCGCCGGGTCGACGTCGTAGAGCGAGGTCACCTGGCAGCCCCGCGAGGCGAACCCGGCCGAGTTGGTCAGGGCGCGGCCCAGGTTGCCGATGCCCACGATGGCGACCGACCAGTTCTCGTCCACCCCGAGGGCGCGGTCGATCTGGGCGATCAGGAACTCGGGGACGTAGCCCGAACCCCGGGTGCCGAACGAGCCCAGCAGCGACAGGTCCTTGCGCACCTTGGCCGCGTTGACCCGGGCCAGCTCGGCCAGCTGCTCGGAGGAGACCGTGCGCGAGCCAGCGCGCACCAGCTCGGCCAGGATGCGCTGGTAGATGGGGAGGCGCAGCACCGTGGCCTCGGGGATCCGCCGCGGCGCGGCAGACACGTCGGACCCGTCGGACACGTCGGACACGTCGGGACTGCGCGGCTGCTCGTCGCTCACTGCGTCGGATGGTACCGAGGCGGCTCCCGGCGGCACCAAACCGCCGGGCGGCGTCACCAGGCCAGGACCAGCAGCTCCCCCGCCACGACGTTGAGCCAGTGCGCCGCCGACGACTCCCCGGCCACGACGGCGAGATGCCCGTTGGCGTCGACGAGCAGCCCGAACTCCCCCTGCTGCAGCTCGCCGAAGGCGTCGACGCAGCGCAGTTGCACGCCGTCGGGGACGAGCGCGTGCGGCAAGCCGTCGAGGTCCTGACGACCCGACTCGATCCGGGCCGCCAGCTCAATTCGACCAGTCAGGGGGATCCCGGCCACCCGGGCGTCGGCCACGGTCGCCGCCAGCTGCAGGTTGCCGAAGTGGTCCACCCACGTGACCTCGGCCCGCAGGCAGGCCCGGCCGTCGTGCAGGCGCCCCTGCTCGACCACGCCGCCCACCAGGCGCACGAGCGACGCCGGGTCGATCGGCTCGCCGAGCTTCTCAAGCGCCACGCCGGCGCAGAGCGCCGCGGCGGCCGGCGCGAACAGGTCGCGCCCGTCGAAGGTCGACCCCGCATTGTGCGGGGACGGGTCGCGCGCCACCTCGACCAGGCGGGCGACCGGTGCCTCACCGGCCGCCTCCGCCGCCGCGACCAGCAGCCCGTTGTCGGGCCCGACGAAGGACAGGGTCCCGCCGGCGGGCCGCGGGACCTCCAGGGCGACACCCCGCCGCGCCGTGCCGACGCCGGGGTCGACCACGGCCAGCACGACGCCGGGCCCGAGGTGGGGCACCGCCCGCACCAGGGTGTGGCTCCCGGCCCGCACGTCGAAGGGCGGGACGTGGTGGGTGAGGTCGATGACGGTCGTCCCCGGTGCACGCGCCGCGATCACGGCGTGCACCACCCCGGCGAACTCGTCCGCCGTTCCGAAGTCCGAGAGGAAGAAGACGGTGCGCGGCGGCTCACTCGTCATGGTCGGCGGCTCAGCGCTGCAGGTTGCGGGCGCGTTCGGTGGCGGCGGCGACCGCCTCCATGAAGGCGGAGCGCACCGCCCGGGCCTCCAGCGTGCGCACACCCGCGGCCGTGGTGCCCGCCGGCGAGGTCACCATGGCGCGCAGGGCCTCGGGGTCGAGGCCGGTCTCCTGCAAGAGCGCGGCGGAGCCGCGCATGGTCTCGACGACGAGGGTCCGGCTCACCTCGCGCGTGAGCCCCATGTGCACGCCGGCCTCCATCAGCGCCTCGGCGACGAGGAAGAAGTAGGCCGGGCCGGATCCCGAGAGCCCGGTCACGGCGTCGAGCAGGCGCTCGGGCAGCCGGACCACGGTGCCGACGGCCGACAGCACGTCCTCCGCCCAGGCCAGGTCGTGCGAGGTGGCGAACGACCCGCCGGCGATCGCCGTCACCCCGACCCCGACCAGGGCCGGCGCGTTGGGCATCGCCCGCACCACCGCAGGCTCGCCGCCGAGGGCGGACTCCAGGCGCACGCAGGGGACGCCAGCGACGATGGAGATGACCCGCGTCACCCCGGTGACGCCGAGCGCGCGGCAGGCCCCCTCGGCCGCGTCGGGCTTCACGGCCAGCACGGCACCGGCGACCCGCTCGCCTCCCTCGCCCAGCAGGTCCGGTTCGGGGGCGACGACGGTGCGCAGCCCCGGGTACTCCGCCTCGAGCTCGTCCCGGCGCTCGGCCACGGGCTCCACCACGGCCACGTCGGCCACGTCGGCCCAGCCCGAGCGCAGCAGCCCGCCCAGCAGGGCGCCCCCCATCTTCCCGCCGCCGACGATGAGCAGGCTCGACACCCGCGCGACGATACCCAGCGCAGCGGACGGCGTCCCGAACCGGCGTGGCGGGACCGTTCCCGGGGCCCCGGCCCAACTCGCCGGGCGGGAACGGGAGGTGGTCAGCGGCGGGGGCGGCGGCGGTAGGTCGAGGGGTGCGCCATCGTCATGGCCGTCGGGAAGTGGTCGTCGGTGTAGACGACCGACGCGCCGGCGATGCGGTCGAGCTCGTCGTCGTCGATCAACCTCGCCGGCACCCGGCCCACCAGGTAGACGGCGTCCTCGGGCCCGAGCGCGAACCACATGCCGAAGAGGTGGATGTTGCGCCGCAGCAGGTAGGCGTAAACCTCGGCCTGGTTCGTCTCGGGCGCCGGCATGAACTGCGCCTCGTGCCAGAGCGTGCGCTGCTTGAGCGTGAACCACACCGTGATGTAGTCCTTCTCCTCACCCTTGAAGCGGAGATACCACTGGTACGACGCGGTGCGGTCGGTCACCTCCTGGCGCTCGGCCGCCACCAGGAACCCCCCGGCCGCCAGCTCGCGGGCGGCCCAGGCGTCGATACGGGCCACCGCCGCCGCCATCTCCTCGTCGTCGGGGAGATCGACGATCGGCACGACGCGGGTCGGAACTCGATGCCGGGCGCGCTCAGCCGCACTCGACGAGGCGGCTCGCGGCCAGCTCGTCGTGCAGCTCGACCAAGGTGCGGGCGGCGGCGCGCCAGGTATACCGGCGGGCCCGCAGCACCGAGGCGGTGGAGAGCCGCTCGGCCGCCAGCGGCTCGTCGAAGACGTTGCGCACGGCGGCGGCATAGGCGCGCGGGTCGGGCTCGTCGACCAGGTAGCCGGTGTGCCCGTGGTCGACCAGCGTGGTCAGCCCGCCGACGGCCGAGGCGACGACCGGGGTCCCGCAGGCGGCCGCCTCGAGGGCGACCAGTCCGAACGACTCGGAGCGGCTGGGCACGATGCACACGTCGGCGGCCCGGTAGTACGACGAGAGCAGCTCGTGGGGCTGGGGCTCGATGAAGTGGACGTCCTGGCGCACGCCGCGGGCGTCGGCCACGTCGTGCAGCCCTTGGAGGGCCTTCTCCCCGTGGGGCCCGCTCGGGCCGCCCACGACGACGAGGCGGTACGGCGCGCCGCCGTCCGCCCGCAGCTCGGCCAGCGTCTCGATGGCCACGTCGGCGCACTTGAGCGGCTGGATCCGGCCCACGAAGAGGAGGAGCCGCCCACTGAGCGGCAGGCCCAGGGCGCGGCGGGCCTGGGGCCGGTGGCCCGGGCCGAAGAACGCGTGGTCCACGCCGGGGGGCACGATGCGGATGCGACCGGGCTCGCCCCCGTAGAGCGACGCGATCTGGTCCGCCTCGACGGTGCACGAGGCCAGGACGGCGTCGGAGCAGTCGATGATGGACGCCTCGGCTTCGGCCCGCCGGTGGGGCATGTCGGCCTCCACCTCCTCGGGCATCGACTCGGCCTTGACGCGGTCGAGCGTGTGGAACGTGCACACGAGCGGCAGGTTGAGCTCGTGCTTGATCACGTGCCCCGACAGCCCCGAGAGCCAATAGTTGGCGTGCACCGAGGTGTAGGGCAGGCCACCGCCCGCGTCGCCGCCGGACCTCGGCGCGGCGGCCATGCGCTCGAGCACCCCCGCCGTGAACTCCTCGACCACGGCGGGCAGGGACTCCTTGGGCAGGGTGTCGAGGGGCCCGGCGGGCACGTGGTGGACCCGCAGGCCGGGCTCGACGTCGACCACGGGCGGCAGGTCGGCCGACCAGGCCCTGGTGAAGACGTCGCAGGTCACGCCCGAGCGGGCCAGGGCGGCGGTCAACTCCCGCACGTAGACGTTCATGCCGCCGCCGTCCCCCGTACCGGGCTGGGCCAGGGGGGACGTGTGGAGAGAGAGGACCGCGAGCCGGCGCATGCCGCTCAGAGCCTACCGGCGGCCGGGAGAGGCGCTCCGGCCCGGCACCCCCGTTGCGGGGTCCTCCGGCGAAGGGGGCTCAAGCGATGGAGACGCGGGCGGCGGGGCCGGAGGGCTCCGCCGAGGCCGGTGGCGGGGAATCCCCGGCCTCGGGCTCGTGCTCAGGCTCGTGCTCGGGCTCGGAGCGGGACCCCGCCCGCGCCGGCTCCGGTGCGCCCGGGCCTGCCTCACCCCGCTCATCCTCGTGGTCGCGCCGGAAGGAGAGATAGATGCGGACGAGGGCCTGCTTCTGCTCTTCGCTGATCGACTGGTCCGCCATGATGGCCCGGGTCAGATCGGGCGATCCCGACGGGGGCTCGAGGATCCCGGCCTGCACGTAGAGGGTCTCGGCGGAGATGCGCAGCGCCTTGGCGATCTGCTGGAGGATCTCGGCCGACGGACGCCGCAGCCCCCGCTCGATCTGGCTCAGGTAGGGGTTGGAGATCCCGGCCAGCTCGGACAGGCGCCGCAACGAGAGCCGGGCCGACCCCCGCTGCTCACGGATGAAGGCGCCGAGGTCGAGCCAGCGGTCTTTGGGGTCCGTGCTCACTCTTGCAAGCGTACCGCTGCCGGGGGTTGCGCCGGGGTTGCCGGCGCCGCCCCGGGCCGCCTCTACGGCCCGCTCCTCTGGCCGTTGGATCCCCGGTTGGAATCGGGCCCCCTTCGGGTATGGTCCAGCACGCAGCAGCACGACGATCACGACAGAGACGATCACGACACAGGAGACCGCCATGGCCGAGTACAGCCTCCCCGACCTGCCCTACGACTACGCCGCGCTGGAGCCCCACGTGTCGGCCCAGATCATGGAGCTCCACCACGACAAGCACCACGCCGCGTACGTGACCGGGGCCAACCAGACGCTCGAGAAGCTGGCCGCCGCCCGCGACAAGGACGACTTCGGCGCCATCGTGGGGCTCGAGAAGACGCTGGCCTTCCACATCTCGGGTCACGTGCTGCACTCCATCTTCTGGAAGAACCAGAGCCCCGACGGCGGTGACAAGCCCGACGGCACGCTCGGCTCGGCCATCGACGAGAACTTCGGCTCCTTCGACAAGTTCAAGGCGCAGTTCACGCAGGCCACCTCCACCATCCAGGGCTCGGGCTGGGGTGTGCTCGCCTACGAGCCCCTGGCGGGCCGCCTCATCGTGGAGCAGGTCTACGACCACCAGGGCAACATCGGGCAGGGCTCCGTCCCGCTCCTCGTCTTCGACGCCTGGGAGCACGCCTTCTACCTGCAGTACAAGAACGTGAAGGCCGACTTCTTCGCCGCCCTGTGGAACGTCGTCAACTGGCCCGACGTGTCGGCCCGGCTCGACGCGGCGAGGGGACTGAAGATCGCCGGCTGAGCGGCGCCGGGAGGCGGCCGGCGCGGCCCGGCGCCGGCGCCCGGCCGGTGACGACCTCGAGGCCAGAGTCTCTAGGCCAGGGTGAGGTGTTGCTCGCACATGCGCCGGGTGGGGTCGCCCTCGAGGTCGGCCTCGAGCACGGGCGCGCCGCAGGTCTCGCACTGCCCGTAGGTCCCGTCGCTCAGGCGCTCCAGCGCGCGGTCGACACCGTCGAGGACGGTGGCCGCCCGGGTCAGCTCGGTCTCGTAGCGCTCCTCCACGAAAAGGCAGGGTAGCGCCCGGATCGAGTGGGGCGGGGACGGGTGCCCGGCCCGCTCCCGCTAGCCGGCCCGTTTAGGGGTTGCTCCACCGGGGCAGAGCTACCGCAACCGGTATGCGAGGAACCATTCCTCCGGGGGAACAGCCCACGGCCCAGACGCGCGCCGTCGACGCGACGGCCCGGGTTGCCTCGCGCCGGTTCCCCGCCACCGCCGCCTCCGTCGGCCACGCCCGCCGCTACCTGCTGGGTCGGTTGCCGGCAGAGTGCGGGGAGCGCACCGACGCGCTGGTGCTGATGCTCTCCGAGCTCGCCACCAACGCGGTGCAGCACGCGGCGACCGAGTTCGAGGTGTCGGTACGGGTGTCCCCCGACCGCGGGCGCGTGCGCGTGGAGGTGAGCGACAGCGCGCCCGGCTACCCGATGCTGCAGGAGGCGGCCGCTGACGCGCCGCACGGTCGCGGGCTGTCCATCGTGCGCTCGTTGGCCGAGGCCTGGGGCGTCGAGATGCGCCACGACCGCCCGGGCAAGACGGTGTGGTTCTCGCTGCCGTTGTCGTCGCACGCCACCGGCGACGGGTCTGCGGGGACGTCCACCGACCAGCACGGCGCGGCCGCCCCGGCTTCCGACGCCACCCTCGCCGGCGCGCCGGCGCCGGCGCCGGTGTGGGGGTCCCCGACGCCGGGAACCGAGCCCGCGTGGCCCGTGCGCGGGGTGCGCGTGGTGCTCGACGGCCTGCGCGACGCCGTGGTGGCCACCGACCCGAGCGGCCAGATCCGCTACGTCAACGCGGCCGCAGAGCAGCTCCTGGGTTGGCCCCCCGGGTCGCTGGTCGGGCGGCCCGTCGTCGACCTGGTGCCCGAGTCCCTCACGGCGGTGGTGGGCGACGACTTCGACGCGTTCGTGCGCTCCCAGGCCGAGGAGTTCGTCGGGCGCCGGCTGCCCGTCGTCATCAAGCGCGCCGACGGTTCCGACGTCGACACCGAGCTGGTCATCAGCATCTTCGACCATCCGCTCGCTGGCCGCGTCGTCGTCGGCATCTTCCGCCCCCGCGACGAGAGCAAGCTGCAGCGCTGGTCGGAGCTCACGAGCGAGCTGCTCGAGATCCTGGCCGACGCACCGATCGGCGAGCCTCCCGCCGAGCGGCTCCTCTCGACGCTCGGGCGCCGTCTCGACTGGGACGTGACCACACTCTGGGCCCTCTCGGCCAATGGGGAGCTGGTGTGCCGGCACGTGTGGACGCGCGCGCCGAACATTGCGCCGGCCTTCGCGCGGGAGAAGGCGGCCGACCCGACCAATGGGAGTGACGGCCTCCCCCGTTGGGTCATGGAGCACGGCGAGCCGCTGTGGGTGTCCGACCTCCAGACGGACCGGCGCTTCGTGACGGACGCGCTGGTGCACGACGGGCTGCAGAGCGCCTACGCCTTCCCGGTCCGCCACCACGGTGCGTGCGTCGGTCTCGTGAAGATGCTGAGCCGTCACCAGCGCGAGCGCGACCCCTCGGTGGTGGAGCTGATGGACGCCGTCGGTGCCCACCTCGGCGAGCTGCTGCACGCGTCGACGCAGGCGGCCGAACGCGAGCAGTTGGTCGAGGAGCTGCTCGAGGCCCGGCGGCGCAACGAGTTCCTGCTCCTGGCGACCCAGGTGCTCTCCGAGGTCGTCGACTACCACCAGATGGTGGAACGGCTGGCCCAGGTCTCGGTCCCCGTCATGGCCGATCTCTGCCTCATCGACATCGAGGACGAGGACGGCCAAATGCAACGGATGGCGGCGTGGCATGCCGACCCGGCGAAGCGCGCGCTCACCGAGGAGTTGCGTGGCTCGTACCCGCCCGACCCCGACGGCGCGCACCCGACCATCCAGGTCCTGCGCAGTGGCCACTCGATGTGGAGCGCGCACATGGACGACGAGTTCTTGCGCGAGACGAGTCGCGACGAGCGCCACTACTCCATTCTCAAGACGCTGGGCTTCACGTCCTACATGACCGTGCCCCTCCGGCTGCGCGACGAGCAGGTACTGGGGACCGTCACGCTGGTGTCCGCCGGGTCGGGCCGGCGCTTCTCCGCCAAGGACCTGGGCCTGGCCGAGCAGCTGGCCAAGCAGGTCAGCTCGGTCGTCATCCGGGCGCGCGCCTACGACCGCGAGCGGAGGATCTCCCACGAGCTGCAGCGCCACCTGTTGCCCGACGCCATCCCCTCCATCGACGGGTGGGACGTGGCCGCCCGCTACCGGCCGGCCGCCGTCGGCGTCGAGGTCGGCGGCGACTGGTACGACGTGGTCCCCATCAGCGAGCACCTCGTGGCCCTCGTCGTGGGCGACGTCGAGGGTCACGACCTCGCCGCGGCCAGGATCATGAGCCGGCTGCGCCACATGCTGGGCCTGCTGCTGCTGGAGGAGCGGGCGCCCGGGAAGGCGCTCCAGCGACTCAACCGGGTCTCGCTCTCGGGCGTCGGGGGGCGGCTGGCCACCGCGCTGGTCGGTGTCCTCGACACCAGGACCGGATCGATCGCGTTCTCCTCGGCCGGCCACCCCTCCCCGGTGCGGGTCGGGTCGCGCCAGGCCCTGGAGCTCCCCGTCCCGCCGGGACCGCCCCTCGGGGTCCAGCACTGCCACTACAAGGACCACGAGTTCCAACTGGACCGGAGCTGCCTGGTGATGTTCACCGACGGCCTCGTGGAGCGGCGCGGGAGCCACCTCGACGAGCGACTGGCCCAACTGGAGGCATCGCTGCGCACGTCCCCCAGCAGCGAGCCCAGCCGGGTGGCGGACTTCGTGATCGACGCCATGACGGCGGGCCAGCGGAGCTCCGACGACATCGTCGTCCTGACCGCCCGGCGCCAGCCCGACGGCCTCGGGCTCATCTGAGGGATCCGAGCGGGCCGGATACCGCCGGTCGCCCCAACTTCGTAGTGTGACGGCGTGACTCCGGAGGCAGCCGTCGCGCCGCTCGTCGGCGCCCATGCCCTGGTGCCCTGCCTCGACGGTGTCGAACGCCCCTACCGCGACCTCGACTGCGCCGCCTCGACCCCGGCCCTGCAGTCCGTGGCCGACCGGGTCAACGAGTTCCTGCCCTGGTACTCCAGCGTGCACCGCGGCGCCGGCTACAAGTCGCGGCGGGCCACCGCGGCCTACGAGGAGGCACGCGACAGCGTGCACCGCTTCGCCCGCCGGCCGGCCGGTCGTGACGACGTGGTCATCCTCGTGCGCAACACGACCGAGGCCATCAACCACCTGGCCTACCGCCTCGGCCTCGGCCCCGACGACGTGGTGGCCACCACCGTCGTCGAGCACCACGCCAACCTGCTCCCCTGGGCGCGGGTGGCGACACGGCGCTGGGTGGAGTGCGGGGTCGCCGGCACCTTCGACACCGGCGACGTCGTGCGGGTGCTCGAGGACGGGCGCTCCCCGGCCCTCCTGGCGATGACGGGCGCCTCCAACGTGACCGGCTGGCTGCCTCCGGTGGAGGAGATCTGCGCCGAGGCCCACGCACGCGGCATCCCCGTCCTGCTCGATGCGGCCCAGCTGGCGCCGCACCGACCCCTGCCCGAGGGGCCGGACTTCGTCGCCTTCAGCGGCCACAAGCTCTACGCACCCTTCGGCGCCGGCGCGCTCATCGGGCCGCGGCACGTGTTCGCCCAGGGCGACCCCTTCCTGGCCGGTGGCGGCGCGGTCGACCTGGTCGACCTCGACGAGGTCATCTGGACGGAGCCACCCGAGCGCGAGGAGGCGGGCTCGCCCAATGTCGTGGGCGCAGTCGCCTTCGGCACCGCCATGGACGAGCTGGAGCGCATCGGTTGGGACACCATCGTGGCCCACGAGGCCGTGCTGGCGGCCCGGCTCTACGACGGGCTGCGGGCCGTCGACGGTGTGCGGGTGCTCGGGCCGGGGTCCGGGTCCGGGTCCGGGTCCGGGTCCGCGCCAGGGTCGCACGAGGGGCTGGCGGTCGCCACCTTCACGCTGGACGGGATGCACCACGCCCTCGTGGCGGCCCGCCTGAGCGCGGAGTTCGGGATCGGCGTGCGGCACGGCTGCTTCTGCGCGCACCCCTATCTCATCCGCCTGCTCGGCGTCGGCCGGGCCGGGGTGGCCCTGGCCCGCGCCGCCGTGCAGCGCGGGGACCGCAGCGGCATCCCGGGCGCGGTGCGGGCGAGCTGCGGGCTCGGCACCGCCGACGACGACGTCGACGCCCTACTGGACGCGCTGCGCGCGCTGGCCGCCGGGGAACCCTCGCCGGTCCCCTACGTGCAGGACGACGTCACCGGCGACTTCTGGCCGGAGGGCGACGCCGCCGGGTGGAGCGCGGCGGACCGGCCGGCGGGGGCTGCATGTGCACGGGGGTGAGTGCCCGGTGAGGCGCAGATGGCTCGTGCTCCTCGCGCTGGTCGGACTGGTCCCGGCGCTGGCGGCGTGTTCCAAGCCCGTCGGCAGCACGCCGGTCCGCCACGTGGCATGGGTGACGACCGGGGCCTCGGTGACGCTCCCGGGCATGGACGTGACCCCGGTCAACCTGGACCGGCGCCACATCGGGGCCAAGGTGCCCGTCGGCAGCCTGCCCTCGGCGTTGGCCTACACCCCGGGCGGCACCGGGTTGCTCGTCGTGACCCAGGGCGACGACACGTTGCACGAGATCGACACCGCGACCCACGACGTCGTGCACCGGGCCGGCGTCGGGGTGGAGCCGGACGCGGTGGCGGTGGCGCCCGGGGGCACCGCCGGCAAGGGCGTGGCCCTGGTGGCCAACTTGGACTCGGACTCCGTGACCCCGGTCGACCTCGGCACCTGGCGGGCCGGTACGCCCATCGCGGTGGGATCCGAGCCGGTGGCCATCGCGGTCTCGGTGGCGGCCTCGGGCGCCGCGACCGCGTTCGTGGCCGACTACGGCTCCAACACGGTCACGCCCATCGACGTCGCCACGTTGCAGCCCGGCGCGGCCATTGCGGTCGGCCCCGGACCCGAGACCATCGCCGCCGCGCCGGGGGAGGTGCTGGTGGGCAACTTCGGCAACCGCACCCTCACGGCGATCAACCCGGCGACGCTCTCGGCGGGCGGCACCATCGCGCTCCCGCTCAATCCGACCGCCATCGCCGTGGCACCCTCGGGGGCGACGGCCTACGTCTGCGGCGGGGCGGGCCTGGTGGCGGTGACCGTGATCGGCCTGACCGTCGGTGCGCCCGTCGCTCTGCCCGACGCCGCCCAGGGGATCGCGCTCGAGCGCGGACGGCTCGACGGCCTGGGTGACCCAGCAGGCGGGCGGCCTGGTTCCGGTGACGCTGGCCACCGGGAAGGTGGGTGCCGCCATCCATCTCGGCGGCCACCCCTCCGCCATCGTCATCGGCGCGGGCTGATTCCCCTCCCCGGGGCTGCCGCCGGAGCGAGCCGGGCGGTCACACGCTGTAGACGGCGCGGGCCCGGAAGCGCAGCGGACGCTCCGTCAGCTCCTCCATGTAGTGCGCCGCCCACCCCGCCACGCGGGCGACGGCGAAGATCGTGCGACCCGTGTCGGGCGGCATGTCGGTCCCCCAACTGAGTGCGGCGAGCGCGAGGTCGCAGTTGGCGAGCGGCACGTCGTGCGCCGCCGCCAGGGCCATCAGCTCGTGCACGATGGCGCGGCGCTCCGGGCTCAGCAGTGGCTCGGCCAGCGCGAGTAGCGCGTCGAAGCGGGGATCGCCGCTCTTGTACACGGCGTGGCCGAAGCCGGGCAGCCGGCCGCGCTCGCGCAGCACGTCGTTGAGCGCCCGCGCCACGCCGTCGCGCTCGGCCACGACGAAGAGCTCGTACGCCTGCTGGCTGGCGCCCCCGTGCAGCGGCCCGGCCAGGGTGGCCAGCCCGGCTCCGAACGCGTCGTAGGGGTCGGAGCGGACCGACGCCGCCACCCGCACGGCCATCGTCGAGGTGGCCAGCTCGTGGTCCGCCAGGAGGACGAGGGCGGCGTTCACGGCGGCGACCGGCACCACGGCCGCCGACGCGGTGAGCCGGGCTCCGAGCCGCGCCGCGATGCTTGCACCGGTGTCCTCTGCAGGGGGCGCCGGCCCCACCGCGTCGGTCAGCGCGGCCGTGGCGCGGCGGGCGGCCCGGGCGACGGCGGCGGGGCGCAGGTCGGAGCGCAGCGGATCCGTGGCCCCGCACAGGACCAGCGCCCAGCGCATGCGCTCGAGCGTCGGGGTCAACGGGCAGGGGCCGAGAGCGGGGGCGGACCAGTCGCCCGCATCGTCGGACTGCCACAGGAGCTCGGCCACCTCCTCGAAGTTCGAGGCGGCGGCCAACTCGGTGGCGACCCGCCCGCGATAGATGGGCCCGAGCTGCTGGTCGAGCTGGGTCACGCCGGTCGTGATCGTGGCCAGGCGGGTCGCCGTCTGGCGCCCGCCCCGGCTGCGCACCGCCAAACCCTCGATGTCGTCCAGGTCGAAGAGGCTGCCCCGCCGGCCCGGATCGGGATGAGACTCGAGCAGGCCGCGGCTGACGTAGGCGTACAGGGTCGGCACCTTGACCCCCAGGCGGCGGGCCGCCTCCTCCGTGGTGAGCATCCGCTCCATCCGGCCACCTTACATTGACTTGATCAACATTTACAGACGCAGGGAAGGAGCGTCATAGTGGGATGCATGGAAACCATCGTGCGCGATCTCATGACCTCCCCCGCGGTGACGTGCGCCGCCGACGACAGCCTGGCGGTGGCCGCCAGGACGATGCAGCAGGCCGACACCGGCTCGGTCGTCGTGACCGACGACGGCAAGGTGGTGGGCATCCTCACCGAGCGCGACCTCCTGCGGGCGGCGGCCGGGGAGGGCGCCCCCGAACGCGAGCGGGTACGGATGTGGATGACCTCCCGGCCCGACGTGCTCGGTCCCGACGAGCGGGCCGACGCGGCGTGGGCGAGCCTGACCTCGCACCACTACCGCCACCTGCCGGTGGTCGAAGGGGGCCACTGCGTCGGCGTGGTGTCGCTGCGCGACCTCATGGCCGTGGCCCGCATCCGGCCCGCCGGCGAGACGAGCGGCGACGTGCCGGCCGGGCTCGAGGGCGTCGTGGTGGCCGAGACGACCATCGGCGACGTGCGCGGCAAGGAGGGCTTCTTCCACTACCGCCAGTACTCCGCGGTCGAGCTGGCCGAGAAGCGCTCGCTCGAGGACGTGTGGCACCTCCTCTTCCGGGGCGAGCTGCCCGACGCGGCCGCCTCGGATGCGTTTGGCGCCGAAGTCCGGCGCCGGCGCGCCCTGCCCCCCGGGTTGAGCACGGTGCTGCCCGCCGTGTGCCGCCGGGGCGCGCCGCTCGACGTGCTGCGCACCGCGGTCTCGCTGCTGGCGGCGGAGCTCGGCTGGCGCCCGACGCACGACATCGGGGCCGACGAGCTGTACGACCAGGCGCTCGGGCTGTGCGCGGTCGTGCCGACGATTCTGGCCGCGGCGCACCGGCTGCGGCAGGGGCAGGAGCCCGTGGAGCCACGCGACGACCTCGGCTTCGCCGCCAACTACCTCAACATGTTGACGGGATCCGAGCCGAGCCCCCTGCACGCCCGGGCCATCGAGCAGTACATGATCCTGACGATCGACCACGGGTTCAACGCGTCGACCTTCACCGCCCGCGTGGTGACCTCGACAGGCGCCGATCTGGGCGCGGCCATCGTGGCGGCCATCGGGGCGCTGTCGGGGCCGTTGCACGGCGGGGCCCCCAGCCGGGCCCTCGCCATGCTCGACGCCATCGGCACACCCGAGCGGGCCGAGGACTTCGTCCGCGCCGCCGTCGAGGGCGGCGAGCGCATCATGGGCTTCGGCCACCGCGTCTACAAGACCGACGACCCCCGCTCCCTCCTCCTGCGCTCGGTCACCGAGCAGCTCGGCGGGCCTCTGGTCGAGTTCTCCCAGTCGGTCGAGCGCACGACGGTCGACGTGCTGGCCGAGCTGAAGCCGGGCCGCCAGCTCTACACCAACGTCGAGTTCTACGCCGGCGTGGTGATGCACACCTGCGGCATCCCGCGCGAGATGTTCACCCCCACCTTCGCCGCCGGCCGCACCATCGGCTGGAGCACCCACGTGATGGAGCAGGCGGCACACAACCGCCTCATCCGCCCGGCCGCCCGCTACGTGGGGCCACCACCGCCCCAGCCGGTGCCCCTGCCGGAGGCCTGAGCCGGGCCCGGCCCTGGCCCTGGGCGCCAGCCGGCGGAGCCCTGGACCCGGGCCGTCCCGCGCAATACCCGACTAATCTGGTCAGGGTTCTACGGTTCGGGAAGGGGCAGGCCATGGGCAACGACGACACCACTGCGGGCACACCGGGCCGGCTGCGGGCCCTCTTCAGCTTCCCCAACCCGGTCAACGAGGTCTCGGCCCGGCTGGTGGCGGCCGGCGTCGTCGTCATGTGCGTGCTGACGATCGCCCTGGGCTGGCAATGGGCGACCGTGGTCATCGCCTACGGCTTCGTCGCCCGCGTGCTGACGGGCCCGACCCTCAGCCCGCTCGGCCAGTTCGTCACGCGCGTCGTCACCCCGCGACTCGGCATCAGCGAGCGGCCGGTGGCGGGCCCGCCCAAGCGCTTCGCCCAGGGCATGGGTGCCGCCTTCTCGCTGACCGCCCTGGTCCTCACGGGCCTCGGCTACTGGACGGCGGCCGAGGTCTTCCTCGGCCTCCTCACGTGCGCCGCGCTGCTGGAGTCGGCCTTCGGCCTCTGTCTCGGGTGCCGGGTGTTCGCACTGCTCATGCGAGCCGGTGTGGTGCCGGCGGACGTGTGCGAGCGCTGCAACGACATCTGGGCCACGCGCGGCGCAGCCGCGTAGGTGCTCCCGCTGCCCGCGCGGCGCGTCAGTCGTCGTAGATGAGGACGCCCCGGATGTTCTTGCCGTCGCGCATGTCCTGATAGCCCTGGTTGATGTCGCCCAGCTTGTAGGTGCTGGTGATCATGGCGTCGAGGTCGAGCAGCCCGTTGCGATAGAGCTTCAGCAGCTTGGGGATGTCGGCGTGGATGTTGGCCGACCCGAAGATGCTGCCCACCACCTGCTTCTCGTAGATGGTCAGCAGCATGAGGTTCATCGTCACCGCCGTCTCGTGGAACGGGTGGATGTTGGTGACCACCACCCGCCCGCGCTTGGCGGCCAGGTTGAGGATGGAGTCCATGAGCGCCCCCGACCCCACGCCCATGGCGCAGATCACCTTGTCGCACATGTGGCCCCACGTCTCCTGCTGAATGAGCGCGTAGGCCTCTTCGATGGAGGGGGCCACGTGGGTCGCCCCGAAGGTGGGGGCCAGGTCCCGCTTGAGCTCGACCGGATCGATGGCGAAGATCATCTCGGCGCCGGCCAGGCGGGCGCCCTGCACGGCCGAGGCCCCGATGCCACCGATGCCGATCACGGCCACGTTGTCGCCAGGCTGCACGTCCGCCGCGTAGACCGCCGAGCCCCAACCGGTGGTGACGCCACAGCCGACGAGGCACGCCTTGTCGAGCGGGATGTCGTCGAGGATCTTCACGCACGAGGCCTGGTTGACCACCGTGTAGGGGGCGAAGGTGCCGAGGCAGACCATGGTGGAGACGTCCTGGCCCCGGGCGTGATGACGCACCGTGCCGTCGAGCTGCTTTCCCGTCATGAGAATGCCGCCGACGTCGCACAGGTTGGAGTGCCCCGTGGCGCAGGGCGGGCACTTCCCGCAGGCGGGGACGAAGCCCAGCACCACGTGGTCCCCGGGGACCAGGCCGCTCACGCCGGGACCCACCTCTTCGACCACCCCGGCGCCCTCGTGGCCGCCGATGACGGGCAGGGGGACGGGCATGTCACCGGTGAGCAGATGCTCGTCGGAGTGGCACATGCCCGAAGCAGCGAGCTTGATGAGGACCTCGCCCTCCTTGGGCGGGTCGAGCTCGATGGGTTCGACGCTCCACGCCTCACGGTCCCACAGAACAGCTGCTTCGGTTTGCACGGTGCCTCCCAACATGTCGTGCGACGACGGTCCACGCTATCGCCGCCGCGTTCGGACCCCCGGGCAACGAACCGGGCCGGCGCCGCACCACGCGGGTCGGCGCCGTCGGGACCCGACGCGCGAGTGCGGCGTCGTCGACGAGGCCGGCCGTCGCCCACCGCTCGTGCGCCGGTCCGGGGCTTGAGCCCCTCGTCATTTGGTTCTAGCATAAGCGGTACCATGTTCCCAGGCGAGTTGGACCCGCGCGACCCCCTCCCCCTGCACGAGCAGGTGGCGGGCGAGATCCGCCGGGCCATCGCCGACGGCGAGGCCGCTCCCGGGGATCGGCTGCCGCCGGCTCGCTACCTGGCGACCGTTCTCAGGGTGAACCACAACACCGTGCTCCGTGCGCTGCACACGCTGCGCGACGAGGGCATCCTGGAGTTCCGGCGCGGTCGGGGCATCACGGTCGTCGGTACCGCCCCGGAACGCAGCGCGCTCATCTCCAAGGCCAAGGAGTTGGTCAAGCTGGCGCGGCGACAGGGATACCGCCACGACGAGTTGATCGCCCTCATCGAGACGTTGCGATGACGATGCTGAGTGACCGCCGCCAGCTCACCCCACCCACCGGCGAACGCCCCGGGCCCGACGCCCTCATCAAGGAGGCGAGGCGGCTCCGACGGCGCCGCTACTCGTTCATCGGGGCGGTGCTGCTGATTCTGGTCGGCGGCACCGCGGTCGGCCTGGCCACGAGCCAAGGCGGAGGACACCGGCACACGGGCGGCGGCCACCCCCACACGGCGCCGGCGGCGCCGAAGATCACGCCGCCCGCCACGACCACGCGTTTACCCGGGGTCGTGCTGCCGTCGTCGGCGCTCTTCACCCAGATCTCGGTGACCGCCAACGGCCTGCTCGTGACCGGCGAGACTCAGGCGAGCGCCGAGAACCCTGCCAGCCCCGGGGCGAGCTGCGTCGCGGCCCCGATCGACCCACTGACCCTGGCCGTCGGCAAGCTCACTGTCGGGAGCTGCGGCGACCCCCTCCTCTTCGGCCTCGACGTCGAAGCGGTGAACACACCCAGCCCGGACTCGAACAACGCGACCGTCTCGATCAACGCCGCGAATCCGGCGACGGGCCGGGTGACCGTCGGCCCGGTTGTGATGACGTACGCGTCGTACTCCGATACCCGGCCCGTCATGGCCTACGGGAGTCAGTGGATCTGGATCTATGACGTGGCAACCACCCACGGCCCCGAGCTTCTCCAGGTCTCGGCCCAATCGGGCGCCGTGGTCGAGACCATCCCCATGCCTGCCTTCTACCGACCCCTGCTCGCCGCTGATGACGGCGGCGTCTGGATCGCCAACTCCCTCAGTGGCTCGCCGGCCACCGCGCTGTCCTACGTCGCCGCCGGCTCGTCCGCCCCGAGCGTCGTGATCGCCGACACCAACCTTCCCATCTGCTCGCTGGAGGCGTCCGGAACCAGTGCGTGGATCGCCGCCCCCATCGGCGACCGTGCCGGGTGCACCAAGCAGGTCGTCGAGAGGTTCGCCGACCACAGCCGGGAGCCGGTCTTCACCGCTGCCGGATCGGTTCTGCCCTTCACCGTGATCGGTGACGAAGCGGACGGTCTCTGGACGATGGAGTATGCGTCGCCGGGTCAAGAACAGATCATCCACATCGATCCCGACACGGGATCGGAAGCCGTGGTGGCCACGGTGCCCGCCGCTCCGATTCCCAGCGACGAGGCGGACAGCGGGCTCGTTCCGGGGCAGGGCGTGTACTTCGGCGGGAGCCTCTATCTGTTGGAGCCCCCCTACCGCCAGAACGGCTATGAGGGCTACACATCGATCGTGCGGGTGGTCCCTCCCCCCGGGAGTTGACGGCGCCCGGCCTGGCGGATCGGACCACCGCCGGCGCATGGTCGAACGCACCCTAGGTTGGGCACATGGAACGACGGGTCGTCTTGGTGCACGGGGCGTGGCACGGCGCATGGGCATGGGAACGGGTGGTTCCCCTGCTCGCCTCGGCGGGCGTTGCGTGCCTCGCTCTCGATCTGCCCGGGCATGGTGATGACGGTGGTCCCTTCGGCGACCTGTCCTCCGACGTCGCGCGAGTGCGAGAGACGCTCGACGATCTCGGAGGCGACGTCGTGCTCGTCGGGCACTCGTATGGCGGAGCCGTCATCACCGAGGCCGGACTCCATCCTGCGGTGGCGCACCTGGTCTACCTGGCCGCCTTCGCTCTCGACGCGGGCGAGTCGTGTGTGAGCGCCGCCGCCGATGTCGAGGCCGGCCTGATCTCCTACGAGGGTCGGCCCAATTTGGGTGCCGCTTTCGTGATGGGTCCCGGGGAGATGATCACCCTCGACGCGGGAAGCGCAGCAGAATGCCTCTACAACGCCTGTGACGCCGACACCGTTGATTGGGCCGTGGCCCGGCTCGGTCCGCAACCGCTCGTCACCCTGGAGGGAACGGCAGAGCTCGCCGCCTGGCGGTCCAAACCGTCCACCTACGTCGTCTGCGACGACGACATGGCGGTCCACCCCGACCTGCAACGCATCATGGCTCGACGTTGTGACGCCGTCATCGAATGGCCGACCGACCATTCGCCCTTCCTGTGCCGCCCCGACCTCGTGGCGGAGCTGTTGGTGGATCTCGCCAAGAATCCGGTGTGACGGATCAGGCTCGGCGTCCGGCGGACGGGCAGGCTCCCCGGCGACGGGATGCCACCATGGTCAGATGCGGTCGTTTGACAGCGCAGCGGCGGGATACGACGCGGCGCGCCCCTCCTACCCGGGAGGCGTCTACGACGTCCTGGAAGCGCAGTCGGGAGGTCTGGCCGCCAAGGTGGTGGGCGACGGGGGCGCCGGGACCGGGGTGGTCTCGCGCCAATTGTCCGAGCGGGAAGCCGTCGTCATCGCGTTCGACCCCGGTGCAGGAATGCTGGACCGGGCACGGCGACGAAGCCCAGGACTTCGGGCACTGGTCGCGGAGGCGGGCGCCATCCCGTTGCGGTCGGACGTCTTGGACCTCTTGTGCTTCGGACAGAGTTGGCACTGGGTGGAGCAGGATCTGGGCGCCATCGAGGCGGCCCGCGTGCTCAAATCGGGGGGTTGGTGGGCGGCTTGGTGGAATCATCCCTGGGCCGATTCCGAGGAGTGGTTCGACGCGTTCTGCACACTGCTGGAAACGCGTTGCCCGGGCTACTCACGCGGATCGCGAGACGTCGACTGGTGTTCGCAGGCCATCGCTGCCTCCGGCCTCTTTCTCCCGCCGCGACGGCACATCGTCGCCTGGGAACGTCGGGTCACCATCGAGGACTGGCTCGTCGACCTCAGGAGTCACTCGTACGTGATCGACCTGGGTGCACACGAGGCGACGGGCCTCCTCGCCGAGGTCGAGTCGATCCTTCGTGCGACCTTCACCGACGGGACCATGACCGTGCCCTATGAGACACGGCTCTGGAGTGCCCGATGTCAGTGATCCCTGGGCGTCGGGCGGACCCCTCGACGGGGCAGACTAGGACCATGGGTGATGCAGCGACGTACCGACTCGAGGGCCATGTCGCCACCATCACCTACAACCGCCCCGAGGTCCTCAACGCCATTGACGCCGAGATGCGGCGCGACCTCAACGACGCCTTCTCGCGGTTTCGTGACGACGAGGAGGCATGGGTGGCCATCGTCACCGGGGCGGGACGGGCCTTCTGCGTCGGCGCCGACCTGCGCCAGGGAGGAGGGTCTGCGGGGGAGTTCCCCGGGACGTTCTGGGAGAAGCCGACGCTCAATTCCTTCGAGAGCGGCTGGGAGATCTTCAAACCCGTCATTGCTGCCGTGAACGGCTACTGCCTGGGGTACGGGCTCACGCTCGCCACCTGGTGCGACTTCGTCGTGGCCAGTGACCGAGCTGAGTTCGGTCTCCCCGAGGTGCGCCTCGGAGTTCCGGCCATCGTGGCGTCGATACGCCTCCCACAGCGACTCAACTGGGCCGATGCCATGGAGCTGTTGCTCACGGGCGAACGCATCGATGCCGAGCGAGCACACGCGATGGGCCTGGTCTGGAGGGTCGTCCCCCACGACACACTGCTCGACGAGGCCAACGCTCTGGCTCGGCGCCTTCTCGACGGAGGACCCCTGGCGCAGCGAGCGATGAAGGAGATGGCCGTGCGCACGCGCCACATGGCGACGCTGGAGGCCATCCGCTTCGGCGAGACGATGCGGCACGTCGCGGCGGCGACCCAGGACGCATCGGAAGGATTTCAGGCCGCAGCGGAGAAGCGCCCGCCGCGCTGGACCGGACGCTGAACGCGCGCGGGCGGACGGTGCGCGCCGCGAGCGCGGACCGGTCCCCGGCCGTGGGGTCAGGACGACGCGATGCCTGACACCGGCGCCACCAGGCGGCTGGCATTGGGGGCGCCGAGGAACGTGGCGTCGCCGTAGGCGTACACCGCACCGTTGGTGCCGGCGAGCCAGTAGCCCGACCCGGTCGGCGTCCCCACGATGCCGACGACGGGGGGCTGGCCCGTGATGCCCTGACCCGGCACCGAACCGAGGTACGCGGCGTCGCCGTAGGAGAACACCCCACCGTCGGAGCCGACGATCCAGTAGCCCTGTCCGTCCGGCGTGGCCGCCATGCCCGTGACGGGGGCGTTGAGCGGCGTCCCACCGGCGGAGCCGTAGAACGAAGCGCCCCCGAAGCTGAACACGCCGCCGTCGGACGCCACGAGGTAGTACCCACCGTGATCAGACGCGGCCATGCCGACGACCGGCGCGTTCAGGTGCTGGGCACCCATGGAACCGTGGAAGCCGGCGTCGCCGAACGCGAACACTCCCCCGTCGCTGGCAACGAGCCAGTAGCCCTTGCCATCCCTGGTCGGCGCGATCCCCACGATCGGCTCGTTGAGGTGTTGGCCACCCGTGGAGCCGTCGAACGACGCGTCACCGAACGCGAACACACCACCGTCAGAACCCACCAGCCAGTAGCCCTGGCCGTCCGGAGTCGTGGCCACGCCGACGACCGGCGCGTTCAGCTGTTGCCCGCCCATTGAGCCGGCGAAGGACGCATTCCCGTACGTGAACACGCCCCCGTCGCGCGCCGCGAGCACGGTGCCCTGGCTCGACGCCGGGGGGAACGTCATCTGCTCGACGAGCGATCGGAGCCCGGGGTCACCGTTGCCGGGGGTGGTCAACGTGCTGCCAGCGGCCACGCATCCGACGTTGAACAGGCAGCTCACCGAATTGAGGAAGCTCAGCGCAGTGACCTGGGGGCTCGGTTGCACCGACCACGACGAGCCGTTCCAGTACTCCACCACGCTCTGCAGTTGTGGGCCGTTCCCGCCATTGTTGAACGATCCCGTGGAGCCGGCGGCCCAGCACTGCGTGACGCTGACACAGGAGATCCCGGCCAGCATGCCCGGCGACGTCGAGCCGGGTACCGACGCCGACGCGTCGGTCCACGTCGCGCCGTCCCAGTGCTCCATGAGAATCCCCGACGCCGTCCCGCTGTCGTCGGTCATCGACCCCGACGCCCAGCAGTCGCCCGCGCCGACGCATTCGAGGCCACTGAGATAGCCGCCGTTGGGTGCCGGTTCGGTCACGCTCGCCACGATCGACCAGGCCGATCCGTCCCAGTGCTCGATCAGGCCCTGGTCGCCGAGGGCGCCGGGGAAGACGGGGAGGAAGTCGGACATCTGCTGCGCCGGCCCGGCGTTCCCGACCGCCCAGCAGTTGCCGGAAGAGAGACACTGGACCCCGATCAGCTGGTCAAAGGCCTGTCCGGTAGCCGCTCCCGGGACGATGTTCCAGGTGGACCCGTTCCACTGCTCGGTGACGTCGGTGAGGTTCTTCCCGTTCGCGTCCGTTGCGTAGCCCACCGCGAAGCAGCTCGAGGCGGAGGCACAGCTCACATCGCTCAGAATCGCACCCGCCACGCCTGGACCACTCGGAGTGGGGCTCGGGACGGCCGACCACGCCGAGCCGTCCCAATGCTCGGTGAGGGTGCCGGTCGGGTTCCCGTTGCCGCCCGCCACGACCGCGCCCACGGCCCAGCAATCGGACCCGTTGACGCATGTGGCGCCGAAGAACCCCCCGCCGTCTCCCGGCGGCAGTGAGGGTGTGACGAGCGTCCACGTGGTGCCGTTCCACGACTCAATGAGTGGCTTCGCGGAAGAGGGCCCGGGCCCGCCGAGGTTGGTCAACGAGATGCCGACGACCCAACACTGGAGTGCATTCGCGCAGGTTGAGCCCAGCGGGACGTCGTCTGCGCCCGTCCCCGGGACGGTGGCGACGTACCACCCCGACGTGGCCGCCGTCGCCGCCGGTGCGGCAAGGACGACAGTCCCGCCGAGGAGCGCGGCCGACGCGACGCCGAAGGTCAAGAGTGCGGCCAGGCGGCGACGCACCGGGCGTGCTCCGGATGCAGGGGGCAGGCTCCGTTTCATCGAACCATGGTTTCACCCGGCATCACCGCGGCCGTGGATGGTGACGCGCCGATGCAGTGCGTACCCGGCTCCCGTGAAGGCGCCGAAATCAGGTCAAGCGGGACTCTCTTGGCGGGTAAAGAGCGGACCGAAACCTACCGTCGCCGCTCGCGACGTCCGTTCGCCGGCGAGCGTGCCACCGCTCGTGCTGCGGCAGAGGTCAGAATCGGACGCCATGGCGACGGGTGACGACTTTCTCCCACTCATCGACGCGGCACCACCGGCGGCGCACAACCGCATCCGGCTCCCGCACGTTCCCAAAGCCACGCTCCAGCACCGCCCACCTGCCCCCGATCTGGGGTTGGGTCGCCACGCGGTGGCTTCGGCGCCACGACGCGCTCTAGCGGTCGGAAGAGCAACAGGGATGGTCGGGTGTCGGACCTTCCCGGCGCCCGATCCAGGTCGAGGAGATGCATCGGGCGCGAGGGAAGAGCGAGGAGCCCCGACCCCCGCCCGGCTGCGATGTTATGCATTGTCGTGTTGATCGCAGGAACATGCACCGTTGCATGAGCAATCGAGAGGAGGCGCAAGATGAGAGCGTGGCGGGTTCACGAATTCGGTGCACCGACCGACGTGCTTCGAATGGACGAGGTCGATGCACCTGAGCCCGGCCCGGGCGAGGTCCAGATCGCCGTGGAGGCGATCACGATCAATTTCAACGACATCGACGGAATCCAAGGCCGATACCGGACGGTGCCGGTCGAACCGCCGTACATCCCCGGGATGGAGGTGCTCGGCCGCGTGCGTGCGGCCGGTGACGGGGATGGAACGCTCATCGGAACGCGGGTCTGCGCGATTCCCTCCGGTGCCTTCGGCGGATACGCGGAGGTAGCGGTTGCACCTGTCGCGATGACCTTTGCCATGCCCGATGACATGGAGACCGCAACTGCCGCGTCGGTCTACATGCCGTTCCATGTCGCCTCTCTCGCCCTTCACGAACGTGCCCATCTTTCGGCCGACGACACCGTGCTCATACACGCCGCAGCCGGGGGTGCGGGATCGGCCGCCGTCCAACTCGCTCGCGCCCGCGGTGCCCGAGTGATCGCCACCGCAGGAGGTCCCGAGAAGCTCAGGTTCGTCACCGAACTCGGCGCCGACGTCGCCATTGACTATCGGAAGGACGACTTCGTCGCGAGCGTCCTCGAGGCCACCGGGGGGCGGGGTGTCAACGTGGCCTTCGATACCGTCGGTGGAGCGACGACGGTCGAGACGTTCCGGTGCATGGCATTCGGAGGCCGCCATCTGCTCGTCGGCTTCGCGTCGGGAATCGAGGCCGAAGACGAAGGCATCGTGCCGCGACCGGTCCTGTTCGGCAACTTCTCGCTGGTAGGCGTCTGCCACACGTACACCGAGGATTCGCTCGAATTCAAGCGCGCGACCGGATTGAACTTCCCGTCGCACGCCGACGGCGTGCGACTCCACGACGACCTTCTGAGAATGATTGCGGCCGGCACAATTCGCCCCATTGCCGGCTCGACTTCCTCATTTTCCGCGCTACCCGAGATCGTCGGCGCCATGGAGTCGCGTGCGACGATGGGTCGCAACGTCGTGATCGTCGATTGACGGTGCTCGAGTTGGACCGTCTGCCGTTGGTATGGACGCGGGAGCAGCGCCTCGATTAGTTGTGCGCTCGGACCCAGTCCGCCACGTCTTCGGCCATCGCCGCGGGGTCCTCGAGGGGACCGAAGTGGCCGAGGTCGGGCCGCACGACGAGGTTGCCCCGTGGGAGGGCATCGGCGACGGTGGATGCGAAGGCTCCGGGCCCGCTGCCATCCGGACGCCCGGCCACAACAGCGACCGGCATCTCGATTTTGGTGACGGTGCCCCACGCACCGCTCGCTGCCGCCTGACGAAAGACCTCGGCCTCCGTGGACGGCCGGCACCGCAATGTGACGGAGCCGTGCGGCGCGGGCGAGAAGCCGCCGTCTACGTAGGCCCTGAGGGCATCAGGATGCAACTGGTCGAGGGGCGCCTTTGATCGATAATTCTCATATGCCTGGTCCAGCGAGTCGAAGCGGTCGCGACGCCGGGCCGCCGCTTCAGACATGGGGTTGTCGCCATCCGTCAACGGCGAGCCCTCCGGGGGGAAGATGACCGGCTCGTAGAGCCACAGCGACCGAAAGGCGTCGGGTCGCCGTGCCGCGGCCAACACAAGTGCCGCACCACCCATGGAGTGGCCGATGCCGTGAACCGGTCCCACCGGGAAGCGGTTGCTGCTCAGAGCCGCGACGACGTCGTCGGCCATCCCCGACCACGCCAACCCGGCCCCCGGCGGTAGCACGGCCATCCCGTGGCCTCGCAGGTCGAGCGAAACGCAGTGGAACTGATCGCAGAGCAACGACGCCATCGGCTCCCAGACCCGGCCGTGAAAGCCAGTGGCATGCGAGAAGAGCAGCACCGGCCCGGGAGCGCCGCTGCCCGGTCCGCCCAGATCGTGCAGGGCGATCCGCACACCGTCGCTGGATTCGATCATCTCGTGCTTGCGCCCCGCCATGGCGAGCGGAAGGCTATCGGGCATTCGACGTCGAGCATGTGGTCCCCTCCTTTTGCTCCTGGGAGGAAGGTCGGGCGGGCCGAAGCTCACGCGGCTGGCGCTGGATACGCTCGAGTCCGTGCCTCTCTTCGATGACCGCGTGGCGGGACGGTGAACGTCGTCGCGACGATCGTGGGCGTGGTCGTGGTGGTGATGACCGTGGCCGACGTCGTCTTGACCATGGTGCTACCGCGACGCCCATCGGGTATCGAGCGGACGAGCCTCCTGGTGAACCGCTGCGTTCGGATGTTCTTCGTTCTCGTGTCCCACCTGGCGAAGACGTACGAGCGACAGGACGCCATCTTGGCGCCCACGGGCCCCGTCGCCCTCGTGGTACAGCTGCTGTTCTGGGCTGCTTGCCTGGTGCTCGGATTCGGACTCATTCTCGTCGGCGCAGGCGCGTCGTTCGCCGATGGGTTGTTACAGGCCCTCACAGCGCTCTTCACGGTCGGGGCCGTCCACAGCGGCGGCGCGGCCGACACGGGCGTGGACATCTCCGTCGGCGCCATCTGGGTCGTGATCGTCGCCTTGCAGATCGCCTACCTGCCGGCCCTCTACAGCTCGTTCAACCGCCGCGAGAGCCTCGTCTCCCTGCTCGAGAGTCGGGCCGGTGTCCCGGCGTGGGGTCCCGAGCTCCTGGCCCGACACCAGCTGGTCGAGATCACCGACACTCTTCCGAGCCTCTATGCCGCTTGGGAAGAGTGGGCAGCCGATGTGGCCGAAAGCCATACCACGTACCCGGTGCTGCTTCTCTTCCGTTCACCTGAGTCGTGGTACTCGTGGCTGCTTGGGCTCATCGCCGTACTCGACGCCGCCGCCATGCATCTGGCGCTCGCACCCAGCCGGGCTCCTTCCCAGGCCCGTCTGTGTCTGCGCATGGGGTTCACGTTGCTCAACCGGATCGCGACCATGCTCGGCTGGGAGGTGGACCCCGACCCGAACCCCGAGGGCCCCATCAACTTGACGTTCGCTGAATTCGAGGGGGCGGTGACCATGCTCGTCAGCGTTGGATTTCCCACCGAGCGAAGCGCAGAGGACGCGTGGGTCGACTTTCGCGGCTGGCGCGTCAACTATGAGACCGTGGCCTACAGGCTCGCCGATCGCCTGACGGTACCTCCGGCGCCGTGGTCGGGTCAGCGCCGTCACTTGCGATCGGGTGTGGTCGAACCTCGGCGCCCACCCCAGCGCCGCCCCGGCGGCGGCAAGCCATTCACCTACGACCGGCCGCCAGTCGTCATCGAACCCCGACCCAGCCTCATCCGCCGCGGTCGGACCCGATCCTGAGATCGCTGGACTTCACGCCTCTCCTGGCCGGCTGACGACGCAACTCGTGGGCGATGGAGCGGCTCCGCTACAGCTCGAGCACTCTGGCCTCGATCACTGCGAGTCATCGCGCCGGAGGACTCCGGGTTGCTCGCTTCGGCGTCCGATAAAACGAACGGGGGCGATTGTCCCTCTCATGATCCGGGGGCATGACCCACCAGTTCGTAGAGCAGCCGTGACAATGGGCGGGAAGCGGACTGAGGAGTACGAATCGATCAGATTGAGCCAGAGCCACCAGGGGCACGTAGGGCTCGCCTCACGGTTGTCGCTGCCACGAGTCTCACGCAGCCCGGCCGGTAGTCACTGGTCGGACACCGAATCCTTCGCCTTCGGTGTCCACTCCCGGTGTCAGTGGCTTCCTCGAGGCATTCGTCTGCGGCAGGAAGAGAACGGTGAGGACAACGCCGGTCAGGGCGACGCCGGCTGAGACCAGAAGTGCCAGGTCCATCCCGTACACGAAGGCTCGCTGCACCGCCGTCAGGAGTGTGGGCGAGTGGAGCTTGCGGGCGACCGCCACGCCGCCGAAGACGCTTTGGCGGATGGCCGCCCTCGCGGCAGGCGGCAGGCCCACAAGGTTGAGCCGGGCCAGATAACCGGCGCTGAGGACGCTGCCGAGAATCGCGATGCCGAGCGGAGCCCCCGTCTTGTTGACGGCCTGCATTACCCCCGAGCCGACACCGCTCTTTTCCTCCGACAGTTCAACGAGGGCGGCGGACATGGTGGTGGCCATGGCGATTCCGACCCCGAGCCCGGCGACGGCCATCCATCCCGCCACGAAGAGGCCGCTCGAATCGACCGTCATCATGGATCCGAGGAAGAGCCCGATCACGAGGAGGACGAAGCCGGCGGCCACAGCGACCTTGGCGCCCACCAGGCGCACAACCCGGGCCGCAGGAACAGCTCCGACCACGAGTCCGGCGACCAGGGGCAGCAGCCTGAGCCCCGATCCCATGGCAGTCGTCCCGAGCACACCCTGGAAGTACTGCGGCATGGTGAACAGGACGCCGAGCATGGCGACGATCGGGAACATGGAGAGGATCACCCCCCACGTGAACGACGCCGAGGAGAAGAGCGCCAGATCGATCAACGGCTGACCGCCGGGTTGGCGGGTCAACCTGCGCTCCCAGGCAAAGAAGCCGACCAGCAGCGCCACTCCGCCGACCATCATGGCCACTGCATCGACATTGTCCCAGCCGTACTGGCCGGCCTCAATCAGCCCGTAGGTCAGGATCACCAGCCCGGCGGCAGAAGCCGCTACCCCGACGAGGTCCATGCCAGGCCGCGGCGAGGCGAGGGATTCTGGCACGAGGGCGGCCACGGCGACCAAGGCCACCACAACCACGGGCACATTGATCAGGAACACCCAGCCCCACCAGTAATTGGTCAACAGCCAACCACCAAGGATAGGGCCGATCGGGAAGGCCACAAAGGTGGCCGCCGCCATGATTCCCACGGCTTTGGGTCGCTCCCCCTTGCTGAACAGCACAGTAAGGACGGAGAACGCCATGACAATCAGCCCGGCGCCGGCCAGACCAACGAGCACGCGGGCGGCCATGAACTCGCCCACTGATCTCGAATACGCACATCCCGCGGATCCCACCCCGAAGAGGGCCAAGGAGACGAGGAGGACCTTCTTGCGGCCATAACGGTCGCCCAGAAAGCCGGCCGGGAGCATCGCCGCAGCCAGCACGAGGAAGTATCCCGACGAGAACCACTGGAGGTCGGACTCCGACGCATGCAGCGCCTTGGACAGCGTCGGCAAGGCAACACTGAGCACGGTACCGTCCACCCCTACCGCCAAGACCGCGAGCGCCAAAGCGCCGAGCGCGAACCACCTTCGAGTTGTGGGTTCGGCAATGGGTGCGTGAGCGCTGCCGAGAACCGTCGTCATTGCTTTGCTGATGAGTTCACGACTTTTGCAGACTGGCTTCGAATCCTCTGCGTGAGATCAGTTCGCACGTTTGACAGAGATCCATCCCCGCGTGGTTCCGGCGCCACCCATCGGGTGCCGGTCGGGACCGAGAAGCCGCATGGAGGAATGGCCGCTCAGGCCTCCTTCCCCCCTTGAGCGAGTCGGTGATGAAGTTGCCAAATGCGGAGCGAGGCCACCAAACCAGCAAGCAACAAACCACCCATCGCGGCAAAAAGGAGGGCGACGCCGACCGGGATGGTGCCGCTGGCGGTGAAATACGTGACCTTCACCGATCTCGTGTTCTGAAGGATGAAAATCAGCAACAGCACCAGGACCGAGGCCGCCGCGACCATCCCGAGCCAAGCGGCGGAGATCCGCGTCCGCGTGCTCTGAGGCCCCGCTGATGTTCCGACTTCACGGAGCTCAGTCGGGGACTGCCCGGGAGCGGATTCTCCCTCGGGCTGGGGTATAGCCGTCACGACGTCGGACTCTTCGATTCGTGGGCGACCACCCGGGACGCCCAGATCCCCCGCCGGGCTCGGAATCGCTCAACTTGGGCCACCACTACCGGGACATTCGTCAGTTCCACTTCTCGTTGTGCCTGCGGGGATTGCTTCACCATGAGCTGGCGAATGCGAGCGAGGACCGACTCCTCCATTTCGAGGATCTCGGTGTAGATTCCCCTCCAGAAAAGCGCTTGGTCCAAGGAGGCATTGGCGGGGTCCGTCTCGTCCTCCATGCCCAGAGAGTCGTCCCCGCCCCTCGTCGCCGCGACAATGTCGGGCCGATCCGGATGCGCTTCTCCCGATTTCATGAACCAGTCCTACACCGGGCGGCGTAAGAAGTTCAGCAACAGACGCATTCCACAAGGTCCGTATAGTGATAACCGTGGAGCTCGACCACCCAAAGGTGCCGGCCCAGGGCCCGCTCGAGGGAGAGGACATCGAGACTGACCATTGGGAGGATGCCCGCCATTGGATGAGCATCTACGACGATCTGATCCGCTTCAAACTGGGTCTCTTGGAACGAGTCAAGCGAGAGTTGCCCAAGCTCCACCCGGTGGCCCAGAAGGCGGCAGACGTCGATGTCACCTTCATCGAGACTCAGATGGAGGGGTACTACGTACGCCTTGATCTCTGGTATCAGCGGATCTGGCAACTTCAGGGGCTCTGGCTCGATCCCGACGGTCGCGTCCTACGCCACAAGGGACAGGAGGTCGTTCTCACGAATCGAGAGTTCGAGCTGCTCCAGTTCCTCCTCGATCACCCTCACCGCTTCTACACCCCATCGCAGATCATGGGATATGCCTGGTCCGACTCGGCACTGTTCCCAGAAGAAGTCCGCAATTACGTCTCGAGGGTGAGAAAGATCCTCGCCCGGTTGGAAATACCCGCTGACCTGGTCAACCGCCCCGGGCGTGGCTACTCGCTCACGTTTCGCAACGTGGACTGAAGGGTTTCCCCCGCCCGCGCCCTCACGCGTCGTTTCGTCGCCGCCACTCGAGGGTCATGACCTGCATTCTCCTTGTTGCTGCGTTTGTTGCAGCTTGCAGAGCATCCTGGCTGTTAGCTCACCTTGAGCAAAGTCCTCCCGCTCCCGGGAGGAGATCGGTGGTCCCCGTGGGACCCGAGACTTACGTCCTGACACCTCCCTCCGCGTCCACCGACGTCGATGTTGACAAGGAGACGCATCACAACTCGTCGTTCGACGGCAACGTGCCGGGACATGAGCACAATCTGCGATCGGCCGACTGGCTCTTCCGGTCCCGAGCCGCCAGTGTGATCTGGCTCGCCGTACGACTCGTGCTCGGGTACTGGTGGCTCAATGCCGGCTACCAGAAGATCTGGGGCAGCGAGAAGGCAGCCTTCTGGTTCGGGGGTGGTGCCGGAGTCAAGGGCTTCGCCACCGCCGGCGTCCTCGGGTCCGCCACGGGCAAGAGCGGAGCCAGCTACGGCTGGTGGGCCGCCTTCCTGCACAACTTCGTCATACCCAACGCGTCGTGGATCGCCAAGCTCATCGCACTGGGCGAGCTGGCTATCGGCATCGCGCTCGTGCTCGGGCTGTTCACCGGTCTGGCCGCTCTGGCTGGGTTGACGCTCAACATGACCTACATGTTCACCGGATCGGCCGGCGTCAACCCGGCATACATGATCCTCGAAGTGCCCCTCATCTTGGCCTGGCGCAATGCCGGGTACCTCGGGCTGGACCGTTATGCGCTCAACGCCGCCTGGTGGCACAGACACTTCAGCAAGATTGCCGACCGTGCCGGGCATCGACGGGCACCGGCCACCACACTCCCGGTGCCGACTCTCTGAGATACCGAGGGAGAGTCGACCCTCCCTCGGTATATCGCTCCACGCCTCGAGTCCTCTCACTAATAGGAAAGTCCCGCCATGAAAGCACTTGTCTACCGCGGTCCCAACGACGCAAGTTGGGACGAGGTACCCGATCCCGAGCTGATCGATCCCACCGATGTCATCGCCTCGGTCGAGACCACGACCATCTGTGGGAGTGACCTTCACATCCTGAAGGGTCACCTACCAGAGGTGGAAACGGGGCGGATACTCGGCCACGAGGCCATTGCCGTCGTCGAACAGATCGGCTCATCGGTGCGCAATCTCAAGCCCGGTGATCGCATCCTCGTGTCGTGCATTTCGGCCTGTGGGGGGTGCCGATTCTGCCGTGAGGGTCGCTTCGGTCAGTGCATCCATGGTGGCGGCTGGGTCCTGGGCCACACGATCGACGGGACGCAAGCGGAAAAGGTGCGCATCCCGTTCGCGGACACCTCAACCTACCCGGTCCCTGCCGGAACGAGCGATGAGGAGTTCCTCATCCTCGCCGACATCCTTCCGACGGCCTACGAAGTCGGTGTGCTCAACGGCCGAGTCTCGCCCGGCGACGTGGTCGCCGTCGTGGGCGCTGGTCCCATAGGTCTCTCGGCCATCGTCGGATCCCAACTGTTCAGCCCGAGTCACGTCGTTGCCATCGACCTCGCGGACTCCAGGCTGGAAGCGGCCAAGCAGTTCGGAGCCGACGTCATCGTGAACAACACACATGAGGACCCCGTGGCGATCGTCCGGAGCCTGACCGGCGGCCTCGGCGCCGATGTGGCCATAGAGGCTGTCGGAACGGCCCAGACGTTTGAGTTGGCCACCGAGTTGATCCGCCCTGGTGGGCACGTCGCCAACATCGGCGTCCACGGCGCTCCGGCGGTCCTGCACCTCGAGACCCTTTGGACTCAGGATGTGACGATCACGACGGGTCTCGTTGACACCTACTCCACGCCGATGCTGAGCCGTCTCATGGCGGCGGGTCAACTGGAAGCGGGGCGATTTGTCACCCATCACTTCACATTTGATGAGTTCATGACGGCCTACGACGTTTTCTCGCGGGCCGAAGAGACTGGGGCTCTCAAGGTCGTGCTCACCCGTATTCCCTGACCACGACACGCAGCGATGCCGGTGAGGCACCGCCATCGCACCAACCCGTTCATCTGAGCGGGCATCACCGGAATCGATGTCCCAGCTCCGCCAGTAGTAGGGATGTCAGCTACGTGATTGATGCGTTCCGGTGCGGCGACACGGAAGTTTGAACTGAGAACTGAGTGAAGATGTCTGACAAGCGGGCGGCCGGCAAGGACTCTCGCAAGGCGCGGGATCACAAGTCTGAGGACCGAGATGCAGGAGGATCGCCCAGCAATGACCGGGCCATCGAGATCGGCGACGACGCGCGCTGTAGTGATGGCAAGTGCGGTCAGGTGCGGTGCATGGTTATCGATCCCGTCTCTCAGGACGTAACCCATATCGTGGTCGAAGCGACGCACCGGCAGGGACTGGGCCGTCTCGTTCCCCTGGATCTTGTTAGTGACGCCGGAAACGGAGTCTCGCTGAAGTGCGACTTGGCCGCTTTCGAGGACCTTCCAGTTGCCGAAGAAATTCGGTTCATGCCCGGAAGCGTCGGCTACGCGACCTACGGATCCCAAGAGACACGTACGTTGCCGTACTACGGTCTGGGCTTGGCAGCCGTGACCGCTGCCGAGAATACGGCACAGGCTGTCACTTATGACGCACTTCCCTTGGGGGAGGTGGCGGTGCACCGAGGTGATCGCGTTCATGCCACGGATGGCGAGATTGGGGTGGTCAAAGGCCTCGTTATCCAACGTCGGACCCATGGTGTGACCCATGTCCTCCTCCAGGAGGGCCACCTCTGGGGTCGTAAGGAGGTGGCTATCCCGATCGGAGCCGTGACCGGGCTCGAGGGACGCATCCAACTGAATATCCCCAAGGCCGCCGTGCAGAGCCTTCCCCCGGTGGATATAGAACATTCAGCTTCGTAACAATCGCCTCAGGCAAGGAGATCGCCCTGTGAGTTCGAGGGACCGATGAGTCTGACGCTTCTGCCGGCTGATGCACCGGTGGTCCATGAGCAAGACCCGCAACGCTGGGGTGCGTTGGTCGTGCTCTGTGCCGCTGCCCTTATCATCAACTTGGACAACACCATCCTCAATGTCGCACTGCCCACCCTCGTACGAGACCTCCGTGCGACGTCGAGTCAGCTCCAATGGATCGTCGACTCCTATGCCATGGTCTTCGCAGGATTGTTGCTCGTCGGTGGCAGCTTGGCCGATCGGTTTGGTCGCAAGCGGTTCTTCCTCATTGGGCTGGCAGTCTTCGCCGCGGGATCGATCGGCGCCGCCCGGTCGGGTTCGGTCGACCCGCTAATTGCCTTTCGTGCCGTCATGGGAGCCGGTGCAGCTCTCACCATTCCCTCGTCGCTCTCCATCATCAATGATGTGTTCCGTGATCCCAAGGAAAGGGCAAAGGCCATCGGCGCTTGGGGCGGGACCATCGGCCTCGGCATCGCCATCGGCCCCATCGCCGGAGGCCTGTTGCTGGCCCGGTTCTGGTGGGGTTCCATCTTCCTCGTCAACGTCCCCATCGTCATCGCGGCGTTCGTGGGAGCGGTGCTGTTTGTGCCGGACTCGAAGAATCCCGCTGCCGACCGTCCCGATCCGGGCGGCGCCATCCTCTCGATACTCGGTTTGGGCCTCCTGCTGTGGTCCATCATCGAAGGTCCGACCCAGGGTTGGACCTCTCCCCGTGTGCTGGTTGTCGGATCGGCCAGCTTCATCGTGCTCGGCTCGTTCGTGGCATGGGAAGCCCGATGTACCCATCCGATGCTCAAACTGGCGTTCTTTCGCGATCGGAGATTCTCGATAGCGGCGGCGGCCGAGTGTCTCGGGGTCTTCGGTCTCCTTGGGGCTCTATTCTTGCAGACACAGTTTCTCCAGTTCGACCTCGGCAACTCACCTTTCCAAGCCGGACTGCGCATCTTGCCGATGGCCGCGACGCTCGTGGTGAGCGCTCTGTTGTCCCCATTCATCGCCCGCTCCATCGGGGTCAAGTTCACCGTCGCCGCCGCCCTGGCGGCGATTGCGGGCGGTCTGTGGCAGATCTCTGCAGCCTCCTCTCTCGCGACGACCTATGGGGACGTCTTGCCCGGGCTTTTGCTGATCGGTCTAGGGGCCGGGCTCTTGCTCCCGACAGCGACAAATTCCGTGATGGGTTCGGTCCCTCAAGCCGACTCCGGCATGGGGTCAGCGACCAACGCTGTGGCACTCCAGGTCGGCGGTGCACTCGGGGTGGCGGTCATCGGCAGTGTGGCCTCGACCCGATACGAGAATCACATGACGGCTGCGCTGGAAGGCCGGCACTTGGCAACCTCGGTGACCCATACCATCCTGGGTTCGCTCGGAGGCGCCCTCGATGTGGCCCATGCTGTGGGTGGTCCCACGGGCGACTTGCTGGCTGACGTCGCCCGTACGGCGTTCATGGGTGGATTGGGGGTCTCATTCTCAGTCGGAGCAATCGTTGCCCTGGGCGGCATCCTGATCGTGCTCGCCTACCTGCCCTCGAGTTCCGCCGAGGCACCGTCGGATCCAGCCGCGAACGACTCGGAGGCCGCAACGGTCGCTTTTTCTGGCAGCGACTCTTGCGCTGCAGCTGCCGTCCCAGGCATTTCCGAGGGGACTCGAACATGAGGCTCGTTGAGGGAATCTGTTGGAGATTGACCACTGAGATCACGTGACCCCTAGCCGTGGCGACTCGATCGCCTTTCGGAACGAGGACAGAAGAGCTTCCTTCTCCCGCGCTCCAGCGTCGTATGGTCCCGCAACCTGACCCGCAATCTCCCTGTTGCTGCGTTTGTTGCAACTCGTAGAGCATGCTGGCTGTCAGCTCACCTCGAGCGACAGTCCTCCCACTCTCGGGAGCAGATCGGTGGTCCCGATGGGGCCCGAGACATACGCCCTGACACCTGCCTCCGCATGAAGGAGCTCGTGTACCCCAGACTCTTACTGCAACGTGCCGAACAGCTCGCAGACAAGGTCGCCTTCGTCGATGTGACGAGCACAGGCATTCGCTATCGAGGCACGTTCGAGAATCACATGGACCGGCTCACGCGCCTGACCAATTCCATGCGGGACGTACTCGGCTTAGAGCCAGGCGACCGTTTTGCGGTGCTGGCCGCCAACAGCCACGAGTACATCGAGTTGTACCACGCCGCGATGTTCGGGGCCGGCATCATCAATCCCTTGAACATCCGTTTCGCGCCCTCAGAGCTGGCATATGTGCTCAACGACTCTGGTTCCAAAGTGGTGTTCACCGACGCATCGTTTTCCCCTCTGCTCGACCGAGCCAGACACGAGGGTGCAATGGTCGACACTGTGGTCATGATCGACGGAGACTCAGATGGAGGTGTTCTCGGTTACGAAGACCTGGTGGCGGTCGGCCGCCCGACCATGCCGCCCGAGCCGGATGAGGAGGACGCCGCCATTCTGATGTACACGGGAGGGACCACCGGCTTCCCCAAGGGTGTCCTGCTCCAACAGCGCGCCGAGGTTCTCAACGTGTACCACGTACTCTCCGCGATAGGGCTACGTGAGGAACGGCGCTTTCTCTTCCAGTCGCCGATGTTCCACGCAGCCGTCGTCGCCGGCATCCTCGGAATTCCCGCGAGCGGGGCTACCTCGGTGACGATCCCGTTGTTCGACGCGGAGCTCGTACTGAGCGTGATCGAGGAGCAGGAGATCGACACCACAATGGTGGTCCCGATCATGTTGTCGATGCTCGAGCGGGTCGAGGGTTTCTCGCCAGAGCGTCTGCGGTCAGTGCGTCAACTGGTCTACGGAGCGGCTCCAATATCGGAGGCGCTCATCACCCGATGGCTGGAGATGCTGCCGGACACCGACTTCCTACAGGGCTATGGAATGACCGAAGCGGCATCCGTGCTGACGTTCCTCAGCCCCGAAGACCACCGAAGTGGCGGCACGGCTCTCACAACGGCCGGCAGGCCCTTGTTTGGAATCGATATGTGCATCACCGATACGGTCGGCAAATCCCTCCCTCAGGGACAGGTGGGGGAGGTGTGCGCACGCGGGGGGAACTTCATGCGCGAATACTGGAGGAGGCCGGAAGAGTCCAAGGCCGCGATTCGCGATGATTGGTATCGCACCGGCGATATGGGTTTCTTCGATGAAAGGAACCTCTTGCATCTCACCGATCGGCTGAAAGACATGATCGTGACGGGCGGAGAGAACGTCTATTCCACCGAGGTGGAGAACGCCTTAGCCTCTCATCCTGCCGTACAAGAAGTCGCGGTCATCGGAATCCCAAGCGACGCCTGGGGGGAGAGCGTGCACGCGATCGTCGTGCTCAGAAAGAACGGGAAGGCCACAGCCGAGGAGCTGATCGATCACGCCCGCATTTCCCTTGCGGGATTCAAGATCCCGAGGTCCATAGAATTTCAAGATGGTCCGCTCCCGCTCTCGGGGGCCTTCAAGCCTCTCAAGCGCGAGCTGCGGCGCAGATACTGGGAGAACCGCGACCGTCAGGTGAGTTGACGCAGGCTGCGATCCGAAGATCGCCGGACAGGCGATCTGGATCCCAAGTGCGGTACCGGCTTGGATTTGCGCCTACCGAGGTAACGCGCCTCGGGTCAGCATGCTGAGATCGCATCACCCTCCCGGGGCAATCTAGGAAGACACCTGCGACTGCACGGTGTTTGGGTGCCACATGCCATTCGAAGGGACCGGCTCCGGTCCCACCACCGTGGCTGCCGATCCATGGTCTGTTCACATGGGCAGCGTGCCCGAGTAGCTGTAACAAATGCAGCAACTCAGTGCGCTGTACCAGCCCTCATCCACACGGACGGTAGACCCACCCTCTCACGGGTGGTGGGCGGTATCGGTTGGGCGGCGGGTCGACCTGGTTCTCTCGGAGCGCCGGGTCGTCATGGACCGCTCGACGAAGGAATGTGGCGCCCGCGTCGCCACCAGACGTCAAGCGCCATCAGGATCCCGAAGGTTGCGACAACGACTGGATGTCAATCCGAGGCATCCGGACCAGGATCCCGGTCCGGGGCCAGGTGAAGAAGACACCGGATGGCACTCAAGACGCTGAGTCCGAATCCGCTCCCCTTTCGGCGCATCTCCGGTTGCGGACCGTCTACCCTGGCGCAAGCAGGGCGGAACCAGAGGAGGGGAGCCTTGGCGGTCACCGAGACCATCACGGTCCTATTCACTGATCTGGTCGGTTCGACCGAGATCAGCTACGCCATCAGTCCGGACGCCGCCGACGAGCTTCTCCGGGCCCACTTCTCGGTGCTCCGTCGAGCCATTGCCGACTCCGGAGGGGAAGAAGTGAAGGGCCTCGGCGACGGGGTCATGGTCGTGTTCCGCAGCACCTCTGCCGCCCTGTCTTGCGCGGTGGCGATGCAGCAGGCCGTCCACCGTGACAACGTCGGCGCCCGCCACCAGCTGGGGCTGCGCATAGGACTCAGCGGCGGAGAGACCACGATGGAGTCCGGTGACTATTACGGCGACCCGGTGATAGAGGCGGCTCGGCTCTGCGCCCACGCCGATGCCGGCCAGATCCTGGCCACGGAGGCCGTCCGAGTGATGGGCGGACGGCGCAGCCCCTACCTCTTCGAGCGGCTGGGTGCGCTCGAGTTGAAGGGCCTCCCGGAACCAGTGTCGGCCCTCGACGTCCGCTGGGAGCCACTCGCTGAAGTTGCGGACGAGAACGGCGTGCCGCTCCCGGCACGCTTGACGCACGTGCCGCTCACCGGAGTCGTGGCCCGCGAGACCGAGGCGGCACTTCTGACCGACGCGTTCAAGCGAGCAGCAGCGGGAGAAGGGCGCGCCGTGGTCCTCGTGTCAGGTGACGCGGGTGTCGGGAAGACGACGCTGGTCGCCGAGGCCGCCCGGAGGGCGTCCCAGGAGGGCGCCTGCGTCCTCCTGGGACGTTGCCAGGAAGACGTCAGGGCGCCATACGCACCCTTCGCCCAGGCGCTGCACCACTACGTGACGCACGCACCCGAGCAGGTGCTTCGAACCCACGTCGAGATCCACGGCGGCGACATCACATCAATGGTTCCCGCGCTCGGTCAACGGCTGGGGGCTGTTCCCGCACCGACGAGAACGGATCCCGACACCGAGCGCTATCTCCTCTACGGGGCGGTCGCAGGTCTTCTGACGGCTGCGTCTGCGTTCCAACCAACCGTGCTCGTGCTCGACGACTTGCAATGGTCGGACACGCAAAGCCTCCTACTCCTGCGTCATGTCGTGGCGACCGTCGAGTCGGCACGGCTACTCGTCGTCGGGACCTTTCGGGACACCGAGCTCTCGCCCTCCAACCCGCTTCGCGATCTCCTCGGTGCCTTTCAGCGCGAAACAACTGTCAGCCGGATCGAGTTGAAGGGCTTCGATGACACCGGCGTGCTCGCATTCATGGAGGCCGCAGCCGGGCAACACCTCGAGGAGGCTGCGACGGACCTCGCCCGTGCGCTGTGCCTCGAGACCGAAGGCAACCCGTTCTTCGTCGGAGAGGTGTTGCGGAGTCTCATGGAGACAGGCGCGATCTACCAGGATGACCGTGGCCGTTGGACGACGGCAGGGGAAATGTCCGAGATGGTGCTGCCCAACAGCGTCCGAGAAGTCATCTCCGCCCGCGTCGGACGGCTCGGTCCACAAGCTGGTCCCGTCCTTTCCATGGCAGCGGTCATCGGGCGTGACTTCGACTTCGATCTGCTCGACGCCGTGACCGGTCCGGGCCAGGAGGAGGTGCTCGACGTCCTCGACGGTGCGACCGGCGCCGCCCTCGTGCGCGAGGTTCCTGACGTACCGGGGCGCTACACGTTCTCGCACGCCTTAACGCAGCATACGCTGTACCAGGGCCTATCGAAGGTCCGGCGAACCCGGGGCCATCAGCTCGTGGCCGAGGCCATCGAGGCGACGGTCGGACAGTCGCCGGGGGCGCGGGTGGGCGAACTGGCCCACCACTGGCTGAGCGCCAGCCAACCAGCCAACGCGACCAAGGCCATCGGCTACGCCCGGCAGGCAGGCGAGGCCGCCCTGGCCGCCCTTGCTCCTGACGACGCCGTCCGATATTTCTCCCGTGCGCTGAACCTGGCGGACTTCGGGCCGGAGGACGACCCCCTGCTCGGCTGTGACCTGCGTCTGGCCCTGGGCGAGGCGCAACGCCAGGCCGGGTTGCCGGGTTCCCGGGAGACGTTCCTCGACGCCGCACGCCGAGCCCAAAAGCTCGAGGCAACGGACCGCCTGGTGGCCGCCGCGTTAGGGAACAGCCGCGGCTTCTTCAGTTCGATCGGGGTGATCGACGCCGACAAGGTCAAGGTGCTCGAATCCGCGCTCGATGCCCTGCCCGATGACGACGGACGCGACCGCGCGCTCCTCCTGGCCACCCTGTGCAGCGAGCTCGCCTTAGGCACGACGTTGGATCGGCGCCAGGAGTTGGCCGACGGCGCCAGGGCGATGGCGCGGCGGTTGGGAGATCCCGACACCGTCATCCGCACCCTGCACTTGGTCTGCAACCCGCTCCAGGTCCCTTCCACCCTCAACGAGAGGATGGTCGATGCCAGGGAGGCCCTGGAGCTCTCGGAGCTCCTGGGGAACCCCGACCTGCTGTTCTGGGCCGGCGCCGACGGCCGGTTGGCCGCAGTGCAAGCCGGTGACTTCGAGATGGCGCGTCGGTGCCTCGCAACCATGCACGCCGTGATCGAGGGACTCCGCCAACCGACGATGATGTGGGTCACCCTTTTCAACGACGCCGCCGACGCGCTCTTGAGTGGGGATCCCGAATCGGCCGAAGAGCTCGCCACGGCTGCCTTGGAGATCGGGACCGAAACCGGACAGCCCGATGCCTTCGGCTTCTACGGGGCCGAGATGATCGGTGTCCGCCGCCAACAGGGACGCTATGGGGAACTCGTCCCCTTGATCGAGCAGATCGCGGCCGAGAACCCGGCCCTCCCGGTGTTCCGGGCGACGCTGGCCGAAGGACACATGGAAGCCGGCAACGTCGACACGGCTCGTCAGATGCTCGAAGCTGCGGCCGTAGACCTCACCTCATTGCCCTACGACGTCGTCTGGATTTTTGCGGTGGCCTCGTACGCCGACGTCGCCACCGAACTGCGCGCCGAGGCACCGGCTCGGCTGCTCCTGGATCTCCTCGCGCCTTTCGACGACCAGGTTCTCTTCATCGGGGCGACGGCCGGCAGCTCCGTGGCGTATTACTGCGGCAGTCTCGAAACGGTACTCGGCCGCTACGACGAGGCCGAGACGCACTTCGCCCGGGCAGCCGAGCTCAACGCCAGGGGTCAGCTGGAGTTCGCTGCCGCCGTCAACCACCTGCAGTGGGGCCGCATGCTCTCGGCAAGGGGAGGCCCAGGCGATGTCGAACGGGCCCGCGATCTCCTGGCGCAAGCCCACGACGCAGCCGCACGCCGCGGGTACGCCAGCGTCGCCCGGCGAGCTACCGCCGCCTTGTCGGAACTCCACTGAGGGCCTCGAACACCCCTACGTACGCGGTGTCCGCCTGATTAGTTCCACTGGCTGATCGGGGCCTTCGTGCGGGATCGACGCTCTCCGATCTGCAGATCGAGCTGTCCCGCCCTCCGAATTCGAGTGAGGCAGATGACGGCCAAAACGATAAAGCTTCCTTCGACGATGAGACTGACGGTGCCGAGGAGGTAGCCCCAGTTACCAATGTCACCCGGGTCTCCAGGTACGCCCACGGTTCGCGACAGGATGTATCCGGTCATCGGCCCGATGCTCGACGCCAGTCCGAGCAGCCAGCCGACGGTCTTCCCACGAATAATAAGCAGGGCACTTATGGTGCTGCTGATCTCGACCAAGTAGTAGCCGTACTTCAACCACATGGGCGATTGATCGCCCAGGAGGCCACCTTGGTCCTGTAGGTGGATTATGGCGATGGCCAACGCGAGGCCAGCGCCGAGGACGAGAAACGGAACGGGGGTCTGTGTGTCATCGCTCAGAACGAACTCGGTGACGCGCTGCTCCGATGACGTCTGGGTCACCGATGCCATTTGCATGGACTGACTCCTTTTGAACCTTGGGATGAGATGGAATGGGGTCGTCGTGTGTCTGTATTCCGAGGGACTTACGCACGAAGGAGAGCTCGGGATTTTCGAAACGAATGACAGTTCAGTTACCTACCCCCGGCGTTGGACCCGAACAAACGATGAGCCGGTCGTGGACCCCTTCTGACGGAGAGACACAGGATGGTGGCCAGGGTGTCGGAGATCACCCCGAAGACCTGTCGGGATCACCCGAACATGTGTCGGAGATCTCCCGAATAGGAACTGCCGAAGTTCATCCGGAACAACACAATCTGTGGGGGGCCTCCCGGGTCCCTATCCCGGCACCTTGGGATCATGCCCGGGCCGGCGATGGGGGCCACCGAACCGGCTGAGATGTTCGGATCGCTGGTTCAACGCTCAACCCCTTGTCACGACATCTATGGCCGCCCAAATTGTTGCAACGTTGTTCTCACTTAATGAACTCCTCATGGGTGCCGAATGTGTTGTTCACCGGGGTTCTCCACCATGGGCGGCAGGGCTCCCCCTTGAGGGGCCTGGCGAAAGGAGCAGACATGTCGAACGCGAGCACGCGCCTGATACGTCTCGGTAGCGTTGCGCTCGCGTCGGCGGTCGCGCTGGGGACTTCGGCAGGCACGGCCGGAGGGGCCCGATCCACGGGCAACACGGGCAACACGGGCATCATCAGCGATTCGGGCAACAGTGGCAGCAGCGCCACCCCCCAGACGTTGGGTGCCATCAAGGCCAAGGCTAAGGCGGACGTTACTCAGCGGGTCAACGCCCTCAACGCAGCGATCGCTGAGGTCAACGCGGCGAACGGCCTCGGCTCGGATCAGGCCGTCTTGGCGTCGTACCTGAAGACAGACATTGCTCCCCTCCGGCAACTGGACGACAAGATCCAAGCTGACACCTCGGTCAAACAAGCAGGAGGGGATTTCTCGAGCGTCTTAAGGGACTACCGCGTCTACGTGCTCGTCCTTCCAGCGGCGACCCTGGCCAGCGAGGCGGATCGTGCCACCATCACCGCTATTCCGAATCTGACCAGGGCCTCCTCCCAGGCCCAGTCCCTGCAGAACCCGAGGAACCAGGCCGAGGTGGAGCCCCTCGTCAACGATCTCAATGACCAGATCAGTACCGCCACCACCGCGACCAGCGGCCTGGCGAGCACCGTTCTCGCCTTGACGCCGACGCAGTGGAATGCGAACCACAACCTGCTCTCAGGCCCCAAATCGGCTGCGCTTACGGCGGTCGCGGCGCTGCAGAGGGGCCGGTCCGACGTGGCGCAGATTCTCTCCGATTTCAAGGGGTCGGCTGGCGGCAGCCTCAGCAGTGGTGCGGGTGGGTCGGCGGGCAATCTGCGCGACTCGGGCCTCGGTAGCGGTCTGCGCACCCTACGCGGCGTAACGACGACGAGCTAGGAACGCCTCCGGCCCGCATCCACTGAACGCCGTGACGTCAGGACGCGGTCACGAAGGGGAGTTTCTCGTGAACCGCGAGCTCCGCCATGTCGGCCGCCGCCGTTCCGGCCACCCACCCCGCCATATCGGTGAGCGAGAAGTTCAGCTCTCCCAGCTCGCCGAAGAGAGTCCCGACGGCGGCATCGAGCTGTTCCTCCTGGCGGGCCAGCACTGGCAGTAGGCGGTTGCCCAAGGCTTCGTCGGCCACCGCGGTCGCGGCATCGTTCGCTTCACGAAGGCGAGACCCGATCCTCCCTGCATAGGCCACGAAGAACGATCGGCGGTACGACGGCTTCCGGGAACGCCGGCCGAACGTCGGATCGTTCCCGAGAGCCGTGATACGCCGTGTCGCCTGCACGAGCAAGGACGTGAAGAGCAGGTCCGTTGCCTCGAGGTCCTCGGGATGCCCGACCAGGAGGGAGTAACCGAGTCCCGGATCGACAACGGCGCGGCATCGGTTCGCGCTGGCCAGGTTGGCCAGCAGGAGCGCCTTCGCCTGTAAATACGGATCCTCCAGCCACACGCGGCGTGCCTCTACCCGCAGAGGGCCATCGCCCCCGGCGTCGGCATCCACCATGGTCCGATCGATGCAATAATGGGTCATCAGCTCCTGCGCCTTCGCCATGAAGGCGTCGGCTTCTTCGGCGAAATCGCTCGACTCAGCCTTGTACAGCAAACCCCGGATGCGGGTGAACACCCGCTCCTCCTCGTGCGAGCGAACGTTCCTCGTCCTCGATCCGAAACTGCCGAGATCGGGGAGGACGGGGAGATGCTCGAGGACGGAAAACGCGGCGATGGCCCCCGTGAGGTCAGCCTTCCAGCTCGAAGATGCGGGGTCGAGCTTCCGCACGCTCCTCTCCCGCCCAGACGCGGACACGGGGCCGCCACCCCGGGGAGGTCGTAACGCCACTTCCGCGAGTGGGCCCGCCATGATGAACGCAGCCGTAGCTCCGGCCCGACGGCGGACAATACGACTGATCTCATTGGGCACCCAGCCGGAGTCGAGCACTCCCGCGATGACGCTCTGCAGCAACGAGTCAAGCCGGCGGGCCACCAGTTCCCGACCGCGCTCAAGGCCCATTCCCTGAGCCAGCGCGTCGATAAGAGATTGCAGCTGTGTGCCATCCCCGAGGCTCTCGCAGCCGACGTGCGCTGCCGCCAAGATCAGATCGTCGGCCATCTCGTCCGTACCGGCCGTACCCCGCCAGCCCCGGGCGCCCGGATGGACGTCCTGCCAGCTCGCTCGATCCCGCTGCTGCTTGCGCCGCTTCGACTGCTTCATGCGGCGGCGCTCTCTGTTCTTGCTACCCATCAACGGATAATGCCGGGACCGCGTCTCAGCGGGGTGGATAAAGCCTGGCCTGGATCGGGGCGCCCAGCCTCAGCGCCGAGCCGTTCATCGATTGTCATCTCGACCATGAAAGGGAACGGTCTGGCGCTTCGACGGGAATCGCGCGCCAACGCGGTTCATGCGATCAGGGCCCCGGGGCCAACATCGGTGCGTTTACACCGCTGACCAGGCTCGACTCGATGGGGAAGGTCATGATGGTATTCTATTGGCGTGCGAGCAACCATTGACAAGGCAGGTAGACTGGTTATTCCGAAACCATTGCGCGACCGGCTTGGGTTGGTACCCGGAGAGGTAGAAGTAGAGGCCGACGGCAATGCCCTAAGGGTCGAATCACTGGCCAGTGAGGAGCTGCAGGAGGAGGACGGGCGTCTCGTTATCGCCGCAGCGGGAGTTGACATCAACGACGACACCGTTCGGTCATTTCGTGATTCCGAGCAGAAGTGACCTCGCGCGTCCTCTTGGTTGATACCAGCGTCGCCGTTGCCCTGGCTGTCACCGACCACGAACACCACTCTGCGACGGTCAAGGCAATCGGACATCGCCTACTTGGGCTGTCGGGACATGCCGCTTTTGAGACCTTCTCGGTCCTTACTCGCTTGCCCCCTCCGATTCGTCGCACGCCAGGCACCGTCTTCCACCTTCTCAGCCGCAACTTTCCTGAGTCGCGCTTCCTCAGCGCACAGGCGGCAGGAGATCTGCTGGACCGATTGACCCGAATTGGAATTGCCGGGGGCGCGGTGTACGACGCGCTCGTGGCATCCGCTTCCCTTGAACATCGGCTTCCTCTGGCCACTCGAGATCGACGTGCCATAGAGACGTATCGCGCACTCGGTGTCGAACTCGAGATACTGGTCTGATCGGCTGCCCGGGTCCGCCCCAACCACTGCCGAGGAGAGAACCAAGTGCGCTGCAATGCAGTGAATGGTCCTTTTGGCACAGTGCTGGGCCGCCCGGGTCTCGATGGCGGGGACCTTGGGGTAAAAAGAGCGGGTCCGATCGCCCGTTCAATGCAGCTACGTCCATTGTTCCTCGTCACTTTGGGTGTGACGTCCAGGCAGGGAGAACGAACGGCATCCAGTCCGCACTTTGCAGTAGCAACTCAATGGCAGGACTTGATTCGATTGGACCCAACTAGCCCCTCACGATGCAGGTGGGATCTTTGTCGATCTCGCCGAGGAGCTCCTCAACCCTTCCGGGATGGACGAGGTCGTAAGGGTGCCAGCGGCTACTGGCAGCGGAGCTCCGCGGTTCGCCCTACATCACCCGAGATGTCGACCTCACACCATCACGAGACGGGCGAATTTGCGCTGGTCTCAAAGGGTCGGGATACCCTCACGCTTCGGTCGTAGTGCGCCGAGTGCCGGGGTGTTCGGAATGTGGAGCGCGTCGACAATTCCTGGTTCAGCTGCGCACACCCAGGGGATGGCGTTGACGGCTCGCATCCCCGTCGCGAGCAGGCCGTGAGGGGTCGAGTCCTCGTTGGCGTTGAATCCGACTTCGAATTCCGCGTCGAAGCTCGGTTCACCTTCGATGATGACGCGCCACACACCGTCGATCCCGCCCGCACGGCTCTTGGGCCACTCCGGTGCCACGTCGTTGCACATCCGGTCAATGTGTTCGATGGTGATGGCTTCCTCTCCGTCGACCACGCCGATGCATCGGAACCAGATCGCACCCACCGTCCCTGGCTCGACCACGCCCGAGGCGGTCTCGAGTCGACGCGGGGCGGGGGCGAACTGGCAGGACTCCCGGATCTCGTCAAGCTGCGCCCCGAGCGCCTCCGCGACCATCGTGACGGCCGCACCCCAACCGAAGGTGATGACACCGGGCATCATGACGCCACCCTGGTAATCGAGCGATTGACCGAACCCAAAGAGTTCCCGCATCTCGTAGACCAGGTTGTCGCGGGAATAGTCGGTGATCTCGAGCCCGCGAATCGAATAGATCCGGCTCGACATCGATGTAAGCGCGACAGCGAATAAGTCGCAACCGAAGCCGGGTTCGATTCCCGTGGAGTAGATCGAGCTGCAGCCTCGACTCGCAGCGTCACTGATGCGTGTCAATGCGGATGCGCGCATGGATCCCCGCGGATACACCAGACCGGGAAGAGATGTCGTCACGATGTTCTTTCCCGCTTCGAGAATGCGGCAGAAATCCTCCATGGCCTCCCGTGGCCGGTTGGTCGCAGGCCCGGTATAGACGACACAGTCTGCGTCGCTCTCGAGGATCGAGTCCTTGTCGCGTGTGGAAAGGACACCGAGCAAATCAATCTCGGCCAAGGCACCGGCGTCCTGGCCATCCTTCGATTCGGAATGGACCCAGACTCCGACAAGGTCAAGATTCGGTCGATCAGCGATGGTTCTAATTGCGAGCTTGCCGACACGCCCCGTCGCCCAGACGACGACCTTGTATCTTCGCTCGGGTGAATCGACCGGGTTCTGCATCATCGTGCGCTCCTTAGCTCCGCTTTCCGACTTGGTAAGGGCAATAAGACGTATAACGACGCGGGAAATATCGCTAATGTCTGCGACTTTCGAGATGCATTGTGAGCAGATCAACGAGCGCACGCCGCTCGTGAGTGAAGTCGAGTGGCTCTCGCACGACCATTTGCGCCAAGGCGAGTCCGCGCAGAGCGGCCCAAAACAGGTTGCCGATTGCTTGGCGCCTTCGTCCCCGACCGAGTGGATCGAGAGCGCGCCCAAGACGGGCCAGCTGGTCCGCGAGTTCGCTCAGGTGCTCTTCGAGCCACGGTTCGCGGCTGGCGCGTGTGGCGACAAGGATCTCGAACGCTGCAAGCGAGGCCGGATTGCTGAATGCGTTCCAGCCGGCGTCCACCATGGCCTGCACGCGCTCGCGCAACGACCCGACCGGTAGTTCGACGTCGTCGATCGCGTCTCGTAGGAGGTCGTAGCCGTGATCGACCACAGCCATGAGCACGGCGTTGCGATCGCCAAAGTGATACTGGATCACACCCCAGGTCACCCCGAGCGCGCTCGGCGATATGGCTCGCGGATATCGCGGCAAAGCCTTCTTCGCGAACGCATCGGATTGTCTCGTCAATGATGAGCTGACGGGTCCGGTCGCCTCGGGTCTGGCCCTTCACGGCTCGACGCGTGGGAGCGGTCCGGCGGGGCGGCCGCACACCGAGGGTCGTCATCGCATAATTCCATGCACCTGGGAGATCGGCAGGTCGCGCAGCGAGATGAGTCCGGGTGGCGCGGCGCACACCACCGGAATCGCGTTGACGGCTTTCATCGCGGTGGCAATCACACCCGCCTCGTTGTGATCGGTCCCGTCGAGGCCGACATGGGTGTTGATCTCGACCCCAGGGCGGCCGGCCACGACCACCCTGTGCACGCCGGAACGTCCCTCGGGCGGAAATGGCCACTCTGGAGCTGCATCTTGGGTGAGGCGATTGACGTGTTCCATCGTTATCACGGAACGACCGTTTACGACGCCTTCTACGGCGAACCGAACCGCCGCAACCCGTCCCGGATCGACATGCATCATGGTGCACTCGATCGGCTCGGTTGCCGTCCACCGCTCCACACGCTCGCGTATCTCGTCGAGCTCTATGCCGAGTTCATCGGCCAACAGCTGGACTGGCCCGCCCCAGATGGACCGCAGCACGCCAGGGAGGAAGAGTGTCGGGACGTGCTCGGGCGGCGTGCCGAATCCGAAGCTGACGCCAGTGAACTCGGCGTCGTCATACGTGCCGTAGTCGCAGATCTCCTGTACGAGAACATGGTCCGCCCGCTCCACCAGGCTGAGCGCCGCCAGCGGCAGAAGATCGCCTGAGAATCCGGGATCAATACCGTTGATGTAGATCGTGGACTTTCCCTCTGCGCAAGCGCGCTCGAGGGGATCACGCAGCCAAGCGTCGGCGTGCGGGGGGTAAACGAGCCACACCAGCGATGTTCCAACGACGCTGGTGCCCGCCGTCAGAAATGCCGTCAACTCCTGGAGCGCCATATCAGGTCGTGTCTCGGCCTGCGATGTGTACACGACGCAGTCCGCTCCCAGGCTGACCAGCGCCGCGAGGTCATCGGTTGCAACCACTCCGGTGGGCTCCACCAGTCCGCACAACTCCGCCGCGTCAAGGCCGATCTTGGCAGGACTCGCCGCATGCAGACCGATGAGCTCGAGCTCGGGTCGTTCGATGATGGCCCGCAGCGAGTGCTGGCCGACATGCCCGGTGGAAAACTGCACCACTCGCAGGGTCATAGGGTCCTCCCTCAGAGCAAGTCAGTGATGGTTTTAAGCCCGGCTTCGTACAGAACGCCTGGCAACATGCCGCCATCGATTTCGATCGTCGTTCCGTTGACATAATCAGCCTCGCCACTGCAGAGGAAGACACAAGCCCGACCGACCTCACTCGGCTCGCCGGCACGGCCGAGCGGCACGCGCGCGAAGTATTCCGAACCCGTCGGATCGTCGGCAGGCAGCACGAACGCACGGAAGTTCTCGGTCATGGTGGGTCCGAGCGCCAGGCAGTTGACGCGAGCCTTCGGCCCCCATTCCTCCGCTAACGAACGCGTCAAATGGTTCAGCCCCGACTTCGCAGCACCGTACGACACGAGTGTCGGGCTGCCGGCTGGATGGCCCGCGCCACTCGAGATGTTGATGATCGATCCGGTACCGTTCTGTTCGCGCATCTGGCGATATGCGCGAATGGCGAACCATAACGGACTGATCAGATTCATCTGCACCGCGAAGGCATGGAATAAGACCGTGCGTTCGAACTCCTCGTCACAACGAGGGGTGCCCTGGATCTTCTGAACGAACTCCGGAACCGCTTCGACGTGCGGGGTCGGCACCGTTCCTCCGGCGTTGTTCACGAGGATATCGAGGCGCCCGTACGCATCGACGACCCGCTGCACGAAGGCGTCAATCGCCTTGTGGTCGGCCTGATCGCACACCCACTGCTCGGACCGCTCAACTCCGCCCGGCACGGTGTCGGCGCCGGGAAGGCCCGGCAGCTCGGACCGAGAGCACCCGACGACCGTCGCACCTGCGAGCAGCAGCTCGCGGGCGATGCCGACCCCCACCCCGCGACTCGTCCCCGTGACGATCGCGACCTTGCCGTCGAGCGAACCCATCCGACCCCCGAAAAATAATGAACCGATCTATTACATTGGTTATTCTATGGTTATTGCGTCCACTGAATCAAGGGCGACACCTATAACCCACAGGCGTTCCGGGCCGAGCGCCGGAGAACACCGAGTGAAAGCAGCACGCCATGAACGCCCCACCAAGCCTCCATCACGTTGTGTTCTGCGTAGAACCCGATAATCAAGACGTAGCGGCGGACGTCTGGCGCACGCTCGGCTTCGAGTTCGTCGAGATCCTGCTCGACGACGTCTCATTACGCGTTCTTCTCGACTGGACGCGGGGCATCGAGATCGTCTCACCGACGACGAGCGACGCGACCGTGTGTGCGGCGCGTTCGTTCCTCAACGAGCAGGGAGAGGGCGTCTATTCCGTCGTGGTGCGCACCGAAGCAATCGGCGCTGCGACGGAGAACATGCGAAGCCGTGGAGCCGAGCTGACCTACCACCAGAGCCGGAGTGGAGACCGCTACACGCTCGAGGAAGCGCAGTTCGCGCCGGTGTTCGGGATGCCAATCACTCTGCTCGAGACAGACCTTGCGGGGTAATGGCGATCCTGCAACGTTCAGGCCAGAATGCGCCACCTCAACTGGATACAGCTCCTAACCGGCTTCGTGGTGGGCCTTTCGTGGTGGGCCTGTGGTTTCGTGGTGGGCCGCCCGGGTCTCGATCCCGGCACCTTGGGATTAAAAGAGCGGGTCCGATCGTCCGTTCAGTGCAGCTACGTCCATTGTTCCTCGTCATTTTGGGTGTGACGTCCAGGCAGTTAGAACGAACAGCATCCAGTCCGCACGTTTCAGTAGCAACTCAGTAGCAAGACTTGATTCGATTTGACCCCAGGAACTAGCCCCAGAAGATACAGGTGGGATCTTTGTCGATCTCGCCGAGGAGCTCCCCAACCGTTCCGGGATCGATGAGGTCGTAAGGGTGCCAGCGGCTATTGCGGTCCGCCCAAAACAGGGTCCACCGGGCGGTTGCGGGTCGTAGCGGAGTTGACCAATGGGAAGTCGTGACCACTCCGTTCCCTGCTTATCCCACGGCGGACGACTTTCGAAGATGGTGACCGATTTGCCGCGCACCCCGACCTCGACCCGCATTTCGCTGCGGAACTCCTGCGGTGTCTTCTCCTCGCAGTGCTTCCGGATCTTGAGCAGATCAAGGTCAGGTACAGCGCCCATCGCGGCACCGTAGGTTGTTCAGCCAGCTGGCAACCGCGTCGGCGAACTCAGGGTTGTCGGCTTCGGCGCCAGGTCACTTGTCATACTTATAGCATATATGTACTAGACTGGCTCGTATGATGAGTGGAGATCTGATCCGAGAAGCGAGGCTCCGAGCCGGCCTGACGCAGACCGAGCTGGGCGAGAGGATCGGCCAGCCACAGTCGGTCGTCGCCCGTTGGGAGCGAGGTGCCGTTGTCCCCAGCTTCGAGACTCTTCGTCAGGCCATTCGAGGCTGCGGCCTCGAGCTCTCATTCCACCTCTCCAGACTGGACGAGTCGACGCCAATGATCATCGACGAGCATCTCAAGATGACGACGGCGGAGCGATTTGCCGATCTGCAGGAGAGGGTTCGCTTCCACGATCAGTTGCAAGACCGCGAGTCGGTATCTGGCGGTGCCTGAACCAGTTCCCTATCGACCAGATGACCTCCTGGAGGTCCTTGAGAGGCATGGCGTCCGTTACGTCGTGATTGGAGGACTGGCAGCAGAGCTCCGCGGTTCGCCATACATCACCCGAGATGTCGACGTCACACCATCACGAGACCGGGCGAATCTGCGCCGGCTCGCGGCCGCGCTGCGAGAACTCAACGCGACGCTGCGCATTCCTGGAGTTGAAGGCCCAGTCGAGTTCCCACTCGACGAGCACTCTTTTGCCTGGGGAACTACTTGGACCTTTGTGACAGACCACGGCTATTTGGATATCGCGCTGCTCCCAGATGGGACCCGGGGATACGACGATCTACGGCGCAGCGCGACGAGGGAGCAGCTGACTGATGACCTTCAGGTCGATGTGGCGAGCCTGGCCGACGTCATCCGATCAAAAGAGGCGGCTGGTCGCGAGAAGGACCGGGCCGTCCTGCCCATTCTTCGCCAGGTGCTCGAACGTTCTCGGTCCATCGAACGCCCGGGACCGGAAATCGGATTCTGAACCACGTCGTGCTGGATTTCGTGGGCCGCCCGGGTCTCGATCCCGGCACCTTGGGATTAAAAGTCGGGGCACATTTGTCCATGGAATTCTACTCCGTCCATCGGCCCTGGTGGAGTGGGGTGGCGATTCCAGCGGTCACGTCCGAATACCGCCATATCTGCGCATTTCAGTAGCAAACCAGTAGCGAGAACTCGAATTTTAAGTCGCAGGGGAAGGCGAATCCCTTCCTCAGAAAACTTAGGGTCGTTTGCTACTGAGTTGCTACTGGGCCCCACAGAACATCCAAGGAAGGTCGCCGTGCCGGCGAGACCGGCTGGGGTTCACTGCACGGGACGGATCCGCATCTCCCACGGTAGAGCCGAAATGCAACGAGGTCCGCCGCCCTTGGCACCAGTAGTGAGCCAACCGGTAGCCAGCGTGACCAGGACGGCCTCCCTCCGCCGACGCCAGTGAGCACGAACCGACCGCTATGTCCAATGGTCGGAGTGCGTCAGGTACCGAGATCGGTGAGGAGGTCGTCTAGGTGGGGCGGCGTATGGACAAACGCAGCCAACAGAGCGGCTGCGAAGCACGCGCCCGAACCGACAAGAAGGGCGGTCCTGGGGCCGCCTGAGCGTCGAGAAGCACCGTAGCTTTCCCTTGTGAATCTCAGCCCCGGGACTCACGTCGGATTGATCCGCCAGGAGAACCTCCACACCCAGGAGATCGCTTGCCGCTGCGGCGGGGATCTTCTTTGTTTGGGGGAGCGGTCGGGTTATGCGACCGACCTATCCGTTCCCTCTAACTGGATTTGACGGACAGGTCGAGTCTCACCGATTCGGCGATCTAGTAGGGCTTATGCTCCGCCTCCCACGCTGAGCAGGAGAACGACTACTGACAAAGAATTCTGAATCCGTGGGATTTTCGTGGATCCCACCGACCTTCGGGCAATCTTCGGGTCGGATCAATCCGCGCGTGTTGGGAGCCTACGAGGAATACAGCCACGTATCACCGAGCAGCACCGTACCGATGAGGTCCGAGCCACCGAAGAGCACCATTTTTTCGGTGGAGACGTCGAATGCCATCGAAGCATCAGCACGTGGCGTCGGACGGGTCGGTGGACTCACTTGCGTCCAGGTGCTGCCATTCCACTCCCACATGTCCCCCAGGTCGGTTTGTCCCAGCCCGTACCCTCCGAAGAGGACCAACTGGCCTGATGCCGGGTCCATGGCCATGGTCGCCCTGAGCCTCGGCGGAGGGGATGAAGCCGGGAGGAGCTCGTCCCAGTTGTTCCCAGTCCAGGCCCACGTTTCGTTGATACCGTCGTAGGTTCCGTTTGTCGTACCGCCAAACAGGATTAGCTGCCCAGAGCTTGAATCCCAATCCATGGTCGCAGCGTAGAGCGGAGGGGGGGTCGTCGACGGAGCCAATTGGGTCCAATCCGTTCCATTCCAGGCCCAGGTATCCGGCGTCATCGGTGTGATGCTGTTGGTGTCACTTCCGCCGTAGAGGATCAGCTGGTCCGTGGTCGGGTCGTAGCCGAGCGAAGCTCCATGTCTCGCCGGTGGGCTCGAAATTGGAGATTCCAGACTCCAGTTCGATCCGCTCCATACCCACGTGCTCGAAAGCGAGTCGCCGTTGGAGTCAATACCTCCAAAGAGGACCAGTTGACCTGCTGCCGGATCGTATGCCAGTGACGCTTCTGCAAGCGGCGGTGGACTGGAGCTTGGTGTCAGTGGCGCCCACGTTGTACCCGTCCAGGACCAGGTGTCGTTCGTGACGGTGCATCCGCCGCCAACCCCAGAGCATTCCCCTCCCCCAAAGAGGATCAGCTGCCCAGTAGCCGGATCCCATGCCTCCGAAGCCGTAGCTCTGGGCGACGGAGAATCTGCGGGCGTAGATTGCGTCCAGTCACCACTTGGGGGAGTGACGGGACCCAAGAGCACTGACGTCACGCTGGTGCCGACCTCGTTTGTCGCCGACGCGCCGAAGACGTAGGCGTCGCCGTTGGTCAGACCCGTGACCGTGCAGGTGAGCGGACCGCTCGTCCAAGTGCACGACTCACCGCCGTTGGCCGGGGTGGTCTCGTCGCCCGCCACCACCGTGTAGGCGGTGATCGCTGACCCGCCGTCAGAGGACGGAGCGCTCCAGGTGAGCGTGGCACTGGCATTGCCCGCCGTGGCCGAGACGATGGTGGGCGCGCCGGGAAGCGTGGCCGGGGTGACCGTGCCCGAGGCCGGTGAGCTCGGACCTGTGCCGACCCCGTTGGCCGCGCTGACCGTGAAGACGTAGGCGTCGCCGTTGGTCAGACCCGTGACCGTGCAGGTGAGCGGACCGCTCGTCCAAGTGCACGACTCACCGCCGTTGGCCGGGGTGGTCTCGTCGCCCGCCACCACCGTGTAGGCGGTGATCGCTGACCCGCCGTCAGAGGACGGAGCGCTCCAGGTGAGCGTGGCACTGGCATTGCCCGCCGTGGCCGAGACGATGGTGGGCGCGCCGGGAAGCGTGGCCGGGGTGACCGTGCCCGAGGCCGGTGAGCTCGGACCTGTGCCGACCCCGTTGGCCGCGCTGACCGTGAAGACGTAGGCGTCGCCGTTGGTCAGACCCGTGACCGTGCAGGTGAGCGGACCGCTCGTCCAAGTGCACGACTCACCGCCGTTGGCCGGGGTGGTCTCGTCGCCCGCCACCACCGTGTAGGCGGTGATCGCTGACCCGCCGTCAGAGGACGGAGCGCTCCAGGTGAGCGTGGCACTGGCATTGCCCGCCGTGGCCGAGACGATGGTGGGCGCGCCGGGAAGCGTGGCCGGGGTGACCGTGCCCGAGGCCGGTGAGCTCGGACCTGTGCCGACCCCGTTGGCCGCGCTGACCGTGAAGACGTAGGCGTCGCCGTTGGTCAGACCCGTGACCGTGCAGGTGAGCGGACCGCTCGTCCAAGTGCACGACTCACCGCCGTTGGCCGGGGTGGTCTCGTCGCCCGCCACCACCGTGTAGGCGGTGATCGCTGACCCGCCGTCAGAGGACGGAGCGCTCCAGGTGAGCGTGGCACTGGCATTGCCCGCCGTGGCCGAGACGATGGTGGGCGCGCCGGGAAGCGTGGCCGGGGTGACCGTGCCCGAGGCCGGTGAGCTCGGACCTGTGCCGACCCCGTTGGCCGCGCTGACCGTGAAGACGTAGGCGTCGCCGTTGGTCAGACCCGTGACCGTGCAGGTGAGCGGACCGCTCGTCCAAGTGCACGACTCACCGCCGTTGGCCGGGGTGGTCTCGTCGCCCGCCACCACCGTGTAGGCGGTGATCGCTGACCCGCCGTCAGAGGACGGAGCGCTCCAGGTGAGCGTGGCACTGGCATTGCCCGCCGTGGCCGAGACGATGGTGGGCGCGCCGGGAAGCGTGGCCGGGGTGACCGTGCCCGAGGCCGGTGAGCTCGGACCTGTGCCGACCCCGTTGGCCGCGCTGACCGTGAAGACGTAGGCGTCGCCGTTGGTCAGACCCGTGACCGTGCAGGTGAGCGGACCGCTCGTCCAAGTGCACGACTCACCGCCGTTGGCCGGGGTGGTCTCGTCGCCCGCCACCACCGTGTAGGCGGTGATCGCTGACCCGCCGTCAGAGGACGGAGCGCTCCAGGTGAGCGTGGCACTGGCATTGCCCGCCGTGGCCGAGACGATGGTGGGCGCGCCGGGAAGCGTGGCCGGGGTGACCGTGCCCGAGGCCGGTGAGCTCGGACCTGTGCCGACCCCGTTGGCCGCGCTGACCGTGAAGACGTAGGCGTCGCCGTTGGTCAGACCCGTGACCGTGCAGGTGAGCGGACCGCTCGTCCAAGTGCACGACTCACCGCCGTTGGCCGGGGTGGTCTCGTCGCCCGCCACCACCGTGTAGGCGGTGATCGCTGACCCGCCGTCAGAGGACGGAGCGCTCCAGGTGAGCGTGGCACTGGCATTGCCCGCCGTGGCCGAGACGATGGTGGGCGCGCCGGGAAGCGTGGCCGGGGTGACCGTGCCCGAGGCCGGTGAGCTCGGACCTGTGCCGACCCCGTTGGCCGCGCTGACCGTGAAGACGTAGGCGTCGCCGTTGGTCAGACCCGTGACCGTGCAGGTGAGCGGACCGCTCGTCCAAGTGCACGACTCACCGCCGTTGGCCGGGGTGGTCTCGTCGCCCGCCACCACCGTGTAGGCGGTGATCGCTGACCCGCCGTCAGAGGACGGAGCGCTCCAGGTGAGCGTGGCACTGGCATTGCCCGCCGTGGCCGAGACGATGGTGGGCGCGCCGGGAAGCGTGGCCGGGGTGACCGTGCCCGAGGCCGGTGAGCTCGGACCTGTGCCGACCCCGTTGGCCGCGCTGACCGTGAAGACGTAGGCGTCGCCGTTGGTCAGACCCGTGACCGTGCAGGTGAGCGGACCGCTCGTCCAAGTGCACGACTCACCGCCGTTGGCCGGGGTGGTCTCGTCGCCCGCCACCACCGTGTAGGCGGTGATCGCTGACCCGCCGTCAGAGGACGGAGCGCTCCAGGTGAGCGTGGCACTGGCATTGCCCGCCGTGGCCGAGACGATGGTGGGCGCGCCGGGAAGCGTGGCCGGGGTGACCGTGCCCGAGGCCGGTGAGCTCGGACCTGTGCCGACCCCGTTGGCCGCGCTGACCGTGAAGACGTAGGCGTCGCCGTTGGTCAGACCCGTGACCGTGCAGGTGAGCGGACCGCTCGTCCAAGTGCACGACTCACCGCCGTTGGCCGGGGTGGTCTCGTCGCCCGCCACCACCGTGTAGGCGGTGATCGCTGACCCGCCGTCAGAGGACGGAGCGCTCCAGGTGAGCGTGGCACTGGCATTGCCCGCCGTGGCCGAGACGATGGTGGGCGCGCCGGGAAGCGTGGCCGGGGTGACCGTGCCCGAGGCCGGTGAGCTCGGACCTGTGCCGACCCCGTTGGCCGCGCTGACCGTGAAGACGTAGGCGTCGCCGTTGGTCAGACCCGTGACCGTGCAGGTGAGCGGACCGCTCGTCCAAGTGCACGACTCACCGCCGTTGGCCGGGGTGGTCTCGTCGCCCGCCACCACCGTGTAGGCGGTGATCGCTGACCCGCCGTCAGAGGACGGAGCGCTCCAGGTGAGCGTGGCACTGGCATTGCCCGCCGTGGCCGAGACGATGGTGGGCGCGCCGGGAAGCGTGGCCGGGGTGACCGTGCCCGAGGCCGGTGAGCTCGGAGCCTTCGCGGGATCCGGAGCGGCGACCGGAGGAGGACCGTTCTTCCGACCGCCCGATGCACTTCCCGGCGGTGCGGCCGGTGGTGATGTCTGCTCCATCTGAGCGGAGCCCACCTGGCCAGTCGCAAAGCGCGGGGGCGAGTCTGGCACGGTCGTCGAGACGGAGGGGCCGGCAGGCTGCGCCGACGAAACCTCGACGGCATTCGTGTGTGCGGGGAGATGGTGCGTGCCCAGGGCGAGCGCCATCACAGTCACCGCTGCCGCCGCGAAACCCGCAAACGCGCTACCTGCCGTACCGATGGCCTGTCCCAACTGGGGAGCGCCGTTGAGTGCGGAGAACTCTCCGAGCCATGCGAGGGGACCGCCGACGACGCTGAGTCGTCCGACCGATACCTCCAGGAACGCACGGATGACAACGGGGTCGAAATGCGACCCGGCGCACGCCGTCAACTCCTGGCGCGCCGCCGCCGGCGTCATGGCTTTGGAGTAGGAGCGGGCCGAGGTCATTGCATCGTAGGAGTCAGCCACGGCGACGATGCGTCCTCCTGGCGAGATCTGCTCGCCGACCAGTCCGCGTGGGTAGCCACTGCCGTCGTAGCGCTCGTGATGCTCGGGGACGGTGGCAGCCCAGATTCCGAGCCAATCAGCTAGCGGAGCGACCAGCCGCTTCCCTTCGAGGGGGTGACGGAGAAGGGTCTGCCACTCTTCAGCGTCGGGCTTGCCGGACTTGTTCAATACCGATGCGGGGACGCTCAGCTTTCCGATGTCATGGAGCAACGAGGCCCAGCGGAGTCGGTTCCGGTCGGCTGCCGGAAGTTTCATCTGTTCGGCGATGAGGTCCGTGAGAGCTCGAACACGTTCGGAGTGTCCGCGCGTCATGCGATCGTGCTTGCTGAGCGAAGTTGCGAGAGCAAGGATGCGCTCGGCGGCGAGGGACAATCCTTCCTCTGGGTCGAGTGCCTGCGGCTGTTCGAGCTGACGCGCCAGGCTCCGGGTGCTTCCGGCCTTGCGTGCCACCGCCAGGCGGCTGGGGGCGTGATCCGGAAACACCAAGGTCATCTTGAGCAGCGCGGCAAGAGGGAGCGCGCAGCGAGCCACCCGGTTGACAGCGATGTACACCACCCACGGCAAGACGATCGCCAGCACCCACCAGATCCCGAGCTCGAGGCCCGAGCGTGGCTTCGGAATCAGATGAACAAACAGAGTTGCAGCCGCGACGGCAACGCCAACGGGCATCAGGAAGACGGTCGCGCTCACCAGGATCGAGAGACCCTTGCGGGATGCCCAACTTTCTTCCTTTTCTGCCCGAGACCCCCCTCGCGTTCCCGCGGGTGACTCAGAACCCACGGACGTTTATCGGTGGAATCCGCCAGCGACTTTACCGCGATCGGGACCCATAGACCCAGTTCAGCGCCTGTGTGCCCGTCTCACTGTGGCCTGCCTCGATGCCCGGCAAGGTCGAGGGCGATTAGTGAGACCCGATCAGTCGAAGCCGTCGTGAAGGCCTCTTAGCAGTGTCCACCGGAGCGGAGTCCGTCACCACATGTTGTGTGATGTCGAATGCCCGGTCCTGTCGGGTCGGGGCCACCGACAGCGTCTCGTGGGACAGATCAGCCAGGTCTACCTGGTCACGATGCAGACTCATGATGCGGGAGCCGACGCGCTTGGCATCAGCGACCCTTTCGAGCAGCTCTGGAGCTTCGCCGTACGGAGCGATCACCAGGAAGGTGTCGCGCCGTGAAGCCTTTGCGACGTCGTTCACTCCCACGGAGAGATGAGCTGGTGCATCCGAAGGCACATGCCAGCGCATCAGCGTCGGCACCAGATCTTGTCGACCATATCTGGTCGCCTGCTCCCCTAGGTGCGCCACGAAATGCCAGGGCTCGAAGTCCGGAGTGCCGAGCACGAAGAGACGATCCGATGATGGATTCGGATCTCCGAGCTTCCTCGCGAAATGGTACGTCTCAGCCCCGAATGAACCCAGCTCTCGCAACCAGCGCCGCACCGTGCTCTCGGAGACGTCCATCGATCTCCCATCGGCCGGACCCTTGGTTCAAATAAGCAGAAATGGGGATATAGCGCAGACTCGTCGGCCAGACCCGCAGCATTCACCTCCCCGTGACCGGAGACCGAGCCCCTACAACCGAACAGCCGCTAACTGGACTACCTACGGTGGGCCGCCCGGGTCTCGATCCCGGCACCTTGGGATTAAAAGTCCCCTGCTCTTCCGGATGAGCTAGCGGCCCGAGACTGCAAGATAACTTACGAGAGAACCCGCGAGAAGAAGCATAGGACCAGCTCGCGTCGAAGGGCGGGCCGGAATATTGGTCGCCTCAGCGGCGCAGACCGCGGGCCATTCAAGCCACGAGGGACACGATGAGCTGGTGTTCCAATCCTCGGAGAGCGCCTCCAGAGTTGGCTGGCCCCGACCACTACGGCGTCGCTGCGTTCGGAGGGCCGCTGCCAGGGTGACACCTGGTCCATGTAATGCCGGCGGGCCATCCGATCTCGTTTGGTCTGGTGACCCGATCAGAACGCCCGCGTCTGGGGGATCGAAGCGGAACCCGGGAACTACGGAGACTGTGGTGTTCACTCCGAGAGGACCTGCCAAATGGATGGGAATCGTCGTTCTGCCATGGAGCTCGATCGTCGGGCAGTTCCAAGCAGCAAAGCTCACAGTGATGTGAGCGATGTCACCTTTACTCATACGAAGCGGGAAACCGTAACTCGTTCGTAACTCGCCTCCGGCACCAACAGGTTCGATTGTCACCCTGGCGTCGCTGAGACCCGACGCGCTGGCGTCCACGCCACTGAGGGTGAACGGGAAGCTCCCATCGTTCCGAATGTCGAACGCCAGGCTGGGCTTGGTAGAGGAACCCGCCGCCGTGTAGGACGCATCAGGGGTGAGACCAAGCTTCGGGCGGACCAATCCGGCGTTGCACATGGCAACGACGATGACGACCACCAGCACGGCGATCGCGGTGAGCGGGAGTGAGCGGCGGATCCCCCGAGGAGGGGGCACCAACAGGTCGATTGGATCGATATCGACCGACAACAGTGCCTCCGGGGCTTGCGTCGAGGCCACGTTTGTCATACTGTCCTATGACAGTGGGACAGTCAATAGGGGCGATCGCTGGCAGGACGGTGAACGTGGGGCTTCTCATTGGCCTCCTGATCCTCGTGGTCCTGATCACCGCACTTGTCGTGGGGCTCATGCGTCTGCAGTCGGCCCGCCGGGCAGGATTCGACACACCGCTTCTCCGTGCCTACTGCCAGGACTTCGGTGTCCCGCCCACGCTGCAAGCCATGCGACTCATGGGTCGCTACCTCCAACGGACGGACCGCTATCGCCAGTCCTGGACGTGGATCGGCATCGGAGCATCGATCGCGTTCTCGTTCATCTGGAGGCCCGCTTCAGGATCGACTTGGGGGATCGTGATCTACCCGCCGACCTCCAACGTCATCCTGATGGCATTGGGTTTCTGGTTCGTTGGACTCGTGCGCTCCGAGATGTACAACCTTCGACCTCGCTTGAGTGGTACGCGCAGAGCGAGTCTCGAGGTGCGGGAGGTGCGCCGCTACCTGCCGACACGAATGGTGGTGCTGCCCCGTCTGAGCGTCGCAGTGGCTCTCGGACTGGTGGCCGCAGTGCTGCTCCTTCCGTATCAGAGTCCCGATCCGGCAGTCGTCGTTGGCCTTGGCGTGACCGCGGCCGTGGTACTGCTGGTGACCGAGGCGTGCCAGCGAGGCATTGCCCACCGGTCCCGCCCAGTCCTCAGTCCCGACCTCCGGGCAGCCGACGAAGCTATTCGCAGCATTGCCTCATGGTCCGTGGCCTACGGATCCGCTGGTCTGATCACCATGCTCGCCGCGTTCGAAGCCATCCTGATCTCCCAGCCGAGCCCGCAGCCGATCTCAGTCCCCGGCGTCACGGGTTACGCGAGCAATGCGTACGAACCCCGCGCGCTGTGCGCTCTCTTGGCCTTCGTGCTGTTTTGCTGGGCAGTCGGGTTGGCCTGGCAAGCTCGCCAGATGGTGCGACCAGATCCCCGCACGCGAGGACGAGCTGCAGCGGAGCTGCTCAGATGATGTTGCAAATCGATCCGAGCGACCCGACCCCCGTCTATGAGCAGATCCGAAGTCAGATCCTCTTGATGGTCTCAGCCGGAACGCTTGCGCCCGCAACTCGACTCCCGACGATCCGTCAGTTGGCGAGTGATCTGGGGCTCGCCAAGGGGACAGTGAGCAAGGCCTACGAGGCGCTGTTTCGGGATGGGGTCATCGAGAGTCGGGGCCGACATGGAACCGTGGTCTCATCTCAGCCACGGACATTCGACGCCAAAAAGAAGCACGCCCTTCTGGCCGACGCAACAGAGCAGCTCGCCCTCACGGTCCGCCAACTCGGTGCATCTCCCGATGAGGCAATCCGCTACTTCCAAATCGCCTGGGGGACGGTGAGCGAAGGAGCCGCCTGATTTCCGCAGCGTCGCACCGTTCGGGCGCTCAGATGCCGGGTCGATCGCTCCGCTGCTCGCCCGATTGGCGGCGGTTGAAACGCCGTCTGCGGAGCCAGGAGAAGAGGACCACACGGGCCACCAACACGATCCCGCCGATCACGAGCACCCAATAGATGGCAGCGTGCACGCCGACGATTGAGCCGACCAGCAGGAAGCGCAGAGCGAACAACACGACCAGGATCCCGATCCACGCACCGCCACCCCGCATTCCCATGCCGAAGGGTCCACCACCCCGGCCATATCCACGGTTGGTGGGTCCGCCGGAGTCAGGTCCGCTGGGGCCGGCGCGACCTCCACCATTGGGTCGACCACTGGGAACGGCGATGCCCCGGCTCCGTTGCATTTGAGCGAACTGGCGGATCTGGTCGCGGTGCTCGCGGGCGTATTGGCGTGGGTTGATCCCCCGGGCCTGCAGGTCCTGGGCTGTGGTGCCGAAGATCTCCTCGAAATTCGCCCGAACCCATTGCTGACGGTCCTGTTGACCGCCGGTATCGGGCATGTTGGCGTCGCCGTTTGCCGGGTTGGCGTCCATGCCAGAGTCTCCCATGTGCCCGATTGTGCAACGGCGCGGGGCATGAGCGCGCAGTCTTGCCGCCCGTGTGGACGCCGTCGACAGAGCGCCCCACGACACCGATCCGCCCAGCTTTCTCGGTTACCCAGTTCGCAGGGCCGTGGACCTCGCACTGTCTCAAAGGATGTCGCGGTGACCTGGTTCTCACGGGCAACGCTCATGGCCGAGGAGCTGATTACACTCCTCGCAACGGCCGAGCGGCGGACACCCTCGATCGAGAGCATGTTCGAGCATCCTCGCCGTGGTCGTCCCCGTCGGCCTTCGGGGGTGCACTGCAAGGTTCACCATTGATGAGAACGCGAGGAGGGGGATGGAGCTGATCGAGGCGCTCGAGGTGGGCGAGGTTCGCTTCGACGAGACGGTCGACGTGGTCGTCGCGGGCCTGGGTGTTGCCGGCACGTCGGCCGCAGTGGCGGCGCGCCAGACAGGAGCGGACGTCCTCGCGGTCGAACGAAGCGCGGGGGGACCCGGTGGGACCTCAGCCCATTCGGGCGGCCTCATCTACCTGGGAGGCGGCACGACTCTCCAGAACGCCTGTGGCTTCCGGGACTCGCCAGAGAACATGGCGGTGTTCCTCCGGGCCGCCCTTGGGCCCGGCGTGGACGACCAACGCGTGGACGTGTACTGCGAGGGTTCGCCGGACCACTTCGACTGGTTGGCCTCGATCGGCGTGCCCTTCCGGGCGGCGTTCTGCGACGAACCGAACCGCGAATCAGCCGATGACGCGGGACTGCTCTTCAGCGGCGGTGAGGACGCCTACCCGTTCGACGAGATCGCGGTCCCGGCACCGCGTGGTCACAAGCCGCAGTTCGTCGACTCCGCCGGGGGCTTCCTCATGGATCGTTTGGGTGCTGCGGTGTCGACCAGCGGTGCACGCGTGGTGGCCGACGCCCGTGCCGAAGCGCTCGTCGTCGACGGGGCGGACGTCGTCGGCTTGCTCGTGCGGACTGACCAGGGGTCCCGTGCCATCCGGGCACTTGGCGGGGTGATCCTGGCCACCGGTGGGTTCATCCACAACGAGGCGATGGTGGCCGAGCATTGCCCACTGGCCCACGTGCCCGACGCCGCCTGGCGGATCGGCACCCCGAACGACGACGGCCGCGGGATCCGCATCGGCGCGGGCGCAGGCGCGGTGCCGACCAGACTCGACGCCTTCGAGTGCGCGCTCCCCCTTGGTCCTCCCCACCGCCTTGCGCGGGGGATCCTCGTCAACCGCCAGGGCGAGCGATTCATCAACGAGGACGCCTACACCGGTCGCATCGGGTTCCACGCCCTCCGCGATCAGGGTGGCGTCGTCTACATGATCACGGATGATGTGATCCACGAACCGAACCTCATCGGTCTGCGCGTCGGGCACGCCGCGGGCACACCGGAGGAGCTCGCCGCCGACATCGACCTTCCGCCCGATGCCCTGGCGCGGACGGTGGGCGAGTACAACGAAGCCGCGGCTCGCGGTGACGACCCTGCATTCCATAAGCGAGCGCCCTACCTGCAACCGATCGGCGTGCCCCCGGCGAGCGGCGTCGGCGCCATCGACCTGCGCGTCGACCACGGCGCCATTTACGCCACGTTCACGCTCGGCGGCCTCATCACCGACCCCGAGGGCGCAGCGCTCGACAGCGCGGGACGCCGCATACCGGGTCTCTACGCCGTTGGCCGGACCGCCGCCAGCCTCGCGGCCCACCACTACGCCAGCGGTATCAGCCTTGGCGACGGCTCGTTCTTCGGCCGACGCGCCGGCCGCCACGCGGCAGCCCAAGCCCGAGCGCAGCGCTCCTCGCCGTCTTTGGGCTGAACCGGGCTGCCTCCTCTCACCCCGACCCGGTGCCGGCTCTTCGCGGGCACCCGATTCCGAGGTCCGTGAACTCGGTCATGATGCCGTGGTGCCGACGAGCGGCGAACGGCGAACGGCGACAGAGAGGCCTCGTGCGAACGGGGTACGACCAGATCTCTCGCGCCTATCGTGAGGACGACACCGGGACTCGGGGATCCACAGGGGGTGCGGACTACGAGACATGGGTCGAGGAACTCGAGCCCTGCTCCACCCAGGGGGCGACCCGTTCTCGATCTTGGGTCTGGCGCCGGCATACCAGCTACCAGGCTGCCGGCTGATTCTGGCTTTGTGGCTGGTGCTGGCCCAACGTCCCTCGGGCAGACCACTGCTTGACCCCGTAGGTCCGCTGCGGGTTCCGAAGCGATCTGAAGTGCGAGTCGGGTTACTCCAGTTCCTTCCAGTGCTCACGCCCGAAGAGCCGTCCGAAACGAGCGGTGAGCGACGGGCCCTCATCATGGGCGGTGTCCGGGTGCAGCACGAGGGTACCTTTGGGTGCGGGCAGGTTTGCGGCCTCGTCGTCGGTCAGCGCGCACCGGACGAGGGTTGTCGTGATCTCTGTGATCTGATCTCTGTCCACGAAGCGCAAGCCAAGTTTGGTTTTGACCGCTATGCCGTCGAAGAGATCGAGTTCGGGTATCTGCAGGACATGTTCAACCGTTCCGAACTGGGTATCCGTTGCACTCAGCACAGCCGCGCCAACCGGTAGCGCTTCGTATGACACTGGTCGTCCCTCGTCCACGAATCTCTCCTTTCCCGCACTGGGACTCTACCGAAACAGCTCCCGGGAATCGCGCGCCGTCTCGCATGGCCCTTGCCGCTGTCTTTGAACGAAACCTCGCCACAGTGAGGGTCAGGGCACCCTCACGCGATGGCGGCCAACCTCGGCACGACCGGTCCCCACGTCTCTTCGAGCCACCGCGACGGCGCTGAACCGGCCGCACGGATGACGATCGCGTCGACGCCCGCAGCGTGAAGGGCCTCAGCCTCCTCGACGATGGCGTCCGGTCCCGCGTCATCCCCCACCCCGATCAGTGCCGTGACCTCGACCTGTCCGAAGTCCCGCCCGACCTCGTCGCAGTGGCGGCGCAGGACGTCGACCTTGTGCGTGACAGTGTCGACATCCCCGATGATGTTGCAGGCATCGGCGTAGGTCGCAACGAGGCGTAGAGTCTTGCGCTCGCCGCCACCGCCGATGAGCACCCGTGGCCTGGGCGAGCTCACGGGCTGCGGTGAGCAGAGGGTCTCAGCCAGTTGGTAGTGCCTGCCGGCAAACGGGCCGTTGTCGTCGCTCCACATCTGGAAGCAGATCTGCAACGTCTCCTCCAGCCGCTCGAAGCGCTCGCGCAGAGGCGGGAAGGGGACCCCCAGCCCGCGGTGCTCTCGCTCGTACCACGCGGCCCCCAGGCCCAACTCGGCACGACCTTCCGAGAGGACGTCGAGCGTTGTGATCGTCTTCGCCAGCAGGCCCGGATGGCGGTACGTCACGCCACCGACGAGGAGGCGGAAGCGCAACCGCTCCGTCTTGGCCGCCGCGAAGTACAGTGCCGTGTAGCCCTCGAGCATCGGCTCCTCGGCTGGCCACAGCATCTCCATCTGAAACCAGTGGTCCATGACGGACAGGGTGCGCACCCCGATCGCCTCCGCCGTCTGGGCCAAGGTCGCGAATGTGGGTCCAATGGCCTCTGGGCCGCCCGGCCAGGTGAACCGTGGCACGTGAATGTCGAGTTGCATGCTCTCCTCTGTTCGTTGTGTGGAGGGTACCCACACGGTCTACCCGGTGACGGGGCGCGACGCCACGCGTCCAACCGGTCTGTCGACCGCGCATGAGTCTGATCGTCCATGCGCTCGACGCGTCACTCGCAGGTCGCGACCGGGTGCACTTCCTCTCCGATGGGTCGCACCCGCTCGAGCTCGGCGCCAACTCCCGCCGGGCCGCAGCCTGGCTGGAGGGCCTGGTCGGTCGGGGCGGCACCGTGGCCGCGCTGCTGACCGGGTCAGCCGGTCTCGTGCTGCTGCACCCCCGTCGGCGAGAAAAGCCCGGCTATGACGGTGACCGCCTCCGGATCGACCTGGGCGCGCACACGAGTCGAGAAAGGCGTCATCCCAGCTGGTCCCGCTCACCGCGGCGCAACGCGTGGCGCGCCTGATCGAGACTCCGACTCGGTCCGCCAGGCGCGGTCGCGGCCACGCAGGCTTCCAGATCCGCCCGGACGTGGCCCGGCGCGCCGGGGAGTGCCATCCAGTCGGTCAGTGCCCGTAGCTCCAACATGCGCGCACCCTGCGTGCGTGCCACGCCGACGGCGTCTTCGTACTCTCGCGCCGCCTCCTCCACGTGGTGGGCGCGCCACAGGACGCCCGCGCGCAGCCGAATGATCTCCGCCTCACAGAATTGCTCGCCGCTGGAGCGGGCCGTGCTGAGCGCGTCGTCGAGCAGCGCGCGCGCCCGCCCCTCGCTGGCGAGCAGGTCGTCGGCAAGGAGCATCTCGAAGTAGGGGCGGAGCAGGGGTCCCGGCAGCTCCGGCTCCTCCAAGCCCTCGTCCGCCCACCATTGGAGCGACTGGGCCCACTGCCGCCATTGCCGGGTGCTCACCTCGTCGGCGACGTGCAGCGCCTCGCCCGCCAGCTTGATCACGACCTCTCTCTCCCCATCGAGCTGCGCCATGATCGCCGCCGTCACCGCGGCGACCGCCTGCGCCTGGGGCACCCCTCGCTCGGCCGTGCAGAGGAGCACGTCGTCCGCGATGCGCCATGCTTCAGCCGTGTTCCCGGTCAACCAGCAGGCCAATGCCGTGGCCGCCCGCGGCGCCGCCAGCGCTATCAGCTCAACCGAACGCATTGCGGGCAGGTCACGCAAGCTGGCGTCGAGCGGGAGGCCGCTCGCCTCATAGGAGGAGCGCAGCTGCGCCAACCCCTCCGAGAGCATGCCCTGCCAGATCCTGGTCGTTCCCTCGTAGGTGTTGATCAGCTGGAGCATCCAGTCGTCGCCCAGGATCTCCGCTTCGGTCCTGGCCTCGTGCAAAATCCGGTTGATGATCTTGTACTCCGCGCTGGCCTGCCACCACGGCACGAGCACCATGTAGTTCCGCAGCAGGATCTCTCGATTTCCGAGACAGCGAGCCAGCTCCTCGACTCGCCGGGACTCCTCTAGAGCTTCGGGCGCACTCTGGTCGACCGCGGTCAGGCACATCACCAGGCGACCGCGCGACTTGAGCTCGGTGACGTCTCGCTCTTCTTCGGGCAGCTGCCCCACCAGTGCGAGCACCTCCCGCTCGTGACCGGCCGCTTCTCGGAAGCGGGCGTTCTGGCGTGCCGTGTGCGAGGCCTGCTTCCACAGCAGCACCGCTTCGCTCGCCCTGCCGGCCGAGCCCAGGTGATACGCCGCGATCTCCGGCTGTGCCGCGGCGCGTCCAGATGCCATCAACGTCTCACCCACGGCACCGTGCACCCGGACGCGGTCGACCCGGAGAACCGATCGGTAGGAGGCCTCGTGAATCAGGGCGTGGCGGAACTGCATCTCGTCCGATCGTGGCGAGGGCTCAATGAGGGCGTGTTCCTGCAGCCGGCGGAGCTCAGCGTCAAGACCCGGCCCATCCAACCCGGTCGCCGCCTCGAGCAGCTGGCGGTCGAAGGAACGTCCGATCACGGCTGCCGCCTGCGCGACACGCTTTGCCTCACCGACGCGGTCGAGACGGGCTGTGATGACCTCCGAGAGCGTCGTCGGCATGGCGTAGGCAGCGACCTCGGAATCGTCTGCCAGCCCGCGCGCCAGCTCCTCGAGAAAGAGGGGGACGCCGTCGGCCCGTTGTACCAGTACCTCGCGGACGTCATCGGTCAGCCGCAGGGCATAGGGCAGCCGCTCGAGCATTGCGTGGACCTCGTCACTGCTCAGCCGGTCCAGCTGGAGTGCCGCGTCAGGCTGGACGTGCGGGTGGTCAGCGATCTCCGGCCGGGCGCTCATGACCACGAGGACAGGCGCGTGCCGGCGCGCGACCGCATGCACGGCTTCCAAAGTGCTGGGGTCGGCCCAGTGCACATCCTCGACGACCAAGAGCAGCGACGTGGAACCCGCCTGGTCCTCGATCCATGCGGCCGCATCCTGCGGAGTCGCCGGCACGTGCCCCATGACTTCACCGAACGGCTGCAGCGGGCTCAGAGACCCGCGCCGGCTGCACAGAAGGGTCACGACCGGAAACCCGCGTGCCTCCAGCTCCGTGCTGAACTCGAACAGCAGACGGGATTTGCCAATCCCCGGTTCGCCGGAGACGACCACCAGGCGTCCCGACCCGGTCTCGAGCTGGTGCCACTGCTCATCGAGCCAGTCCGACGCCTCGGAGCGAGGGATGAACCCCGTCAGCGGCCGAGCTTCCAGGCGGTTCCGCGCGCTGCTGCGCTGCAGCACAAGAAAGGCCGGAACCGGGTGGCCGATGCCCTTTAGCGTCAAGGATCCCAACGACTCCAGCTCGAAGAAGCCGGCGACCAGAGTGGCCGTCTCGCCGCTCACGACGATCTGGCCGGGTTCTCCGGCAGCCTGCAGGCGGGCGGCCATGTTGGGTACCTGACCCCAGATGTCGGGGAGGCGCTCTTGGCCGCCCGCCGTGACGGCTGCCACCAGGACCTCACCGGTGTGGATGCCGGCGCGCGCCCGCAGCTCGCTGATCCCGAGGGCCGGCGGAAGCTCGCTCCCCAGCCGCACGATGTCCTCGACCACCTCCATCCCCGCCACCAACGCATCGCGACTCGCGGACTCCTGGGCGACGGGATAGCCGAAGTAGGCGACGGCCCCGTCGCCCTGAAACTGCGCGATGACACCTCCATGCCGGGTGACGATGGCGGCGACGCGGTGCTGGTAGGCGTTCAGCACGTCGTGCCAGTCCTCTGGATCGAGCATGGATGCAAGATCCGTCGACCCGACAAGATCGGTGAACATCACCGTCAGTTGACGCCGCTCGGGACCTTCTGCCGTCACGGTCACCCTGCTGTCCCCGTCGCCGGGCGCGAGCACGCACCACTTGGACCCCGCAGGAGTCGTCGCACCCGTCAAATCTACGTCCGACCAGGTCGGAGCGACAGGGCCGACCGACCGGGTCTTTCCCCTGAGCACGACCCTCTCGGGATCGAACCACCGAGGTGGAGCCATGGTCCCGCCCGACCACGGCCGCTGACCGTAGGCTGCTGCCATGCCTTCGAAGGTTGCTCGCCGCTCAGCCGCGCTTGTCCTCACACTCACGGCCACGCCGATCATGCTCGGCATCATGGCCGGAAGCGCCGCGGCCCAGGACACGACCACCACGGTGACTGCACCGGCCACCACGACCACGGGGGCACCGGCGACCACGACGACCGCGCCCCCGACGACCGCACCGACGACCACGACGACGGTCCCGGCCACGACGACGACGCGGGCTCGCCCGACGACGACCTCCACTCATCCCGCCACCACCACCAGCACGACGGTGGCCACGAAGTCCTCGTCGAGCTCGAAGGCATGGGGCTGGGTCCTCCTGGCGGTGGTCATCGTGCTGGCCGTCCTCTTGGTCGCCTTCCTGATCGCCCGCACCCGGCGGCAGGGACGTGAAGTCGATTGGGAGCGCTCCGTACGACCCGCCGTCACCGCGGCCGAGCTCGCCCGCGAGCTCGTCCTGTCGCAGTCGGAGTCCGACGACAGCCAGCGCCGGGCCAACGTCGGTGTGCAGGTCGACCAGGCTGTCGACGGCCTCGAACGGGCAGCGGCGTCCGCTCCCGACGACGTGCATCGGGGTCTGTGCACACGGTGTGCCGAGAGCCTGCGTGGCCTCGCCTTCGCGGTCGAGGCCGATCATCTCATGCGCTCCGGTGGCGAGACCCCGACAGGGGCGCAGCTGGCCTCGGCCGATGCGGCGAGGCGCAGTCGCGCCGCTGAGCTACAGGCTGCACTCGACGACCTCAAGGTGGCGATCGCTCCGAAGAAGTAGTCGCCGTCGGAGCGGTGCCGCCCGCTGGGCACGCAAGGTTATCGCCGCCGTGGAGCTCGGAACCTAGCCCAACACCTTGCGCCCTCTCCGCGTGACCTGACCGCTCACTCCGACCGCAGCATCATGGCCGTGGGCGTTCGGGCCGCGGTCCGGGCGGGAACGGCCGCGACGACGTTGGCCAGCACCAGGGTGCCGATCGCCACCAGGACGATCGAGAGGACCGACACGGTCGGGTAGGGCACGGCATAGATCTGGCGCGCGAAGAGGTCCCAGAGCCAGCGGCCGGCGATGATCCCCAACGGGATCCCGACGACGATCCCGACGACGGCGGCCACGGTGGCCTGCCAGGCGACGGCCGCAGCCAACTGCCATCGCACGAAGCCGACCGCCTTCAACAAGGCGAGGTCGCGCCGGCGCTGCCGCACCGACGCGATGAGCGTCAGTGCGAGGGCGACGATCACGCCCAACGCCAGCGCGGAGACGAGGAGCGTCGGGGTCGCGCCGATGGTGCGGTAGTTCACGATTTCCGCCGGGCGTTGCACGCCCTGCACCACGAGAGCGTTCCCTGAAGGACCGCCCGGCTCGTCGGCGTACACCCGGTCAGAGACACGCACGATGCGCTGGAGGCTGGCGAGCGCGGCTGCCGGCGGCGCGTCTGACCGGATCCGGACGAGCGCGAGGTTCGGGCCGTCGAGTGCGGGGTCGGACGAACTGTTGACGGCGCTGGCGAAGGCCCGGGGGAGCATCTGGAAGGTCATGAGCATGCCCGTGCCCATGGACGTGTGGTCGGAGATGGTGCTGGCGAACCCGATGGCGGGGAACGTCGCCGTCCCGACGATCAACAACCGGGTGGGCGGGATGTAGACAGGAGCATCGGCCGGTGTCCCGTAAGACACGGTGACGTACTGACCGAGCCGCTTGTGCAGCTGCGCCATCGTGGCTGCACCGAGCACCACCTGGCGCGGCGCTTCGGCAACATGACCGCTCAGGATGGGTGGCGCGACTGGCGCGCGAAGATTCTCTAAGAGGAAGGGCACGCCCTGCCCGTCGAGCTCCACCTCGTTGAAGCTCGCGCCGCTGTAGGCGGCGACGTACCGGTCGTGCTTCAGCAGCGACAGGGTCACCCCGGGGACATTGCCGCTGCCCGCTCCGACCGGTTGGAGGATATAGGTCCAATTCCAACCGTACAGGGCGGGGCTCGAGACCAGGGTCTGCAGGCTGTTCCCGAAAGTCAATGTCGTCACCACGAGCGCGACGGCGAGCACGGCCCCGAGCAGCGTCGAGCGCACGGGAACGGCGCTCCTACCCTCACCGGGTTCGAGTGCCATGCGCACCCCGACGACGCCCGGGGCCGAGAGCCCGGCCCGCGCCAGGAACGCCACCAGCTGCGCCCCCGACAACGCCCGGCGCGGGCGCAGCGCGACCCGATGCGGTGCCGTCGCATAAGCCAGGAGGGCCGCGACACCAGTCAGGAGCACGAAGAGGGCCAGGACGCCGAAGCCCAGCACCGCCCAGTCCAGCGAGATCCCATTTGACGGGTACACCGGGCGGACGGGGCCAATCGGGGCGACCGGCGACAGTGCGACCGCGATCACCGCGGCGAGCAACGATCCGACGAGGATCGCGACTTCCGAGCCGATGAGTCCGTCGAGCATTGTGTCCGCGGAGCTGGCGCCCAGAGCCCGGAGAATCTGGAGGTCGCCGCTCTCTGCCCGGAACCGACGCGCGATCAACTGCGCCGCGATCAGGAGGGCCGCCACGAGCGCCACCATGCCGAAGACCCCCAATGCGATGGAGATCGGCTTCAACGAGCGATCCGCTTTGGCGACAACAGGAACCAGCACATGGTCCGTGGAAATGACGCCGGGCGGGATGAGCGCGGCGATCTCGCGCTGGACGGCCGGAACCGTGGCTGTACCACCGCTCGTCTGAATGCCGAAGACCAGGGCGCCGCTGAACTGCTCGCCCTTGCGCGCCAGCACCTCCCGGGCGAACGCCGGCGTCAGGGGAAGGATCGTCGGCAGCGTGTCGACGTCATCCTCCACGATTTCCGAATTGAGCGTGGCCAGCCCGACGAGTTTCATGTTGGCGCGCAGGGCCGGCGGCACGGCGCTCGTACCGAAGCCGGGCAGACTCTGCTGAGCGTCGGAGTAGAAGCCGTACGGGATCACCTGCCCCACGTGAAACCCGAACTGCCGCGCGACGAGCGGAGCCATCATGATCTCGTCGGGCCGATCGGGGGACGCCATGCGACCCTGGGTGACGGCGACACGGTCCTGCGAGAAGAAGAGTCCGTTGACGCTGGCGACGGCAAAGGCCTCACCCGTAAATCGGATCCTCGGCGTGCCGTCCGGGGTCAACGGCGCTCCGGTCAACTCGAAGCCCGCCGCCACATGCCGTACGCCGGGAAGGCGGGCGATCCTCGCGGTGAGGCCAGGGTCGTAGTCGGGGTTCCCGGTGCCTCCGGAGCCTCCGCTGTACACGGACACGGTGAGGTCGGAAGGGTTCGTGGCGGCGAGGAAGGTGGAAAAGGACGACTGCGTGCGACGAGCCGCCGCCAGGCTGCCCAGCCCGAGACCCCCGACGAGGGCCACCATGAGGATCAATGCGAGGTAACTGGGCCAGCGGTGACGAAAGGTGACCCGGGCCCGGTAGCGGGACGCGCCGAACCTCTGTTCGCTCACGACCCCGATCCTTCCCCGTCGCCCTGCCTCACCACCTGCACTGTCGTTGAGCGGGACGGCTCGACCAAGGGTGCCACCCCATTCAGTCGAGGGGTGCCAGCACCACGCCTGCAATGGCTCCGACCTGGGGCTCTTGGGAGGACGCGCTACCGTACGCTTGGCATGGCGAGCATCCGAGTCGTACTGGCGGAGGACAATGCGCTGCTCCGGGAGGGGATCTCTCGCATCATCGACGGTGAGCCCGATTTCGACCTCGTGGGCCGGGCCGCCGACCTGCCGGAACTCCTCGAGCTCATCGAGGACGCCTCTCCGCAGGTCGTCGTCACCGACATCCGCATGCCCCCGACCGGAACCGACGAAGGGATCCAGGCCGCTTCGTGGCTACGCGAGCACAAGCCCGAGGTCGGCGTCGTCGTGCTCAGCCAGTACAAGACGCCGTCGTACGCGCTCGCACTGCTCGAGACGGGGTCCGCCGGGCGGGGCTACCTGTTGAAGGAGCAGGTGGCCGGCGCCGACGAGCTGGCCCAGGCCATCCGCACCGTTGCCCAGGGCGGCTCCATGATCGACCCGCAGATCGTCGACGAGCTCATCGAGGCCAAGTCGTCGCGCCGGAAAACCGACCTCTCCTGGCTGACGCCACGAGAGTCCGAGATCCTCGGTGAGATGGCCAAGGGCAAGAGCAACGCCGCCATTGCGGCCTCCCTCCAGGTCTCCGAGCGGGCCGTGGAGAAGCACACCAACTCCATCTTCTCCAAGCTCGGGCTGACCGAGGAGCGCGACGTCAACCGGCGGGTCAAGGCCGTCCTCGTCTACCTCAGCGACCCCGGGGGAGGGTGACACCACCCCCCCGTCATGCGTGGCACCACCACGGTCAAAGCACTGGACGCCGTGCCAGAATGGCTCAATGAGCGATCGGCTCCCCGTACTGATCGTGGATGACCAGGCACCCTTCCGGGCCGCCATGAGGGCGGTGCTGAAGCGGGCCACGGAATTCGAGCTCGTGGGTGAGGCCGCCAACGGGAGCGAGGCGGTGTCCCTGGAGGAGGAGCTCAACCCGGCCCTCGTCCTGATGGACATCAACATGCCCGAGATGAACGGGATCGAGGCGACCCGGACCATGGTGTCCCGGCACCCCGACGTCGTGGTGATCCTGTGCTCCACCTACGACGCAGGAGACCTCCCGCCCGAGGTGGCGACGAGCGGTGCACGGGCCTATCTCAACAAGGAGCACCTGGGCGCCGACACGCTGCGTCGGCTCTGGGAGGGGCGCGACACCCAGCAGTTCGTTTCCGCCTGATCCGGCCGTCCGGCTACACGAGCGGGACGGAACCGCGTACCTGCGATCCCTTTCCGATTTCGGAGTCCCAGCGCACCGTCCCTCCGATCGCGCCGAGACGGTCGGCCATGTTCACGTAGCCGTGACCACGCTGAGCCTTGTCCGGGTCGAACCCCGGTCCGTCGTCGGCCACCAGGAAGAGCAAGCCACCCGACTCCTCCCAGAGCCGGAGCTCGACCCGCGCCTCCGGCGCGTGCTTGGCCGCGTTCTGGAGTGCTTCGAGGCAACAGAAGTAGACCGCGGCCTCGGTCTCGGAGGGATACCGGCCGATGCCCTCGGTGACGATCTCGACCGGCAAAGGATTCCGGTTCGCCGCGGCACGCAGCGCCTCGACCAGACCGCTGTCCACGAGCAGGGGCGGGTAGATGCCGTGTGCCAGCTCGCGGAGCTCCTGGATGGTCTCCTGCACCTCCTCCGCGAGTTGGTCGAGCATCTCCATTCCTGCGTCCTGGTCGTCGACGATGATGTCCTTGGCCAGTCGCAGGTTCACGGCCAGCGCGACCAGGTGCTGCTGGGCCCCGTCGTGGAGGTTGCGCTCGACCCGGCGGCGCTCGGCGTCCCCGCTGGCGACGATCCTCGCCCTGGACTCGCGCAGCGCGTCCGCCTGCTTGCGCACCTCGTCCAACGTGGTCTGCAACGCAGTGTCCAGCTGGGAGTTGTGGAGCGCCAGCCCGACCTGGCGGGCCAGATCGGCGAGCACACGATCGTCGTCTTCTGAGAACGCGCTGGCCATCGACGACCGCTCCACGACGATCAGCCCCAGCAACTCGCCCCCGTGGCTGACCGGTGCCACCCGGACCTGCTCCGCGTCACGCCCCTTGATGAGAGCGGGGAGCCAGACCGACGCCCAGGCGGTGCCCGACACCCCGGCCCGCGTCACGACGGGACGCTCACGGGGCGACACGACCAGCGAGCCCGGGCCTAGGTCGGGCACCGACGTCGTCCGCTCCAGGACCTCACCCGCTCCGGTGTAGACCTCGGCGCTGGTGAGGTTCATCGTCTTGCGCAGCGACTCGGCCAGTTGCAGCAGCAGCTCGTCCATGGGGATGGCGCGGGTGAGCCTGCTCCCGAAGGTTCGCAGCACTTCGTCAGGTGCTTCCCGCGATCCGTAGACGAACCTGGTGGCTGACTCGAGGAACCGCGCCCGCACGGGCACGAAGATGAGCGCGGCCACCGCGGAGGCGACCAGGGAGAGCGCCAGCACCTCCCTGTCACCCGTCGTCTTCGGCGCGTGGCCGAGACCCAGCACCACGACGAGGTAGATGGCCGAGACCACCACGACGAACCCGAAGATCGCCAGGACCTGGACCAGTCCCCTGCTGGCGTGTGGCCCCATCCTGCGGTTCTCAGCCGCCAGCAGGCCCAGTGGGACCAGCACGGTCGCGCCCGCCGTGACCGCGCCCAGCGGTCCCGGCCAGCCCACGAGGAGGTGGAGAACGGTCGCCATCAACGCCACCGTGGCGGCCAGGATCACCCCGATCCCGAACCACTCCATCCGCTCACGGTGGTACCCGATGGATCCGATGTAGCGGGTTCGCACGGGCGCGATCGCCAGGACTCCCGCGATGCACCAGCTCACTGCACCGTCGACCAGCGAGAAGGGCCGGTGGTCGAGGACGAAGACGAGTCCCACCGCGACCGCCACCACATAGCCCCCAACCGCCAAAGCCCGGCGGACCGAGTCGTGCAGCCGGCCGTCGGGGAGGGCGATGAGGAAGTGGAACGAGATCGCCGTCACGACGATGGCAGCCAGCGTCGCGACGTCCCGGGCGCTGCTCGGCGCGTGCGCGACTTCCGCCTTGCGGCCGGCCGTGAGCGCCACCGCCGCCACCAGGGCGTCGATCGCGGCCAACAAATGGAAGGGGGAGACCTTGGCCCCGCTCCGTTCCCTTGCGTGGGTGTCGACGAGGCCCACGAGCGCCCAGGCGAGGGTCAGGCCGAACGCGACCGCGTTGACCGGAGCGATGCCACCGGGCACCGCGATCCTCCACCCGACCACGACACCGGCAACGGTCAACCCGAAGACGACGACTTGCAGCAGCCGGGACGAGACGAAGAAGCCCGACCCCGGTGGAGACGTGGCGACGGAGGGCCCACCTCCCAGTTCGATCTGCACCTCGTCGCGCACGGTCACGGGACTATCGGCCCGCTAGGACTGCACGGCGACGGGGATCTCTGACTCCTCGTCCAAGGCGATCCTCCCGTCGCGCATGCGGACGATCCGCGCCGCGGCGGAGGCGACGCCCGCATCGTGGGTGACGAGCACGATCGTTTGCCCCCCCGTGTGAAGGCGGCTGAGGAGCTCAATGACCTCCTGTCCCCCCTCGGAGTCCAGAGCACCGGTCGGCTCGTCCGCCAGCAACAGAGTCGGCTCGTTCGCCAGGGCACGCGCAATGGCGAGCCGCTGGCGCTGACCGCCGGAGAGCATGCCCGGCACGGTGCCAGCCTTGTCACCGATGCCCAGCAGATCGAGAAGGTCGCGGGCGCGGCTCTCGGCCGACTTCCGCTTGCGGCCGGCGATCACCGCGGGCAGCGCCACGTTCTCGAGCACGGTCATTCCCTCCAGGAGGTTGAAGAACTGGAACACGATCCCGATGTGGCGGCGGCGGAGCTGGGAGAGCTCGTCCTCGGTCCGGCCCGTGACGAGCTCACCGGCAACCGTGATCGTGCCCTCGTCGGCGACGTCGAGACCCGCGATCAGGTTGAGCAGGGTCGACTTGCCACAGCCCGAGGGACCCATCAGGGCGACGAAGTCACCCGACGGAACGACGAGGTTCGCTCCCCGCAGGGCCCGCACCGGTGCGTTCTCTGCCTCAAACGTCTTGCGGACTTTGTCTACGACCAAGGCGTCCATGTCACGTACCTTCTTTCGCCAAGACGTCGCCGGATCGGCATCCGTCGTCCACCAGTCTGTATGCGATCACGGGGGTCTCGCGTCCCTTCACCAGCTGGGGCGGCAGGGCGACCGTTTCCCGCACGGTTTCCCAGGCGTCGACGGTGCCCTGGGACACCACGATCTCGCCCGCTTCGGCCAGCTGCTGGAGCCGCTGGGACATGTTCACGGTGTCCCCGACGAGGGTGTATTCCAGCCGTTCCTCCGAGCCGAGGAGGGCGGCGGCCGCATCCCCCGTCGAGAGGCCCAGGCCGAGACCGAAGGCGGGGAGCCCCTCCTCCTCCCACTGCCGGTTGATGGTCGCCTGCTTTCGGTGCATGGCCACCGCGGCTACGACGGCCCGGTCGGCGTGATCGGCCTGTTCGAACGGAGCGCCGAACACGGCCATCACGGCATCACCGACGAACTGCATCACCGTGCCGTTCTCGCCGAGGATGGCGTCGTTCATGGCCGCTCGATGCACGTTGAGCTGCCCCGCCAACTGACTCGGATCTGCGTGCTCTGCGATCGTGGAGTACGAACGGATGTCGCTCATGAGGACGGTCACGTGCACCCGCTCGGTCTCGCCGATCTGACGACCGTCCCGGCGCAGCTTCTCGGCCAGCCCTCCGGGCAGCAGCCGGGACAGCGTCTCGCCTTGCTCCTCGCGGTCCACGATGGCCTTGTGGAGCAGTCGCAGCCGCTGCAGCGCGCCCTCCGTGCCGGCAGACACGCCTTCGGCCAGTTTGACGAACACGGCCTCGACCTCCGCGTCCACCGCTTCGGGTGGCAGGCGCTTTGCGGCGGCGATCGCCTTGATCGGCTTGCCTTCGGCGACCATGCCGAGGAGCTCCTCCTCGGAGGGGGACAGACCGCCGTGCGCGGTCATCGGACGCAGGAGCGCGTCGACGATCGCGGGATCGAGGGCATTGCCGCCGGTGGCCACGGAACGGATCGCGTCCACCAGCTGGTCGCCCTGGGCGATGTGATCCTTCAAGAGGTAGCCGTACCCCGCCGAGCCCTCGGCCAACAGGGACACGGCGTACTCGGGGTCGTCGTACTGGGAGAGGATGACGACGCCGGTGCCCGGGTGCCGCTTGCGGACCTCTTTGGCCGCGTCGATGCCCTCGCGATTGAAGTCCGGCGGCATCCGGATGTCGGTGACGAGGACTTGGGGCTGCAGGGAGGTCGCCCCCTCGACGACCTCGTCGTAGTCCGCGCCGACGCCCACGATCCGAAGGTCCTTGTGCCGCTCTATGAGGGCCCGGACGCCCTCGCGGACGATGAGGTTGTCGTCGGCCAGGAACACCGAGATCGTGCCGGAGGCACCCGCTGTGTCATCCACGCTTGTAGTTCTCACACACGGACCGGGCCCCGAACAGGTGGGGACCATCCCGCCACGGGTGGTGCTAGGCACACCATGCGATGCCTGTCAGCACACTCGTCAGCACGGGTCTGCCGGTGCAGGCTGGCTCCATGAGCACAAAACGGCTGACCCGCCACCGCGGCCTTGTCACCTCGCTCTCGTGGATCCCCACGGAGGCGATCGAGGGCGCCCAGCGCCTGGCTTTCGACTCGGGGATCACGCACTACGATCCCCCGCCTCCGGCCGAGGGGATGGACGTCGAGCGACTTCGGGACGAAGACCGGTTCCGCTTCGCCAATGAGCTCCGTGCATTCGTGAGCGTGGATGAGGGAGGTCGGATCGTCGACTGCGGCTACGAGGGTGGCGGCCTGATGGGGAGCACGATGGTCAGTCTCGGCGCCGTGCGACACCGCTTCCAAGCGGTCCAGCTGCCGGACATTCAGCGCGAGCCCGAGCAAGGTGACGGGTGGGTCCGCTTCGTGCAGACCTGTGGTGGTCGCACCGGAGTCCCCGCGCCGCGTCGGGTGCGCCGACGCCCCTTCGTGCAGTGGCAGGCGCCACTGGTCTGGACGACGTTGTCGTTGACGCTGCACGCGGACGGACGGTCGGAACACGCCTTGATCGGCGCCAGCCGGTTTCCCCGCCACTGGGTCTACGGTGCCGACAACAAGCTCTCCCACAAGTCGGGACTGACCGACTTCAAGGATTGGTACCGCAAGTCCTTCGGCAAGCACAGCCCCTGGGGTGACGAGGACTCAGAGGCCCTGGTGTCCGCGGTCGAGTCGGCGCTCGAGACTTCCCTTTCGGCCCAGCTGATGCAGGGTGGTGGCAAGCGCCGCATTGAACGCTTTCCCGCCGGCTCCGTCCTCTTCAACGAGGGCGAGCCGGGGCGCGAGATCCTCCTCGTTCTCGACGGCATCGTTCGGGTCGAGCGGGGCGGAGAACGCCTCGCAGAGTACGGGCCGGGCGCGCTGCTCGGTGAGCGCGCGCACCTCGAAGGTGGCATCCGGACGTCGAGCAACATCGCAGTGACGCCGTGCCGGGTCGCCCTGTTCGACGCGGATCTCATTGAGCGCTCGCATTTGGAGGAACTGTCCGCGGGGCATCGCCGCGAGGACGGCGCGCGAGACTGACCCGGTGCACGTCACGTTCTGCGGGACCCGGGGGTCGACCCCCGCGCCCGGTCCCGACTACATCCGATTCGGCGGGCACACGTCGTGCGTCGCGCTCTCGCACGACGGTGGTGGCGGTGGGGACTTGCCCTCGCCCACGTTGCTCCTCGACGCCGGGACGGGTCTTCGCCGCCTGCCCGGTCTCCTCGGTGACCTCCCGTTCAGGGGCACCATCGCTCTGACGCACCTGCACTGGGACCACGTGCAGGGCCTGCCGTTCTTTCCCAGCGGCGATCGCAAAGACGCACGGGTGCGCCTGCTCCTGCCGGACCAGGGCGACGACACCGACGCGGAGGCGCTCTTGGCACGCATGATGTCCCCGCCGTTCTTTCCCATCGCGCCGTCACAGCTGCGCGGCGACTGGACGTTCGGTGTGCTTCCCGGCGACACGTTCACGGCCGAAGGCTTCACTGTGACGGCTGTGGACGTCCCCCACAAGGGCGGGCGCACCGTGGGCTTCCGGGTCAGCGACGGCCATTCGTGCGTGGCCTACGTCCCCGACCACTGCCCGACGGCGCTCGGGCCCGGCCCCGACGGACTGGGCGAGTACCACGAGGCCGCCCTCGCCCTGGCCCGCGACGTCGATCTCCTCATTCACGACGCCCACCTCCGCTCCGAGGAGGTGGAGGCGGAGGGATCCTTCGGCCACGCGGCGGCCGAGTATGCCGTCCGACTGGGCACCCTGGCCGGTGCCCGCCGGGTGGCGCTGTTCCACCACCGGCCTGAGCGCAGCGATGTCGAGGTCGAGCGGACGGTGTGCCGGTTCGCCGAGAGTCCTGTGCCCGTCGTGGCTGCCGCGGAGACGACGACGTTGGCGCTGTGATCCTCCCGTGAGGGCGCCAGATGCGGTCGTGGTGGGCGCCGGTCCGAACGGGCTGGTGGCCGCGCTCGTCCTGGCCCGCGCCGGCCTGGCGGTCGACGTGTACGAGGCCGCCGACGTGCCCGGCGGCGGTTGCCGCACGGCAGAGCTGACGCTGCCGGAGTTCCGCCACGACGTCTGCTCGGCGGTGCACCCACTCCTGCTCGCCTCTCCCGCCTTCCGCGACATCGACCTCGCCGCGCACGGCGTCCGCCTGCTGACCCCGACCGTCGCCTTCGCCCACCCCCTGGAGGGCACGCGCGCCGTCGCCGTCGGGCACGGCGTGGAGGACGTGGCACGGTCCCTGGGTGCGGACGGACCGTCCTACGCCCGGCTCTTCACGCCCCTGGTCCGCAACCTGGACAAGATCCTGCCCGCCTTCCTGGGCTCCATGCGTGCGCCGACCGCGCACCCGGTCGCCGCCGCGGGCTTCGCACTGCGCGGACTCCCCTCGGCGCAGCATCTGGCGCGCCGGTTCAGTACCGAGGAGGGCCGGGCGCTCGTCGCCGGCACAGCCGCCCATTCGATGCTGCCACTGACGGCGCCCCTCTCGGGCGTCTTCCCCCGGCTCTTCACCGCCCTGGCGCACCGCTACGGCTGGCCCGTGGTGGAGGGCGGCAGCGCGGCGATCGTGGACGCGCTGGTGTCCGAGCTGTCCGCCGTGGGCGGCCGGATCGAGACGGACCACCTGGTGAAGGGGCTGGACGAGCTCCCCCCGGCAAGGGCCGTCGTGTTGGACGTCACCCCGCGCCAGCTGGTGACCATGGCGGGCGATTCCCTTCCCCGGCGCGACCAGCGGGCGCTCTCGCGCTACCGCTACGGCCCCGGAGTGTGCAAGGTCGACTGGGCCTTGCGTGGGCCGGTGCCCTGGCGCGCCGAGAGCTGCCGGCAGGCCGTGACCCTGCACGTGGGGGGCACGTTCGAGGAGATCGCCCTGAGCGAGGCCGACGTCAACGCAGGTCGGCATCCAGAGCGCCCGTACTGCCTCGTCACCCAACCCTGCGTGGTCGACCCGGGGCGTGCTCCCGGGGGCGCACACACACTGTGGGCCTACTGCCACGTGCCGAACGGCTCGTCGGTGGACATGACGGCCAGGATCGAGGCGCAGATAGAGCGGTTCGCACCGGGGTTCCGCGATCTCGTCCTCGCCCGATCCACCTTCACCGCGGTGGACACGGAGGAACACAACCCGAGCTACGTCGGTGGCGACATCAATGCCGGTGCCGCCACACTCAGGCAGATGATTTTCCGCCCGACCGTGCAGTGGAACCCGTACCGCACCGCGCGCAAGGGTATCTACCTCTGCTCCGCCGCGACACCGCCCGGGGGTGGCGTGCACGGCATGTGCGGTCTCGGCGCCGCACGGGCTGCGCTGGACGATCTGGGTCTGGCACGCCAGTGAGCTGATGGCGTTCGCCTGGTACCGGCTGCGGTCGACGATGAGGTCGGAGCTCTCCTACTTCTTCATCGTCATCCTCCTTGTCGGGGCGGTCGGGGGTGTTGCGATGGGCGCCATCGAGGCCGCGCGGAGCACGGAGTCCTCCTTCGCCGACTTGGTGGCGAGTTCGCACGTGCCGCAGCTCTCCGTCTTCGACGGCGTCATCAACCCGGGCATCGGGCTGGACTCGGCCTACAACCCCGATCTGCTCCGGACGCTGTCCCACCTACCCCACGTGGAGCGGGTCGAGAGCACCGTGGAGCTCAACATGGGACCGTTGTCCGCCCAGGGCAAGCCGTTGGCAATTTCCCCGACCGCCGAGGCCAGTGTGGGCGGACTGGACTTCAACGAGGACCCGATCAGCATCTCGCAGGGTCGGATGGTCGATCCCCGCAAGGCGGATGAGGTGGTGATCGATGCGGCCAGCGCCAAGGAACTCGGTGACCACGTGGGCGAGGAGATCCCGGTGGGGTGGGAGACCAACGCGCAGGTCGAGTCGGGCAACCTGAATCCAAACCAGCCAGTACCGGCCTATCAACAAACCCGGCTCAAGATCGTGGGCATCGCGGACGGGCAAGCGTCCACCCTCTTCCAGGACCAGGACGCCGCCAACGGCCAGTCGATCATGCTGTTCGCACCCGCCCTGACGAACAAGCTCCTCGCCTGCTGCAGCAACGACATGCTCAGCGCGCTGACGCTGCAGGGTGGCGACCGCCACCTCTCGGCTGTGGAAGCGGCGGTGAAGGGCGTGCTCCCCAAAGGACTCCCGTTCGTCTACGTCGAGTCACAGGACATCATTGCGACCGCCAATGCCACGCTGCGCCCGGAGACGATCGCGCTCAGCGTCTTCGGCGGCATCACCGGGATCGCCGCCCTGCTCATCGCGGGGCAGGTCATCAGTCGCCGCGTCCGCCTGCGGGCACCGGACCTCGACATCGCCCGGGCCATCGGTGCGGATCCCCCGATGTGCCTCTGGGACAGCCTGCTCGGCTCGCTCGGTGCCCTGCTGCTCGGCGCAGTGTTCGCCGGGGCGGTGGCCGTGGCCCTCGCGCCACTCGGGCCGCTGGGGCCGGTCCGGCCGTTCCTCGGCCTGGCGCTCCACCCGGACTGGACGGTGATCGGGATCGGCATCCTGACGCTCGTGCTCGTCCTCGGCGTCGTAACCGTGCTGGCGTCGTTCCGCTCGCTGCCCGACCGGGCCCGAAGCCGGGCGGGCCGCTTCACGTCCTCACGGGTCACCACGGCGGCCACCCGTACCGGCCTCCCCCCTGCGGCGGTGACCGGCGTGCGCTTCGCGCTCGAGCCGGGCGTGGGACGGAGCGCGGTGCCGGTCCGATCCGCCATTCTCGGTGCCATCCTGGCGGTGACCGTGGTCGTCGCCACGGTGACCTTCGGGTCGAGCCTCAATACCCTCGTTTCGCACCCCGCCCTCTACGGCTGGAACTGGAATTACGACATAGACGGGGGTGGCGGCCTCGGCGACGTCCCCGGCCCGGCGGCAACCAAGCTGCTCAACGCGGATCCGCTGGTGCAGTCCTGGACCGGCATCTACTACTCCACCCTCACCCTCGACGGGGTAAACGTGCCGGTCATGGGCGCCACCCCTGGGGCGGCCGTCGCCCCGCCTCTCCTGAGCGGCCACGGCCTGCAGGCAGCCAACCAGGTCGTGCTCGGCGCCTCGACGTTGCGCTCCCTACACAAGCAGGTCGGGGACACCGTGCAGGTACGCATTCACGGCCGCAAACCGGTGACGCTCACGATCGTGGGAACCGCCACGCTCCCCCCGATCGGAGTCGTGGGCTCGTCGCACCTGGAGATGGGCTCCGGTGCGGTGCTCGCCTACCGGATCATCCCACCCGCGGCGCGGAACCTCTTCGAGAGCACACCCGGGCCGAACGCCATCCTGGTGCGCACGAAGGGCGGGAACAACCGTGCCGCGCTCGCGTCGCTGCAGTCCATCGGGCGCCGCGTGGACATCGCCGCCAATGGTGGATCCGTGTTCGGAGTGCTCCGCCCGGCCGAGATCCTGAACTACGGGTCCCTCGGCACGACGCCGCTGTTCCTGGGAGCCGCCTTGGCCGTCGGTGCCGCGACCGCGCTCGGTATCACGCTCGTGACGTCGGTCCGTCGCCGACGGCACGACCTGGCCATCCTCAAGACGCTCGGCTTCACCAGGGGACAGCTGGCCCTGGCCGTCGCCGTGCAGGCGAGTGTCGCCGCCGTCATCGGGTGCGCCATAGGGATACCCGTCGGCATCGCCGTCGGTCGGGTCCTGTGGAACCTCTTCGCCACCGAGATCAGCGCGGTCCCCGCGCCCACGGTCCCGGGCGGGTCGATCATCCTGATCGGGGTCCTCGCCCTCGTGCTGGCCATCGTGGTGGCCATGATCCCCGGTCGCCTCGCCGCGCGCACGACGACATCGCAGCTGCTGCGCGCCGAGTAGCCGGCCGGCCCTCAGCCGGCGAAGCGGCCCACCAGAAGCTCGCCCGCCTGGCGCACGGTCTCGGGCGTCCCCGTGGGCACGTTGAAGACGAAGTACTCGACTCCCGCCGCCGCCAGCTCCTCGACGCGGGCCACCAGCTCGTCGGGCGTTCCGACGTCCGATCCGGTGGGTTCCTGCGCCGTGACCTGCCGCAGGAAGTCCTTCGTCTCCTGCGTCTCCTGCGCGCTGGCGGTGAGGACGAGCGTGCTGAGCCGGCTCACCGTGACCTCGGCCGGGTCGCGGCCGATCGCCTCGCAGTGGCCGCGCAGGACGTCCACCTTGTGGGCCACGGTGGCGGCGTCCCCGACGATGTTCGCCATGTCGGCGTAGCGCGCGACGAGCTGCAGCGTCCGCTTCTCGCCGCCGCCCCCGACGAGGATGGGCGGGCCGCCCGGCTGCACCGGCGGCGGCACGTTGCGGGCCTCGTGGATCCGGTAGTAGGTGCCGGCGAACGACGGCGCCTCCTCGGTGAACATGGCCCGGCAGATCTGCAGCGCCTCCTCCAGGCGGTCCAGCCGCTCCCGCGCCGGCGGGAAGTCGAACCCGAGCCCCTCGTGCTCGACGTCATACCAGGCCGCCCCGATGCCCAGGATGGCCCGGCCGGCGCTGATGACGTCGAGGGTGGTGACGATCTTGGCCAGGTGCGCCGGGTTGCGGTAGGTCACCCCGGTCACCATGGTGCCGAGCTTGACCCTCGAGGTCAGGGCGGCCAGGGCGCCGAGCAGCGTGTAGGAGTCGAGCATGGGCTGGCTGGGCCCGCCCAGCGGTGGCAATTGGAAGAAGTGGTCCATCACCCACACAGAGTCGAAGCCCGTGTCCTCCGCCGCGGTCGCCATGGCGACGACCCCGTCGAAGAGGGCGGCGGGTGAGTCGCCGGCGGTGAAGTTGGGGATCTGCAGTCCGAAGCGCATGGACCCGAACCTACCGGCACGCCGATCGGGGCGCGCCCCGTCTCACCACCCGGTGCGCCGGCGCAGCCAGGCCAGAGCGACCGCCCCCTGGGCGGCCTGGAAGGCCCGAATGGTCGGCAGGCCGGGCGGTGGCGGCCGGAGCGAACGCTCCAAGAAGAAGCCGCAGACCGCAGCGAGGAGGACGGTGATCACGTCGGGGTCGACGGCCACCGGGGGAACGTGGCGCGCCAGCAGCTCCTCGGGAGGGGGACCGCCCTCGAGCACCACCGAGGGCGCCCACGCGATCACGTCGAAGACCGCGGACCCGACCGCGGCGTGGGGCCAGTCCACGAACACGACACCGTCAGCCGCGAGGAGCACGTTGTCGGCACGCACGTCACCGTGCACGAGAGTGGACCCCTCGCACGCCCCCGGCCAGCCCGACTCCAGTTCGGCCAACCGCTCCCGGTGCGCCCGCGCCCACTCGTCGAGGCCCTCCGGCGGCGCTTCCGTGGCGGCCAGCTGCGCCCATCCCCCGAACATGTGGCGGACGTACTCGCCCAACGGGGTCAGGGACGGCAGCGGGCTCGGGGTGAGGTCGCGGTGCAGGGACGTCAACGCGTCGGTGACCGTGGTCAGCTCGCCCGCCTCCCAGGGGTGCCGGGGCGGTCGCCCGTCGACCGCGTCGAAGGCGAGCGCCACCCAGTCCCCGTCGTCGTAGGAGTCCAGAAGGCGGGGGAAGCGCGGCGAGCGGGGCAGCGCCGCCGACACCACCGCCTCGCGCCGGTGCAGGTCCGGCGAGTCGGGGTTGAGCTCGCTCCCGACCGCTTTCACGAAGACGGCGTGGCCGGGCCACTCCAGGACCGAGGTGGCGCCGGGCGAGAACCCGCCGGAGAGGTCGCGTACCGCACTGGGCGTCCCACCCCCGAGACCGGCCGCCCACGCCCGCACCGCCTCGGGCACCCGGTTCCAAGGCAGGTGGACGCCGGCCGCCGGTGCGCTCGGTGTGGTCACCGGGCGGCGGCCCCGGCAGCGGCGAGTGCCTCGTTGATGCTCTGGACCAGGCGGCGGGCCGAGTCTGCGCTGAGCTCCACGGCGACGCGGGCGCCCGGGCCGCGCGCCGGGTCGGCGAAGTCGATGTTGAGCGTGTGGTCGAACGGCGCGTGGAACGGATGGTCGAAGTAGACGCTGGCCGAGGTGACCCCGAACCACCCCTGCGGTCCCTTGGCGCTGCCGGCGACCTCGGTGGCCACGGTGAGATAGGAGCACATGGTCAGCCCCCCGCCAGGTAGCGGCCGTACCACTCGAAGATCCGTTGCCAGCCGTCGACCGCCGCCTCGGGGCGGTAGGCGGGGCGCTCCACGGAGAAGAACGCATGGCCGGCGCCGTCGTAGCGGTGGAACTCGTAGGTCTTGCCCGCCTCCTTCAGCGCCGCCTCGAGCTCGTCCACCTGGTCGGGGCTGGGGAACTGGTCGTCGTTCCCGAAGAGGCCGAGCAGCGGGCACCCCAGCTGCGGGGTCTTGTCGACCAGCGGTGTGACCTTGAGCGGGAAGCCGTCGGGAACGGTTCCGGTGACGAACGCCCCGTAGCAGTCGACCGCCGCGTCGACGGGCACGCTCACCGCGGTGAGGAACGAGTGGCGCCCACCCGAGCAGTAGCCGATGACACCGACCTTGCCGTTGGCTGTCGGGAGGGCCCGCAGCACCTCGACGACGGCGGCGGCGTCGCCCACGAATTGCTCGTCGGGGATGCCACCCGCCTCGCGGGTGGCCGCCGCGGCGTCGTCGGGGTCGACATCGAGGCCCTGGCGCGCATAGAGATTGGGGCAGATGGCGTTGTAGCCGCTGGCGGCGAAGCGCCGAGTGATCTCCTTGGTGCCCGAGTCCCAACCGGGCAGGTGATGGATGACCAGGACCCCGGGGAACGGCCCGTCGCCGGCGGGAAGGGCCTGGTAGGCATTGATCTCGGCGCCCTCGTAGCCGGTGAACGTGACGTTCCCGGCGCTGAGGGCCTCTTCGGGTGCGGACACGGTGGCCTCCTTTGGTGCGCGGTCCGTACGGCGTGGTGCCGTCGCTGCGCCGCCCACTATGGCCTGCCGCCGGTGCCCGCCGCCGCGGCAACCGGCATGATGTGCGCGTGCGCCGACTGTCCGTGGCCCTGGCCGGGCTCCTCTCGCTCGCCGGCGTGGGAACGGGCGTGGGCGCCGCGGCGGGCGGCGCCACGCCGGCCGTGCACACGGTGATCGCCCCCGGCGTGCTGGAGGGACCGGGCGGGATCGCGCTCGATGCGGCCGGGGACCTCTTCGTCGCCGACACGGACCACTGCCGGGTCGTCGTCGTGCCGTCCCACACCGGAACCCTCGACGGGCTGCACCTGCGGGCCGGACGCGCCACCACGTTCGCCGGGGGCACCTGCGCAGGCCGGGGCGCCCTCGCCTACCCCACCGCCGTGGCCGTCGACGCACACGGTGACGTGTACGTCGCCGAGGCCACCGCGCAGCGCGTCCAGGAGGTCATGGGCGGGTCCAGGAAGGTTGTGACGGTGGCCGGCACGGGCTCGGCCGGGTTCAACGGTGACGGCCTGGCCGCGACGGCCAGCGAGCTGGACCAACCGACCGGCGTGACGCTCGACGCGGCGGGCGACCTCTACATCGCCGACACCGCCAACTGCCGGGTGCGCGTGCTCCCGGCGGGGACCGGCACGCTGTTCGGGCAGCCCGTGACCGGCGGACACCTGTTCACCGTGACGGGCACGGGCGTCTGCGGCAGCTCCGGGCAAGGTGGGCCGCTGGCCGCAGCCCAGTTGTGGAACCCCGTCGCCGTCACCATGGACGCCGCGGGCGATCTGCTGGTGGCCGACAGCGGTGACCAGTCCGTGCTGCTGGCGCCGGCCCGGGCGGGATCCTTCTACGGCACGCCCGTCGGCGCGGGCGACATCGGCGTCGTGCTGGGTGGCACCGCGAGTTACGGGCCCTACGCCCTCGACGGGCTGCCCGCCACCGGGCCGGCGGCCGAGCTCGACGACCCGCGCGGCCTGGCCGTCGGCCCGACCGGGGCGCTCTTCGTCACCGACGGCTTCATGCACGTCATCCGGGTGGTCCCCCCGACGACCGGGACATTGCTCGGCCGCACCATGAAGGGAGGCGACCTCTACACCGCGGCCGGCGCCCTCCCGGTGTCGACCGCCGAGGGGACCAACGACGGCACCCGCTGGGTGCTCACCACGATGGACATCCCCACGGGCGCCGTCGTCGCGCCGACAGGGGCGCTGTTCTACGCCGACGCCGGCCTGGGTTCGGTGCGGGTGATCGGGACCGGGGCGGGGGCGCCGTGAGCCGGTTCGGCCGCCGCAGGTTCCTCGCCTCGTCGGCCGGCGTCGCCACCGCCGGCGTCGTGGCGGGCGCGCCCTGGCCGTCCGGGTCGCCCGCCGAGGCCGGAGCGGCGGAACGGCCCGCCGGCAGCGCGGGTGCCGCGGCGCGGCCGCCGGGCCCGCTGCGGGCCGGGCGTCTGACGGTCAACGGCCTGACGGATCCGGTGGGGATCGACCCCGACGACTGCTCGTTCGCCTGGGCGCTGCAGGCAGCAGGGCGGGGCGTGGCCCAGACGGGATGGCGCATCGTGCTGTCGCGCACGGACCCCACCCACGCCGAGGTCGTCTGGGACAGCGGGCCCGTGACGTCGGCCCGCCAGGCCTTCGTGGCCTACACCGGCCCGACCCTGGCCGCCGACGCCGCCTACCGGTGGACCGTCGAGGCCCGCGGGCCCGGGGCGCGCTGGGGACCGGCATCGGCCCCGGCCCGCTTCACCACGGCGCTGCGCGACGGCGACTGGCAGGCCCAGTGGCTGCGCCCGGCCGGCGCCTCGCAACAGCCCGACCGCGTCACCTATCTGCGCACGGAGGTGACGCCGCCCGCCGGCGCCATCGACCGCGTCACGGCCTACGTCTCCGCCGCGCACACCTACCGGTTGTTCGTGGACGGCGCGCCGGTGGACGCGTGGCCCAGCTTCTCCTACCCCGACGAGCAGTACGTGCGGGCGGTCGACCTGATCGGCACCGTGATCGGCGGGCGGCGCAGCGCCATCGGCGTGCTCCACCGCTGGTACGGGCCGGGGCAGGGGCGCCCCGCCTCCTCTCCCGGCCTGCTGTTCCAGCTCTCGGTCTGGTACCGCGACGGCCGCCGGGTGGTCTCCGGGTCGGACGGCACGTGGCGCGAGCGCCCGGCCGAGTGGCTGCCCTCGCCGCAGCGCAACAGCGACGTCGGCGACTTCGTCGAATGGGTGGACGGCCGGGAGCAGCCCCAGGGGTGGTCGAGCCCGGGCTACGACGACGGGGCGTGGTCGCCGGTGACGGTCGTCGGACCCGCCGGCACCGCGCCCTTCAGCCGGACCTACGCGCAGCGGACCACCATCACCGAGACGCCGGTGCATCCGGTCCGCCTGCACACCGTGGCCGGCGGCGCCGTCGTGGCGGACTTCGGCGCCGTCTACGCGGCGCGGCCGCGGGTGGCGTTCAGCCGGGGACAGTCGGGGCGCACCGTCGCGCTGCGGGCGGGTTACCTGCTCGATCCCGACGGCCAGGTCTCGACGCTGCACGGGACGCAGGAGACGAACCTCACGTCCTCCTACATCATGCGGCAGGGCAGTCAGGCCTTCGAGGCCTTCACCTACTTCGGGTTCCGCTACCTGCAGATCGACGATCCGGGAGAGCCCCTGGGCCCCGACGCCGTGGTGGCCCTCACCCGGCACGCCGCCATGCCTGACGTTCCCAACGCCACGTTCTCCTCGGACAACCGCACGCTCAATGCGGTCTGGCGTCTCAACGCACGCTCGTGCCTGTACTGCAGCAACGAGCAATTCGTCGACACGCCGACCCGGGAGAAGGGCCAGTTCGTCTGGGACGCCGCCAACGAGTCCGAAGGCGTCATGCGGGCGTACGGCGACCAGAACATGAGCTGGCAGGGCCTGCGCGACGTCGCCCGCGGCCAGGCCCGCTACTGGCCCGACGGGCGGGTCAACGCGGTGTACCCAAACGGCGACGGGGCACGCGACTACGCCACCTTCACGGCGCGCTACCCCGAGTGGGTCTGGCGGTACTACACGTCGACGGGCGACCGCACCACGGCGCTGCGCCTGTACCCGTCGGTGGCGCAGGTGGCCGACTGGCTCTGGGGGGCGCGCCGGGCCGCCACCGGGCTGCTCTACGGCCTGGGCGACACCAGCAACGGCGACCCCGTGTACGGCTACGACCTGTCCGTCGCCGCCGACACCGCCAGCAACGTGCTCGCCGTGAACGCGTTCAACCGGGTGGCGCTGCTGGCCACCATGGCCGGGGACGGCTCCGGCGCACAGAGCAACCAGGCGCGGGCGGCCCAGCTGACGGCGGCGGTCAACGGTGTGCTGCGGCGGTCCGACGGTCTGTACGTGGACGGGGTCGAGGCCGACGGCGCGCAGAGCACGAGTACGTCGCAGGAGGCCAACGCCCTGCCGCTCGCCTACGGCGTCGTGCCGGCGCCCGACCGCGCCGCCGTCGGCGCCTACGTGGCGAGCCTCGGCATCGACGTGGGGCCCAACCACGGCCTCGAGCTCCTGCGCGGGCTGGCGGCGGCGGGCCTGCCCGGGGCCGTGGTGCACACGCTCACCGACCCCTCCATCCCGGGGTGGGCCCAGATCCTGGCCAAGGGCGGGACCTTCACCTGGGAGGAGTGGAAGCCGAGCGACCTGATCGGGGACTCCATGTCGCACGGGTGGGGCTCCTCCGCGCTCGTCGCCATGCAGGAGACGCTCCTGGGGGTGACCCTGGAGGCGCCCGACGCCGACGGCACCGTCCGGGCGGCCGTCACGCCGCCCTCGGGCGGCCTGGCGCGCGCCGCGGGCTCGGTGCCGACCATCGCGGGTCCCCTCGGCATCTCGTGGCAGCGAAGGGGAGGAGGCATGGCGCTGGCCCTGACCGTGCCGGTCAACGCGTCGGCCGTAGTGCGCCTTCCGGTGAGCGAGCCGTCGAGCGTGCGCGAAGGCGGCGCCCCGGTGGCGCGTGCCTCCGGCGTCGCCGTCGTCTCGGTCGGCGGCGGGATCGCCGTCCTGGCGGTCGGGAGCGGGAGCTACCGGTTCACCAGCGCATGAGGGATCACGAGGTGCAGGTCGTGCCCGGGGGTGGCGTCACCCCGCTGACGAGGTACGTCTGCACGTCGTCCCGCACGCAGGCGCTCGAGAAGTACGCGACGTGGCCCTCGCCCTCGCGGGTCAGCAGCACGCCGTGGTCGAGCTCCCTGGACACGCTCACCGCCCAGGCGTAGGGGGTGGCCGGGTCGTCCGTCGTCCCCACGACGAGGATCGGCGGCGAACCCGGTGCGGCGACCGGCCCGACGGCCCGGGTGGGCGGCGCGGGCCACACGGCGCAGCCCGCCTCCCCCCAGGCGAGCAGGGGGCCAAAGACCGGCGCCGTGACCTTGAGCGTGTCGGCCAGCGCGCCGTAGGAGGCCAGGTTGCGCGACACGGGGTGGTCGAGGCACTCGATGGCCTGGGCGGCGTCGTCGGCGTTGCTGGAGCCGCTGTTGTTGTAGGACCCCGACATGGCCACGATCGGCGCGCCGTTCCCGTCGGCGTCGGCGGCCAAGGCGCCGCCCAGCTGCGGCCAGTCCGACTGCGAGTAGAGCCCTTCGAGCAACGCGTCGTAGAGCTGGCCGACGCCCGCCACGGCGCCGCCACCGGCCGGTGCCGGTGCGGTCGCCGCCGCGCCGAGCAGGGCCAGGACGGCGGCCGTGGGGTCGCCGGCGGGGCGCCACGGGCAGGCGGCGCTGCCGGCGCACCAGGTGAAGAACGCGTCGAGCATGCCCTCGAACCCGTCCGCCTGCCCCTGGGTGATCTGGTTGAACGACAGCGCGGGGTCGATCACGCTGTCGAGCACCATCGCCCGGACGTGGGTGGGGTACAGCGCGGCGTAGGTGAGCCCGAGCAGCGAGCCGTAGGACTGCCCCATGTAGGTCAGCCCGCTGTCGCCGAGCGCCCGGCGCAACCGGTCCATGTCCCGCGCGACGTCGACCGACCCCACGTACGGGAGCACGTTGGCGCTGGCCTTCTCGCAGGCGGCGGCGAACTGCTTGAGCCCGGCGATGGTCGTCGCCTGCTGGCTGGGCGTGGCCGGCGCCGGGTCGCCGGGCGCGCTCCCCATGTCCGGGCCGCAGGTGACGGGGTCGCTGCGCTCCACCCCCCGGGGGTCGAACAGCACGACGTCGAAGTCGTCGAGGAGTGCGGGTGTGAGGGCGCTCAGCTCGTTGGCCATGTCGTCGAGGCCCGACACGCCCGGGCCGCCGGGATCGATCACGAGCGAGCCGATGCGGGCGGCCGGATCCTCCGCCGGGTGCCGCGCCACCGCGATGGGGATGGTGGGGCCGGCCGGGTCCCCGTAGTCCAGCGGCACGACGAGGGTGCCGCACTGCAGGTCGCCGTCGCAGGGCGACCAGGCGATCGGCGTGACGGGAGGTTGGGTCGTGGGCGTGCCGGTCTTCGGCGACGGCGGGTGCGGGTGCGTCGTCGGGGGGCGCGCCGCCGGTGACCCGTCACCCGCACATCCGGCCGCCAGGGCACCGGCGGCCAGCACGGCCAGCAGCACCGGCTTGGCCACAATGGTCCTCCGGCTCACCGCGACCACAGTGACACGAACGACGCGGCGCGACCGTTCACCCGACGAAGCCAAGGAGGAAGGAGCCGGCGCCGCGGAGGAGGACCGGCAGGACATCGACACGGGGCAGCCCGGGGCCTCGGCCCGGGCCGAATTCGAACGGCGCCGGCGCCGCGACACGGCACGCCGGCGGCAGCGGTTCGGTCGCCTCCTGGCCCCCGTCGCGGCGGTGTTGAGAGGCGTGCCCCCGTCCACCGCCCGCTGGGCCGTCGGCGGCGAGGCCGAGGAGCACGTCGGCCTGCTCCTGGGTTCGGCGGTCGGCGAGGCGGGGGTCGTGCTCCACGACCGCGCCGTCCCGCACAGCCGCGCCAACATCGACCACATCGCCATCGTCGCCACCGGGGTGTGGGTCGTCGACACGAAGCGCTACCACGGGCGGGTGCGCCGGGGCCGCCCCTTGGGTCGCCTCGTCGGGCGGCGCACCCTCGTCGTCCACGGGCACGACCGGGGCCACCTCGTGGTCGCGGCGCGACGCCAGGGCGCGGTCGTCGTGGCGGTCGCCGGGCCCGGGACGCCCGTCCGTGCCGTGCTCTGCTTCGCCGACGCGTCGTGGGGGCCCCTCGGCCGGCCCTTCACGTTGCGGGGCGTCACGGTCACCCGGCCGCGGGCCCTCGCCCGGGCCCTGGCCGCGCCCGGGCCTCTCGGCGCGGCGGAGCGGGCCGCGCTGGCCCGCCGTCTCGCCCGGGCCTTCCCGCCCTATGCCCCCTCGGGCACCTCCCACAAGCCGACCGGTGCCTCGCCCGGGCGGTAGTGGCCGGGCTGGCGCTCGTGCGCCATGGCGCGTTCCATCCGCTGCCGCATCCCCGGGAGGAGCGTGCCGTCGCCGATCATCGCCATGAACACCGCGCCGGCGTTGCCGACGTCGAAGAAGTCGCGGTGCCACGACCACCGGAAGTCCCCGCCATAGCGGAACCAGCTGCCGCCCAGCCCGGCGATCTCGTAGTTGGTGCCGTCCGCCTTGGTGGCGTCGGCCACCTGCTTCCACAGGCCGAGGACTTCGCCCTGCGCCTCGTCGATCAGCACCTTCTGATACGGGTAGGTCCAACCTTCCAACCCGGCCATCTCCAGGCCGAGCGCGATCTCGCGGATCTCCTCGCGCCCGACGGCCATGAACTCGTCGTTGGGGCCGACGTTCCACCCGTAGGTGGCATCCTCGGTGTAGAGCTCGGCCATGTGGCGCCAGTCCTTCTTGGCCTCCCCCGCTCGGTTGGCCTCGAGCCAGCGCTCGACCATCTCCTCCAGCTCTGCACGCGGGTAGGCAGGCATCGTCGGTCCTCCTCTAGTGACGGCGCATCGGGGGGCAGTCTCCCTCACGGTCGTGCCCCTCGTCACGAACGCGGCATCAGCGCAGCGTGACCGTCGTCGGGAGGGAGGCGAAGCCGCGCACGTTGATCGAGTGGACGCGCGTCATGCCCGCCGGGTCCACCTCGTAGCCCTTCACGCGCGCCAGCACCTCGGTCAACGCCACCCGCGCCTCCATGCGGGCCAGCGCCGCGCCCATGCAGAAGTGGCGGCCGCTGCCGAAGCTGACCAGGTCCTTCGTGACGCGGTCGAGGTCGTAGGCCTCTGCCTCGCGCGAAGACGTCCTCGTCGCGGTTGGCCGACCCGAGGAGGAGCAGGATGCGCCGGCCCTCCTCGATCTCGACGTCCTGTACGCGCACGGGCCGGCTCGTCACCCTGACCAGCATCTGCGTCGAGGTGTCGTAGCGCAGCGTCTCCTCCACCCAGTCGGGCACCCGGGCCGGGTCCGCTAGCGGCTTGGCCCGCTGGTCAGGGTTGCGCCAGCCCCAGTACCAGGCGTTGCCCAGCAGCTTGGTCGTCGTCTCGTTCCCGGCCACCACGAGTAGGAAGAGGAACCCGATGACCTCGTCGTCGCTCAGGCGGTCGCCGTCGATTTCGGCCTGGAGCAGGGACCAGGTCAGGTCGTCGCGCTCGTGGCGGCGCCGGTCGGCCACCATCTCGGCGTAGTAGCCGGCCAGGGTCAGCGCGGCGTCGAGCCCCTCCTGCGGTATGTCGTTCATCCCCTCCTGGCGGTGCACCAGGAGGTCGGCCAGGCGGCGCACCTCGGCCCGGTCCCCCACCGGGACGCCGACCAGCTCGGAGATCACGTCCATCGGGAGCCGGCCGGCGAAGTCGGCGATGAAGTCGAACGAACCCGACTCGAGCACCGGCGCGAGGTGGGCCACGGCCAGCGCCCGGATGCCCTCCTCCATGGCCGCCACCCGGCGCGGCGTGAAGCTCTTGCCGACGATGGAGCGCATCCGCGTGTGCCGCGGCGGGTCCATGGCGAGGAACGACATGGCGCGGTGGGCCTCGGGCCCGAAGGCCGCCGGGTCGAGCGTGACGCCGTAGGCGTTCGAATAGCGGTCCACGTCGCGGAACGCGGCGAGCACGTCGGCATGGCGGGCGTAGGCGAAGAAGTCGAGCTCCTCGTTGTAGAAGACCGGCGCCTCCGCCCGCAGGCGGGCGTAGGTCGGATAGGGATCCTCGTGGATGCCGTAGTCGTAGGGGCTGTAGGCCAGCGGCGCCACGGTCGTCACGGCGCCGTGCCGGCCATGAGGGCGGTGGCCTCGCCCATCAGCGCCGGCACCGCCTCGAAGCGCAGGTGGCCCATGCCGGCACTGAGGAGGGCGCCGGTGTAGGTCACCTGCAGCACGCCGAGCACCGCGCCGTCGACGCCGTCCCCCAGGGCGGCCGCCAGACGGCGCCCGATCTCGGCCCCGATGCGGGCGCGCACGTGCTTCACGTCGGGACCGTCGCCCAGCAGCGCGGTCGTGCAGGTGGCGAGGGCGGGCAGCCCCATGGACGAGAACCCCATGGTCCGCGCCGTCTCGGCCACGCGCTCGGGCAGGCCGAGGCTCAGATCGACGAGCTGCGGCGCCGACTGCACGCGCCGCCAGAGGACCTCGGCCAGCAGATGGTCCTTGCCGGAGAAGTAGGTGTACGCGGTGGCGGCCGCCACGCCGGCCCGCTTGGCGATCGTCCGCACCGAAATGTCGGCGTACGGCCGCTCCTCGGCCTCCTCCGCCGCCGCCGCCACCAGGCGCTCCATGACCTCGGCCTGGCGCTCCGAGAGGTGGCGGCGCGCCGGCTGCTCCGCGGCAGCGACGGCCCCGGGCCCCTCCGTGGATGCGAAGACGCTCACGCTTCGGCGGGTGCCGGGACGTGCGGCGTGCCGCCGACGTCGCCGTTGCCGTCACTCATGGCCCGGACAATAGTCCGAACACGTGTCCAGATAGGCTCCTGGGCCCCGGCCCCGCTGCGGCGGGTGTGACGACCGGGGAGGTCCCGCGGCGCCTCGATAGGGTCAGGCAGCCAAAAAGGGGGGATCGTGGTGACGAGAGGCGATGTGATGTCGGCATGAGCGAACCAGAGGACACGCGTGCGGCGGGTATGGCGAAGATGCAGGAGGTCTACGGGTTCTCCGTCGATCCCGCATCGGTCCCGGGGCGCTACACCGACATCACGGTCGACCACCTCTTCGGGACGGTGTGGACCGACGACACGCTGGAGCTGCCGCTGCGGCGGCTGCTCACCATCGGGGTGCTGGCGGCGCAGGACAAGCCGGAGCTGCTGGAGCTCCAGTTCGACGCCGCACTCGAGCGCGGCGAGCTGACCGTCGACCAGGTCCGCGAGGTCGTGGTCCACCTGACCCACTACGTGGGCTGGCCCATCTCCCTCGGCATCAGCACTGCGGCGGAGAAGATCATCCACCGCCGCGCCGGGACGGCCACCGACGCGCGGAATGGCTGAACCGGCCATGCCCCGAGTGCAGATCGAGGAGCCCGCGCCCGGCGTCCGGGTCATCGCCTTCAACCGGCCGGAGGTGCGCAACGCCTTCGACACCGCCATGTACCGGGAGGTCACCGCCGCCCTGCGCGACGCCGACACCGACGAGGCGGTCGGCGCCGTCGTGCTCACCGGCCGCGGCTCGGCCTTCACCTCCGGACAGGATCTGGCCGAGATGGCCGCCCTCGCCACCGGGACCGCCGTCGAAGGGGCCGGGCAGGGCTTCACGGGCCTGCTCGATTGCCTCGTCGACCTCTCGGTCCCGCTCCTCGCCGCGGTGAACGGCGTTGCCGTCGGCCTCGGTTTCACCCTCCTCCCCCACTGCAATCTCGTCCTCGTCGATGCGGGGCGCGCCTGCGGGTGCCCTTCGCCGAGCTGGGCGTGCCCCCCGAGGCCGCCAGTAGTGTCCTCTTCCCCGCGCTCATGGGGTGGCAACGAGCGGCGCGGGTGTTGCTCACCTCGGACTGGGTCGAGCGCGCCGGAGCTGGTCGAGCTCGGCCTGGCCCTGCGGGTGTGCGAGGAGGGGACCGTGCTCGACGAGACGGTCGCCCTGGCGGCGCGCATCGCGGCCCATCCCCGCGCCGCCACCCGGGTCAGCGCGTCCCTGGTGCGGGCGGCGCGCCGCCAGGCCGTGCTCGAGGCCAACAGCCGCGAGCAGGCGGCCTTTGCCACGCTGCTCGGTGCCGCGGTCGGCAGCGGAACGCTGGCCGAGTTCGCGGCCCGACCTCCCGCCGGGTCCTGACCGGTGCGCCTCGGCATCACCGCCGCCCTGACCGACCGCGACCTGGCACCGGCCGTCCTCGCCGCCGCGGTCGAGGAGCTCGGCTTCGACTCGCTCTACCTGCCCGAGCACACCCATCTCCCCGTCGGGGAGGACACGCCCCCGGCGCTCGTCGGCGGTGTGCGCCTGGACGACTACAAGCGCTGTCTCGACCCGCTCGTCGCGCTCGCCACGGCCGCCGCCGTGACTACGCGCATCGGGCTCGGCACCGGCATCCTCCTCGCCGCACAGCACGAACCGATCCTGCTGGCCAAGCAGGTGGCGACGCTCGACCACCTCTCCGGTGGACGGGTGACGCTCGGAGTCGGGTTCGGGTGGAACCGCACCGAGGCCGAGGACCACGGCGTCGACTGGCCCCGCCGCCACGCGGTCGTGCGCGAGCACCTGGCGGCCCAGGAGGCCATCTGGTCCGCCGACCAGGCCGAGTTCCACGGCGAGTTCGTCGACTTCGGCCCGACGTGGTCCTGGCCCAAGCCGGTGCAGCGCCCCCGGGTCCGCACCCTCGTCGGCGGGGGCGCCACCGAGACGGTGCTGGCGGCCGTCGTCGAGTACGCCGACGGCTGGATCCCCATCGGGGGGAGTGGCCTGGGCACGGCCATCCCGCGCCTGCACGCGCTGGCCGAGCGCGCCGGACGGGACCCCGCCGCCCTCTGCGTCGTCCCCTTCGGCACCATCGCGGATGCGGGCAAGCTCGAGCACTACGCCGGGCTCGGGATCACCGAGGTGGTGCTCCGGGTGCGGGCCGGCGACGAGCGGTCCGTGCGGGCCCAGCTGGAGTCGTTGGCACCACTCGTCCCCTTCGCGGCCACACTGGAGCAACCATGACGCACCTCATCGACGACACCACCGCCCGGATCGGCGGCACCACGCCGCTCCCCAGGATCATCAGCGTCGACGACCACCTCGTCGAGCCGGCGCACCTGTGGGACACCTGGCTTCCCTCGCGCTACCGCGACCGGGGCCCCAAGGCCGAGCGGCGCGGCATCGGCCAGATGGAGCACGTCGGGGGCGGGAGCTACCGCCAGACGTTCGACCCCGACGGGCCGCAGGCCGACTGCTGGGTCTACGAGGACCTCGTCTACATCAACAAGCGCCATGTGGCGGCAGTCGGCTTCGACCGCGACGACATGACCATGTCGCCCATCACCTACGACGAGATGCGACCCGGCTGCTACGAGCCCCGGGCCCGCATCGCCGACAACGAGGCCAACTGGGTCGAAGCCAGCCTGTGCTTCCCGACCTTCCCCCGCTTCTGCGGCCAGACCTTCCTGGAGGCCAAGGACAAGGAGCTCGCGGAGGCCTGCGTCGTCGCCTACAACGACTTCATGGTCGAGGAGTGGTGCGGGGACAGCGGGGGCCGGCTCCTCCCGTTGTGCATCGTCGCGCTGTGGGACGTCGGCAAGGCGGCGGCCGAGGTGCGGCGCAACGCCGCCCGCGGCGTGCGCGCCGTGTGCTTCAGCGAGATCCCGCCGCATCTCGGTCTGCCCAGCATCCACAGCGGCGCCTGGGACCCCTTCTTCGCCGCCTGCGAGGACACGGGCACCGTGGTGTGCATGCACATCGGCTCGTCGTCGAAGATGCCGGCCACCTCTGCCGACGCGCCGGTCGCCGTGGCGGCCTCGCTGAGCTTCGGCAACGCCATGTCGTCGCTGTGCGACTTCTTGTTCTCCGGCGTCCTCGTCCGCTTCCCCCGTCTCGTCCTCGCCTACTCGGAGGGACAGATCGGTTGGCTGCCCTACATCCTCGAGCGGGTCGACGACGTGTGGCGCGAGCACCGCGCCTGGGGCGGCGTCAAGGACATCGTCCCCGAGCCGCCGTCGACCTACTTCCACCGCCAGGTCTACGGCTGCTTCTTCCGCGACCAGCACGGCCTCGACTCGCTCGGCGTCATCGGCGCCGACCGCGTCACCTTCGAGACCGACTACCCCCACACCGACTCCACCTGGCCCGACACCCGCGCCGTGGCCGAGGAGTTGGTCAAGGACCTCTCCGACGACGAGGTGTACAAGATCATGCGGGGCAACGCCATTGCGATGCTCGGCCTGGAGGGCCCGTGATCGGCGCCCTCAGTATCGCGGCAACGCGATGAAGGCGACGAGGTAGGCGAACAACCCGGCGCCGACGAGCGTGCAGGCGTGGAACACCTCGTGGAACCCGAAGACCCGGGGCCAGGGGTCCGGCCACTTGCGGGCGTAGGCCAGCGCCCCGGCCGTGTACGCCAGGCCCGCCGCCAGCATCAACCCGAAACCCACCCAGCCCAGGCTGCGCACCAGTTGGGGCGCCACGATGACGGGGCACCAGCCCACGACCACGTAGGGGACGGCGACCACCCACTGCGGCGCGTCCAGGAAGGCCTGGCGCAGTGCGATCCCCGCCCCGGCGCCGGCCCAGACCATGGCGAGGACGAGCACCTCGGCCCACCCCCTGAGTGCCAGCCCGGCCACGGCCGTCGACGTCGCCGCGATCCCGACGAAGATCGCGCTGTGGTCGGCCCGCCGCATGCGCCGCCACGCCGGCGCGGACCAGCGGAGCCGGTGGAAGGCTGCGCTGGTCCCGAACATCACCAGCATGCCGGCCACGTAGACCGACAACGCGGCCGTCGCCCAGGCGTCCGGGCCGGCGGCGATCAGGAACGGCCCCCCGACCAGCCAGGCGAAGAACGCACCGACGTGCAGCCAGCCCCGCAGGAGCGGGCGCTCGCCCCGGTTGTCGGCCGACCTCCCCTGCTCGCCCTGGGCCAGAACGGTCATGCGGTCCCGCCCAGCTCCAGACGGTCGGCCAGCTCTATTTCGCGGCGCGAGATGCCGAGCAGGAAGAGGATGGCGTCGAGGTAGGGCACGCTGAGCGCGGCGTCGGCGGCCTGGCGTACGACCGGCTTGGCGTTGAACGCGATGCCGAGCCCGGCGGCGGCGAGCATGTCGATGTCGTTGGCCCCGTCGCCGACCGCGATGGTCCGGGCCAGCGGGACGTCCGCCGCGGCGGCGAAGGCGGCCAGTGCCGCCGCCTTCCCGGCGCGATCGACGATAGGCCCGTCCAGCTCGCCCGTGACGATGCCCCCGTCGAGGACGAGCACGTTGGCCGCCAGGTGATCGATGCCCAGGTCGGTCACCAGCGGACCGATCACCTGGGTGAACCCGCCGCTCACGACGGCCAGCTCGTACCCAAGCCGCTTCAGCGTCCGGACGAGCGTGCGGGCGCCCGGCGTCAGCAGGATGCCGTCGCGCACCGCCTCGAGGTCGGCTTGCTTCAAGCCGGCCAGGAGGCGCACCCGGCGACGCAGCGCGTCGGCGAAGTCGACCTCGCCCGCCATCGCGGCCTCGGTGACCGCGGCCACCTCGCGGCCGCACCCGCAGCGTTCAGCCAGCAGGTCGATCATCTCGCCCTGCAGCAGGGTGGAGTCCGCGTCCAGGACGATCAGGTGCTTCGCCCTGCGGTGCAGCCCGGCCGCCTGGACCGCAAGATCGACCCGGCAGCGCGCGGCCGCCTCGGACAGCGCTCGGCGCAGGCTGTCGACATCGGCGCCGGCGACGGAGAGCTCGTAGCTGTGCACCGGATAGGCCGCCAGGCGCACGATCCGCTCGATATTGCCGCCACAGCCCGCGATGCACCCCGTGACCGTCTCGAGGGTGGCCGCGTCGATCTCGGGTGCCAGGATCGTGACCAGATGGCTCTCGCTGGCCACGTCCAGCAGGGCCTCCACGAGGGGCTCGACGGTCACCTCCACGCCCGCGGCGAAGCGCTGGGCCAGGACGGCGCGTACCGGCTCCACCTCGGCCGGCAGCATGTCCGCCTCGACGCAGAGCAGCAGCCGGCCGTGGACCCGCACCTGCTCCACGTCGTCCACCTCGACGCCCCGCGCGGCCAGCGCGCCGAACAACCTCTCCGAGATGCCCGGCGCGTCCTGCCCGCTGACCGTCACGAGATACGGCGACGCCGCGTCCGTCATGGGCGGGACACGTCCTTCTCGTCGACCCAGCCGGCCCCTTCCACCCACCGCCTGACGATGCGCGCCGGGACGCCGGCCACGACGCAGCGATCCGGGACCACGCCGCGCACGACGGCGCCGGCGGCCACGACGACGTGCTCGCCGATCAGCGCGCCCGGCAGGATCACGGCATTCGCCCCCAGCCAGCTGCCCGAGCCGATGCGCACCGGGGCCTCGGTCGGCCACTGGCGGCCGATGGGCTCGACCGGGTCCTCGTAGGAGTGGTTCTGATCCGTGATGTAGACGTACGGCCCGGTCTGGATGTCGTCCCCGATCACGATCTCCCAGTGGCCCACGATGTGCGAGCCGCGGCCGATAAGGCAGCGGCTGCCGATCGACACCACCGGATCGGTCGGCATCACCTGACCCGGGGCCATCCCGGCCGACAGGGAGGCGCCGGGGCCGACGATGGTCTCGGCCCCGACGTGGATCAGGTGCTCGTTGTAGATGGCGCCCTGGGGGAACAGCAGGCAGGCGCCGGCTCCCATCCGCCCGAAGCGCCGTCCGCGCGGATCGTCGGGACCGATCGCGCCCAGATCGGCGGCGCCTTCCCAGGCCGCGTGCACCAGCCGGGACAGCGGTCGCCGCAGCGGTCCGGGGAGGGAACGGGCCCAGCTCACCCCGGAATGGTAGGTGGTGGCACCGCCCCCCTCCCGTCACAGCCGCCCCGCCGGCCGCAACGGGGGGGCAGGAGTAAAGTTGTCCCCGTGCAGCCCCTCCCCCCGGACGGCGGCTCCGACTCCGCACCCCTGCCGGACCGACGCCCCATCGACCGCCGGCAGTTCCTGCAGCTGTCCGCCCTCGGTGCCGCCGGGCTGGCCGGCACCCGTCTGACCCAGCACCACAAGGGCCGCACGCCGCGCCTGCCGGCCCGGGCGGGACGTCACACGGCCTCGCCCGGGCCCGCCGTCGTGGACGCGACGCTCCCGAGCGGGGTGACGGTCCCCACGGCACCGTGGCTGATCGCCGAGAACGCCAAGCCCGGCACGCTCGACTGGATCTGCAACTTCGTCCAGCCCGACCACGCGCTGGAGGGATACGCCAGCCAGGTCAGCGCGGTCCCCGGCGACGACGTGGCGCTGTTCGTCAGCACGACCGCCCGCGCCGTCCAGGTGCAGGCCTACCGGATGGGCTTCTACCAGGGTCTCGGTGGCCGCCTGATCGTCCAGACCGACTTCCTCCCGGCCGGCCTGCAACCCGCCCCCGTGGTGGCACCCGGCCTGGGCACGGTGAGCTGTCCGTGGTCGCACACGCTGACCCTCAACATCACGAGGGACTGGTTGCCGGGCTGCTATCTCTTGAAGCTCGTCGGCGACGGCGGGCAGGAGCAGTTCATCCCGCTGACGATCCGCGACGACGCGTCCATGGCGTCCTACGTGATGCAGAACAGCGTCACGACCTGGCAGGCCTACAACCTGTGGGGCAGCTACAGCCTGTACTACGGGCCCGACAGTGCCGGACGCCCCGAGTTCGCCAACCGCTCCCGGGCGGTGTCCTTCGACCGCCCCTATCCCCAGACCTGGGCGTCGGGCGCGGCGGACTTCGTCGGCAACGAATTGCCACTGCTGTTCCACCTCGAGAGCCTCGGCCTGGACCTGACCTACTGGACCGACGTGGACCTGCACGCCCGGCCGCAACTGCTCATGAACCATCGCTGCCTCTTCAGCCTCGGCCACGACGAGTACTGGTCCCAGCCCATGCGCCAGGGGGCGGCGACGGCCAATGCGAGCGGCGTCAACCTGGCCTTCCTCGGTGCCAATGCCTGCTACCGCCAGATCCGCATGGAACCGACCTCGGTCGGACCCAATCGCCTGCAGATCTGCTACAAGGACGCCGCCGAGGACCCCCTGGCGCTCGAGCAGCCTGCGCTCGCCACGGTCAACTGGAATCAGGCGCCGGTCAACGACCCCGAGTCGACGCTGATCGGCTCCATGTACCAGTCGGTGGGGGCCAAGGCGGACATGGTGGTGACCGACGCGTCGTCGTGGTTCTACGACGGGTGCAACCTCACCGACGGCCAGGCCTTCAGCACCGTGATCCTGGGCGAGTACGACCGCTACGTCCCGGCCCTCCCGGGGCCGCACAACGCCGACGTCCTGGCCCACTCCCCCGTGCCCGGGCAGTCCAACTGGTCCGACATCACCTACTACACCGCGCCCGGCAACGGGGGCGGGGTGCTGGCCAGCGGCTCGGCCAGCTTCGTGTCACTGCTCGGCACGGCCGGTGACATCCCCTCCATCGTCATCCGCGGCGCGATTCCCGGCGTGACCGACGTCATCCGCCGCGCGATGGAGAACGTGTACGGCCGTTTCGGATTGGGACCGGCGACCTCCTACGGCAGCTCCGGTGGCAACTGGACGGAGGTCTACACCGGCGCGGCCGCGGCCGCAGGCAGCGCGGCCGGCACCGCGTCCGCCTGACGGCCTCCCTGCTCGGCGGGGCAGCCGGCGCTCCCGCGGGGTATGACACCACTCGCGGGCCCCACCCTCCTACGATCGACGCCCAGAGATGGGGATTTCCGACGACTACCGCACCAGGGCGCGGCGTCCGCTCGCCTGGGGCGTGTTGGCGACCGCCGGACTGACCGGGCTGCTGCTCAGCGCCTGTTCGTCCTCCCCCGCGCACCAGGACGCGGCCGCCAAGGTGAAGCCGACCACCACGACAACGACGGCACCGCCGCCCGCCTGCCCTCTCACCGGGGAACCGGCGCCGGGCGGCAGCGTTCCCCAGCGGCCCGCCATGGCGGTCAAGATCGACAACTACCCGGCCGGCCGGCCCCAATCGGGCCTCGATAAGGCCGACGTCATCTTCGAGGAGCCCGTCGAGGGCGGGATCACCCGCTTCGCCGCGGTGTTCCAGTGCCAGGACGCGGCGCTGATCGGTCCGGTCCGCTCGGCCCGCAACATCGACATCGGCATCCTCGGGCAGCTCGGCAACCCGTTGCTGGCCCACGTGGGCGGCATCAACCCGGTGATCGCCAACATCGACGCCTCGCCCATCGTCAACGTCGACATCGGTGACAGCGAGTCGCTGATGATCCACCCGCCGGGACACGTCGCGCCGGACTCCGACTACACCTCGAGCGCCATCGTCTACGGCACGCATCCCACCATGAACACCCCGCCCCAACCGATCTTCACCTACTCGGCCGACACCCCACCCGGGGGGACCGCCGTCTCGAGCGTGAACATCGACTTCTCGGGCACGTCCAACGTCACCTGGAAGTGGAACAAGGCGACCGACACCTTCCTCCGGTTCTACAACGGGACGACGCCGGACATGTTGGCCAACAACGTGCAGAACGCCGCCGCCAACGTCGTGGTGCAGTACGTCCAGATCAGCTACGGGCCCTGGCTGGAGAACTCCGAGGGCGGGTTGGAGGTCCAGGCCGACCTGTACCCCGACGCCAGCGGCACCGCCGTCATCTACCGCAACGGCTACGCCATACCCGGCACCTGGCACCGCTCCACGCTGGGGTCGCCCACCCAGTTCGTCAACGCGTTCGGCGTGCCGATCCCGCTGCAGCCCGGCCAGACGTGGGTCGAGCTGGTCCCCGACACCATCATGGCCACGACGACGCCCTAGCGCGCCGTCTCACGCCGGCGGCTTCCGGGCCACCAGGGCGAGCAACAGGCAGTCCGCGGCGGCGGCGAACACGCCCGGGTGCGCGCTGGCCTCGGCCTCGTCGAACACGCCGGCGGCGGCGCCCCGCCGCATCAGGTTGAGGCCCTTGCACTCGGTGACCTCGAAGCCGGCCCGCTCCAGCTTCGCGGTGAGCTCGTCCGCCGCGTACTCGATCTCGTGGTCCTCGTTCATCAAGGCCTTTGAGCGCAGGCGCCACACCGGGCCGTTGGGCGTGTCGAGGCAGAACCAGCCTCCCGGCGCCAGCACCCGGAACGCCTCGCGTGCCACCTCGTCCCCGTCGGCCTCGGTGACGTGCTCAATGGACTGACCGCTGTAGACGAGGTCGAACGAGCCGTCGTCGTAGCGCCCGAGGTCGACCATGGAATGGAAGGCGAACTCGACCGGGCCGAGCTCGGAGAGCACCGGCTCCCCCGCCGAGCCGCCCTGGTAGATCTCGTGGCGATCCTCGACCGGCAGGTCGACGACCACCAGGCGCTCGAACGGGTAGGGGTAGCCCAGATGCACCAGCGCTCCGTCGGGCAGGCCCTGGTGGGTCCCGCCCAGGTCCAGGATGCGCGCCGCGCGGGGCAGGCCGGCCACGAACTCGCTCCGGCTGACGTGCATGGACAGCAGGACGTCGCGGATGGGCACCCGGCGGCGGAACTCCTCGGAATGGGCCAGCGCCTCGGCCACGCCCCGCCGGGTCAGTTCGCCATCCGCCAGCCGCTGGGTGTAGTCGGGGCCCCCCACCGGATCGGGCTCGCGGTCGAGGATCACGTTGAACGCCATGCGCACCGACTGCTTGGGTGGCAGGTAGCGGAAGGGGACGGTGGGGACGACGCGGTCGAGGGCGCGGTAGGCCCGTTGCTTCCATTCAGTGGCCGGCATCGCACCATTGTTGTCCGGACGCGAAGCGCTCCGGGCCACTGACGCGAGGGAGGCGGGAGCGGGCCCGGAGGCTTCGTGCCGTGAGGGGCGGGGTGCGGCTAGGAATCGAGTGAGATCGGCACGTCGTCGGGGTCGAGTGCGTCCTCGATCACGAGGTCGTCCTTGGGGGCCAGGCACTCCCGGACGCGGTCGTTGATCTCGGCCATCAGCTGGGGGTTCTCGACGAGGAACGTCTTCACGTTCTCCCGGCCCTGCCCCAGCTGCTCACCCTCGTAGGTGAACCAGGCCCCCGACTTCTTGACGAACCCGAGATCGACCGCGACGTCGAGGAGCGACCCCTCGCGACTGATGCCCTTGCCGTACATGATGTCGAACTCGGCCTGCTTGAAGGGGGACGAGCACTTGTTCTTGACGACCTTGACCCTGGTGCGGTTGCCGACCACGTCGGCCCCGTCCTTGATCGCCTCGATGCGCCGGATGTCCAGCCGGATGGAGGAGTAGAACTTCAGCGCCCGCCCCCCGGGGTGACCTCGGGGGAATTGTGCACCACGACGCCGTCGACCAGATAGTTGTGGCTGTCCTCGACCTCGATGTCGAACCGGTGCATCGACCGGGTCGGGGGCTTGACGTGGATGTCGGTGACCGGCAGAGCCATCAGCTCGTAGCGCATGGGCGTGAAATGGGGTTCGACCGCGAAGCGACCCCGGTACGCTGGAAGCAGCTTGTACTCCATGCTCGGGTGCACGAACGGCGCGATGAGGGCGTGGAGCTTGGCCGTCTCCTCGTTGGCGAAGGCCAGGATCGCCTTCTTCGTCGCTCCGGAAGCGACCAGCTTGGCCCGGATGCCCCAGGTGTCGGCCAGGTATGCCACGAGGCGCTCGCGGGTGGTCGGCTCCATGGCCTCGACACATATTTCCGCGCGGCCGGTGAGGCCGGCCGTGCGCTTCTGCGCACCCTTCGAACGGATGGCGAAGTGGGCGTCGTCCATGTACCACAGGGCGAGCGACAGGGGGGTCAGGCGCTTGAGGTAGTCGTCGTCGAAGACCTTCTTCTTACCCATGTACACGCTCCGACGGAGCGCGGCCAGCTCGGGCAGCGGCGAGAAGTCGTAGGTGACGACCCCGTCGGCCCGGACATGGCGACTGCTGCCGAGATTGGAGAACAGAGAGGCCTTCCAGTCGGCATAGGGTGCCTGCTTCTCGCAATGGTCGTAGCGGAACCGCGCGCCATGGCCGCTGCGCGTCGGGGACAGGGCGCCGTCGCCCATGAGCGTCCCGCGCAGGGCCTCCCACTGGAAGTCCGACAGGTAATGCGGCAAGGCCTCCAGCACCCGGTCGCCCACCTTCAGCTTGCCGGCTTCGCACCAACCACTGGGGGTGCGGATCAGGTGGTTCGAGGTACAGGCCAACTGGGCCCGGCCGTTCTTGGCCGGCTTGGCCACTGTGATCTGGAGGAACTCGTCGGTGATCCCGTTGTCGAACCAGTTCACGACCTTCTTGGGCACGATCGCGCCCACCTTGGGGTCGTAGGACAGCACCTCGACGGGGAGACGCTGGTTGACGATCTTGCCGATCATCTCCGTGCTCCCGTCGGCCAGGACCACCCGGGATCGATAGTCGAAGCATCCGTACATGACTCCTATTTTTTCCCGCAGCTGGTTGATGAAGACGGCGATGGTGCTGGACTTCGACAGCGTGCCCGTCAGCTTGCGCAGCGCCTGGGACATGAGCCGCGCCTGGAGGCCGACGTGGGTGTCCCCCATCTCCCCCTCGATCTCGGCCCGCGGCGTCAACGCCGCCACCGAGTCGATGACCAGGACGTCGAGCGCCCCGGAGCGGATCAGCATGTCGGCGATCTCGAGTGCCTGCTCGCCGGTGTCGGGCTGCGAGATGAGCAGGTCGTCGACGTTGACCCCGATGGCCCGCGCGTAGACCGGGTCCATGGCGTGCTCAGCGTCGACGTAGGCGCAGATGCCGCCGTTGCGCTGCGCCTCGGCCACCACGTGCATGGCCAGCGTCGACTTGCCCGACGACTCGGGGCCGTAGATCTCCACGATGCGGCCGCGAGGGAGGCCACCGATGCCCAGCGCCAGGTCCAAGGAGAGCGCTCCCGTGGGGATGGACTCGATGTTCATGCTGAGGTTGTCGCCCATGCGCATGACCGAGCCCTTGCCGAACTGCTTCTCGATCTGGCCCAGCGCGGCATCCAGTGCCTTTTCCCGTTCTGTTTCGGCCATCCCTCTCTCCTCTGTCCGTGTGTGTGCTGCGACCTGTACCGGCCCTGCTCGGTGCCGTTGTGGTGACCCTACGGTGGGGGTGTGACGTGCCCCGCCGGCGCTGCCTGTTGGCAGCATAACGAACATGTGTTCGTAGGACGTGGACCCTCGTGCCCGCGGGCCGAGCGGTCGGAGAACGGTCGCCCCCGGGCCCCGGGACGGCCGATTCGGCGGCGCGATCGGTGACCCCGAGGTTCGCCCCGTCCATGCGAAGCTGACGGTCCCCCGGGGCGGCACCGGGCGAAGGAGGAGGCAGGTGGTGCTCGCGAGGAGGCTTGTGGCCGGCGTGCTGGTGACGGGTGCCTGGGCCACCGCCGTCGTGCTCGGGGCCGGGCCGGCCGCCGCCTCGAGCTCGCGCCCGAGCGCCGCTGCGCTCTACAAGGACGCGGTGGCGACCACCCGCTCGTGGTCGGTCCACTACGCCTCGGACTCGACCGAGGCCAAGCAGACCCTGGTGGAGAGCGGCGATGCCGGGCCGGCGTCGGGGAGCCAGACGGTCCGGATGGGGACGGGGACCATCTCCATCGTCGTGATCGGTGGCATCACCTACCTCCAGGGCAACCACGACGGCCTCGAGAGCCTGGCCGGCCTGAGCTCGACCCAGGCGACCGAGGCGCAGGGGCAGTGGATCGAGTTCTCCACCGACAATGCCGCGTTCTCCCCGGTGGTGGCCGGCGTCCGCTCGCAGGACCTCGCCGAGGAATTGGCGCTCAAGGGACCGCTGTCCCTCGGGCCGCGACGCAACCTCGACGGCGACGCGGTCGACGCCATCGACGGGACGCAGGCGTTCGGGAAGAAGTCCCAGCACGTCGTCCTCTACGTCCGCGCCCAGGGGTCCCACGTGCCGGTGGAGGAGGACTCGGTGAACGCCAAGGGCGGGCACACCGCGGCCGAACACATCGTCTACTCCGACTGGGGGGAGCAGGTGCGGCCCGTGGCCCCCAAGGCGACCATCTCGATCGGGTCGATCAGCGCGGTCTGAGCACAGTCTGAGTGCAGCCTGAGGGGCGACCCCGACTGCGGTCGGGCGCCCGGGCGTGCGAGGATATCTGCCGTCGCCCCACCTGGCCGAGTCGGCGCTCGCCGCGCCGCAGGCCGGGCCTCCAGGAGAGTGAAGGTCATGCGTCCCTTGCGTCAAACCCCAGCCCGACCCGCCGCGGCCGCCGCCGGGCTCACCGCGGTCGCCGCGTTGGCGCTCGTCTTCGCGGTGCCGCCTGCCGGAGCCGCGACCGCACCCACGACGAGCGCGTCGGCCGAGTACCTGGCGGCCCTGAAGGCCGTCGGCAGCCAGGGCGTGCACTTCGTCTCGACCGCCGATCAGAGCGGGGTCTCCCTCGATGTGAGCGGTGACGCCGGGACCACCTCGGGCCAGCAGGTGCTGGTGGTGAAGAACAAGAACCTCACCGAGCACATGACGGCCCGGGTGGTCGGGTCCAACGGGTACGTGAACGGCAACGCGGCCGCTCTCGAGAACGTGATCGGCCTCACCAAGGCGCAATCGAAGAAGTACGCCGGAACCTGGATGTCCTTCCCGACCACGAACCAGGGACTCGACGAGCTCATCGGTGGGCTGCTCTCCTCGCAAGTGTCCAAGGAGATCGAGATCGGCGGTCCCTACACCTACGGCACGGGCGCCACGGTGGGCGGCAAGCACGCCCTGGCCATCGTGGGCTCGGTCGCGACGCAGAGCGGCTCCAAGGTGCCGGTCGTGCTCTACGTTCCGGCCAGCGGCAAGCCGCTGCCGATCGAGGAGATCACCAACGCCGGGAAGTCGGGCGGCTCGTCGGCCATCCACGGCACCGTGACCTTCTCGCAATGGGGAGAAAACAAGAGCCAGACGGCGCCGAGCCACACGACGTCACTGCTCAAGCTCGTCCCCGCTTCCTCCTCGTCGGCCACCGCCGGGTAGGTCCGCCCGGTGGCGCCACTGCTCCAGGCCGTGCAGGGCGACATCACGGCGGAACGGGTGGACGCCGTGGTCAACGCGGCCAACCGCCGACTGGCGGGGGGCGGTGGCGTCGACGGCGCCATCCACCGCGCCGCCGGGGCCGAGCGCCTGCAGGCCGCCTGCCGGGCCCTCGGCGAGTGCCCGCCGGGCCAGTCCGTCGTCACCGACGGGTTCGACCTGCCGGCGCGCTTCATCATCCACACCGTGGGGCCGGTCTGGCAGGGCGGCACCGCGGGTGAGCCCGAGACCCTGGCCGCCTGCTACCGGAGCTCCCTGGCCCGCGCCGACGAGGTGGGGGCCCGCTCGATCGCCTTCCCGGCCATCTCCACCGGTGTCTACGGCTACCCCTTGGGACAGGCCGCCGAGGTGGCCGTCTCCACCGTCCGCGCGGCGGACACCGACGTGACCCTGGTCCGCTTCGTCGCCTTCGACGGCGCGACCCTCGTGCGCTACGTCGAGCTGCTCACCTGAACGCGACGGGGCTCACCCCGTCAGGACGACGCGCCCGACGTCAGGTTGTAGACGGTCACACCGCCCACCGTCTCGGCGGTGAAGTGCGACTCCACCCATGAGGTGATCTGCGACGCGTCGTCGGAGCTCCCACCACCGGCCCCTCCGCCGAAGCCACCGCCGAAGCCGCCACCGCCGCTGGCGATGAAGTAGTGGATCTTGCCCTCGGAGACGTACTGCTCGAACTGGGCCAGCGTCGGCGCCGGGTCGGTGCCGTTGAAACCGCCGATGGCCATGACGGGCTCGTCGCTGGCCAGCTGGTAGCCGGCCGCATTGTTCGAGTTCACGGTGGCGGCCGCCCACGTGTACCTGCTCGCGTCGCCCTGCAGGGCCTTGGTGAGCGCCGGGTTGGACTGGCTGGCGCTCAAGAACCCGCCACCGCCGATGCCACCGGTCCCTGCGCCACGCCGGAAGCCGCCGCCGCCGAACGAGGGCGCACCGCCACCGAATCCGCCGGTACCCGCCCTACCGGGGAAGGTGCCGCCGCCAGGGAAGGCACCGCCGGGGGGGAAGCCACCACCGGTCGTGCCTCCACCGGGGAAGCCGCCTCCGGCAAACGCCCGACGGAATCCGCCGCCACCGAACCGGCCGCCACCGGGGAAGGCGCCGCCGGGACCGGCCTGGCCGCCGGCGGCCGTCGGCGTCACCGACGGGATCGCCCCGTTGTGGGCTGTGGCCGCAGTCGCCACGGTCGAGAAGAGGGGTGCCGCCAGCGCAGCGCCGAAACCGAGCGTGGCGACGAGGACGATGGCGAGCTTGGGGACCTTGTGCAGCAGCGGCAGCGCCAGGATGGCGACGACCCCGAGCGTGCCCACGACCGCCACGAAGGGACGGAGGGCGGGGAACCAGTCCGCGGTGCGGCCGAGGAGCACGTAGCTCCAGACGACCGTCGCGGCCAGCCCGGCCGCCAGCCCGACGCGCCCGACCCAGCTGTCACGGCGTTGCCACAGCCCGATGGTGGCGATCCCGACGAGCGCGCCGAGCGGGGGGGCCAGGGCCACCGTGTAGTAGGGGTGGATGATGCCCTGGGCCAGGCTGATGACGAGTCCGATGCTCACGAGGGAACCGCCCCACAGCAGGAGAGCGGCCCGCTCGCGGTCCGTGCGACGGGCCCGCAGGGTGACGACGAGGAGGACCGCCCCCATCACCAGTGCTCCGGGGAGCAGCCACGACATCATGTTGCCGAATTCGGTGTTGAAGAGGCGGGTCAGGCCGGTCGGGCCCCACATGCTTCCGGCGACCCGGCCGCCGCCCACGCTGCCCGTCTCGTTCCCCGTGATGCGGCCGAAGCCGTTGTAACCGAAGATCAGGTTGAGGATGCTGTTGTTCTGCGAGCCGCCGACGTAGGGGCGGTCAGCGGCCGGGGTGAGGGCGACGACCGCCACCCACCAGCCCGCGGCGACCAGGACGGAGACGCCCATCAGCAAGACCTGCCACACCCGGCGCCACCATCCCGTCGGTGCGGCGAGCAGGTAGACGACGGCCATGACGGGGAGGATCAGGAACGCCTGCATCATCTTGGTGATGAAGCCGAAGCCCACCAGCGCACCGGCGAGGACGAGCCACTTGGTCTGCGCCCGCTCGAGTCCGCGCATGGTGGCGTAGGTCGCGGCCGTCAGCAGCAGCGCCAGCAGGGCGTCGGGGTTGTTGTAGCGGAACATCATGGCCGCCACGGGCGTCAGGGCGACGACCGCGCCGCCGAGGAGCGCGGCCTGCGCGCTGAACCAACGCCGCACCGAGAGGTAGACCAACCCGACCGTGGCCACGCCCTCGAGCGCCTGCGGCACGAGCATGCTCCACGAGTTGAGGCCGAAGATCCGGGCGGAGATCTCCATCGGCCACAGGAACGCCGGCGGCTTGTCGACGGTGATGAAGTTGGACGAGTCGGAGGACCCGAAGAACATCGCCTTCCAGCTCTTCGTGCCCGCCTGGACGGCGGCGGCATAGAAGGAATTGGCCCACCCGCTGGCGCCGAGGCCCCACAGGTAGAGGACCGCGGTGGCAACGAGCAGGCCGAGGAGGGCGGGACGCACCCAGGCGGCGTCGCTCTCCTTGCCCCGCACGAAGCGGACCGGCCAACTGCGGCGCGGGGCCGGCGTCCACAGCGGCGCGCCGGGGGCGGCGTCCGCCGGTGGGGTGGCCACCGGCACGGGCGGGTCGAGGACCCCCACCGAGGCATCGGGTGCGGGCGTCAGGTCGGTCATCGGGACACCTCCAGGGGGCCGGCTGCGGCGCGGGCGCTCGGGCGAAAGATCCAGGCCCGCAGGACGGCGAACCGGAAGACGGCGGCGATCAGGTTGGCGACGGTGAGGGCCACCAGCTCGGCGAGCAGGGCCGACGGGGCCACCCACTGGGCCACCACGAGCCCCAGCGTCGTGAGGCCGAGGCTCACCAGGTACAGGCCCCCGGCCACGGCGAAGAGACGGCCGCGGCGGGCCTGACCGTCAGTGGTGCGGGAGAGCTCCCGGTGCACGGCCGTATTGAAGAGGGTGGCGATGGCCATGGCGACCGCGTTGGCGGCGAACGCACCGAGCAGCGGCCGCCAGGCGATGAAGAGGAAGAGGTAGCCGAGTGTGGAGACGACGCCCACCCCGGCGAAGCGCAGGAGCTGGTCGGCCGTCACCTCGTTCGACCGGACGCGGCGCAGGCCTTTGGGGCGCCGGACCAGCATCCGCCAGACGCCGCGCAGGTCGTCGCTCGCGGTCGAGACGATCTGCACACGCGAATCGGGGTCGTCGACCCAGTCGACCGGGACCTCGCCGATGCGCAGGCCCAGACGATCGGCCGTGACGAGCAGCTCGGTGTCGAAGAACCACTCGTTGTCCTCGACGAGGGGCAGCAGCCTCTCCGCCGCGTCGCGGCGCAGGGCCTTGAACCCGCACTGGGCATCGCTGAAGCCACCCCGGAGGGTGAGCTTGAGCAAGAGGTTGTATGCCCGCGAAATGAGCTCGCGCTTGGGTCCGCGCACCACGTGCGCGCCCGGAGCCAACCGCGAGCCGATGCTCACATCACGATGGCCCGACAGGAGCGGGGCGACCAACGGCAGCAACGCCGGCAACGAGGTCGAGAGGTCGACGTCCATGTAGGCCACCACCGGTGCCTCACTGCTGGACCAGGCGGCGCGCAGCGCGTAGCCGCGGCCCTTGCGGTCCAGGTGCATGGCGGCCACGCCCCGCGTCGTTGCAGCCAGATGATTGGCGATCGCAGAGGTGTCGTCGGTGCTCGCGTTGTCCACAATGGTGATGAGCGCCCGGAACGGGAAGGACTGGTCGAGGAACGTGCGCAGCGCGGTGATGCGCTCCACCAGGTGCGCCGCCTCGTTGTAGACCGGCACGATGATCTCCACGTCCATGGGAACACGACGAGGATCGACGTCGGCTTCGAAGGGGGCCAGGGCTGTCATGTCAGGCATGGTGCCCGGCCCGTCTCCGGACTTCGTGAAGCCCGGCTGTGGATCCGGTGTGAATCGCAGACGGCGCGCCACGGGATCCCGACCGGTCAGCCGGCTGCTGCAGGGGCGTCGTCCGACAGGTCCTGGTCGTGGCCCAGCTGGGCCGCGCCGACGGGGAGCAGCACGATGACCACCAGTCCCTCGCCGGGAGCGGATGCGGCCGAGACGGTCCCGCCGTGGGCCGCCACGATGGCGGCGACGATGGACAGCCCGAGCCCGCTGCCACCGCGCGTGCGCGACCGGGCCGCATCGGCACGGTAGAAGCGCTCGAACACCCGCCGGGCGTCCTCGTCGGGCATGCCCGGGCCGGTGTCCCGCACTTCGATCCGCGCCTGGTCGCCGACCTGGTCGACGCGCACGGTGGCGGAAGTCCCGGACGGCGTGTGCGCCCGCACGTTGGCCAACAGATTGTCGAGGACCTGGCGCAGCCGATCCTTGTCGCCGATCACCTCGACCGGACGAGCGGCCCAGAAGTGCACGGGCCACTGGGGCCCGACCGCGGTCGCGGTGTGGACGGCGTCGGAGGCCACCGACACCAGTTCCACGGGCGCCGTCTTCATGGGCACACCCTCGTCCAGCCGGGCCAGGGTGAGGAGGTCGTTGACCAGCCGGTCCATACGAGCAGTCTCCGTGCGGATGCCCGAGACGATGCGCGGCAGGTCGTCGGAATGCTGGGACCCTCCCCGCTCGAACAGCTCGGCGTAGGCCGACACGGCGGCGATCGGGGTGCGGAGCTCGTGCGAGGCGTCGGCGACGAACTGGCGCAGATGCTGCTCGTTCTCACGCAGCCGGGACTCGGACGCGACGCGTGCCGAGAAGGCGGCCTGGATCCGTTCGAGCATGACGTTGAGGGCGCGAGCCAGACGGCCGACCTCGGTCGCCTGGTCGGCGCCGGGGACGCGCTGGTCGAGATTGCCGGCGGCAATGGAATCGGCGGTCCGCTCGACGTCCTCGAGCGGGCGGAGGCCGAGTCGGACCAACCACCATCCACCGGCCAGGGCCAGGACCAGCGCTCCGGCCGTCACGGCGAGCTCGGTGAGCATCAGGGTATGCAGGGTGCTGGTCTGATCGACGAGCGGCACGGCCTGGACGGCCACCTGGCCGTCCTGCCCCTTCACCGCCCGGACCCGGAACGACGGGCCACCGGATGCGATGGACGAGGTGGTGAAGTACACCGCCTGGGATCCGTCCGGCTGGGTGGTGAAACCCGTGATCGGCGAGGGCAGCTGCGGCCGGTACGGGTTCTTGCCGACGTAGGCGGGACACTCGAGGTCGTCGACGACCGAGCCGCTCTGATTGACGACCGAGGCGTAGCTGATCCCGAAGATGTTGGCGAAGCCGCCCCCCCCGTCCCCGTCGCCGGGGCCGGAGCCGGGGCCTGGGCCGGCCTCGACCGTCGTCCCCCCGAAGCTGCTGTGGGGCGAGGGGCACTGGACCGCCCCCGTCACCGTATTCACGCGGAAGCCGATCTGGGGGTGCGCGGCCAGCTCCTGGTCGACCTGGTTGTAGAGCGAGGAGCGCAACGCCGAGTAGGTGGCGAAGTCGGCCACCACCAGAGCGATGATGGCAATCGCCCCGACTGCGAGCAGGAGCCGGAGCCGGAGTGACACTCAGGCCGCTCCGTTGGCGGCCTCGGGCTCGCGCAAGGTGTAGCCGACGAGGCGGATGGTGTGGATGAGGGGCGGCCCGAACTTCTCGAGCTTCTTGCGCAGGTAACTGACGTAGGTCTCCACGACGTTCCCGTCGCCGCCGAAGTCGTAGTGCCAGACATGATCGAGGATCTGCGACTTGGAGAGCACGTGGCGCGGATTGAGCATGAAGTAGCGCAAGAGATTGAACTCCGTCGCTGTCAGGTTGATGGCACTCCCGGCCCGCCGAACCTCGTGCGCGCTCTCGTCGAGCTCGAGGTCCGAGAAGCGGAGGACACCGTCATCCTCTGGCTCGTAGCCGGTGCGACGCAGGATGGCGTGGACCCGGGCGATCACCTCGGCCAAGGCGAAGGGCTTGGTGACATAGTCGTCGCCGCCCACCGTGAGACCCGCCAGCTTGTCCTGGAGCGTGTCGCGCGCGGTGAGGAAGAGGACAGGCACCCGCAGCCCGTCGGAACGGAGGCGACGCGTCACCTCGAGGCCGTCGAGGTCGGGCAGCATGACGTCGAGGATCACGAGGTCGGGCGGGTCCTCCTGGGCCTGCGCCAGTGCCTTGCGCCCGGTCATCGCCTCGTCGACCGTGAACCCCTCGTAGCGCAGCGACGTCGCCACTGCATCGACGATCGAGGGTTCGTCGTCCACCACCAGCACCCGCGGTCCGTTGTCCGTCTTCACTTGGCCTACCTCCCTGCCCTCCAGGCTCGCGCCCCGTTTTCCGGGTCCAGTGTGTCCCGGCTGTGGGTGCCCTGTGAGCGCGGGCGGTCAGGTGGGGTGGGCGTCGAGGGCGCGTCGGAGGAGGTCAAGGGCCGAAATGGCCGCGTACTGGCGGACTCGCTCCCGGTCTCCGGGCACCCGCAATTCGCGGGTGTGAGCCGGCTCGCCGGGGAGGTGCAGGCCGACGAAGACGGTGCCGGGCTCCACGCCCTCCTGGGCGTCCGGCCCCGCCACACCCGTGATGCCCAGCCCGACCTCGGCCCCGGTCACCCGGGCGGCGCCCTCGGCCATGGCCGCCGCAGCCGCCTCGGTGACCACGGGCCCGGTGGGCACCCCCAGCACCTCGAACTTGACCTGTGAGTCGTAGGCCACGACGCCGCCCCGGAACCAGGACGAGGCACCGGCCACGTTGACCAGGCGGGAGGCGATGAGGCCACCTGTGAGCGACTCGGCGACACCGAAGGTCAGCCCACGCGCAATGAGCCGCTGGGCCACCGCAACCTCCATCGACTCGTCATCGACACCGAAGACGATGTCGCCCAGGCGCTCATCGATGGCGCGGCGCACCTCGGCGTCCTCCTTGTCCAGCAACGCGGTCACATCGTCGAGGGTGCGGGCGCGGGCGGTGATGCGCACCTTGATCCCTTCGATCCCCGAGGCCAGGAAGGCCAGCGTGACCTCTCCTTCGGCGTCGAGCGCGTCGATGCGGTCCTGGAGGGACTCGGCCAGCCCGGATTCGCTCGCCCCCCACGTGCGCAGCACGCGGCTGGCGATGACGCCTGTCTCCTCCCCCGACTCGGCCATGCGGGCGCGCAGATCGGGCAGGATGCCGCGTTCGAACATCTCGGCCATCTCGTAGGGAACGCCCGGGACGGCGTAGACGACCTTGTTCCCGACCGGGCAGATGAGCCCCGGTGCCGTGCCGGCCACCTGGGGGATGATGGCGGCACCCTGCGGCACGTCGGCCTGCCGCGCGTTGTTGGCCGACATGGTGCGGCCTCTCGCCTCGAAGAAGCCGGCGATCAGGTCGACGATGGCCTGGTCGCGGACGAGCGGGACGCCCATGACCTCGGCGATGGCCTCCCGGGTGATGTCGTCCTGGGTGGGCCCGAGCCCACCGCACATGATGACCCCGTCGCTCCGGGCGAGCGCGGTGCGCAGCGCCAGGGTGATGCGGTCGTGGTTGTCGCCGACGGCCTGGTGGAAGTGGGAGGCCACCCCGTTGGCGGCCAGGTGTTCGCCCAGCCAGGCGGAGTTGGTGTCCGCAATCTGGCCCAGGAGCAGCTCGGTGCCCACGGCCACGATCTCGATTCTCACGGCGCAGACCTTACGTCCGGTCGCCACCCGGGTCGGCGAGGTCCGCCCCGCTCGGGCTCCCCCGTGCCGGGCCCCTCAGGCGCCGTCCGCCGACGAGGGCGCCTGACCGATGGCACGCCGGCCATCGAGCAGGTACTCCGCACCGGTGTAGAGCGTGAGCGCGCAGGCGAACCAGATGGCGGCGACCTGCAGGGTGTGCTGGTGCGCCAGCGGGGGGATGATCACGGTGCCGATCGCGATGTCCTGGACCAGCGTCTTGATCTTGGCCGACTTCCGTGCCGGGATCGACACGCCTCGTCGGCCGACCCACGAGCGGTAGAGCTGCATGCCGACCTCGCGGATGGCGATGAGGATGACGGGGAGCCAGGGCAGGTGGCCCTGGGCGGCCAGGGTGAACATGGCGCCGAGGACGCAGGCCTTGTCGGCCAGCGGGTCGAGGAAGGCGCCCGAGCGGGTGGTGCCGTGGCGACGGGCCATGTAGCCATCGAGCCCGTCGCTGCCGGCGAGGACGAGGCCCACCACGACGTTGATCCACGACGCTCCCCACGCCACCAGCATGAGCACGTAGACCGGCGCGGCCAGCAGGCGGGCCACCGTGACGGCGTTGGCCGGCGTGACGAGCGCGCTGGGGCCGAAGGTGAACCCCGGCGGCGAGGTCGGCTCGTGCGTCGCTTCGCTCACGGCGTTCGCGCACCCGCTCCGGCGCCGGCGGGGACCGGGTCGCGGTCAACGGTCGGCCGGGCGTGCAGGTCGGGCCCCTCCGCGCCGGTGATGGTGACGTCGACGAGGCTGCCCACCGGAAGATCCGTGGGCAGGTACACGATGCCGTCGATCTCCGGCGCCTCGTGCACCGTGCGGCCCCGGCCAGGCGCATCGACGAGGACCCGGCGCACCGCGCCGATGAGGGCGTCGCGCTTGGCCGCGGTGATGGCGTCCTGCAGCTCGGCACACTCGCGCAGACGCTCGAGCGCGAGCTCCGGCGGCACCTGGTCGCCGAGCCCGGCGGCATGGGTGCCGTCCTCGCGGGAGAACGGGAAGAAGCCGGCCCAGTCGAGCTGCGCCGCCTCGAGGAACTCGAGCAGGAGGTCGTGATCGCGCTCGGTCTCGCCCGGATAGCCGAGGATGAACGAGGAGCGGAAGGTGGCATCGGGATCGGCGACTCTGATGTCGGCGATGCGACGCAGGAAACGCTCCCCGTCGCCCCAGCGGCGCATGCGGGCGAGCAGCGGGCGGGCCACGTGCTGCAGCGAGAGGTCGAAGTAGGGCACGCCCGTGGACAGGACGGTCTCGATCAGCTCGTCCGTCAGCCCGGAGGGGTACAGGTAAAGCAGCCGGGTGCGCTCCACGCGGTCCGCCACGGCGCGGGTGAGGGCGGCAATGGGTGAGGGGCCGTTGGCGATGCGGCTCCGCCGCCCCGGGCCCGAACGGTCCCGTCCGTAGGAGGCGAGGTCCTGAGCGACGAGGACGATCTCGCGCAGTGGCGGCGCGCCGTCGGCGGGCGCGCGTAGCGTGTCGACCTCGGCCAGCAGGTCCTCGGGCGAGCGGGAGCGCTGTTTGCCCCGGAAGGACGGGATGGCGCAGAAGCCGCAGATACGGTCGCAGCCCTCGGCGACCTTGACGTAGGCCCAGGGGGAGCGGGCGGCGGGCCGGGGCAGCTCCAGGAGGTCGAACCCGTTGGTCGCCGGCGCCGGTGCGGCGGCACGGCGGCGTGTCGTGAGGCTGACGGAAACAGCGCCAGCGGTGGAGGAGGGCGCGAGGGGAGCCGTGAGCTCGGTCCCGAACCCCGCCACGAGGTCGACCTCGGGCAGGGCGTCGCGCAGCTCGTCGCCGTAGCGCTCGGCCATGCAGCCGGTCACGACCAGGCGGGCGCCGTCGCGGCGCCGGTCGGCGAGGGTGAGGACGGTGTCGATGGACTCCTGGCGAGCCGCATTTATGAAGGCGCAGGTGTTCACGACGACGAGGTCGGCCGACTCCGGACCGGCGGCAGGGCGGTATCCCTGCGCGGCGAGGCGGCCCTCCAGCTTGTCGGAGTCCACCTGGTTCTTCGGGCACCCCAAGGTCTGCAGCCAGTAGCGGCCCACGACGTCACACACTCCTCGCACCAGTCCGGCTCGCGCCGGGACGACGGAGCACGGCTGGCCCGCCTCAGCGGGCCGTTATCCGGATCGTCCGGCACCAGGTGCCCGACTCCCGAGCGGAGAGGGAGGGATTTGAACCCTCGGACCCGGTTGCCCAGGTCAACTC
>CAWGYK010000010.1:0-609633 GCA_963826835.1 uncultured Acidimicrobiaceae bacterium
GCGAATCCGCCGGCTACACGATCGATTCGGTGCCCGGCGCCCCGACGCTGACCAGCGCCACGGGTGGGAACAACCAGGTGGTCCTCGACTGGACGGCGCCGGTCTGCACGAACGGCTCGGGCATCACGAGCTACACCATCTTGCGCGGCACCAGCTCGGGCACAGAGACCGTGCTGACCACCCTCGTGAGCGGGCTCACCTACACCGACACCACCGCGGTGAACGGCACGACCTACTTCTACGAGGTCGAGGCGGTCAACGGGGTGGGCACGGGCCCGGTGAGCAACGAGAAGTCGGCCACGCCGGCCACCATCCCCGGCGCCCCGACGCTGACCAGCGCCACCGGTGGGAACAACCAGGTGGTCCTCGACTGGACCGCTCCGAGCAGCAACGGCGGCTCGGGCATCACGAGCTACACCATCTTCGCGCGGCACCAGCTCGGGCACAGAGACCGTGCTGACCACCCTCGTGAGCGGGCTCACCTACACCGACACCACCGCGGTGAACGGCACGACCTACTTCTACGAGGTCGAGGCGGTCAACGGGGTGGGCACGGGCCCGGTGAGCAACGAGAAGTCGGCCACGCCGGCCACCATCCCCGGCGCCCCGACGCTGACCAGCGCCACCGGTGGGAACAACCAGGTGGTCCTCGACTGGACCGCTCCGAGCAGCAACGGCGGCTCGGGCATCACGAGCTACACCATCTTGCGCGGCACCAGCTCGGGCACAGAGACCGTGCTGACCACCCTCGTGAGCGGGCTCACCTACACCGACACCACCGCGGTGAACGGCACGACCTACTTCTACGAGGTCGAGGCGGTCAACGGGGTGGGCACGGGCCCGGTGAGCAACGAGAAGTCGGCCACGCCGACCTCGGGTGAGACCGTCCCCGGCGCCCCGACGCTGACCAGCGCCACCGGTGGGAACAACCAGGTGGTCCTCGACTGGACCGCTCCGAGCAGCAACGGCGGCTCGGGCATCACGAGCTACACCATCTTGCGCGGCACCAGCTCGGGCACAGAGACCGTGCTGACCACCCTCGTGAGCGGGCTCACCTACACCGACACCACCGCGGTGAACGGCACGACCTACTTCTACGAGGTCGAGGCGGTCAACGGGGTGGGCACGGGCCCGGTGAGCAACGAGAAGTCGGCCACGCCGACCTCGGGTGAGACCGTCCCCGGCGCCCCGACGCTGACCAGCGCCACCGGTGGGAACAACCAGGTGGTCCTCGACTGGACCGCTCCGAGCAGCAACGGCGGCTCGGGCATCACGAGCTACACCATCTTCCGCGGCACCAGCTCGGGCACAGAGACCGTGCTGACCACCCTCGTGAGCGGGCTCACCTACACCGACACCACCGCGGTGAACGGCACGACCTACTTCTACGAGGTCGAGGCGGTCAACGGGGTGGGCACGGGCCCGGTGAGCAACGAGAAGTCGGCCACGCCGGCCACCATCCCAGGAGCCCCGACGCTGACCAGCGCCACCGGGAGCAACGGCGAGGTCATCCTCGACTGGACCGCTCCGAGCAGCAACGGCGGCTCGGGCATCACGAGCTACACCATCTTGCGCGGCACCAGCTCGGGCACAGAGACCGTGCTGACCACCCTCGTGAGCGGGCTCACCTACACCGACACCACCGCGGTGAACGGCACGACCTACTTCTACGAGGTCGAGGCGGTCAACGGGGTGGGCACGGGCCCGGTGAGCAACGAGAAGTCGGCCACGCCGGCCACCATCCCAGGAGCCCCGACGCTGACCAGCGCCACCGGTGGGAACAACCAGGTGGTCCTCGACTGGACCGCTCCGAGCAGCAACGGCGGCTCGGGCATCACGAGCTACACCATCTTGCGCGGCACCAGCTCGGGCACAGAGACCGTGCTGACCACCCTCGTGAGCGGGCTCACCTACACCGACACCACCGCGGTGAACGGCACGACCTACTTCTACGAGGTCGAGGCGGTCAACGGGGTGGGCACGGGCCCGGTGAGCAACGAGAAGTCGGCCACGCCGACCTCGGGTGAGACCGTCCCCGGCGCCCCGACGCTGACCAGCGCCACCGGTGGGAACAACCAGGTGGTCCTCGACTGGACCGCTCCGAGCAGCAACGGCGGCTCGGGCATCACGAGCTACACCATCTTGCGCGGCACCAGCTCGGGCACAGAGACCGTGCTGACCACCCTCGTGAGCGGGCTCACCTACACCGACACCACCGCGGTGAACGGCACGACCTACTTCTACGAGGTCGAGGCGGTCAACGGGGTGGGCACGGGCCCGGTGAGCAACGAGAAGTCGGCCACGCCGGCCACCATCCCAGGAGCCCCGACGCTGACCAGCGCCACCGGTGGGAACAACCAGGTGGTCCTCGACTGGACCGCTCCGAGCAGCAACGGCGGCTCGGGCATCACGAGCTACACCATCTTGCGCGGCACCAGCTCGGGCACAGAGACCGTGCTGACCACCCTCGTGAGCGGGCTCACCTACACCGACACCACCGCGGTGAACGGCACGACCTACTTCTACGAGGTCGAGGCGGTCAACGGGGTGGGCACGGGCCCGGTGAGCAACGAGAAGTCGGCCACGCCGGCCACCATCCCCGGCGCCCCGACGCTGACCAGCGCCACCGGTGGGAACAACCAGGTGGTCCTCGACTGGACCGCTCCGAGCAGCAACGGCGGCTCGGGCATCACGAGCTACACCATCTTGCGCGGCACCAGCTCGGGCACAGAGACCGTGCTGACCACCCTCGTGAGCGGGCTCACCTACACCGACACCACCGCGGTGAACGGCACGACCTACTTCTACGAGGTCGAGGCGGTCAACGGGGTGGGCACGGGCCCGGTGAGCAACGAGAAGTCGGCCACGCCGGCCACCATCCCAGGAGCCCCGACGCTGACCAGCGCCACCGGTGGGAACAACCAGGTGGTCCTCGACTGGACCGCTCCGAGCAGCAACGGCGGCTCGGGCATCACGAGCTACACCATCTTGCGCGGCACCAGCTCGGGCACAGAGACCGTGCTGACCACCCTCGTGAGCGGGCTCACCTACACCGACACCACCGCGGTGAACGGCACGACCTACTTCTACGAGGTCGAGGCGGTCAACGGGGTGGGCACGGGCCCGGTGAGCAACGAGAAGTCGGCCACGCCGACCTCGGGTGAGACCGTCCCCGGCGCCCCGACGCTGACCAGCGCCACCGGTGGGAACAACCAGGTGGTCCTCGACTGGACCGCTCCGAGCAGCAACGGCGGCTCGGGCATCACGAGCTACACCATCTTGCGCGGCACCAGCTCGGGCACAGAGACCGTGCTGACCACCCTCGTGAGCGGGCTCACCTACACCGACACCACCGCGGTGAACGGCACGACCTACTTCTACGAGGTCGAGGCGGTCAACGGGGTGGGCACGGGCCCGGTGAGCAACGAGAAGTCGGCCACGCCGGCCACCATCCCAGGAGCCCCGACGCTGACCAGCGCCACCGGTGGGAACAACCAGGTGGTCCTCGACTGGACCGCTCCGAGCAGCAACGGCGGCTCGGGCATCACGAGCTACACCATCTTGCGCGGCACCAGCTCGGGCACAGAGACCGTGCTGACCACCCTCGTGAGCGGGCTCACCTACACCGACACCACCGCGGTGAACGGCACGACCTACTTCTACGAGGTCGAGGCGGTCAACGGGGTGGGCACGGGCCCGGTGAGCAACGAGAAGTCGGCCACGCCGACAGGGACGACGTCTTCCAACAACCTGCGCATCCAGTTGTCGTCGCCCGGTCTCATCTCCGGTGTCGGTGGCCTCTACCTGATCACCGTCACCAACCTGGCGGCCACGCCGACCACAGGGACGCTCACGATCACCGACGTGCTGCCGAGTGGCCTGAGCTACATCGGAGGTCTGGTCTACCCGCCCGGGTTCCACTGCTCGGCGGCGGCCGGCACCGTGACCTGCACCGATTCGACGGCGATTGCGGCGCACGCGACCGTCGACCTGCTCGGGGTCGTCGGGGTGAGCGCCCGTGCCGGCACGTCCATCACCGACACGGTGACGCTGGCGCCCGTCGGCACCCCGGCGAGCAACTACACCGCCACGGTGAAGACCACGGTGTCCGCTCGGTAGTCGCGGGCCAGAGGAGGCGCACCAGGCGATCAGGCGGGTCGGGCGTCCCGGGTGGGGGCTGGAGGGGGTGACCCTCCGGCCCCCCGCCCGGCCCGATCACTCGGCGGTGTACCCGTCCATGCGGGCGAGGATCCGCAGCATGACCTCGTCCGCCCCCGCACCGATGGAGTCGAGCCTCGTGTCGCGGAAATAGCGCGAGGTCCAGTTCTCGTCCATGTAGCCCAGGCCGCCGTGGAACTGCACCGCCCAGTCCGCCACCTCGCGCTGGAGCCGGGATCCGAGCAGCTTGCCGATGGTGGCGTAGCGGGTGGCGTCCTCCCCTTGCACCACGGCGTCGGCCGTCGTGCGGGCGTAGTGCTTGAGCACGTCGTGCCGGGCCCCGAGCTCCGCCAGCACGAATTGCGGGTACTGGTTGGCGAGCAGCGGGGCACCGAAGGCGCGGCGTTCGCGCAGGTAGGCCTTGGTGCGTTCCAGGGCCTGCTCTATGGAACCCACCTGCTTGTAGAACGTGGTCAGCCGCTCGGCCTGGAACTGCACCATCTGCTGCTGGAAGCCCCGTCCGATCTCTCCGATGGTGTTGGACAGCGGGACGCGCACGTCGGTGAACGAGAGCTCGGCGGTGTCGCTCGACCACATGCCGAGCTTCTCGAGCTTGCGCGACACCGTCACTCCCGGCACGTCCGTCGGCACCACCACGAGCGACATGCCGCGGGCGCCCGGATCGTCCGAGGTGCGGGCGAGCAGGCAGAGCCAGTCGGCCTGGGTGCCGTTGGTGATGTAGAGCTTCGAGCCGTTGATGACCCATTCGTCCCCGTCGCGCACGGCGCGGGTGCGGATCCCCGCCACGTCGCTGCCGGCGTCGGGCTCGGTGACGGCGATGGACGTCACGACCTCACCCCGGATCGCCGGCGCGAGATACCGCTCCTTCAGCTCCGGGGAGCCGTAGCGGGCCAACGCAGGCGTCGACATAGACATCTGGACGGCGATGGCCATCGGGACGCCGCCGCAGCTGATGCGGCCCATCTCCTCCGCCGCCACCAGGGTGAAGGTGTGGTCGGCCCCCATACCGCCGTAAGCCTCGTCGTACTCGAGACCGAAGAGGCCCACCCCACCGAGCTTGGGGAAGAGCTCGTGCGCCGGAAAGGTCCGGGCCGCCTCCCACTCGTCGACGTGCGGCTCGATCTCCCGCTCGAAGAGGTCGCGCAGCGTCTTGCGGAACAGCCGGTGCTCGTCGGTCTCGACCACCGGTGCACGATACCACCGGCCTTTTTTCGTCCTCCCGCGCACACCCCTACACTGCGGCACGTGGTGCGTCCTGAAAGCTGGACCAGACCAGCGGGTGCAAGTCCCGACAAGTTCGTCTCCTTGGACCGCTATGTCGCATGGCGGCTGAAGCGCTTGCTCATCAAGAAGCGCGGACGCAATCTACGTCCTGGGCAGGCGAACACTTGGACCCGCACCTGGTTCCACGACCAGGGCCTGCACCAGCTCATGGGCACTGTCCGCTATCCGGAAGCTGCGTAACCATGTCCAGAAGTCCATCGGAAAGCCGTGTGCGGGAAAACCGCATGCACGGATTGAAAGGGGGATGGGGAACCGGGCCGCAACGGCACCGCGCCCCTGACTACCAATGACGGATCCGTTGGTCGGGGTGCACCACAGCGAAGGCATCCGCACGCTGACGCTGGACTCGCCGCACAACCGCAACGCCCTGTCGGCGCAGCTGCTCGAGGAGTTGGACCGGGCATTGCGTGATGCCACGGGCGACGAGGACGTCCGTGCCATCGTGCTCACGGGTGCGGGCACCGTGTTCTGCTCCGGCGCCGACCTGGCCGAGCGGGGGAGCGCGGCCCCGAACCGGATGCCCGACATCTTGACCTGCATCGTCGAGAGCCCGGTGCCGGTCATCGCCCGCGTCAACGGGCACGCGCGCGCCGGCGGGCTCGGGCTGATCGCGGCGGCCGACCTGGCGGTGGCGGCCAGCGCGAGCACGTTCGCCTTCACCGAGGTGCGGGTCGGGGTGGCGCCCGCCATGATCTTGGTGCCGGCCCTGCGCGTGATGGACCGGCGGTTCCTGGCGCGCATGACCCTGACCGGCGAACGTTTCGACGCCGGCGAAGCGGCCGACGCGGGCCTGCTCAGTGCGGTCGTGGACGACGAGGCCGCCCTGAATGCCTGGGTGGCCGCTCAGACCGACGCGCTGCGCCAGGCGGCGCCGGGGGCGGTCCGCGCCACCAAGGCGCTCCTGCGCGGGCTGCCCGGCCGCGGTTGGGCCGAGAGCCTGTCCGAGGCGGCGCGCACCTCGGCCGCACTCTTCGCCGGCACGGAGGCGGCCGAGGGGATGGCCGCGTTCTTGGAGAAGCGCCGCCCCGCCTGGGACACCACGACGTGAGCACGCCCCTCCGGTCGCATCTCTCCACGTCGAGCGACGAGTTCACCGCCAACACGGAGGCCATGCGGGCACTGGCGGACGAGGTGCGCGGGTTGCACGACGAGGTCCTCGCCGGCGGCGGGCCGCAGTACGTGGAGCGACATCGGGCCCGCGGCAAGATGCTGGTGCGCGAGCGCCTGGAGGCCCTGGTCGACCCCGGCACCCCCGTGCTCGAGCTGTGCCCCCTGGCCGGCCTGCACACCGGCGACCCGCTCGGTGGCGGCGTTGTCGTGGCACTGGCCGAAGTGGCGCACACCCAGTGCCTCGTGATCGCCAACGATCCGACCGTTCGCGGCGGGACCACCAGCCCGACCACGATCCGCAAGCTCCTGCGCGCCATGGACGTGGCCATGGAGAACCGCCTCCCCGTGCTGATCCTGGTCGAGTCCGGAGGGGCGGACCTGCCCCGCCAGGCCGATGTCTTCGTCCCCGGCGGCGAGCAGTTCCGCCGCCTGACCCAGCTCTCGGCGCAGGGCGTCCCGACCATCTGCGTCGTCTTCGGCTCCTCGACGGCCGGGGGCGCCTACCTCCCGGGCATGAGCGACTACACCGTCATGGTCGAGGGCCGGGCCCGGGTCTTCCTCGGCGGCCCGCCGCTGGTCAAGATGGCCATCGGGGAGGAGGCGGACGAGGAGGAGCTGGGCGGCGCGCGCATGCATGCCCAGATCTCGGGCCTGTGTGACTACCTGGCCCGTGACGAGGACGAGGCGATCCGCATGGCGCGGGGGATCGTGGGCCACCTGCACTGGCGGCGCCTCGGCCCGGGACCCGACGGTCCGGCCGACGAGCCCCTGTACCCCGCCGAGGAACTGCTCGGGATCGCGTCCGTCGACGTGCGGGTGCCCTTCGACGCCCGCGAGATCCTGGCCCGGGTCGTCGATGGCTCCCGCTTCGAGGAGTTCAAGGAGGCCTACGGCCCGCAGCTGGTGTGTGGCTGGGCATCACTGGGCGGCTACCCGATCGGTGTGGTGGCCAACAACGGCATTCTCTTCTCGCCCGAGGCGCAGAAAGGCGCCCAATTCATCGCGTTGTGCAACCGCACCGACACGCCGATCCTGTTCGTGCAGAACATCACGGGGTTCATGGTGGGCACCCGCTACGAACAGGGCGGGATCATCAAGGACGGCGCCAAGCTGATCAACGCCGTCTCCAACTCCACGGTGCCCCACCTCACCCTCATGGTCGGCGCCAGCTACGGGGCGGGCAACTACGCCATGGCGGGCCGGGCCTACGACCCGCGGTTCGTGTTCACCTGGCCCAACCACCGCATCGCCGTCATGGGGCCCAAGCAGCTGGCCGGTGTGCTCTCCATTGTGCGCCGGAATGCCGCCGAGGCGGCCGGACGCCCCTTCGACGAGGCGGCCGACGAGGAGCTGCGTCAGGCCACCGAGAGCCAGATCGAGGAGGAGTCGACGGCGCAGTACGCCACGGGGCGCCTATGGGACGACGGCATCATCGACCCGCGCGACACGCGCACCGTGCTCGCCATCGCGCTCACGGCCGCGCACTCGGCCGCGGTGCGGGGAACCGCGGTCTTCGGTGTGGTGCGGCACTGATGGCGCCCCGCCCGCTCCGCCGCGTCCTCGTCGCCAACCGGGGCGAGATCGCCCGCCGGCTCATCCGCGGGGCGCACGCTGCCGGTTGCGAGGCCGTGGCCGTCTACGCGCGGGACGACGCCGACAGCCCCCATGTGGGCGAGGCGGATATCGCCGTGCAGTTGCCCGGCGCCTCGCTCGCCGAGACGTATCTCTCCGCGGCGGAGCTGGTGCGGGCCGCCCGGGTGGCGGGGGCCGACGCCCTCCACCCGGGCTACGGCTTCCTGTCCGAGAACCCCGCGCTGGCCGAGGCGTGCCAGGCGGCGGACATCGTCTGGGTCGGCCCCCCGCCCGAAGCGATGCGGGTCATGGGCCACAAGGCGCGGGCCAAGGAGGTGGTGGCCGACGCCGGTGTGCCGGTGCTGCCGAGCGCCGTCGTCGCCACAGGGGCGGACGAGGCAGCGCTCGGCGCGGCCGCAGCGGTCGTCGGGTACCCCCTTCTCGTGAAGGCGTCGGCCGGAGGCGGCGGTCGGGGCATGCGTCTCGTGCGCGAGCCAGGTGAGCTGAGCGACGCCGTCACGTCGGCGCGGCGGGAGGCTGCGGCGGCGTTCGGCTCCGACGACGTCTTCCTGGAGCGTTATCTGGAGGCCCCCCGGCACGTCGAGGTCCAGGTGATCGGGGACACCCACGGCACCGTGGTGCACCTCTTCGATCGGGAGTGCTCGGTGCAGCGGCGGCACCAGAAGGTGGTGGAGGAGGCCCCGGCCATCCTCGTGCCCGACTCCATCCGCCGCGACATGTGGGAGGCCGCGGTGTCGGTGGCGCGGGCCGTCGGCTACGTGGGTGCGGGCACGGTCGAGTGCCTGGTCGATGCGGCCGGCTTCTACTTCCTCGAGATGAACACGCGGCTTCAGGTCGAGCACGGCGTCACCGAGCTGGTGACCGGTCTGGACCTGGTGGGCCTGCAGCTGGCGGTGGCGGCGGGCCGGCCCCTCCCGTTCGGTCAGGCCGCGGTGTCGACGCACGGTCACGCCGTGGAGGTGCGGCTCTGCGCCGAGCGGCCCCGGGAGGACTACCGGCCGACACCCGGCACCGCCGGCCACGTGCGTTGGCCCGGGGGCCCGGGGCTGCGGACCGACCGCGCCATCGAGTCCGGCAGCGTCGTGAGCCCCGCCTACGACTCGCTGGTGGCCAAGCTCATGGCCCACGGGGAGGACCGGGAGGACGCCATCGCCCGACTGTCCCTGGCGCTGCGTGGGCTGGAGCTCGACGGACTGGAGACCAACCGGCAGATGCTGGGGGCGGTGCTGGACGACGAGGCCTACCGCGCCGGTGCGGTCGACGTCCATTTCCTGGAGCGCCGTCCCGACCTGCGCGACGCCCGGCTGCCCGAGGACGTGCGGCGCCGCCACGCCGTCGCCGCTGCCTCCACCCTCACCGAGGAGCGGGCCGCCCGCAGCCTCGTGCCGGTGCGCGCACCGGGCTGGCGCAACGTCGGTCATCCTCTCCACGCCGACCAGCTCACCGACGCCGACGGGACGGTCGAGGTCCGGGCCGCCGAGCCCGGAGCACCGGCCCACGTCCTCCTCGAGGGTGTCTGGTGTGCCGTCGGCACGGCGCACGCGCGGCAGGGGGTGGTCGACCTGATGGCCGAGGAGGGGCTGCGGCGGCGCTACCGGGTGCGGCTCTCCACGCACGAAGCCGACGTCAACGGCCCCGAGGGCCAGTCCACGTTCGCGCTGCGCAGCGAGGACGACCCCGACGAGCGCGGGGGCATCGCCGGCGAGTGCCGGGCCCCGCTGCCCGGGGCGATCACCAAGGTCCTCGTCGCGGCCGGCGACACGGTGGACGAAGGGGACGGCCTGGTGGTGCTCGAGGCCATGAAGATGGAGCACACGTTGCGGGCCGACGGCGCCGGCACCGTGTCCGAGGTCCACTGCGCCCCCGGGGACCAGGTCGACCTGCACGACCTCCTGATCTCGCTGGAACCGATATGAGCAGGCCCGACGTCCTGCGCGTCGGGAACTGCAGCGGGTTCTTCGGGGACCGCGCCCACGCGGCGCGCGAGATGGTGCAGGGCGGCCCGATCGACGTCCTCACCGGTGACTGGCTGGCCGAGCTGACGATGTACATCCTGCACAAGACCCGGGAGCGCAGCGGCGGCTACGCACGCACGTTCCTGCGCGAGCTCGAAGAGGTGCTGCCGACCTGCCTCGAGCGGGGGATCACCGTCGTCTCCAACGCCGGTGGCCTCCACCCGGAGGGTCTGGCGGCCGCGGTGGGGGAGCTGGCCCGGCGACAGGGGCTCGAGGTGCGGGTGGCCTCGGTCTCCGGAGACGACATCACCCCGAGGCTGTCCGAGCTGCGGGCGCAGGGCGAGCAGTTCGTCAACCTCGACACCGGCGAAGGCCTGCCCCCGGATGCGGCCGTCGTGACGGCCAACGCCTACCTGCGGGCCCGCCCCATCGCCGACGCCCTGGCGGCCGGCGCCCAGGTCGTGGTCACCGGCCGGGTGACCGACGCCGCCCTCGTCGTCGGGCCCGCACTGCACGCGTTCGGTTGGTCCGACGATGACCTCGACGCCATCGCAGGGGCGGTCGTGGCGGGCCATGTCATTGAGTGCGGCGCCCAGTGCTGCGGCGGGAACTACGCGTTCTTCGAGGAGGTGCCCGGCCGGGAGCGGATCGGGTTCCCCCTCGCCGAGCTGCACGCGGACGGCTCGGCGGTGATCACCAAGCACCCGGGCACGGGCGGCATGGTGACGCTCGGGACGGTGACCGCCCAGCTCCTCTACGAAGTCGGCGGACCGCGCTACCTCAGCCCTGACGCCGTGGCGCGCTTCGACAGCATCGAGCTGTCGCAGGACGGCCCTGACCGGGTGTGCATCGCGAAGGTGCGGGGCGAGCCGCCGCCGGCGACGCTGAAAGTGACGGCCAACCTCGATGCGGGCTGGCGCAACTCCATGACGCTCGCGTTGACGGGCGCCCGGGTGGCCGAGAAGGCCCGGTTCGCCGCCGAGGCGGTGTGGGCCGGCATCCCCGGCGGGCGCGCCGCCTTCGCCGAGACCGCGGAGGACCTCTCGGGTGACCTCACGGGCGGCGGCATGGCGTACCTGCGCCTGGCGGTGCGGGGCGACGACGAGCAGGCGGTCGGCCGGGCCTTCTCCGGCGCCGTCGTCGAGACCAGCCTGTCGAGCTATCCCGGCACCTTCTTCACCTCCGCGCCGACGGCGGCCCAGGGCGTGGCCCGCTACTGGCCGACCACGGTCAGCGCCGCCGCGGTCTCGCCGTACGTCGAGTGCGACGGCCAGGCGGTCCCGGTCACGCCCCCGGCCGCCCTCGGCGGCGCAGCGGTCCCTCCGCTCTCCGCCGAGGCCATCGTGCCGCCCGCCGTGGCCGGCGGGTCGGACCTGGTGCGGGTGCCCCTCTGGGTGCTCGTCGGCGCCCGCTCGGGGGACAAGGGGGGCGACGCCAACGTCGGGGTCTGGGCCGACGACGACGAGGTGGCCGCATGGTTGCAACGCGACTTCACCGCCGACGTCTTCGTCGCCCTCCTGCCCGAGGTCGAGTCCTGCGCGGTCAGCCGGTACCCGCTGCCGAACCTGCGGGCCGTGAACTTCGTCGTCCACGGCCTCCTCGGCTGGGGCGTGGCCTCGAATCTTCGCGTGGACACGCAGGCGAAGGGCCTGGGCGAGCTGCTGCGCTCGCGGCTGGCCGAGGTGCCGGCGTCGCTCGTCGCGCGTGGTCCGGCCGCGGCGAGACTCGCCACGCTCTGACGATCGACCGGGCGGCCCGCGCCGGGCATCTGGCAGGATGTCGCCGTGGAGTCGATCGTCCGCCTGGTCGCGCTCATCGCGGGCATCGCCATCGTCGTGGTCACCGCGTGGAGCGTGTTCACGGCGCTCGTCGTCCCCCGGGTGACGTCCTCGCCGGCCATGCGCATGCTGGCCCGTGTCCTCGGTGGCTCGGCCCGCCGGATCGCCCCCATGCTCCCGGATTATGAGGCGCGTGACCGGGTCCTGTCCTTCGTGGGGCCCGCCGCCATGGTCGCCCTGTTCGTGATCTGGCTGTGCCTGCTCGTCCTTGGCGTGGCGCTCATCGAATGGTGGTCCGCCGGAGTGAACTTCATGACGGCGCTCGGCATCTCGGGGTCGTCGGTCTTCACGCTGGGTATCGTCTCCTCGAACAACGCCGGACCGAGGGCCGTCGAGGTGATCGCATCCGGCATCGGTCTGCTGGTGGTCGCGCTCGAGATCGCCTACCTGCCCGCCCTCTACAACCAATTCTCCACCCGTGAGACGGAGGTCACGCTCTTGGAGGCGCGCGCCGGGAACCCGGCCTGGGGGCCCGAGATCCTGGCCCGCCATCATTGGCTCGACGTCATGGACGAGCTCCCCCCGCTCTACAGCGACTGGGAGCGCTGGGCGGCGGCAGTCTCGGAGAGCCACGCGAACTATCCGAGCCTGCTGTGGTTCCGCTCACCCGTGCCGACCCGTAGCTGGCTGGTCGCGCTGGTCGCCATGATGGACTCGGCGGCGCTGTACCACTCGGTGAGCCCGTCCCAGACGCCGCGCCAGGCCCGGCTCTGCCTCTCCATGGGGATCAACTGCCTGCGCTCCATGGCCCGCGCACTGCACATCCCCTACGACGACGACCCCCTCCCCACGGCGCCCATTCGCCTGTCGCGCCAGGAGTTCGACGCCGGGCTCCAGCGGCTAGAGGCGATCGACTTCCCGGCCGAACGCGACCCGGATGACGCCTGGCGACACTTCCAAGGCTGGCGGGTCAACTACGAGCCGATCGTCGACGCGCTGACGGCGATCATCGTGCCGCCACCGGCGCCCTGGTTCCCCGCCCGCCCCCGCTTGGGCGCCTCCAAGCTCCCGCTCGTACTGAATCGTACGCCGGACGCACCAGAGGGGGCTCAGGTGTTCGGCGTGAGCAAGACCTTCAAGACGCCATCGGACCGGGAGTCGAACAACTCGTAGGCCTCGGGCGCCTGGCTCAGTTCCATCCGGTGGGTGAAGGTGCCGGCCAGGTCGGCGAACCGGCCCGACTGGAGGAGCGGGACGAGCGAAGACCACGTTCCGGGGATCGGGGCGAAGATCGTCCGCAGGGTCAGGCTCTTCAAGAAGACCAGGCCCATGGGGAAGGGGAGGTCCATGGTGAGGTTCACCCCGACGACCGAGACGGTGCCGCCGGTGGCGGCGCACGAGATGGCATCGACCACGGTCGCGTCCGCTCCCACTGCCTCGATCACGCTTTCCGCGCCCCGCCCGCCGGTGGCCTCGAGGACCTGGGCCGACCCGGGTGCGAGGCGGGCGTCGATGGGCTCGGCTCCGAGGCGCTCCGCCCGGGCCAGGCGCTCGGGCACCACGTCCACCGCCAGAATGCGCGCCGGCCCGAAGAGCGATGCGCACTGCAGCGCCATGATCCCGACCGGTCCCAGCCCCACGACGACCACCGTCGCTCCGGGGGCGATGGAGGCGCGCTGGGCGCCGAGGTAGCCGGTGGGGAGGATGTCGGTGAGGAGGACGGCCTCTTCGTCCGCGATGCCCTCGGGGATGGGGAGTGCGAAGAGGTCGGCGAACGGAACCGCCATGGCCTCGGCCTGCCCGCCAGGGAGGTCGGGGATGGTCCCGAACGCGGCCGCCTTGCCGGCGAGGCAGACGTTGGGCTGCCCGGCCAGACAGGGCCGACACTCGCCGCACCCGATCACGCCCGAGACGAGCACGCGGTCACCCGGCTTGAGGCTGTGCACCTGCGGCCCGGCTTCGGCGACCGTCCCGATGGCCTCGTGGCCGAGACGAATACCCGTGCCCGTCGGGGCGTCGTGGTAGAGGTGCAGGTCCGAGCCGCAGATCGCAGTCCGTTCCACGGTCACGATGATGCCTTCGGGCCCGGGCAGGACGGGATCGGGGACATTCTCGATTCGGACCGTGCGCGGTCCCTCGAGGACGGTGGCTCGCATCTCCGCACGCTACCCCGAAGGACTAAAGTGCCACGGGCCGATTTCCGGCCTGCACGCGCTCGATCTCGCCCCGGAGTCCCATGCCTCGGACAGTCGATCCCAGCACCATCGTCGAGCTTCCCGTCGTCTCCGACGAGGACGTGGACGCCTTCTTCGACTTCGAGGATCTCTGGGCCGTGATCGTCTGGAACGACGACGTCACGACGTTCCAGACCGTGATCCAGGCCTTCGTCGAGATCTTCGGTCACACCGTCGAGCGGGCCGACAAGCTGGCCTGGAGGATCCACCGGACCGGCAAGGCCGTCGCGGCCGTACGGCCCAAGGACGAGGCGGAGGCGGCCGTGCACGCCCTGCACCTGCGCAAGATCTCGGCCACGCTGAGCCGGGCCTAGGTTGATCGGCGGCCCCGTGCCGCCCTCCCATTTTGTGTCTATACTTTGAGCATTCACTCAAAGTGAGGGACCGATGGCCAAATCCGGTGTGTCGAGCAAGGTCGCCAAGGACTCGTCCCGGTCGGCCGGTACCCGAGCCGAGCTGGTGGCTGCGGCGATCGAGACGCTCAGGGAGGATGGCTTCGCCGGGTCGAGCGCCCGGGCCATCGCCGAGCGGGCCGGTCTGAACCAGGGGCTGATCTTCTACCACTTCGGCTCGGTCGCCAACCTGTTGCTGGCCGCGCTCGATTCGGTGAGCGCCCGCCGCATGGAGCAGTACGGGGCAGCGGTCGCCCGTGTCGGATCGCCCTCCCAACTGGTCGACGTGGCCATGGACATCTTCCGGGAGGATCTCGATGCCGGCTACGTCGCCGTCCTCGCCGAGATGATCGCCGGTGCCTCGTCCACCCCCGGACTCGGCCCCGAGGTGTCCGCCCGGCTCGGGCCGTGGTTCGCGTTCGCGGAGCGTGCCGTGACCACGACCGTCGGCGGCTCGCCGCTCGACGCCCTCCTGCCGCCGGCCGACGTGGCCTACGCGATCGTTGCCCTCTATCTCGGCCTCGAGATGCTGTCCCACCTCGACGGTGATCGGGACAGGGCGCTGGGGCTCTTCGCCCATGCCAAGAATCTGGCCGGCCTGCTCGAGGCGCTCAACCCGGCCTCGGCTTCGGTGGACTGATGACAGGCGCCGGGCAGCCATCGGCACCACCGGTGCGCCGCACGAGCCCGACCGACACCGGGCTCGACGTGGTCACGGGAGCGTTCAGCTATTCCGGCGCGGCCGTGGCGAGCGCCCTCCAGGCGGCGGGCCGTGGGGTGCGTACTCTCACGGGCCACCCGGGCCGGGCGCCGGCCGGGACGGCGCTGGACGTGCGCCCACTCGACTTCGACGACCCGATCGGACTGGTTGCGTCGCTGACGGGGGCGACCACGCTCTACAACACGTACTGGGTCCGCTTCGCCCGTCGCCGGGTCGACCACGAGGGTGCGGTCGCCAACTCGAGGGCGCTCTTCCAGGCGGCCAAGCGCGCCGGGGTGCAGCGGATCGTCCACGTGAGCATCACGCACCCGAGCATCGACTCACCATTCCCGTACTTCCGCGGCAAGGCGTTCGCGGAGCGGGCGCTGGCGGAGACCGGGGTCTCCTACGCGATCGTCCGCCCGGCCATCCTCTTCGGGGGGGACGGCGTCCTCGTCAACAACATCGCCTGGCTCCTGCGACGCCTGCCGGTCTTTGCGATCGGGGGGCGGGGGGACTATCGGATCCGGGGCATCCACGTCGACGACCTGGCCCGTTTGTGCGTGGCGAAGGCAGGGGAGGCGCCGGACAGCGTCACCGATGCCGTCGGCCCGGAGCGCCCGACCTTCACCGAGCTCGTCCGTTCCATTCGGACGGCCGTGGGCAGCCGGACCCGCCTGGTCCACGTGCCCGGTGCGACCGTCCCCCTGCTCGCCCGCGGGCTGGGGCTCGCCCTGCACGACGTCCTGCTGACCGCCGAGGAGTACAAGGCGATGGCGGCCGGCCTGGCCGACACCGAAGGGCCGGCGACGGGCTCCACGGCCCTCTCCACCTGGTTGGCCGCACAGGGGGGGACCCTCGGGCTCCGCTACGCCAACGAGCTCGAGCGTCATTTCGAGACCACTTCGGCGGGTCCGTGAGGCGGTCGGTCGGGGCGCCGCTGCCGGCTGTCGGCGCCTCGATCTCGTTCGCGCTGGCGATGGCCGTGATCGCCTTCGGCGTCATCGCGACGGCGGGCGTCTACGGGTCGCGCCTGGCCTGGCTCCTCGGTGTCGCCTGCCCGCTGCTGGCGATGGCCGCGCTGCTCGCATGGCTCGCCACTCGTCTGTCGCCCGGGATGGCACGCCACGAGCCACCGGTCGGCGGGTCACACCACGGCGCCGTCGTCCCCCGGTTGCTCGTCGTGACCTCGCTGGTGCTCCTGGGCATCCCGGCCGGGCTCGCCGCCCTGCTGCTGTCGGCCTATGCCCTGATCTTCGCGGTGCACGGCATCGGCCTGCTGCACTGAGCACACGGGTGCGCCGCGGCACTGAGCACACGGGTGCGCCGCGGCACTGAGCACACGGGTGCGCCGCGGCACTGAGCACACGGGTGCGCCGCGGCACTGAGCACACGGGTGCGCCGCGGCACTGAGCACACGGGTGCGCCGCGGCACTGAGCACACGGGTGCGCCGCGGCACTGAGCACACGGGTGCGCCGCGGCACTGAGCACACGGGTGCGCCGCGGCACTGAGCACACGGGTGCGCCGCGGCACCGTGCACCCGTCAGGAACCGGTGGGGCGCTCCCCGGGTGCAGCCAGCCGCGCCGTCAATCGGGCCTTCACGTCGGGCCACTCCGCCGCCACGATGGAGAAGCGAGCCGAGGTGCGCACGGTGTCGTCGGACCCCGGCCGGTCGGCGCGCATGATGCCGTCGAGCTGGCCTCCGATCCGCTCGATGGCGGCCCAGGACCGCTTGTTGCGCACGTCGGTCTGCAGTGCCACCCGGTGGACCTCCCAGACCTCGAAGGCGTGGGCCATCATGAGCAGCTTCGCCTCGGTGTTGACCGGGGTCCGCTGGGCCGGTCCGGCCAGCCAGGTGAAGCCGATGTCCACCACGTCGGGCACGCCGTGGCGCTGGTGGCTCGCACCGGGGGGCCACTGCCAGAAGGCGATCTCGCAGAAGCGGGTGGCGCCGACCACCAGGTCGGATCCGTCCGGCCCCGCCCCCCGGCGGACCGTGGCGAAGGCCACATGCGCGCCCGACGCCACCTTGACCAGCGCGTCGCGCACGTACTCGGTCATCTGCTCCAGCCCCTCGGGCGTGTACGTCCATCCGAAATTGGTGCGGTCCAGCCCGGCCGCCTCGACCAGGGCGGGGATGTGCACCTCGGTCAGCGGCTCCAGCCGCACCAACGGCCCCTCGAGCGTGAACCGCTCAAGCATGGACGGCGGGGACGCCGACCTGGCCCGGGTCTCCGGACTCCGTTCCCGCGGCGCCGCCAGGCTGCCCTTCGGCGGGCGGGCCGCCCGGGATGACGAAGTCGCGCTGACGCACCAGCGCGAAACCGCAGACGGCGCCAACCAGGGCCACCACCGCACCGATCTCCATGAGGTGGTTCAGTGTCACTGAGAACCCCGAGTGGTACGCCTGCAGCAGCGCGTTCCGGGCCCCGGCGATCGGGATCGCTGCCGCCGCCTGGCGGACCTCGCCGGAGGACATGGCTCCCTGGAGTTGCGCACCGCCCCGGCGCAGCACCTCGGGGCCAAAGGGTGACTTGGCCAGCGCGGCGGTGGTATGCGCCACGATCTGGCTCTGGAACACAGCGCCGAGCACGGCGATGCCCGTGGCGATGCCAACTTGCCGGAAGGTGTTGTTCGCACCGGAGGCCATGCCACTGCGCTGCGGCTGCACGACGGAGACGGCGCCCGAAGCCAGGACCGGGTTGACCATCCCGACCCCGAAGCCGCTCACGATGAAGCCGGGCAGCAGCACGGTCCAGGTCGAGTGCGGGTGGGTCGTCGCCATGAGGAGGAGCCCGCCGGTGACGAAGAGCATCCCGATACCCAGCAGGAACCGCGACTGCACGCGAACCGTCAGGCGCCCGGCAAAGAAGGAGGTGAAGAAGATGACAAGGGTCATGGGCAGGAAGCGGACCCCCGCGGCAAGCGGGCCGTAGCCCAGGTTGTCCTGGATGTAGAGGGTCAGGTACAGAAACATGGCAAAGATGGAGGCGGCCAGGCAGAAGGCAACCGTCGAGAGCCCCACGAAGGCCGGGATCTTGAACAGGCCAAGGTCCAACATCGGGTCTGCGGCGTATCGCTCATTGACGAAGAAGCCGACCATGAGCACGCCGGCGCCGACGAGCAGGCCGAGAGTGGTGGCGCTGCCCCAGCCGAAATCGTTGCCACGGACGAGCGCGAACACAAGCAGGAAGAGGCTCACCGAGAAGGTGACGAAGCCCACCCAGTCGATCTTGCGCGCCCGCAGGTCCTCCGACTTGGCGATCTGCGTGAAGGTGATGAGGACGGCTATCGCCCCGATGGGCACGTTGACGAAGAAGATCCAGCGCCAGCCGATGCCGCTCGTGATGGCGCCACCGATGAGCGGCCCGATGGCGACCGCGCCGCCGATGACCGCGCCGTAGATGCCGAACGCGGTCCCGCGGTCGCGCCCCGTGAACGCGGCGGCGATCAGGGCGAGCGAGGTGGCGAACATGATGGCGCCCCCGACACCCTGGACGGCACGGGCCAGGTTGAGCATGAGGGGCGTGGTGGAGAGACCGCAGACCAGCGAGGCCAGTGAGAAGACGACCAACCCGACGGCGAAGATCTTCCGCCGTCCGTAGATGTCACCCGCCACTCCCGCGGTCAGCAGGAAGGCGGCCAGGGTCAGCGAGTAGGCGTCCACCACCCACTGCAGGTCCGAGAAGCTCGCGTGGAGCGACTGCTGGATGTCGGGCAACGCCACGTTCACGACGGTGATGTCGAGAAGGAGCATGAAGGTCGCCGTGCAGACGGCGATCAGGGTCCACCACTTCCGGTCCAGAGCGGCCATTGGCGGAGTGTACCGACCTGGTGTTCCCGCTCGTACAATGTGTCGTGATCGTCGGATCAGCCCTCACCATCGAAATCGGTGACCGTACGCTGCTGGCCGACGCCTCCTTCGTCGTGGGTGCCGGCGAGAAGGTGGGCCTGGTCGGGCGCAACGGAACCGGGAAGTCGTCGTTCATCTCGGTGCTGGTGGGGGAGACGTCGCCCCAGCTGCGCCACCGTGGCAACGTCCGACTCCTGGGCTCCTTCGGGTACCTGCCGCAGGCGCCCGTGCCGGGAGGCCTCGGGCTCGAGCCCACCGGGTTCTCGCACATCCTCTCGGCCCGCGGCCTCGACGTGCTCGACGACGCGCTCGGCACCGCCCGTACCGCCATGGCCGACGACCCCTCGGAGGAGAACATCGAGCTGTTCACGGACCTGCAGGAGCAGTTCCAGTCCAACGGCGGCTACGAGGCCGAGTCGGTCATGGCCCGTTTGGCCGACGGCCTCGGCCTGCGCCAGGAACTCCTCCTGGAGGACATCGACGAGCTCTCGGGCGGCCAGAGGCGACGCGTGGACCTCATGCGCGTGCTCTTCCAGGAGCCGGACCTGATGATCCTCGACGAGCCGACGAACCACCTGGACCGCTCAGCCAAGGGGTGGCTGCTCGAGGAGCTGGCACGGTTCGGCGGCGCGCTCCTCGTGGTGAGCCACGACCTTCGCCTGCTCGACCAGTCCATCACCAAGGTGCTGCACATCGCGAACCAGCGCCTGACCGAGTGGAAGGGGAACTACTCGAAGTTCGAGGCGCTCCGCGAGGCCGACCAGTCCCAACGCGAGCGCGCGTCGCAGCTGGAGTCCCGCGAGATCAAGCGCCTCTCGTCCCTGGCCGACTCCATGCGAGCGAGCACGGAGAAGCGGGCCCGTAAGGCCAAGGCGCTCGACCGGCGCGTCGAGAGGATGGAGGCGGGGCGGACCCAGGTGGACAAGCGCGAGCGCGCCAGCAAGTTCTCGCTTCCGGTCCCTCCACGGTCCGGTGCGATCCCGCTCGAAGTGGCCAAACTGGGTGTCCGCTACGGCAACAATGAGGTGCTCTCGGAGGTGACGTTCCATGCCGGGAGGGGTGACCACATCGTGATCATCGGCCGCAACGGCGCCGGGAAATCTTCTCTCCTGCGCTGTCTGGCCGGTGCGCAGGAGCCCTCCAACGGCGTGGTCGAGCTCGGGGCGAACGTCGAGCTCGGCTACTTCGCCCAGGAGCACGAGCAGATCGATCCGACCCGGAGCGCGCTGGACAACGTGAGCGATGCCGTGCTGAAGGCCGAGAGGGACCGGCGCGCCCTGCTGGGGTCGTTCGGACTGCCGTCCAAGGCCGCCGATCAGATGCCGGGAACCCTGTCGGGCGGCGAGCGGGCCAAGCTCGGCCTGGCCATGCTCTCGGCCGGGGAGGCGAACTTGCTCCTGCTGGACGAGCCCACCAACAATCTGGACCCCTCGTCCATCGCAGCCGTCGGCGCCATGCTGGGCGCCTGGCCGGGCACCATCGTTGCCGTCAGCCACGAGCGCGGCTTCGTCGAAGCGCTCCGCCCGACCTACTGCCTCCGCCTACCCGAGGAGCGCTTCACCCATTGGCGCGAGGAGTACCTCGACGACGTGGAGATGCGGTAGTCCGGGCCCGTCCACGGCCATCCGACCGGGAACGCCCCTAGGACATCCAGATCTGCGTCGGCCAGAGCACGCCTTCGTCGTAGGCGATGGCCTTCGAACCCTGCAGCGTGGTGGGATTGGCGAAGTTCTGCACGTTGGGGCTGGCCACGACGGCCCAGGTGTCACGGGCGAGCCAGAGGTAGGGGATGTCCTCGGCCAGGTACTGGTTGATCGCCTGGTAGGACTTGATCCGGTCCGGCTTGTCGTTCGTTTCCCTCCCCGCCACCAGGGCTGTCTGAATCCTGGGGTCGCTGTTGCGGGCCATGTTCAAGGGCAGCGGCGGGCCGACCGTCGTCGTGCTCCACCAGACGTAGTTGAGGTCGGGGTCGACCGCCCCGAACTGGCGCCACAATGTGGCCTCGTAGGTGCCGGCCAGCGCGTCGTCGATGATCGTCGCCTGGGCCAGGATGGTGATGGTGACCTTCATGCCCGCCGTCTGCCAGGCCTGCTGCAGGAACTGGGCGGCCGCCAAGGTCTCCGGATCGCTCGTCGAATTGAGAGTGAAGCTGGGCTGCGTGCCCGTCTGTTGCTGCACCTGCTTGACCAGCTTGGCGGCCTGCGTGGGGTTGTACTTCGGGTACGCGGTCTTGGTGTAGTACTCGCTCCCCGGGAGGAAGAGACCATTCATGGGCGCGTCGATGCTCTTGTCGATGACCTTGGAGTACTGGGCCTGGTTGACGCACATTGCCATGGCCTGGCGCAGCGTCTTGTTGTTGAACGGGGCCTTGGAGGTGTTCAACATGATGCACTGCACCGTGGGCTGTCCCAGGATCTGCCCGCTGTTGTCATAGTAGGAATACTTCTTGTTGCCCCGGAACTGCAGGAGGTTGTCGGGGGCGTTTGAGTGCATGATGTCGATTTCGCCGGTCTCGAGAGCGTCGGCGCGCGAGTCGTCGTTGATGATCGGCTTGTAGGTGATGGAACTGAGGTAGGGGTACCCCTTGCGCCAGTAGTGCGGATTTCTGGTGGCCGTCATGTGGCTGTTGGGGACCCAGTCCTGGAAGACGAAGGGACCGGTGCCGATCGGGTTCGACGTGCCGCCGTCGGCGCTGTTGAGCATGGACGGCGCGGCGATGTAGCCGGTCTGAGCCTGGGCCAGGTAGTAGGGGAACGGGGCCCACGGCGCCTTGAGGTTGATGGTGACCGACAGCGGCCCCGTCACCGTGGCGCTGCTGAAGTCCGCGAAGGCGGGCCCGGTCAAAACGCCGGACGCCGTGTTCTCGATGTTGAGGTGCAGCGCGGCGGCGTCGAGCGGCGTGCCGTCGTGGAACACGATGTTCGGACGCAGGGTGATGGTGAAGGCCGTGTAGTCGGCGTTGGACGTGATCGACTCCGCCAGGTACGGCTCCACGCCACCGGCGGCGTTCACGATGGCGAGGGGATCGAAGACCGTGCGGCCGTAGAGGAACCCGCCCTCGTCCCACCGAGCGGTCGAGGGATTGAAGCCGCTCTCCTCGGTGTCGATGCCGAAGGTCAGCGATCCGCCCTTCACCGGCTTCGCGGTGGAGATGCCGTTCCGACCGGGCCCGTTGGTCATGGCCGCTCCGGCCTCACCCTCGTCTCCCAGGGCGCCGAGCATGGCGGCCCCGGCGCCCAGAGCGAGCCCACCGGCCATGAACGACCGGCGATCAAAAGACTGCGTCATCGCAAACCCCCAAGCTCTCGATCCCCACTGCGTACGGCTTTGCGCGGCAGGTTACAACTTCGTGACCGTTTGAGGGTGGCGGGCAATTGGGGGGCCGTCGGCGAGGTATGACAACCTGGGCCGGCACGAGCCCATTGAACACGAGAGGGAGACAGCAATGACCATCGGTGTCGGTGACCAGGTGCCCGACGTGAAGGTGTTTACCTTCGGAGAAAAGGGGCCCGAAGCGACCACGTCGGCCGAGGTGCTCGGCAAGGGCCGGGTCGTCCTCTTCGGGGTGCCGGGGGCCTTCACCCCCACCTGCTCGGACCACCACCTCCCCGGCTTTGTGCTCCGGGCCGAGGAGCTCCGGGCCAAGGGCGCCGACCGGGTGGTCTGCGTGTCGGTCAACGACCCCTTCGTCATGGGCGCCTGGGGCAAGGACCAGAACGTCGGTGACTCGGTGGTCATGCTGGCCGACGGCAACGGCGAGCTGGCCGACGCGATGGGTCTCACCATGGACGGCACCGGCTTCGGTCTCGGTTCGCGTGTCCAGCGCTTCGCAGCCATCATCGACGACGGCACGGTCAGCTGGTTGGCGGTCGAGCCCGGTCCGGGACTCAAGGTCAGCTCGGCCGAAGAGGTGCTCGCCGCCCTCTAGACCGGACCGGGACGCGCGGCGGCTGTCCGTGCTCGACGGTGTCGCGATCGCGCCACGAAAGGTGCCCGCGTGAGCCGCTCGGGCCGCACGGGGCGCCCCTTTTCCGAATGGTCTTCGACGATGGGCAGCGTTGTGCGTCCGTTGTGGGCGCGGGCGTCGCGGTGGCTTGACATGCAACCGTTCGGCTGCTTGAGTAACTCATGCAGCCTGACGGTTGCATAATCAAACCAAGCGGACCAACGCGATGCGAGATATGGATGCGGTCTTCCGGGCTCTCGGCGACCCCGCCCGGCGCCGGCTCCTCGACAGGCTCAACGAGTGCAACGGGCTGACCCTCACCGAGCTCAGCGCTGACATGGGCATGACCCGGCAGTCGGTCTCCAAGCACCTCGACGTCCTCGAGGAGGCCGACCTCGTCACCACCCTTCGGCGGGGGAGGGAGAAGCTGCACTTCCTCAATGCCGCCCCCATCAACGACATCGCCGGCCGCTGGATCCACCATTACGACCGGACGCGGGCCGAGGCCCTCGCCGATCTCAAGACGGCACTGGAGGCCACCCCGATGGACCAGAAGAGCACCCTGACGACCTTCGTCTACACCACCTACATCCACGCCACGCCCGAGCGGGTGTGGCAGGGGCTGACCGACCCCGCCTTCACGAACCGCTACTGGGGCGGGGTGTCCTTCCCCTCGGATTGGAAGAAGGGTTCGACCTACGACGTCGTCTACGAGGGGCCCGGGCTCGTCATCCGCCACCCCGAACAGCTGATCCTCGAGTCGGACCTCTACCGCCGGCTCGCCTACACGTGGCACACCTTCACCCCGGAGTGGGGGGCTCACCACGGCTTCGACGACGCCAGCGTGGCCCGTTGGAGAGCCGAACCCCGCTCCAAGGTCGCCTTCGACATCGAGGATGCCGGCGTCGGCGTGGTGAAGCTCACCGTGGTCCACGACGGCTTCGAGCCGGGAAGCGAGGTTCTCGAGGCGGTCAGCACCGGCTGGCCGGCGGTCATGGCCAGCCTCAAGACGCTTCTCGAGACGGGGACCGCCCTCCCGACCCCCTAGTCGGCCTTCCTCCGTCCGGACCCGGGCCCGGCGTCAGCGCCAACAGCGGGTTCTCGGGCCTGACCCCCTTGCCAAGCGGCGTCCTCCTCTGTAGGATACTCAGTATGCTACTTCGAAATGGGTGCTCGTGAGCGTCCGTCATGCCCTGTTGGCCCTCCTCAGCGAGGGACCCAAGTACGGACTGCAGCTACGCCAGGAGTTCGAGGCTCGGACCGGTGAGGTGTGGCCGCTCAATGTCGGCCAGGTGTACACGACCCTGCAGCGCCTGGAGCGCGACGGGCTGGTCGAGTCCGACGACGCCGCCGAGGACGGGCCGCAGAAGGGCTTCCACATCACGGCCGAGGGGAAGGCGGAGCTGGACGACTGGCTGCGCACGCCGCCGGACTTCTCCTCCCCGCCCCGCGACGAGCTGGTCATCAAAGTCCTGGTGGCGCTCGGGCTCCCCGGTGTCGACGTCCATGAGGTGGTCCAGGTCCACCGGCGCTACCTGGTGGAGCTCATGCAGCAGTGGACCCGCCTCAAGGAGGACGAGTCCCGCCTCGACCTGAACTTCGCCCTGGTGGTCGACGCGGAGTTGTTCCGCCTCGACTCGTTGATCAGGTGGTTGGACATGGCCGACGGCCGACTGAAGAGAGCGGCGGTGGAAGGCGACGCGCCGGCCCCGCAGCCGTTCCCCCTCCCCAGGGCCCGGCGCAGGGTTGGAGTGAAGGAATGAGCTACCTCGAACTACGCGACATTTCCAAGGTCTACGGAGAAGGGGCGTCGGAGGTGCACGCCCTTCAGCGCATCGATCTCTCGGTCGAGGCGGGGTCCCTGGTGGCCGTCATGGGCGCCAGCGGCTCGGGCAAGAGCACGCTGTTGACCATCGCCGGCAGCCTCGAAGATCCCACCAGCGGTGAGGTCTACGTCGGGGGCCGGTCCCTGTCGTCGCTCTCACGCAACGGCAAGGCGCGCCTGCGCCGGCAGGCCATTGGCTACGTCTTCCAGGATTACAACCTGCTGGCCGGGCTCAGTGCGGTGGAGAACGTGTCCCTGCCCCTCGAGCTCGACGGCGTGGCGGCCCGCACGGCCCAGGCGTCGGCGCTCGAGTCGCTCGAGGACTTCGGGCTGAAGGACCGGGCGTCGGCCTACCCCGACCAGCTGTCGGGAGGCGAGCGCCAGCGGGTCGCCATCGCCAGGGCCGTGGTTGGTGAGCGCAAGCTCCTTCTGGCGGACGAGCCGTCGGGCGCGCTCGACTCCACCAACGCCGAGGCCGTCATGCGCCTGATCCTCGCGGCCTGCCACCGGGGCCTGGCCGCCGTCGTGGTGACCCACGACGCCCAGCTCGCCTCGTGGGCCGACCGCGTGGTCTTCCTGCGCGACGGCAGAGTGGTCGACCAGACGCTCCCGCTCGAAAGCCCGGACGCGCTCCTCGCCGACGTCCCGAAGTCGTGAGCGTCGGCGTTCTGGAGCGGCGGGCCACCGAGTCCGCCCCCGAGCCCACCAAAGGCGGGGTCGCGGCCCGCCGGGCCATGCTCCGCTGGTCCTGGCGTCTCTTCAGGCGCGAATGGCGGCAGCAGTTCCTCATCCTGCTGCTCATCATTGTGGCGGTGGCGGCCGTCGTGGTGGGCTCGGCCGTGGCGGTCAACACGCCGCCGGCGGCCGACGCCGGCTTCGGCACGGCCCACGACCTCGCAACGTTCAACCTGACGCCCACCAGCAAGTCCGCGCCGACCAGCCTCCCGACCGTGGAGGCGCACATCGCCCAGATCGAGCGCGCCGTCGGCACGGTGCAGGTCATCGCCAACGAGACGTTCACCGTTCCCGGCTCCACGCAGACCTACCAGCTGCGGTCCCAGGATCCCCACGGCCCCTATGGCGGAGCGATGCTGCAGTTGTCGTCCGGCCGTTACCCAACCGGGCTCAACGAGATCGCCCTCACCCCGGGCCTGGCGTCGCAGCTCAACCTGCACGTGGGCGACACGTGGCCCCAGGGCGGCAAGACCGTCGTCGGCATCGTGCAGAACCCCCAGAGCCTGCTCGACGAGTTCGCGCTCGTCCCGCCGGGCCAGGTGACGCACCCGACGGAGGTGAGCGTCCTCTTCGACGCCTCGCCCCTGGGGATGAAATCACTCAACTCCCTCTCCCCCTACATCACGACGCCGGGCTCCAACAACAGCAACATCATCAACCCGGCGACCATCGTGCTGGCGTTGGCCACGGTGGGCATGCTCCTGATCGCCCTGGTGTCGATCGGTGGCTTCACCGTGCTGGCGCAGCGCCGTATGCGCTCCCTCGGCATGCTCGAGTCCATGGGGGCGACGGATCGCAACGTTCGCCTGGTGCTGGAGGCCAACGGCGTCATCGTCGGAGTGGTCGGAGCCCTCGCGGGATTCCTGCTGGGGCTGGTGCTCTGGCTGGTCTACCGCCCGACCAACGAGCAGAGCGCGCACCACCTCATCGGTACGTTCGCGCTGCCCTGGAACGTGATCGCGCCGGCCATGGTGCTGGCCGTCGTTGCGACGTTCTTCGCCGCCAGCTATCCCGCCCGCGCCATCACCCGCGTGCCGGTGGTCAGCGCCCTCGCCGGGCGCCCCGCGCCGCCGCGCCAGATCCACCGCTCGTTCGTTCCCGGCGTGGTCGCGCTGGTGCTCGGATTCATCTTCTTCTCCCTCTCCGGGGCCGCGGGCAACGGCGGCGGAGTGATCTGGCTTGTTCCCGGGCTCATCGCGCTGATCGTGGGGATCATTCTCGTCTCACCGTTCTTCCTCGCCCTGTTGGCGCGGGTCGGCGCCAGGTCGCCTATCGCAATCCGGTTGCCCCTGCGCGACATGGCGCGCTACCGGGCACGCTCGGGCTCGGCGCTCTCGGCCATCAGCCTCGGCATCATGATCGCGGTGATCATCTGCGCCGTGGCCGTCGCCCGTTACGCCAACGTCTTCGACTACGTCGGGCCGAACATGGCGGCGAACGCGATCAACGTCTACACCCCGCCCAGCGGACCCACCTTCGGGCCGAACGGTCAAGAGCAGAACACGACGCCGCCGCCGAGCATCCAGACGCAGGAGGCCGCCGTGCACGCCATCGCCTCCGCCGTCGGCGCGACGCACCTCGTCGAACTCGACCAGCCGGCGATCGGCCTGCAGAACCCGAGTGCGTCCGGGCGCCAATGGGACGGCCCGATCTTCGTGGCGACGCCGGCGCTCCTGCGGGCCTACGGCATCAACCCGTCGTCGATCCCCTCCAGTGTCGACATCGTCAGCTCGCGGCCCGGGCTGGCGGGCTCGGGCGTCCAGCTCACCTTCGGCGGTGGCGGGAAGGGCGGCGGCGGCTTCCAGGGCCTCGGCGCGGGCGGGAACAACTTCAACGAGTGCACGCCGAACCAGTGCCTGGCTCACCCGGTGGTCCAGGAGGAAGGCCAGCTGCCCAGGGGTACGTCGGCACCCAACACGGTGATCACCGAGAGCGCGTTGCGCCGGCTCCACCTGGCGGACCAGAACAGCCTCGACGGCTGGATGATCCTGACCAACAGCCCCATCACCTCGGCGCAGATCACGAGCGCCAACTCGCTGGCGGCGTCGGCGGACCTGAGCATTGAGTCGAAGAACGACGCGCCGAATTCGGCTGAGATCGTGAACTGGGCGACCGTCTTCGGCATCGCGCTTGCCCTGGGTGTCCTCGCCATGAGTGTCGGCCTCATCCGCAGCGAGACGGCGAGCGAGCTGCGCACGCTCACCGCCACGGGTGCCAGCTCGCGCACCCGGCGCAGTCTGACGGCCGTCACCGCCGGCGGTCTTGCTTTCCTCGGCGCGCTGCTCGGGACCGTGGCGGCGTACGTCGGTCTCTTCGGTTGGTTCCGTTCGAATCAACTGGAAGGCGGCGTGTCGGACATCATCAATCACGTGCCGTGGGACAACTTGTTCTTCATCTTGATTGCCATGCCGGCCGCGGCGATGGTCATCGGCTGGTTGCTAGCGGGACGGGACCCCAAGGGGATCGCGACCCGGCCGATGGAGTAGGCGATCGTGACCATCCGCGCCGGCGCTGGGTCGGTGACGGGCGAAAACATCTCGCCGTCACGGGCCCGCTCGAAGGAGCAAGGGAGACGGATGGGGGTCCGCTTCGCGGTGCACCTCCTCCTGCTCGCGACGTTTGCCGCCTCCCTGGCAACCGTGACCCTGATCACCGAGGGGTGGCCCCACCTGGTCATCGGGTCGGCGTTCGTGGGCTTGGTGATCCTCCATATGCTCCAGCGCCGCCACACGGTGGCGCGGTTGCTCGGCAACCTCGGACGCGCCCGCACGTGGTTCCGCCGACGCGGCCGGCTGGCGTGGTCGGATCTGGTGCTGAGCCTGTTGACGCTCAACGTGCTCGTCTCGGGGACCTACGACCTCGTCTCGGGCAATCAGGTGATCCTGCACCCACGCTCAGTCGGAATCCCGTTCCGCGACATCGGCTGGCACGTGGCCTCGGCGCTCGTGCTGCTCGCATACCTGTGCGTGCACGTGGTGCGGCGCTGGGGCCGCATCCGTCGTTCCGTGATCCGCTGAACCGTCCCGGGGGGGACAAGGCTTACGATTCGGACGTCACGCCGAAGCGCTCGGTGTAGAACGAGAGTGCCTTGCGGCGCTCGACCGGGTCCAAACCGAACTCCGTCAGGTCGTACTCGATGGAGCCGAATTTGCCCCGCGGATGCTCGGCCATGAACGCCTGCATGGCGTCCCTCGACGATCGGTCGAGCGACTGCTTCGCCACCCCGTAGACCCGCCCCACCATGGCCATGTCGTCGGCCATGAACTCGTCGAAGTGCACGTCGATGGTCTGATCTGCCGGAAGGACGTGGTGATCCTCGGCGCAGCGACCCAACATCAACTCGAGACGGTTGGCCCAGTAGTGGCCGATCCCCTCGACGTCCACGTGGTCGCGGGTGAGCCGGGCGCTGTAGGCGAGCATTGTCGCCATGGACGCGGTGACCGACACCGGGTCGCGGTGCGTGACCACGAAGGTGGCGTCGGGGAAGGTCTCGAGCAACGCCGGGAACTGCTCGAGGTGCTGGGGGGACTTGAGCACCCAACGGGTGCCGCCTCGCAGCCACTGGAGCACCTGGAGGATCTTGCGCAGGTAGGCGTAGCTGGGGCGCTGGTCGCGGGCAAGGTAGTGGTCACGCCAGGTGGGCATCGGCGCCGTGGTCTCGAAGAGCATCGTCGAGAAGTCGATGGCCAGCAGCTGGATCTCCTCGTGCGTGTGCCCGACGGTCATCTCGTGCATGCGTTTGAAGTACGGCATGGCCGCGTGGAGGAACGACAGACCCGTCGCGGTGCGTTCGAGGCGAGGGTCGGGCGCCCCGGGCACCGGCTGTTCCCGGACGGAGAGAACGGGTTCGAGGCTCTCCCAGTAGGGGAGCGACCGCAGGGCGGGGTCCGCCGAAAGGAGGTTGTGCAGGTGGGTCGTGCCGGTTCGGGGCAGCCCGCAGATGATGATCGGGGCGGTGATCCGCTCGTCGAGGATCTCGGGGTGGCGCCGGAGCAGGTCCTCGATCAGCAGGCGGTTTTTGAGCAACCCCAGGACAAACGCGTGCTGCTGCATGACGCCCGCTCCGTTGAAGCCACCCTCCTCGCGCATGGCGCGGCACAGCACGTCGAGCCGATCCACGAAGTCCGCCGGGCCGAAGTCGTCGATTCCTGTCTCCGTGCGGGCGGCGTCCATGACCTGTGCCGGGTCGAGCGCCAGCTGCGACCCCGCCTGCTCCATGAAGTCGAGGATGGCGCGGACGTCGTCGCCGAACTGCGGTTCGGCCAGGTCGTCGATGTGGACGGGTCCCGGGCGTGCGGTCATACGGTGGCCACCGGGAGGACCTCGACCTGGGGCTGCTCGGGCGTCTCGGCGGGCAGGAACCAGCGGAACCAGATCCGGCCCGAGCGGTGACCGGCGGTCGAGACCCAGTTGGGGTGGGCGGGCCGGCGGGCCGACACGACGATGATCCAGGACCCGTCGTTCTCGTACTGGGCCTGGGCCCCGTTGAGTGTCACGCGCTCGTATTCGTAGTTGTACGTGTGGAGCAGGCGGTTCCACAGGCACATGTTCCAGAAGACACACTCGGGCGAGCGCCCCCTGATCACGAGAGCCTCGTCGTCGGCCAGCTCGAAGGCGCCCATGGCGTAGGCGGCGTCACCGGCCGCCCACCCGAAGGTCGTGGTCGGCACCGGGTAGGGCGGATCGATGGCGTTGGGCGTGCCGAGCGGGATTGGCACGATGCTCGCCTGCTCGCGTACCCAGGTGGTGGCGGCACGGATGCGCCGGGCCAGGTCGGCGTCATCCTGCCGGTAGGTCTCAGGTGGGTCGTCCGCCTCGATGTGCCAGGCGGCCCGCCGATCGGCCAGCGGGTCGTCCAGGTAGTCCCGGGTGATGGCCGCCACCGCATCGGGTTCGAGGCGGACCCAGGCGACGCCGGGCTCCTCCGGCTCCGTCGGCGAGATGACGATGTGCATGGCTCCGTCGGCGTCACGCGCCATTTCGTGGCTGTTGACGGAGCCCACAATCCGGGTGGAGTAGCGGCCGTCGTCCGGACCGCCGTAGACGGTGAGCGACATGTAGACGGCGTCGCCCGGGTCGAGCCGCACCCGGTAGGTGCGGGTCGGATCGATCGGCGCGTAGCAGTAGAAGGCGTCCGCGTTGTCGCCGCCCCATTTCTTGTACGGCCCCACGATCTCGACGAAGCGGGGCCGGGCCTTGTCAGCCCACAGGTTGACTTCTGCGGCCACCTGGAGGATGGACAGCACCCACTTGTGTGCTTCGAGCAGCGTGGGTTCGTCGTCGGCGAGCTGCTCGACCATGCGCCCGTGGGTGGCACGGACCTCCTCGAGCAGCTCGGTGAAGGCTGTTTCCGTGTCTGTGGCCATCGGCCCCCCTGATCGGCGTGCCGCCGATCTTAGGGAGCCGCTGATGAACGCGCCGCCCGGTGGCGCCGTGTGACTGGTTCCGCATGTGAGTGCCGGCTCGCATCGGGCGAGCGGTGTCATCCCTCAGGAAACGCCTGGGCGATTCGCACCCTGATGAGCTGTTCGACCAGAGGCTTCGGTAGCGGTGAGTCGACCGGGAACTGCAGTGCCCCCGTGGAGGTCTTGTAGCTTGCGAGCTCGTTTCGCAGCAACGGAAAGACGGAACCGCTATGAGGAAGGTAACTCAGGTGGTTCTTGAAAGCTGCGAATCCGGCGATGACCTTCCCCTCGACTCTGAACGCCGGAACCTGGTACGAGATCCCTTCTTCGGCTTCCGGGACCACTTCGAGGATCGTCCGACGTAATCGCTGCAAGGTGGATCGCTTCGGTTCCTCAAGACCCGCCAAGTACTCATCGATCTCGTGGCTGGACATGTCCTCGATCTTCGTGACATCCGTGCTCGAGGTCAAGAGGCTGAGCACGTTCGCGCCTGCCCCACCACTGTGGATAAGGTCGGCGACGTGGCTGGGCCGATGGAGGGGATCAAGGTTGTCGAGGTCGGGATGTGGGTCGCCGGACCTGCGGCCGCGGGGATCCTCGGCGACTGGGGTGCCGAGGTCATCAAGATCGAGCCACCCCTGGGCGATCCCATGCGCGGCATCCTGTCCCTGCTCGTGAACGCAGAGGGCGTCAATCCGCCATTCGAACTCGACAACCGGAACAAGCGCAGTGTCGGGCTCGACCTGTCCGTCCCGGAGGCCCGCGAAATCGCCGCCGCATTGGTCGACGAGGCCGACGTGTTCGTGACGAACGTTCGGCCGGAGGCGTTGGCCCGCGCCGGCCTGGACTACGAGACCGTCTCAGCACGCAACGATCGTCTTGTGTACGCGCACATCACCGGGTACGGCCTCGCCGGAGACGAGCGGGATCGGGCCGCGTTCGATGTCGGCGCATTCTGGTCCCGGGCGGGCGTGGCCGCAGCCCTGGCACCTGAGGGCGCTCCGCTGCCGTACCAGCGTGGGGGCATGGGCGACCACATGGCCGCCGTTGCGGCGGCGGCGGCGGTATCGGCCGCGCTTTTCGCCCGGGAACGCACCGGCGTGGGCCAGTTGGTGTCGGTCTCGTTGCTGCGCATCGGCATGTACATGCTCGGCTGGGATATCAACATGGCCGTGCGCCTCGGGATGCCTACGGTGCCCATGACCATTGACGCCCCACCCAATCCCATGATCAGCGCCTACACGGCCGGGGACGGCCTGCGGTTCTGGCTCCTCGGTCTCCAGGGCGATCGGTTGTGGCCAGACCTCCTTCGGGCGATTGAGCGAACGGAGTGGGCGGCCGACGAGCGGTACGCGACGCTGGCCTCGCGGTTCGAGAACAGGGCTGGCCTGGTGCGCGACCTTGGCGCGGTGTTCTCGACCCGGACGCTCGAGGAGTGGGCCGAAGTGTTCGATCGTGAGGACGTGTGGTGGGCGCCCGTTCGACACGCGCACGAGGTGGTCACCGACCCACAAGCACATGCTGCCGGTGGCTTCGTCACCGTGCCCCTGGACGGCGAGGCCCAGATCGACATGGTCGCCACGCCGATTGACTTCCTGGGGACACCGTGGGCACCCCGGGGGGCGGCTCCTGAGTTCGCCCAGCACACCGAGGAGGTGCTTCTGGAATTGGGGCACGGTTGGGATCGGATCATCGAGCTCAAGGAACTTGGAGCGATTCCCTAGAGCAGCTCGCCCGGCACCGTTCTGAGGTTGTGTTCAAGTCGACGTGGACTTTGGTCGACACTGATCGACGGGCGGGTTGCGTCCCCGCGAACTTCGCGCCTACTGGAGGATGGACCGTGGACAATCGCCGGCGGGCACAACGCCAATCTGCCGTTTGGATGGGCTCCTGCCATGTCGAGGACGAACCATCCGACCTGTGGCGGGACTGCGGGGTTTTCGACTTCTCAATTCTCGGTGTGGGGATGGACCTTCGCCATCCTGATGCATCCGATCTCCCGGGTCGTCGCGTCTCCGTGCAGCTCCCGGTGGGTGCTTCCATCGACATCACGCTCACCGGCGAGGTGCGAAATGCAAGTGCTGGACCGAATGGAGTGGCGCGAGCAGGAATCGAATTCGTGAGCCTCTCCGAAGCTGAGCGAGCCATCGTCGATCTCCTGGACCTTGGATCTGTGATCAGGTCGAGGTCATAACCTCACGCACTGAGTCGACGAAGACTCAGCAGCCTCGGACGTCCAGCTCCTCCGTCAGGCCGGCTCCGTGGCAACGAAGAGCGATCGGAACATCTCAGTCATCTCTGGCACCTGATAACGGGCCTGAAGGCCGCTCGGGTTGGGCAGGAGCCAAAGGAGGCAGCCCCCGAGGAGTTCGGGCTGGCGACCGATGACAGCCCCCGGTCTGCGAAACGCCGTCCGGTATGCCCCCAGCCCCAGCACCGCGACGCAGCGGGGTCGCAGGTTCTCCACCTTGGCCTCGAGCTGCGCTGCGCCGTCACGCAGCTCGGCGACGCTGAGCTCGCTGGCGGCGGCTGTCACCCGCCCGACCAGGTTCGTGATGCCGATGCCGAGCCGAGGCAGAATCTGCTGCTCGGCCGGCAAGAGAACGGACTCGGTGAATCCGGCGGCACAGAGCAACTTCCAGAAGCGGTTCCCCGGTCGGGCGAAATGCAGGCCGAGCTCATCCGAGAGCGTCCCGGGATTGATGCCGCAGAAGAGGACGCGCAGATTCGGACCGGCCAGATCGGCGAGAGCCTGCTCCATGGAATGAGAACATACGCTCGGCAGAGGTTCGAGTTGCTGGGACCGACGGAACCTCTTGGGCAAGAAACCCCTTGCCTCTGGAGGCCGATGCGGGGCCTCAGTGGTGCCGAAGTTGCCACCCCGGGCGTTCTGTCCACGGAATCAGCGCGTGCGCCGGGCCTGGATGAGGGGAACGCCAAACGGTAGAAAGGCGACGATGGCGGCGACCAGCGCGAGATAGGCGCCCCACGACCAGCTGAACCCCGCCGGCTTGAGCAGGAAGCCCAGCACCACGAGAGCAACGTTGACCCCGGTGAGGAGGACCAGGAGCTGGTCTTTGGACAGACGGCCTTGCTCCGCGAGGTCACCGACGCCGAAGGCGGTGAACAGGACGTAGAGCACCAGCACAATGGCGTCCAGCACTGCGATGAACAGCCAGCCGTGGACGCTGAGTCCATCGACGGAGAAGGGGCCGATGCTGTACCAGGGCATCCAGAAGGAGAGCAGGAGGGCCAGGGTGGCGGGGCCGACGACCCGATCCTTCGCGCTCAGCGCATCGAGGCGTTGGCGCGACTTCCCAGTCTTTTTGGGCGCCGTTCGAGGCATGACGGGCGGCCTGATGGCGGCGCCGCAATTGGGACAGAGTGCAGTCCCGGGAAAGACCTCGACCAGGCAGCGGGAACAAGCGGGCATCCAACCTCCTTCCGAGTGCAAGGGACGCGCCTGGCCAGGCTACAAGCCGAGCGGGGTGTGACGTCTCCATTCGCCCTCGGGAACCCGAGAGCGATCACGTCATCGCTCGCATTGGAAGGCCTGTCGAGCGCACATGCGCAACCAGACCTCTTCGGGTTCGTGTGCGCGGTCTCGGAAGGGGTTGCCGCTGTCTTGGCGATTGAGCCCTCCGACCTTCCTTGGGCTGCGGGCTTTGCGCACGGTTTCTCAAAGTCGGGTCAGTTCCTCCGTAACCGCTTTCTCGACGCACGTCCCCTCGAAGAACCCCGGATTTGTCTCCGCCCAGAGTCGCACCGGATTGGCGAAGGTGAAGTGGCGAAAACCCTCGGGATCGAGGAGGCCGTGCTCGACGAGTTCCCACGCCTCCTCGAGCACCTTGCGGAAGTCCGGGACGTCCCAGTGGCCGATGTCGCTGGCAAAGAGGGCGGGTATGCGGGCCCCGAGCGGGTTGATCCGCTCGTCGAAGGCCACTGCCGCCATGGGGTCGTCGGCCTCGCAGCCAAAGAAGTATTGGCGGCTGAACACCTCGCGAATGTCCTTGGGCGAACGAATCAGGGATTCGGCGAAGTCATCGACGCTCGCCCCCTCGACCATCGGCTCGGACAGCAGGCTGAGGCCCTCGTCGAGTCGGTTCAGGCGTTCGCGAACCGGACCCTCGGCGAAGTCGTCGAACAGCGAGGTGAGCATCTCGCGGTCAAGCTCGGCCGGGTCATAGCGCTTCACTGCTTCGCTATTGCGCTTCTCCCAGTGCCCGATCACGTCGCTGTAGAGGTTGCAGGCCCAGGCGGTGCCGCCCTCCTGGAACGCGAAGCGGAGTCGGGGGAACCGCAGTGGCACCCCTCCCATGAGGAGCGAGCGAGCGGTCAGTTCGCCCGCGGCGGCGAAGTTGCCGATGTGGTTATAGACGAAATTGCTGGTCGACATTCGGGAGCCCCACCCCGAGCCGGTCGAGTGGAAAGTGGGGGAAACCCCGAGCTCGGCGCACCGCCGCCAAAGCGGGTCGTAGTCGTAGAGAGAGCCGTGGCCGAGTCCGTCCATCCAGATCGCCCCCGGACCACCTTCGGGAATCGGGCGGGGGATGGCGCCTCCCATCATGACCGCACGGAGGCCAAGATCGACGACAGCGTGCTCGAGCTCGGCCACCGCCTCATCGGGGGTGAACGTGGGGATGCACGCCACCGGGATCAGTCGGTCGGCGTAGGGCGCGTACTGCTCTGCGAGGTAGGCGTTGAAGGCAGCTGCCATGGCTTGGCGCAGCTCCGCGTCGGTGATGTGGATGGGGATGAGTCCGTAGGTGGGATACAACACGGCAACATCGAGACCGAGCTCATCGAGGCGCTGGTAAAGCAGGCGCGGGAGCATGGCTGTTGCCCGGTCGAGGGTATTGCGGGTGGGGATGCCCCACCAGGGCGTCTGGGTGATGCCGTGGCGTTTGCGCATCTCGTCGCTGACCCCCTGGAGCGTCTTACCGCTGTGCACGAGGGCATCGAAGCGCTGCGCCACCGACTCGTCGGCCAGATCGACCAGCAGGTCCCGTACGAGGGGTAGGAACTCGATCAGGTGTCCGTCGCTGTCGATGATGGGATGCTCGAGCTGGGACCGGATGTGCCTAACCCCGTCCGACGGTTCGTAGTTGCTCATCTCCACGCTCCTTCCCTCAACCCGGCGATCCTACGACTGGGAGCAGGCGCTGAAGGTGGGAAGTGCTGGCCTGCCCAGGGATCGAGTCCCTCAGATGTTGCACCACGGCCCGGCGAACGGGGCATTCGCGAATCGCCAGCCCTCGGCCCTGGCGGCCTTCTTGCTGAAGAGTCATAGTTTTGGGAGTGGCAAAAGCGCACGATTGGGAAGCTCTGCTCGTCAAGGGCTATGAACCCCTGAAAGTCGCGCAACGGCTCTTTCGTTGGCTTCCTCACGATCCCCGCTGCAAGCTTTGTCTGAACCCATTTGGCGGCGTGGGCGGCAAGATGATTGGCCTCCTGGGGCACAAGCCTTCCCGTAAGAACCCAAACATCTGTCAGTACTGCTTCGATCGTCTGCCGACTGGAGGCATCGAGATCGACATCGGAGTTGTGTTCGCCGACGTGCGAGCTTCGACAACTCTGGGTGAGCGGTCAGACGCCACGACGTTCGCCAAGCGTCTGAACGAGTTCTACGGCACAGCAACGAAGGTGCTGATTCACAATGAAGGCATTGTGGACAAGCTGATCGGCGACGAAGTGATGGGTCTTTTCATCCCGGGCATCGCTGGCCCACAATATCGGCGCAAGGCAGCGATTGCCGCTCTTGAACTGGCCTCGGAGGTCGCCGAACTGCCCCTCGGTGTCGCTGCCAACGCTGGTGTTGCTTTCGTCGGCAACGTGGGTTCGGGAACCGTCTTGGACTTCACCGCGCTGGGCGATGCCGTCAATGTCGGTGCTCGCCTTCAGGCTCACGCGTCGCCCGGCGAGGTCGTGCTCGCTGCTTCGCTCTACCCGTTGATTGAGGCGGAGTACCCAGGGGGCCGCCTCGATCGGGTAGCGCTACGTGGCCGGGACCAGCCCGTTGACGTTGTGGTCTTGACCTTGTCCGCGTAGTCCACAACCTCGCTCAACCGGGACCGCCGAAAGCCATTCACGCTGGCGAACCCATGACGAGCTTCGTCTGGGTCACGGAAGCGCCGCCCACTGCGTGTGAAATGTCGAAGCCGACCAGGCAACAGAGGGCGCCACTGTTCGGCGTTCTGGGGCACGGGACTGTGCGAACCTAAGCACCGTGACCAGTCCCGACGGCCCGCGTATCGAAGTTCCAGAAGCGCTGGTCTCCTGGCACCGCAAGTTCTTCGGCGAGCTCGGCCGGGTGTGGATCGACGCAGTACCCGACCTCGCCGCAGGCCTCCTGGACCGCTGGCAGTTGCGGCCCGACGGAGCTCCGACTTGCGGCGCCACCGCGCTCGTGTTGCCCGTCGTGCGCGCTGACACGACGCCCGCGGTCCTCAAGCTCCAACCCGTCACCGACTACACCGTGGGCGAACCCGACGCGCTACAGGCGTGGAACGGAAATGGCGCGGTACGCCTGTTGGACCACGACCCCGAATCGGGTTCGATGCTGCTCGAACGCCTCGACGCCGACCGCTCGCTGGCCACCGTCCCCGACGACCTGGCCGCCCTGCAGATCCTGTCCGAACTCCTCGCCCGCCTCAGCGCCGTTCCCGCACCCGCCGGCATGCGCCAGCTCTCCGATTTTGGCGCCGGCCTACTCGACCGTGTACCGCGTGTGCTGACACTCGTGCCTGATCAATCGCAACACGGCCTCATCCGAGCATGTGCTGCCGCGCTCGAGGAGGTGCTCCCCGAAGCCGGCGACCGCCTCGTGCACGAGGATCTGCACTTCGACAACATCCTGGCACCACACCCGGCCGACCAGCGAGAGCCCTGGCTGGCCATCGACCCCAACCCGGTCGCTGGTGATCCCGGCTTCGCGCTCCTCGCGGCACTGCACAACCGGTGGGAGGAAGCCGTCGCCACCGGCGACGTACCGCGGGCGATCCGCCGCCGTTTCGACCTGATGACCGACATTCTCGGCCTCGACCGGAACCGCGCAACCGCCTGGACACTGGCCCGCATCCTGCAAAACACACTCTGGGACGTCGAGCACGACGACACCATGTGGCACACCGAGTCAGACCGAGCCATCGCCCAAACCCTGCTTGACGCCGCAGCCCGTGGCCGCTGATCGCCCGCCCCGGCTGACCAGTTTCGTGGGACGCGAGGACGACGTGGACCTCGTGAGCACGCTCGTGCGGACGCACCGACGCGTCACACTTACGGGGGTCGGTGGGGTGGGGGGTGATCGACCGTTTCGTCGAGTTCGGCCATCACACGCGGGACGTTGCCGATGCCCTGCATTTGGCGGACCAAGACTGGACGAAGTACCACGGCGATGGCTCTGGCGACCACGAGTCGCAAACCGACGCATCTATCCGCAATCTGGTGCGGTTCCACTGCGGTAACGGACACCTCAAGAGACTCGGTGTCCGCAAGGCTCAGTTCTCCTTCTCCCACGACAGTTCGCAACGTCTTCCCCGCATGAAGTGAATGGAGGTGTACGGTCTTCGTAAGGGCCTCGACGACAGGGTCCACGTCATCGACGACGCCTTGGCAAGACGCCGCCAAGGAAGGACGAAGTCATGGCTACCAGCGTCGCTGATGCAGGGACCAAGCGGGCCGCACCTGGCTGGGAGCGGTATGCCTGGCTGGCAGGGACTCTCTTCGTTCTTGCCGTGATCGCGGAGTCCGCGATTGGGCTCGGGGTCGGCATCAACCAGAACGACTCGGCCGCGAAGATCGCGAACACGCTCGCCGACCACAGGAACCGATTGGTAGTGGTCGAGGGCTTCTGTGTCGTCTACGCCGCCATGTTTCCGATCTACCTGTGGAAGCTGTACGACCGCCTCCTGCACACGGATACCGAGGGCTCGCGTGCCCTGGGCTCCTTGCTGCTGGTGGGGGGCGTGCTCTTTGTCGCCCTTCACGCGGTCAGCGACATCGGGATCTACGGCGTGCTCGACGGGAAGCTCGCGACGTTCGGTGCGCAACACGACCACAGTGTCTCCTACACGCTGTACCTGTTGACCTACGCCGTGGACAGCGTCGCGGACGTGTTCGGCAGTCTCTTTGCGTTCGCTGCTGGGGTGCTCGTCTTCAGGAGTGGAATCTTGCCGCGGTGGCTCGGGTGGGTCGCGATCCTCGCCGCCCCCCTGCTCTTTCTGCAGGCTTTCGGCCTCGGCGGTGTGATCGCATCATTCGGCCTGGTTCTCGACCTGATCGGATTCGTGCTGCTCCTGCTCTTCGTCCTGGTAAGCAGCGTCATCCTTTTGAGGCAGGAGAGCGCGGCTCGATGATTGCCAGCGAAGCGACTGGTCAGCTCCGCGACTCCCGATGGCAGCCGGGAAAGCAAAACCGCCTCACTTGTCGGTCAGCCGTACCGAGAACTCGCGTGAGGAGCATTCAAAGTCGGTGAAATGGGACCCGCCGATCACAAGCACCGGGTTCTCGACCCCTTGCCACGACACACAATCGATACAGCGTCAATGCACGGGATTGTCCAGGCGTCGAGTATCGCCTTTCTCTCGCTTGGGGCTCACCGGGCGACGAGCCGAACACCTTTACTGTCGAGCGTGATCGTCATGCCCTCATTCGCCAAGCAAACCCGGCCTTCCGCCGTTGGCCAGATCTTACGAGCCTCGACGATGAGCTCTTCGAGCTCATCGTCGGTGTGGTAGGGGTCGTGATGGAACAACACCAGGTTCCGAGCGCCTGCCTTGTCGGCGAACTCCATTGCGTCGGCGAGCCCCGAATGTCCCCAGCCTACGTGTGCACCGTACTCGTGGTCTCGATATTGAGCGTCGTGCAATAGGACATCGGCGTCGCGAGCGATGTCATACCCACTCATCCACTCAGGGGCGACAGAGCGCAGCTCAGTGCCGAGCGAGGGCTCGTGATCCGGCAGGTAGACCAATGCGTGTCCGTGTTCCTCGATGCGATAGCCGACGGTCGGACCTTGGTGCTGCACCTTGCCCGACCGTATCGTTGCGGAGCCGATGGAGAAGGCTTCTTCGGGCGCGTCGTGGAACGTTAGGTGAGCGGGAACATCATTGAGATGGACCGGGAACAGCGGAGGAGAGAGATACATCGCAATCCGCTCGGAAAGTGGCTGAACCGGAGACGGCGGACCCCAGATGTGAATGTGGACGTTGGGATCGAACAGAGGCCGGAAGAAGCCGAGGCCCTGCAAGTGGTCAAGATGGAGATGGCTGAGCAGGATGTGCAGCTCAGGGCACGGAGTCGCTTGCAAGAGGACGCCCAATGGCCGTATTCCGGTGCCGGCGTCCAACACGAGGACCTCTCCGCTGGAAAGCCGCACCTCAACGCACGACGTGTTGCCACCGTATTTGACGGTATCCGGACCGGGCGCGGCGACCGAGCCGCGGCATCCCCACACGCGCGCCTGCATCAAGTGTCGTCTTCCTCGTCGGTCACTTCCCAGAACACCGAGACGACGCCGTGCATCTCGGCGGCCGAACCGAACAACGGATACGCCGTCGCGTGCACAAGACGTTGCACGCCGTCGTAGCCGGTCGCGGCGAGCGTCCGGTGGGCGGGCCGACGTTCGAAGAAGGCGATCCCGGCTGGCGTGTCCCGACGACGAAGGGGCTTGTCGTCCGAAGTTCTTAGTTGTATGACAGCTCCGAACTCCTCGGCCGGTATCTCGCCCATCTCACCGAATGCCCTGCCGATGAGCAGTGCGGCCGCGTCGTTGTAGAAGACGAGCACTCCGCTCGCGTCGATAAGGAACATGGGCGTCGCGAGGTTCGACGCCAGCTCTCGAGCGAGGATGAGAGGTAGGGGTTTCCCGCCACTTGCCGGTGCATCGTGGTCCACGACTCATATCGTTGCCGACCGTAGGCTTCGTTGCAATCACCGCGAGTCCCTCCGGCAACAATCCCCTCGACGCCGACTTCTGTCAAGCCACGGCGCCGCACCGTCCCGGGGTGAGAAGACAGCGGTGTGAGTAAACAGTCCCCCGGCGTCTGAGCCGACCTTCTGTCATGATGGCCGAACGACCAGGAATGAGTTCCGGTCATGGCGGTTCTTATTGAGAATGTCTTTCCAATCGGGTGACCAACGAGGTGCTCGATGCCGTCACCGACGAAATTGTGGTCGACTTCGAGCTCCCGCCTGGTGGGATTCTGCACGTGCACTTCGAGAAGGACGGCCGCGCTCACGGAATCGACGTGTCTGACTCGGCGGAAGCCCATGAATAGGTCGTTCAGTCAACGCTCATGTCCACCATGGCAAGGTCGCCTCAGCAAGAGGCCTCGATCCGTTCAAGATCGGCGGGTCCGTAACAATGCGGCTTTCTCGACGGGTCAAATGCCCAGTAGGGTCGAATTGTGATCGCCCGAGATCAGGCGCCGGCGGCCTTCACCGCATGGGACGAATTGATCGACGCGGTCGCCTCGAGCACGCCGTTCGACCTGACTGAGCAGGCCCGTGCCATCGCTCGAGCCAGCCTCGATCCGGCTGTTCCTGCGGTTCAGAGATCTGACGCGATGAACTTCGCCGAACAGATGGTCGTCGATGTGGCATCTATGACAACTGATGTTCGAGCAGCTGGGCTGGCCGAACTCGGTGCCGGTGCCCCAGTCTTCGTCCTTGCCGTATGGACGGAGGACATGATGATTCGCGCCGATGCCGCCTGGCGTGAGATGTTCGGCGAAGCATGGCGTCTGATCCCGACTTCTGCCGAGACTGATCCCTGGGTGGCTCACGAAAGATTTCTCCTCGAAGTGGCCAAACTGCCAGCCCTCGATCCGGTGACCTCCGAACTGGTCAGGCTCCGCGGGGCGAGAGCCCACGACTGCCGGCTCTGCCAGTCCCGCAGGAGCGTGAGTGCCATCGATCTGGCAGGCGGGAGTGATCTGTTCGATGACAGGGATCCGAGCGGTATCTCGGACGCCCAGGCCCTGGCCCTCCAGGTCGTAGACGCCTTCGTGTGGCAGCCGATCCAGTGGCCACTCGGGCTGGGCGAGCAGGTCGTGGACGCCCTGGGTCCTGCCGCAGCAACCGAGCTGATCCTCGATATCGTCCGCAATGCCGCGAATAAGATCGCTGTCGCCTTCGCCGCGGACGACCCGCGGGTGGAGACGGGCGTGGAGTATTACGACCTTGACGTGTCGACCGGGGAACTGCGCTACAACGTCAGCCCGATCACGCCCAGGGTCTGACCAACCGGCTCGCGATGGGGTGTGTTCCACCCCGCGCGGACTGGGCAACGAAGACGCTTGGGGAACCGCAGGGATGTCGCGAGCCTGCGTATTGGGACGGATATTCACCCCGCCTTGGTCGGTCTCAGGCAACGATCCGATTCCTTGAATAATGTCGCCACATGGGTTTCTGGCCACCTCCGCCATCTGAACCCGTCGTCACCAAGGTGCCAAACACCGAGTGGTACAGCCGGGAGCAGACCGTGAGAATGTTGAATGAGGCCCGCCCGGGACAGGCTGCAACAGCTCTCAGATCAGGTCGGCTCATCAAGGTCAGGAACAGGGACTGACGGGCTTGGCTACTACCGATATTCGGTGGAGAACGAAGTCAAGTGGGCTAACGGTGCTAGCTGGCATGACGTGCGCAGGCGAAGACTGAGCGACCGATTGAAGAACTCTCGCCAGAAGGTGTCCTGCCTTGCTAGAGGTGCTCAGCACCTATAGGGCGCCCCGCTCATGGCGGACCGTCCCACCATCCCGGCTCTGTTATGGGCTAGCCCCGTTCGATCCAGAGACCGGCACCTTTGGCGCGGTTCCGGTCAGGCGTTCCTGCGTTCATCGTCTGGCATGGCCGGGTTTCGATGCAGCCAACACAAACCTGAGTGGTGGGTCGTCCAGTTCCGGCATCGGCGGCGCCCGCTACGAGCCTCGGTAAAGGGCACGAAGACGTACGCGTGGCATTGTTCGCTCACCCGTTCACCAGAAATCCGACACTGATTGAGACCTTGAATCCGACCGACTTCACGAGAGCACCGTAGCCTCAGACCCAACGGTTAGGTAAGGGTCTTTAACCTGGGGGTGCATGTTCTTGCGGGATTCACCGATTCGCTCGTTCGATTTCGACGACGAAGAAAGAGAGCCAGGATCGCCCACTGAATCCGTGACTTACCCACGACTTACAGGGCGAGGGCCCTGCACTCTCCGAGCGTTCCGGCGGGTACCGCTTCCGGGGGTCTGCCATGTTTTTCATCCTCGCTTCCAAGGCATGGAGTCTCCAAGAAACCCAGGACGGATTACAGCTCTACATTCAGACCCAACCTAGGGGTATGGTCCCGCTTGGCGCGATCCGGTGCGGATCGGCCTGACACAACGTACGGAGGTGGTGCCAAATGGCACTTGGAATCTATTTCGCACACGAAGGTTTCACACCGGAGAAGTACAGCAGTGCAATCAAGCAGCTGGAGGCCGCCGGAGCGGGCAAGCCGAAGGGGCGTACTTACCACTGCGCGCTCGAATCGGACGGTGCCATCCAGGTCTTCGACATCTGGGAGTCCCAGGCGGACTTCGATGCATTTGGGCCGACGCTGATGCCGATCCTCACCGAGTTGGGCGTCGGGCTGAAGGAGCCGATGGTCGCCACGGTTCACAACGTGATAACCGGCTGAGTCTTCGCACCTGAGTAGTCAGTTGGCGGATTGAGTTCGTTGGTCGCCGCCCCCGAGCCGATGGCGTTTGGGGCAGTGGACCTGCTCCCCGCGAGCACCTCGCGGGCCAAGTTATGGTGGCGGGAACGTCGCGCACGAGTTCGTGCTTGAAGGCGTATTCGATGTGGCAGACGAAGTGCTTGCGCCCGATTACGTGAATCTTGCATTGGGGGGTGGCGGTGGCTCTTTCGGACCGGATGTTGGTTCAGGCGACACCACGAGCGCTCCGTCGATCCGGAGCGATGTTCAGCTGGCCGGGAACTTTGAGCAGCGTTAGTCGCTGAAAGCCTGAGACAGGTGCTCCCGCTCCCGGCGAGGCAATGAACGGAGCGCTGGCTCTGTCGGATGCACCGACTACGTAGGCGATTTCCGACCTTGCGGGTGAATTGTCTCGCCCCGGGCCAACATCTCTACAAACGTCTCGATGCGTCTGGCTCGGGTCTCAATCTTCTTTGCGGTTCCGATCCGATAAAGGATTGCGTACCGGTTCGCACCCGTGAGCTTGCGAAACATCGCTCGAGCACGGGGATTGGCAGCCAAGGCTTTCTCCAGGTCTTCTGGAACTTCCACGGTGGCTTGTCCGGCGTAGGCTCTATTCCATCGCCCATCGGCTTTCGCCCGCCGAACCTCGTCTTCCCCTGATCGATCCATCCGACCGGCGGCGCTCAACCGCTCGGCAATGGTGACGTTCCGTTGAGACCAAGGGCTTCCAGCGCTTCTGGGTGTGAATCGTCGCCGGAACGTTGCGCCGTCACGACGCCCGAGCTGACCGTCGATCCAGCCAAAGCAGATCGCCTCGTCGAGTGCTTCGTCGTAGGTAAGCGTTGTTGGGTGTGTCGTGCCCTTCTTTGCAAGGACGAGCCACACTCCTTGCGCCTCGAGCCGGTGGCTACTCAACCAGGCCCGCCATTCGGCAGCATCAGCGACCAGCAGCTCTGGAAGATCCACGGCGTCACGGTATCCCCGAAGTGTCGGTCGAGGTCGGTAGCCACGAGCAAGCGCATCTCGATCACTGGTGCACCGCTCCCGGCAATGAAGTGGGACACCCCGGCTGATGGTATTCCGGCCGGAGGGCCCAAAGGCCCTTTCCCACGATCACTGCCAATCGCTGAGTGGTGCTACCACGATGGGGCCCCTTCGGGCTGGCTCCCTTGAGCGATCACCGGAGCCGGGCCACACTGACGCCCGGGGAGGTTCCGTGGCGTTTCTCCGACTGATGCTCCAGACCGGCGCGCGACATCGCTGGCGCTCTTGGCTGGCGCTGACGCTCCTCATCGCGGTCGTGGTCGGCCTCGTGCTGGCCGGGGCCGCCACCGCCCGCAGAACCGCCACGGCGTTCCCCCGCTTCGAGGCGGCCCACGGCTACGACGCCTTCTTCTACAGCGCCGGCCCGGTCCCCCGGGTCGCGTCCGTGCCGGAGGTGGCATCGGTGACGCGGCTCCGCGCGCCGGCCGTCGGCTCCCCGACTTGCGCCTGTGGCCCCATCAACGTCAACGATTTCTCCATCGACGAGGTTCCTCCCGCGCAGCTGACCCAGGTGGTCAAGCTGGTGAGCGGTCGCCTGCCGGACCAGTCCGACCCCGACCAGGTCCTGGCTTCGTACAACCTCGAGCCGTTCGGCGTGCACATCGGCAGCGTCCTGCATGTCCCGCTGGCGGCCTCGTCCCAGCGTGCGCTGGTGCTGAGCAACGCCACCTTCACCCCCGACGGTCCGACCGTCACCCTGCACGTGGTCGGCGTCTCGGTCTCCGAGTTCGAGTTTCCGACGACGTCGAACCCGCCCTCCTACGACCTCTACGCCACGAGCAGCTTCGCCCGGAGGTACGACGGCCAGGCCGTCATGTTCAACGAGTACATGTTCCGCCTGCGCCACGGTGCCGCCAGCCTTCCCCGTTTCGAGACCCAGGTGCACGCCCTGGGGGGCCTCTCGGGCACCGACCTCGACGCACTGGCCAACTCCATCGCCACCTCGATCGACCCCCAGGCGGTCGGGTGGTGGATCCTCACCGCGCTGGCTGCCCTGGTCGGCGTCATCGTCCTGGCCCAGGCGCTGGCCCGCCAGACTGCTCTGGAGGCAGATGACTACCCGGTCCTGGGCGCGCTCGGCGCCACCCGCCGTCAGCTGTTCACCCTCACCATGGCTCGCACGCTGGCAGTCGCCCTCGTCGGAGCCGCCGCAGGGGTGCTGCTGGCCACGTTGCTCTCCTTCTTCGTCCCCGTGGGCGAGGCGCGGCTCGCCGACCCGACACCGGGGTTCGACTTCGACGCTCTGCTCTTGATCGGTGGTGCGGCGGCGGCGGTCGTGGCGGTCCTCGCTCTGGGCGTCTGGTCCGCCGTCAGCGCCTCTCGGCTGGTCTCGCGCCGCGACGACGACCCGGTCGTGCGGTCGTCGCGGGTCGTCGCGCTCCTGACGGCGTCCGGCGCACCGCCGAGCGCCCTCATCGGCATCCGCAACGCCCTGGAGCGGGGACGCGGCCGCACCGCCGTACCGGTCAGCTCGGCTCTCGTCGGAGCGGTCCTGGCGGTGGCGGTCCTGTGCGGCACCGCGGTGTTCGGAGCGAGCCTGACCCACCTGACCAGCACACCCGCGCAGTACGGGCAGGCGTTCGACGCGTCGTTCTCGGTCAACAGCACCGGTTCGGGGGCCCAAGACCTTCAGCTTCTCGACGACCTGGAGCGACCTGGCATTGCGGCCATCACGGCCGGCGTCTCCAGCGACGTCAGCATCAACGGCCACGTAGTCGATGGCGTGGCGGGGCAGAGCCTACGGGGCCCGACCCTCATCACGATCGTCGACGGCCGGATACCGGCGGCCGACGACGAGGTCGTGCTGGGCGCGAAGACCATGCGCGAGGTGGGTGCCCGCGTCGGCTCGACGGTGCGCGTCGCACTGGCCGGATCATCGTCGGTCGGCGGGACGAAGGCCCGCAGCTTCCGGGTGGTGGGGACCACCGTGCTCCCGCCCGACTTCACCGGCGCGTCCCTGGGGACCGGCGCGGTCTTCACCATCGACGGCCTGTTGGGACCGGTCTGTCCGAGCGGAGCCCGCAACCACGCCTGCCTCTCCGCCTTGCTCGTCGACCAGTCCGGCGCCTACCTCGTACGCTCCACACCGGGGCCGCAGGGCACGGCGGCACTGGCCGCTCTCAGCCGGGACTATCCCTCCCAGGTGAGCTTCCCCCACCCACCCACCGACCTGGTCAACTTCGGGGAGGCGGTCAACTTCCCGCTGATCTTCGGGCTGGTCGTGGTGCTCTTCGGGGTGGCGACGCTGCTCCACATGCTGCTCTCAAGCCTGAACCGGCGGCGAAGGGAGATGGGCCTGTTGAAATCGCTGGGTTTCGTCCGCCGTCAGATCGCCCTGTCCGTCTCCTGGCAGACCACCACCGTCGCCGCCATCGGGATCGTGCTGGGTGTCCCCCTGGGCATTGCCGCCGGCCGGCTGGTCTGGGACGCCTTCGCGTCGAACCTGGGGGTGGTGGCCGTTTCCGTCGTGACGGCATGGGTCGTAGTGGCCATCGCCGTGGGGACACTGGTGGTGGCGAATCTCCTGGCGGTTGGGCCGGCACTGGTGGCATCGCGCACCAGGGCAGCGTCATTGCTCAAGTCCGAGTGAGCGTCAGCGAGAAGGTCGCCCGTTGTACGGCCACGCCAGCAGTGCCGGAGAACATCGAGCGTCCGATGACTGGGTCGATTGACACTCGCAGACTCCGGGCGATGGCCGACCTCCCCTTTTTGGAAGGACGTCCCACTGGGCGACCCTGACTCTTTTTTTGGTCGGGATTCGGGGACACGCTCGACCGGCTGACGGCTCAGAATATGAAAGGAATCAGCTTCTTGGTCGAGCGCCTGTATGCCGGATAGGTGTCGGGAAAGAGGCGCTCCATCGTGTGCTCCTCGACGCTTGCGCTATAGACGAAATAAGAGCCCATCAATGCGACGGCGACGAGCCAATACCAGCTGACGGCTACCGCTGTCCCGATGGCTGCGAGCATGATTCCCGAGTAGATGGGGTTGCGGATGTACTGGTACGGACCGGTTGTGACCAACTCCGCATCCACCTTCTCGGACATCGGTGCGCCCCAGTTCCGTCCGAGATGGACCCGTGCCCACACAGCCAGCCCCAACCCGATCAAGAACAGGGCCATGCCAATGCCTTGGAGAACGGGGTTGCTGTCGATGGCATGGTGACCTTTGAAGACTCCCGAGCGAACGACCAACAGTAAGATCACAAGTATGGCGACCCGAAAGCCGACAAACTGTTTCACTCCGGACTGAGCTGACCGCTTTGCAGTCAGGGCAGCCACTAGCCATGCCAACCAGAAGACGGCCCACAAGCTGTAGATGACGTAGTCGACGACATGCATGGACGGATTGCCATGGTAACTGGGTCAACGTCCATGTGGGATGACCTGCCTTCCGATCGACTGCACTACAGCGCTCGCTTCGTCAAGCCGCGCCCGGTTGCGGCGAGGAGATTCGAAGGGTCGATGGCATGACAGATGTCGAGTGGAGTTTGGCCATCCCTTAGCTGGAGTTCTGGGGCAGGCTGGTGTCAGTGGATACCAACAAAAACCGCGACCGTCAGGCAGCCCGCCCTCTGGCCCGGGAACGTTCGATGCTGTTCGACCAGCATGCCGAGGCCTACGACCGCTTCCGGCCGACCTATCCCGATGCGGTGATCGATGAACTGCTCGGTCCGGTGCCTGCGGGCCTGGAGGTTCTCGATGTGGGTTGTGGAACGGGTATCGCTTCACGGCAGATGGTCCAGCGCGGCGCCAAGGTGTTGGGGGTGGAACTCGCTCCACGAATGGCGGAGATAGCCCGCTCCCATGGGGTCGAAGTGGAGATTGCCGCCTTCGAGGGCTGGGACGCTGCTGGTCGCACTTTCGATCGGGTGACTTCGGCGCAGGCCTGGCACTGGCTCGACCTGCCAATCGCCACCGCGAAAGCGGCCACTGTGTTGCGGCCGGGGGGCAGGCTTGGTCTGATCTGGAACGCCGGGTATCAGCCCGATGACCTGGCCGATGCTCTCGACGAGGTGTACGCGAGGGTCGTGCCACCCGGCGGACACCGTCTGTTCCGGGGGTATGCGGCCGATCGGTCATCCGACATGAAGGCCGGCCTCGGCTCGGAGATCGACGCCGTCTCAGCGGTGCCCGACTTCGGTGCGCCAACAGAGAAGTGGTTCCCCTGGACTCGGGCGTACCATCGTGATGAGTGGCTGAACCAGCTTGTCTCACGGAGCGACCACGCCGCCATCGAACCAGCGGTCCGGGACCGCCTGTTCGAAGCCATCGCCGCGGCAATCGACGATCACGGCGGCTCGTTCGTGATGAACTTCGAGACCGTCCTGATCACCGCGACTCGGCTGGGTTAGCAGAACAGTTAGCCGCTGGACCGTCGGTCAGCGGCACCACCCAGTCTCGCTCGAGCGGTCCGTGCTCCAGTAGCGTTCTAGGAGTGAGGGGCCGGGCGCGATATGCGAATCAGGCTCACAAGATTCGAGTGACCGATGGACACGAGGCTGAAGCCAAGGCAGCGCAGTTGCGCAAGCGTCCAAACCGGATGGGACTGTTCTTCCTCAGAATGCTCGGTTTTCGCGGTCAGGTCACGCCGCCTACGAGCCAGGGAGGCCATGCCGGACCGTCTCACGAGCACCCGGTGCAGGACGAGCACGAGGACCATCAGAAGTAGCAGCGTAGGCGACCGTGCCACACGGGCCGAAGTGCCGAACCTCCCGGCGAAGCGGGGCACCCGGGAAATGATCACTCAGACGCAGCCAAAGGCTCTTGAAGCACGCTCATAGCCCGGTCTCGGTTCTGTTTGATCGTGGGTTGATCATCCACGCTGATAACCGTTCCCGTTGGCACGTGGGTCACTCTGATCGCACAGGGACGACCACCACCCACCCGGATCGTGTCAATCCGGAAGACCCATGGGGCCACATCCACATCAGGCATCGTGGCCGTTGGCACGGGTCGTCCGAAAGGGCCGAAGTGTCCTGGCTGTCCCGGCGGAGTGGGGAAGTCGATCTGACCCGAAGGTCGACGAGTTTCGGGTCTTCGCCTTACCGGGCCATTACGACCCCTCCGTAGAGTCGCCGCGTGGGGTACAGCACATCCGATGAGGATGCCGTCTCGGAGGAGGATGAGATGATCGAAGCGGCGGAGAACGCACCCGTTGACGGGCGAGTGACTGGTTCAGCAATAAGGCGCATCGTCAGCGTCATCGCGGCTATCGGGATGTTTCTGACCTTCAACGCCTTGCTTGTTGGTGGCGGGGGGGCGATCGAGGCTGGGGCTGATGGGCTCGTGACGCCGGGCTACAGCCGATCAAAATCGGAGTTCGTCCTTGTCATCGGAATCGTGGCCTGGCTGGCGCTTGCCCTGATCGTCATAGTTCTGGTGCGCAAGAATAAGAACCGCGTCAGGGCCCTCGCTCAGGACAACCCCGCCGCACGGATTCAGAACTCGCAAGAGCGATCAGTGAGCGCAATCGACGGTTCAGAACCGGCTGAACTTGGGCAGGGTCAATGGCTCCCTCAATGAGCCTCGTCTCTAACCCCACCAAGCGAGTTCACGAAATGCTACCAAGAGTCACCTGGCTGCCTCAGTGGCTGAGAACGCCCCACGTGCCCGACGTCAGTTGAGCACAGTTGGGCGCTCGGGGAGCCACGAGCGGCTTCTGACTGCGCCTCAGAACGCGTAGTCGATGAAGTACATACCAGCCGGCTCCAGCCACCAAATGGCTCCCGTCGGCCTGAAGTCCCCAAACTTCTCTGTGCATAGCTCCAATGCCGTGCGGGCCTGTCGTTCGTCGGCGCAGCCGCAGTCACCGAAACCGTGCAACTCTCTGCGCTTCTGCCACGGCGGAGCATATTCGTCGACAGTGAAGGCGGCGCGATGGTTGTCGACGAGATTACTCAGCAAGATCGACTCGTCGCGCACGAAGAAGTACAGGCGTTGGTCATCGCTGACGTACGGCGCTGTATTGGCGTGAGGGAGGCCGGTGAACGATGACGTTGAGAGAGTCACGGCGTGGCTGTTTCGCAGATACCTGTCTACCTCAGCGTTGAAATCGGTGTTGGTTCGCGTCTCCATGTGACCTCCAAGAGACTCACCGTAGTGACTCCTGGTCACAGAGCAGGCCCCATGCCCACTTTCCGGCGAACTGTGACGCCCTGGGCCGTCGTTTGTGCCCGGGTTCGTGCCCGTGACGGGCGACGGTCCCGGAGGCCGAGCAGCCTCGCACCGTTTTGGTCAAGCACGGGCACTGAAATGCCGATTGCTTCATGGTGGCGTATTCGTTGGACATCGTTCTGGGCCTGGTGGCGGTCGCCAGCCTCGTAATTGTGGTGTTGGGCAACACCGAATACGTCAATACGATTGTGCTCGGTCTTGCCGGGGCCGCGCTGTTGGCGTTGACTGCTCGCATGGCGTTGTCCTTGCGCAAGCAAAGGGCCCTCAATGAGTCGCGCCAGCACCTGGCGGTGACGGACGAGCTCACCGGGCTCGGTAACCGAAGACGCCTCCTCGACGAACTCGAGGAGACCCTCACCGCCCTATCCGATGAGGACCAACCGTCCGACAGTGTGGCCCTGCTCCTGATCGACCTGGATCATTTCAAGGAGATCAACGACTCCTTCGGACACCACACCGGCGACGCTCTCTTGCGCCAGATCGGACCCCGTATCCGCCAAGTGGTTCGTCACGGCGACCTCGTGGCTCGCCTCGGTGGCGACGAGTTCGCCGTCCTCCTTCACGATGCGGATACCTTCAAGGCCACGACGGTGGCGCAACGTCTCTCGACGCTGCTCGAAGAACCGATTGACGTTGGTAACGCGAGCCTGCGCGTCGGCGCGAGTATCGGCATCGCTCTGGCGCCAGAGCATGCCTTGAGCTCCACCGACCTGCTGCGCTGCGCTGACATTGCGATGTACCGGGCCAAGAACGAGCGCGGGTCTTTCGATGTCTACGAGGCAGCCCTCGACGACGAAACTGACCATTTCGCTCTCATCGAGGACCTACGCCGGGCCATGGCTGAGGGCACACTCGCACTCCACTATCAGCCCGAGATCGACCTACGGAGCGGTCGGGTGGTAACCGTGGAGGCGTTCTTGCGGTGGCCCCATCCAACGCTTGGGTTGATTCCCCCTGAGCATCTCTTGGTCCTGGCGGAGGAGAGCGGCCTCATCCAGGCCTTGACTGCATGGGTTTTCGAGCAAGCGATCGCCGATTGTGCCCAGTGGTGGCGTGAGGGACATCAGGTCGCCGTCGCGGTCAATCTGCTGGCCACCGACCTCTTGGATTCGGCACTGCCGCAGCGAATGTGCGCGCTCGTCAGTTCGGCCGGTCTGGGGCCCGAGGCCCTCGTCCTCGAGATAACCGAGGGGATGGTCATGGCCGACCTGACCCGATCCAAGCGGGTCATCCAGAGCCTGGCGGACGCAGGCATCATGGTGTCGATCGATGACTTCGGCACTGGGTTCTCATCGCTCTCGCATCTGAGCGACCTTGCGGTCGGCGAGGTCAAACTGGATCGAGCGTTCACGTCGCGCCTCCAACTCGGTGACGCGGACGCGAGGGATGAGAACCTCGTCCGATCGATTATCGACCTCGGTCACGCCCTTGGGCTGCGCGTCGTTGCCGAGGGAATCGAGCGGCTCGGCTTCGTTAACGTTCTCGCTGGGCTCGGATGCGACTTAGGGCAGGGTTTCGCCATTCAAGCCCCCTGTCGAGCCGCAAAGATCGAATTTGCCGGGTTGAAGGGATCGCAGGACATCGCAGCGGCCCCGACCAGCAGTCCTCGTCGTTAGCCGGCACGAGGCTTCTCGCCGTCTGCGGTTCGGTCGGCGGAGGCACTATTCCGACGGATGGGGGCAGAGAGATTGGCGGCGACCGGACCTCTGGGCCTGATAGCGCCATGTGGACCGAGGGCTGGCGGATCCGACGCCTGATCGGCTCAGTATTGGCCCTTGATCACGAAGTACGAGCCTCGGATGGTCCCTGCCAGCTTCGACTTCTGGCGCGCGAACTTGAACGAGCTCAATTCGGCGGGGACGTCCATCCCTTCGGAGAGCTTGAACCCGACCGCCCGCTTCGGATCCGGTCCGTCGAGCGTGTACAGGACGTTGATCGAGAGCCCGCTCTCGTAGAACACGTAAGTCCAGCGGATGTTCTCGACCTGGAACGTCGTTGCCTCGAGCGGAGGCGCCGCGATCACGATGTCACGTTCCTCCTTGAGGATCCGATGCACCAGGTCGATGTCCTTCTTGGCCTTGGCGGCAGGCTCAACCGTGAAGACGTGGTCGTATTTGTTCTTGAAGTAGCGAGCCTCGTTCGCCCGCAGGCCGGCCAAGGCGGCCACCACGGGCGACGACTCCAGGCCGACGGTCGATACATTGACAAAATCAACGGAATAACTCACAGATGGCGAGTATATGTCGCGACACACTTCAACCGTTGGTTGAGATTGACCAACACATAGAGATGTTCCGAGGTGCCGCAGAGTGCGCCCAGGTACGGCGTACCGGGGCGGTTAGCCCGCCTTGCGACGGGGCCGGTGGGCGCCACATCCGACTTGGTATGCCTCCTCTATGAGTGCTGCAAAGGAGTCATCGAGCTGCTCGACACTGGTGATCCGAAACTGATGGACATAGAGGCTCTTGGTGTAGGGCGAGACCCGAAGGAACCTCTCGTCCCGTACCTCTCGCTGTAAATCGAGGAACCCGTCCAGGGACATGTTGCGGGGCTTTGCTCCGGCAAAACCCCGTTGGGTTCCCTTGAAGGCAATGGCCGTCTTGGTGACACTCAGCGTGTGCGGCCCACATGCCGTCAGCAACCTGACGAAGCGTTTGTAGAGGTCGGCGACCGCTTTGGGTTTGTCGGCCAGATGCCGCTCGACTGTCCATTCTTCAGCAGAGGCGACTTGGGCAGAGTCATAACCTTCCGCGTTGCCCTGCCCCAGTCGTGCCGCAGGGTGACACCCAGTCCCGGCGGATGAGACACCGTCCCGGACGGCGGATCACCCACCTTTCCGGCGTACCGGGCACCTGTCGCTCACCTCCCGGGATGGGCCAACCACCCGTGTGGCCAGTGGTCACCCGACCGATTATGGGGTGTTTTCGCCATTCGGCATGCTCTTACTTCCCTCTGCTTGACGGTCAGCCCCCACCTCCTTGTCGAGATGGCGAAGCCGGCCAGAACTAACCCCCTTCACCACTTGTTCCAGCACCTGTGCTCGATCCGATTCCGGCATTGCCTCGATGGCCTCGAGCACCCTCTCGCTGATTTCCTCATCCGAGGCGTCGGGACCTAACTCCTGACTTACCTTTGAGATCAGCTCGCTCACGTCTTCCATATGTCGCCTCCTTAGCGAAAGGTTACGGGCGCTGTGAAACAACGACCACCCGGCTTCTGGGCGACAATCGGGCGTCATTCGGCCTGGATTCGAAAGCTCGTCTGCGCTGGGATCTTGAGGTCAACCGCGCTTTAGCTGATATGTCCAGAAGTTGTGAAAACGAGTGCGAAGGGCTCTACTCGGCGCAGCGCTCCTTCGTCATGATCGTCCTTGGTTGACAAGGAGAGAAGGCCATGCGAGATGGACACACACATCGCGTTTGCCCGAGCTGCGGCGCGGTAGCGATCAGCGAACGCGTGACATGCGATCACTGCGGGAGTCTCACCGCCTTGAAGGTCCGCCGAACCATCGAGAGCGAAGGGCCGCACGGAGGGACAGCCCTTCGTAAGTCTCGCTGGTAGCAGCCTGACCGAGTGTCGCCGCAGCCCGGCGTAGGGGGCACCTGTCCCGGACCTGCTTTAGGCTCCTGTCGGTGGGCGGTATCGACCTGGTCATCTTCGACTGTGACGGTGTGTTGGTCGACAGTGAGCGGTTGGCCGTTCGGGTCGAGGCCCAGATTATGAGCGGCCTCGGATGGCCACTCACGGAGTCGGACATCGTTGAGCGCTTCGTCGGTCGATCAGCCGCATACATGCACCAAGAGATTGAGCGACACCTCGGGCGGAGCATCGATTGGGATTCTGAGTTCGAGACTCGCTATCGGGAGGTGTTCGAAGCGGAGCTCGTCGCGGTACCGGGCGTCATTGATGCACTGCTCGAGATCACCCTTCCGACATGTGTCGCATCGAGTGGAAGTCACGAGCGAATGCGGTTCACCCTGGGTAAGACAGGGCTTCTTGATCGATTCCGTGGACGGATCTTCAGTGTCGATGACGTGGAGAATGGCAAGCCCGCGCCGGACATTTTTCTCCATGCCGCCAAGTCGATGGGGGCATCGCCCGGACGCTGTGCCGTGGTCGAGGACAGCGTCTCCGGAGTCAACGCCGGACTGGCCGCCGGGATGACGGTGTTCGGGTATTCCGGTGGTGTCACCGATGCCGGTTCACTTTCGATCGGGGAGGCCGTGGTCTTCGACGACATGGCGAAGCTTCCAGCTCTGCTTTCTTAGAGAGAGTCGCTCCAGCCCGCGTACGGAGGCACCGAGTCGGCCGGTGGCTCGGCGGGTGGCCCGAACGCGCTTCAAGAACCCCTTGGTCTGTCGGATGCGTCTGAAGGCGTGTCGGCATTCGACTGACCAAGCACCGGCGTCGTGACCAGGCGAACGATGTGAGAGCGGCCGACCAGGATCGAACTGGCATCATCAGCTTGGAAGGCTGAGGTTCTACCATTGAACTACGGCCGCGAATCGGGGAGCAGTCTAAAGGCTCTACTCTCCACGTCGTGGACGCACTCTACGAGCGGGTGGGCGGAGAGGCCTTCTTCGTCGATCTGGTCGACCGCTTCTATCTGGGCGTCGCCGGCGACCCGCTCCTGCGACCGCTCTATCCCGACGATCTGAGCGAGTCGTCGCGCCATCTGGCCCTCTTCCTCATGCAGTACTGGGGAGGGCCCGGGACCTACGGCGAGGAGCGGGGGCACCCGCGCCTGCGCCTGCGCCATGCCCCCTTCGTCATCGGCCCCGGCGAGCGGGACGCCTGGTTGCGCCACATGCTCGGTGCGCTGATCGATCTCGAGTCGGCCTCCCGGATCTCCCCGGCTGACGCACTCGAGTTGCGGGACTATCTCGAGATGGCGGCCAACTCGCTCGTCAACGCACCCTGAGCGGCCCTATCCGACCCACAGAGTCAATCTGTGAAGTGGGGCGTGCGCCCCTCCTTGCGGGCCGCCACCGACTCTTCGAAGTTGCGCGTCGTGATGCGCACGAAGAGCTGGGAGGTGCCCTCCGCGTCCATGTGGGACTGCAGGCTGCTGGCGTCGAGGCTGTTCCAGAGCTGGCGCTTGGTCAGCTCGATCCCGGCCCGGCTCCAGCCGTTCATCCGGTCGGCCAGCTCGAAGCACGCCGGGAGCAGGTCGTCCGGGCGCACCACGCGCGACACCAGCCCGATCCGCTCGGCCTCTGCCGCGTCGACGTCGCGGCCCGTGAGCATGAGCTCGGCCGCCCTGGAGTGGCCGACCGAGCGTGGCAGGAGGTAGCTCAGTCCCAGCTCGGCGGCCGTCAGCCCGTTGTTGATCCCCGCGGCCCGGAAATAGGCCGCGTCGGAGGCGACCCTGACGTCGGCCGCCAGCGCCAGGCAGAAGCCGCCCCCGATGGCGGCCCCGTTGACGGCGGCGATCACGGGCTGGTGCAGCCGGCGGATGGTCGTGATCACATCGTCGAGCATCTCCATGGAGCGCAGCGCGATGGTAGGGAGCGTCAGGCCGTCCATGTTGGGCATGGTCCCGGGGTTCTCGTGGTCCGCACCCGAGCAGAACCCGCGGCCGGCGCCCGTGATGACGACGACCCGTACGGCATTGTCGTGGCCGATCTCGCGCAGCGCGTCGCGGAAGGGGATCATGACGTCGAAGGCCATGGCGTTCATGCGCTCCGGCCGGTTCAGCGTGACGACCGCCACCTGGGGATGGGGCTGGGTGACTTCGGTGAAGGACATCACGGCAGCGTAGGGCGCGGCTCGCGCCCAACCCGGGCTCCCTACCCGCTGGCACCGTGCTGCGTGGCCGGCGCGGCGCCGGCGTGCGTCCCGTCCTTGCGGGCGATCCAGCGCAGACGGGCCGCCCGGGCGTCCCAGTCGTAGACGACGGCAGTGCCGGCGATGAAGTCGTTGAGGGCCCGCCGGTCGCGTTGGTACACGATCCCGAGGAATCCGATGCCCAGGGTGAAGAACAGGGTGATGCCGAGGCCGAGGGTCCGGAAGACGGCCTGGCGCCCGCCGATAGGCCCGCCCTCTGACGTGACCACCTGCAGGCCCAGGATGGCCATGCCGAGGGTCTTTCCGCTCACCGCCCACTGGTACGCGAAGTAGAGGAACTCCCACCCGGTCAGGACGAGGAACCCCGCCAGCTGGTGGTTGGTCAGGGTGAACGAGTGGCCGCTCACCAGCTTGACCGCGGTGTTGAGCAGCACGACTCCGAGGGTGTAGACGCCCCAGGAGGCCCCGATGTCGGCGCCGAAGGCGGCGAGCCGGCTCACCGCACCGGCGTAGTTCCCCTGGCGCCCGACGGTGAGGGCGGCCGACGGGACGGGCACCGTGGTCACGGGGCCGCCGCCGCCGTGGGCTGGACGAGGAGCGGCGGGCCCTTCGGCCAGTCGGCGGCCCGCTTGCCGCGTCCGATGATCCGGTTGCCCCAGCGCAGAATGAAGTCGTCCAGCCCCACCCCCTGCGCCCGGATGACGTCGAGGACCTCGGTCAGGATCCCGGTCGTCGAGCGGGCGATGATGGAGCCCAGCTCGGTGTGCTCCACCAGGGAATCGATGTCGATCTTGTCGACGATGGCGTTGATGTCGATTCGCTCGATGATCTGCTGCACGTCGACCCGGTCGACGATCTGCTGCACGTCGACGTTCTCGACGATCTTGTTGACGTCGACCCGCTCGACGATCTTCTCCACGTCGACCTTGTCCAGGATCGAGTCGATGTCGATGGCGTCGACGATCAGCGGCACGATGTGCTCGGCCAGGGACTGGGCCAGCTGCTCCACCCTGCTGCCGATCGGGTTCGGGCTCACGGGGACGCCGGGTTCCGTGACATTTCAGTGATCATCTCACCCCGGGCCGGTGTGGATGTGACATCGATCGGGTACCGTCGACCAGTCGGGGCACGCGCACGAGGAGAAGGCACTGTGGAATACGAGCGTTATGAAGACGGAGTCCCTTCCTGGGTCGACCTGGGGAGCACCGACCTGGCCCGGTCGCGGGAGTACTACGGAGCGCTCTTCGGATGGAATTGTCCGGAAGGGCCGCCCGAGGCCGGGGGTTATTCGGTCTGCGACCTGGGCGGGAAGAACGTGGCCGGGCTCGGCCCGCAGATGAACCCGGCCGCCCCCCCGAGCTGGATGACCTACGTGAACGTGGACAGCGCCGATGACACGGTGGCCAAAGTCTCGGCCAACGGGGGCACGGTGTTCGCCCCCCCGATGGACGTCATGGACGCCGGGCGGATGGCCGTCTTCGCCGACCCCCTGGGAGCGGTGATCGGCCTCTGGCAGCCCAACCAGCACACCGGCGCCCAGCTGGTCAACGAGCCCGGCACCTACTGCTGGAGCGAGCTGATCACGACGGACCTCGACGCGTCGAAGGCCTTCTACCGCGCCGTCTTCGGATGGGATGCCGAGGACCAGGGCCCTCCGGGGGGACCGCCGGCGTACACCGAGTGGAAGCTGAGCGGCAGGTCGGTCGGGGGGATGATGACGAAGTCCCCCGACATGCCGGCGGAGATGCCCCCGCTCTGGGGCGTCTACTTCGCGGTGGCCGACACCGACGCCACCGTGGCGAAGGCCCAGGAGCTCGGCGGCAGCCTCTTCATGGGGCCGACCGACATCGAGCCCGGGCGGTTCGCCGTGCTCGCCGACAACGCGGGCGCGGTCTTCAACGTCCTGCAGCTCAAGGCATAGGGAACGGGACGGTGGAGCGCCGTCGGCTCGGGCGGACCGGTCACGAGAGCAGCGTGGCCATCCTGGGCGGGGCCGCCTGCTGGGCGGCCAGCGTCGAAGAAGCGGGGCAGTGGCTCCAGCTCGCACTGGACCGCGGCGTCAACCATCTGGACATCGCGCCCCAGTACGGTGCGGCCGAGTCGGTGGTGGGTCCGCACCTGGCCGCGCACCGCGAGGAGCTGTTCATCGCCGGCAAGACGCTGCGGGCCAACCCCGACGGCGTCGCGGACCAGTTCGACACGACCCGCCACCTGCTAAACGCGGACGTCCTGGACCTCTACCAGGCCCACGCCGTGACGTCGCTCCAAGAGCTCGACCGGCGTTCGGCCGCGCTCGAGCGGATCGTCGCCCTGCGCGAGGCCGGTCACACCCGCTTCGCCGGCATCACCGGTCATGACATGGAGGTGCCCCGGGCGCATCTCGAGGCGCTGCGGCGCTTCGATCTCGACACCGTGATGTTCCCCGTCTACCCCGCCCTGTGGGCCCGGCCCGAGTACCGCGAGCCGGCCGAAGAGCTCCTCGCCCTCTGTGCCGAGCGCGACGTGGGGGTGATGGCCATCAAGGCCGCGGCGCGCCGCCCCTGGGCCGACCGCCGCCCGCTCGCCGATGCGGTCGCCGGCGACGCCGCCACCGCGGACCGTTGGGCCGGGTCGTGGTACGAGCCGCAGTCCACCGACGACGAGCTCGATCGCGGCATCCACTTCGCGCTGTCGACTCCCGGCGTGCACGGGTTCTGCACGCCGGGGGACATCGCCCTCCTGCCCCGAGTGCTCGCCTCGGCCGAGCGCGCCGCCCCGATGGACGACGACACACGCCGTGCCGCCATCGACGCCATGGCGGCCGAGGAGCTCATCTTCCCCATGCCCCGCTAGCGGGAGGGCCCTCAACCGGTCTGGAGCGACGCCACCACCGAGCGGAAGGCGTCGTCGTCACCGTCGTCGGGCGGCGGCGACAGGGTGATGGCCTGGCCCAACCCGCCGAAGCGCTCGTGGAGCAGGCCGGGGAGCTCGTCGAAGGTGCCGGTGGGGACCAGGGTGTCGAGCACCTCGTCGGAGAGCACGTCCGCCAGGTCGTCCCATCGGTCGTGGCGGGTGAGCGCACGCAGCCGGGGCCCGAGCTCGCCCCAACCGTAGAGCTCCAGGGTCGGCGCGTAGGCCGGCGTCGAGTACAAGAAGGCCAGCAGCCGGCGCTGGCGCTCCCGCTCGGCCAACACGGCGGCGGGGGAGACCCCCGTGATCACCGACGTCCCGATGACGGTCTCGAACCCGTCTGCGGAGAGGTCGCGGCCCGCGCTGCGGGCGCCTTCGGCCAGGGCGGGGAGGCAGGTCTCGCGCAGGTAACGCGGGTTCGAATTGGTGGGGTGGCTGACGAACCCGTCCGCCACGGCGCCGGCCAGGGTGCAGGCCCGCCGCTGCACGCCGCCCAGGTAGATCGGCGGCGTCTTCGTCTCTGCGTCGGGACCCGGGTTGAAGTAGGGCTGCATCCGGGTCAGGTGGTAGTGCTCGCTGTCGTAGGCCGGTGCCGCGCCCGAGGCAAAGGACGCGAAGGCCGCCCGCACGGCACCGACGTAGTCGCCCAGCCGGCCGATGGGGTCGTCGCCGAACGGCACGGCGTAGCGGTCCTCGATGTTCTGGCGGATCTGCGTCCCGAGCCCGAGTTCGAACCGCCCGCCGCTCAGCCCCGCGATGTCCCACGCCGCGTAGGCGAGGAGGGTCGGGCTGCGGGTGAAGGCCAGGGTCACGCTGGTGCGCACGACGATCCGCTGCGTGTGCTCGGCGACGAGCAGCGCCACCGCCATGGAGTCATGCACCGTCTCGGCCACGTGCAGCCCGTCGTAACCGAGGCGCTCCACTCGTTGCGCGTGCGTGATGGCGTCGCGCAGGCCGAGGCGCGGGTCCATGCCCGCGTACACCTTCACGACGAGGAGTCGCCCGTGTTCTGCTCCCTGCCCCGCGCCACGATCCGCTCGCGCTCGGTGGACAGGCGCGACTGGTCGAAGCGCTCCGCCATCCACTCCCGTGACCACCGGTTCTCCTCGGCCAGGGCAGCGGGACCGGACAATGCGCCGATCGCCTCGTAGCCGCGCCGGAACTCGCGCACGTACTCGGACGGGATGGAGGCGATGGTGGCGGCGAGCTCGCGGGCCCGGGTCAGCAGCGACTCGTGGGGGACCACCTCCACCACGAGGCCCCAGTCGCGCGCCGTCTCGGCGTCGATGTAGTCGCCGGTCAGGCTCATCCGCCGCGCCCGGTCGATGCCGATGAGCTGGGGCAGCCGGATCGTCATTCCCCCGCCGGGCATGACCCCGACCCGCACGTGGGTGTCGGCGAAGCGCGCCCGCTCCGACGCGATGAGAAAATCGCAGCACATGGCGAGCTCGAGCCCGCCCGTCACCGTCGGGCCGTTGATGGCGCCGATCACGGGGGTCGCGTGCGGCGCCATCATGGCGAAGCGCTGGGCCGGCGCCCGCTGGCGTTCCTTCTGCGCGGCGCGGTCCTCGCTGGAGAGTGCCTTGAGATCCATGCCGGCGCAGAAGGCCGGGTCGGCGCCGGTGAGCACCATGCACCCCACGTCGTCGCGGGCGTCGAGGGCGGTCACGGCCTCGTCGAGTTGCGCGTGCAGCTCGGCCGAGATCGCATTGCGCGACTCCGGGCGGTTCAGGGTGACCGTGGCCACCCCGTTCTCCACCTCGACGATCACCAGCATCGGCGCTCCCTTCTCGCGAACTGCCCCATGATCGACCTTCGAGTCGGCGCTGCACCAATCGCACAAGGCCGGCCTGGCGCCGTCCCGTCCCCGCCCTCCGGCCGCCTCAACCCGGCACCGTCCACTCGGCATGCAGGAGGGCGAAGCAGTCGGCGTCGTGCTGCTCGCCGTCGATGCGCTCCCAGCCCCGCAGGGTTGCCTCGCGGCTGAACCCGGCCGCCTCCGCCGTGCGGGCCGACGCCACGTTCCAGGGCTCGACGAAGAGGTGCAGGCGCGGGATGGCGAGGGAGCCGAAGGCGAAGGACACCACGGCCCGCAGGGCGAAGGCCGCCAGCCCCCGCCCCCGCGCGCCCTCGACGAGCCAGTAGCCGATGGAGGCGCGCCCGCTCTCAATCTCCTGGAGCCACAGCCCGATCGATCCGACCCCCGCCTTGGGATCGGTCTCGGGCGCGATGACAAAGGAGTAGCCGTCGCCTTCGGAGCTGCGGGCGTGCTGGCGCTCAATGAACGCCCGGCCGGAGTCGTCGGTGTAGGTCCGCGGCACCGAGGAGATGGAGGGGATGAGCGGGTCGGCGGACGCCTGGCGCACCATGGCGAGATCGAAGATCGCGTAGGGACGGAGCACGACCGGCGGGCACGAGAGCCGGGGGACCCGGAGCGGGGGAGTGAACGCAGCGGGGTCGAACTCGCTCATCGCAGGGGGACGTAGCCGGGGACGAGGTGGTGCGGCGTGTCCAGGTACCCCTTGGCCTCGGGCAGCCCTCCGAAGCGGCCGTGGCTCCAGCGCACCTCGATGTGGCCCACCACCGGGTGCACCGCACGCGAGACCCGGTCGCGCACCGTGGCCTCCCAGCCCACCCGGGGCTGGCCGCCCGGCTGGGGCTCCATGGCGAGGGACAGCAGCTGGAACTGCTGGCGCCAGTCCCACGAGGTGGCGATGCGCAGGCGCAGCGAGCGCGCCGCCGACGAGCCCAGCACGAAGTAGGGGGCGCTCCCGATGCGCAGGAGCCGCCACAGCATGGCCTCACCCGCGCCGGTGCCGGCGTCCATGGCCGCCTTCCAACGTCCGGCCGATGCCCGGGCCACCACGCCCGACAGCGTGGCGTAGAGGTCCTTCGCCCCGGGGGGCCAGCCGGGGCGAAGCCAGTGTCCCAGCGCGTCACGCTGGGGTGGCGTGAGGTCGACGGCGCGCGGGGGCAGCTCGCGCAGCAGCGGAGGCCGTGCCGCGCCCGCCGCGCCCCCGTCGGGCGCGGGCGACCCCGCCGCCTCGGCCCCGAGACCCGGCAGTGCCACGGCGCCGGGAGCGGGGCCCAGTCGACCCGAACCGTCCGGGCCCAGCGGACCGCGGCGCGGGGTCGCATCGTGCCCGTCGCGGGCCGCCAGGACGACCGCCTCGTAGAGGGCCTGGTACTCCAGCGGGGCCACCTCGGCGTACCAGTCGCCGCCGCCGGGAAGCACCTCCCGGCCCACCCGGCCGCCCCGACCCGGGCCGCCCGCGAGGAGCCCGTCGAACGCGCTGGACGGGGAGACGTTGAAGAGGATGTTCGAGAGGTACTTGCAGCTCACGAGGTAGACGTGGTCGACCCGCAGGTCGATGGGCGCCACCTCGTCGCCCGGGGCGCGGCCGGTGCCCTTCCACTCGACCACCCGGGGCAGTCGCCCCCGCAGGCCGTCGTCGGCGCGCAGGAAGGCCTGGCCGTTGGCCCAGGCGGCGTGGAACTCGGCGTCGTAGGCGCCGCCGTCCCGCAGGCGCGACAACCGTTCCCACGCCTCGGGCGACAGACTGCGCATCACCGGGGTGCGCGAGCGCACCGCCGCGTCGACGTCGGCCAGGCCGAGCATGCCGAGCCCCGTGCCGAGCTCGGTCACGGTGGTGCGGTCGCTCGGCATGCACGCATCCTCCCACCCGGGACGCCGCCGGTTTACGCTGGCCGGCCTGGGCGCCGACCGGCCTTACCCGCGGTTTACCGGGGTTGCGTACCGTGCCCCCGACGAAGGAGTGAGGCCGGCTGGGAACAGCCGGCTCCAACGGGAGGGAGCCCTGTATGTCCGCAACCCAGAGCGATGCCACCGGCATTCTCGTCAGCACGAAGATCTTTCCGCTGGCGTTCCTGCTCCTGCTCTTCAAGACGAACGTCACCATCGACGGGGTCACCTCGGTCCTCAAGTGGGGTGACCACTTCTTCGTCGTGCCCCCGGGGGCGCACGAGGTCAAGGTGTCGTTCCGCTACCTGTTCTCGAGCAACACGGGGGAGTCCTCGCTCGGCGTCGACGTCGTGCCCGGCCGTACCACGACGGTGCTCTACCGCTCCCCGTTCATGGTGTTCATGGGCGGCTCCATGAAGGTGGTCGGGTCGTGACCGACTTCGGCGACGAGACCGGGCGACACGACGAAGCCGCGAATCCCGGCTCGGGCGCACCGGCGACGGCAACGACACCCACACCGACACCCACACCGGCCGCGCCGGCGGCACTGGGCGTCCCCGTTCCGGCGGGCGCACTGTGGCCGCCCGCGGCGCCCCCGCCGGCCGTCGCGGACCCGGGCTATCCCGAGCTCATACCGCCGGCGGAGCCGCTCCCGCTGCTGGTGATCCTGCCCGACCGGGCGAAGCAGCGACGCTGGACCGTCCTGTTGCGGGCGATCCTGGCCCTTCCCCTGGCGGTGGTGGTCATCGCCGTCGGCATCGCCGCCTTCGTGTGCGTGGTGCTGGGCTGGTTCGCCGCCCTCGTCATGGGGCGCGCCCCCGAGTTCGTGCGGACCATCGTGACGGTCTACCTGCGGGTGATCCTGCGCTTCGAGGCGTACGTGTTCCTCCTGACCGACCGTTTCCCGCCGTTCGGCGTCGAGGAAGCCCCCGCGGACCAGGCCCGGCTGGCCGTCCCCCCGGCCACGCCGCTGCACCGCGCCGCCGTCCTCTTCCGCCTGATCCTGGTGATCCCGGCGGCCATCGCCGTGCGCATCGTGGGGCTCGGCGTGTACGTGGTGGCCTTGTTCGCCTGGCTCGTGGTGCTCGTCACGGGCTGGCTCCCTAAGCCCGTCCACGAGGCGTTCGGCGCCTTCATCCGCTACGAGCTCCGCCTCGTCGCCTACCTGTACCTGCTCGTCCCCACCTATCCCGGTGAGGTGTTCGGCGACCTGGCGCTTCCCGTCCCGACGCTCATCCCCGGCGGCGACCCGTCCGGGTTCCCCCTCGGTGCGTCGCCGCCGGCGTCGCCGCCCCCGGCGCCGCGGCCGTGGATGCTCGTCCTGAGCATGGGGGCGAAGAGGTTCCTGCTCGTCCTCATCGTGCTCGGCATCGGCGCGGCCATCGGCCTCGGCGTGCTCAACGCGTCCATCAAGAACCACGCCAACCTGGTGCAGATCAACAACCAGCTCGTCTCGAACCTCAACCAGTTCACCGCGACGGCGAACAGTTGCGGAAGCGTGCCCTGCCTCGAGCACGCCGATGGCGTGCTCTCCGACCAGCTCGGGTCCTTCGTGAGCGCCATCGAGAGCTCCAACCACGCCGGGGTCAGTCAGCAGCTCATCGATCAGGTCACCACCGCGGCGCAGAACGCGCAGCGTGTGACGGGGTCCCTGGCCCAGGCCGGGCCGACGCTGTCCGACTACCGCAGCACGGCCGCCCGCCTCCACGCCAGTCAGACGATCGATGCGCTCGTCAGCGCCCAGCACCAGTTCGTCGCCGCGGTGAACGCGGCGCGCTTCGGCTAAAGGCGCTGGGCAGGCTCAGGCGCAGGCGCGGGCGCAGCCACCTCCGCCGGCACCGGCGCTAGTCGGTGAAGAGGGGGGTGAGCTGCAGCTCCAGGGGACCCACCGGGGCCTCTGTGGCCCGATGCAGCTCGGTGCTCTCGTACACGTCGACGGCCGTCCCCGTGCGGGCGATGAAGGCGAAGACGGCGTCGCCCCAGCGCTCCTCGCGCAGGGCCTGGCGCAGCGCGGCGCGCTCGCCGGGGGGCAGGTCCCGACCGGGCGTCTTGGCCACGAGCTGGCAGGCCAGCACCCAGTTCAGCGTCTCGAGGTCCTCGGCGACGAACACACGCGGTGGATCTTCGCGGACGACCGCGCAGGCGCAGACGGTACCCATGCTCAGACGGCGCCCATGTCAGACGGCGCCCGGCGCCACGTCCGCCGCCGACCAGAACCCCGGCCGGGGCGAGCCGCAGCGCCCGCCGGCGTAGGCCGCCAGACGCCCCCGGGCCTCGGCGGACCCGAGGTCCACCGCGTCGAAGAGGCCGCCCGGTCCGGGGGCCCGCAGGGCGCGGTCCACTTCGGTGCCCGGTCGCGGGAGCTGCGTCGTGAGGACCACGAAGGGGTGGTGGCCGCTGGCGGCCATGACGTGGGCCCGCCCGAGGGCGCGCCACACCGTCTCGGAACGGGCCATGCCGCCGCGGTAGGCCGAGTTCGGGCCGGCGACGTCGAAGTACCACGTCCGGCCCCCGGCGTCGGTGCCGGTGAAGTCGACCGCCAGGCCCAGCCCGCGCAGGCGCCGGTTGGGCCGGACGTCGGCGAACCCGGCGGTACCGAGCGCGGCCCGGGCCAGGGAGACGGCCGACGTGCCGTCGCCGCCGGCGGGGTCCGTCCTGTCCCCCTCGCCGGCCACGCGGGCCAGCGAGAGCTCGACGTAGGCGGGGTCGAGGTCGTAGCCGACGGCGTCGCGCCCGCAGCGCCGCGCCGCCACCAGGGTGGAGCCGGATCCGGCGAAGGGGTCGACCACCAGGTCGCCTACATACGTGTAGAGCTCCATCAGCCGCTGGGGCAGCTCGACGGGAAAGGGGGCGGGATGCCGCACCCGCACCGCGCTCTCGGGCGGGATGTCCCACACGTCGAGCGTCAGCGCCATGAAGTCGTCCGCCCCGACGCTGCTCACATACGGCAGCCCCTCGCGGCGCCGCTCCTTGGGGCTGCGCGCCCGGCCGAAGCGGCCCTTGCTGGCCACGATGACGCGCTCGGTGACGTCGCGCAGCACGGGGTTGGCCGCCGAGCGGAAGGAGCCCCAGGCGCAGGAGCCGCTGGCCCCCTCGCCCTTCTGCCACACGATCTCCCCCCGGGGGAGGAGGTGCAGGTCGTCCTGGAGGATCGTCATCACGTCGGCCGCCAGGCTGCGATACGGCTTGCGACCGAGGTTGGCCACGTTGACCGCGATGCGCCCGCCCGGCTCGAGCACCCGCTTGCACTCGGCGAAGACGTCGCGCAGCAGCGCCAGGTACTCCATGTAGGAGCCCGGCACGCCTTCGCGGTCGAGCTCCTCCTCGTACTGCTTCCCGGCGAAGTAGGGGGGTGAGGTCACGACGAGGGCCACCGAGTCGTCGGCGAGCGCCTCCATCCGGCGGGCGTCGCCGCACAGGCACGAGACGCCGGGCTCGTGCGGGGTCACGTGCTCGTCGGCACTGAGCTCGGGCGCCTCGAAGCGGGCGTAGAAGGCGTCCGCCACGTGCGACTCGCGGCGCCCGACGCCGAAATTGGAGGTGGAGGTCGCGCTGCGGCGGCGGGGCGGCATGGGGGACAACCTAGGGAACGGATGTGACAGGCGTCACATCTCGTAGACGACGAAGGAGGTGGGCCGGCCGACCTGGTCGTAGAGCGATCGGGCGCGGCCGTTGTACTGCTGGGTGTGCCAGTAGACCCGGTCCGCGCCGTGCGCCGCGCCGGCCTCGCTCACCGCCTCCAGGAGGGCGCGCCCGGCGTCGTGGCCCCGCGCCGAGGGGGCCACGAAGAGGTCCTCCAGGTAGCACTTGGGCTCGGTGGACCAGGTGGAGGCGTGCACGACGCAGTTGGCCATCCCGATGCCCCGCCCGGCCTCGTCGAGGGCGAGCAGGCCGAACAACCCCTCGGCACCGGCGCACAGGCGCTCGAACGTGGCCCGGGAGACCTCGTCTGGCAGCTCGGCCCGGTAGAAGGCCAGGTAGCCGCCCCACAGGGCCCTCCAATCGTCCCAGTCCTCGCGTCTCAGCGCCCGGATGGTGCCCACCCCCCGAGTCTCCCATCGACCGCCGCCGGGGGCCGGGGATCCGCCCGCCGGGCCTATCGTTCGGCCATGGCGGAACCGGCCCTCTCCCAGCTCTACGGCGAGTCCCGGGCCCGCCTGCTCGGCCTCGTCGGCGTGCTCGACGAGCCGGGGCTGGCCGCCCCGGTGCCCACCTGCCCCGGCTGGCGTGTGCGCGACGTCGTGGCCCACCTGACCGCGGTGGGGGAGGACGTGCTGGAAGGCCGCCTGACCGGCCCGCCCACCGAAGAGCAGTCGGCGGCCCAGGTGGCCCGCTTCGAGGGCCGGCCCTTCGCCGAGGTGCTGGCGCGCTGGGACGAACTGGCGCCCCGCTTCGGCGCCGCGATCGACGACTTCGAGGTGTGGCCGGCGGTGCTCGACGTGGCCACCCACGAGCAGGACGTCCGGGGCGCGCTCGGCGCGCCGGGCGCACGCGACGCCGAGGTGGTGCGCCTCGGATCCGACCGCCTTTTGCAATGGATGCAGCCACCCGTGCCGCTCCGGGTCGTCGTCGAGGACGGGGCCTACGACCTCGGTCCCGCGGGCGACGGGGCGATCGTGCTCCGCACGGACCGCTTCGCCGCCTTCCGGTGGCGGCTGGGACGCCGCAGCCGGCGCCAGCTGGCCGGCCTCGACTGGACGGGCGACTCGTCGCCCGTGCTGGACCATCTCGTCGTCTTCGGTCCGGCGACCACGGACATCGACGAGTAGCGCCCGGGCCGTTTTCGCATGAAGCTGACGCTCGATCTGCACGACATCTACAACCGGGGCGGGGACATCGACCGGGCCCTGCGCGACGTCATGGACGAGGCGGTGGCCAAGAAGGCCAAGCTGGTCGAGATCATCCCTGGCAAGGGCAGCGGCCAGCTGAAGAAGCGGGTCCTGCGCTTCCTCGACCGCAAGGACGTCAAGCCGCTCTACCACCGCGTGGAGAAGGACTCGCACAACGTCGGTCGCGTCTTCGTGCACTTCCGGCCGAAGTAGGCGAGGTCGGATGGCCCGGACAATGGAGAGTGCGCCTGTCAGGGCCATGCCTCCTTCCGTTTGGCCGTATTTACAGCCTTCCGAAACCTCCCCATATACAGAAGGATAGCCCGCTATCCTTCTGTATATGACGGAATTTGCGGAAGGATCCGTATCCCGGGGGCACGAGGTCCCCATCGTGTGGCGCGGGATGCGGCTGGGGGCATGGGTGCCGACAGCACTCGCCGAGCAGGACTTCGAGCTGGGCGCCCGGGCGACGCGGATGACAGAGCGCGCCGCTGCGGCGGTCGTGTCGGCCGGGAACCGCTCGGCCCGTTTCGGGCCCCTCGCCACATTGCTCCTGCGCTCCGAGGGGGTGGCGTCCAGCTTCATCGAGGGACTCCAGGCGCCGCTCGCCGACGTGGCCGCGGCCGAGGTTGGCGGTGCTCTCAGTGACGCGGCGTCCTACGTGGCCGACAACCTCGGTGCGGTGGTGGGCGCTCTGGCCTCTCCACGACGACCCCTCATTCGGGCCGATCTCCTCGAATGGCACCGGAGGCTCATGGAGTCGGGTGGTGGCCTGCCCGCCCGCATGGTCGGCTCGTATCGCACGGAGCAGTCCTGGGTCGGGGGCACATCACCACGCGACGCCGCTTACGTGCCACCGCCGCCCGAGCTCGTCGGCGAGCTCATGGACGACCTCGTCGCCTTCGCCAACGACGACGCCCTCGACCCCGTCACCCAGGCCGCCGTCCTGCACGCACAATTCGAGTCCATCCATCCCTTCGGCGACGGCAACGGGCGCATCGGGCGCATCCTGATCGGCTGGGTGCTCTCGCATCGCCTCGACCTCACCGTCCCGCCCCCGGTGAGCGTGCTCATCGCCCGGGATCCCGGGGGGTATCTCGCCGGCCTGATGCTGTTTCGCATGGGCGGGCTGGACGTGTGGGTCGAGTGGGTGGCGAAGGCACTCCAGCGCAGCAGCGAGGCGGCTGGTGAGCTGATGTCGAGCGCCGAGGCGGTCGTGGCTGCTTGGCGAGGGCGCCTCGTCGGGGTGCGGGGGGATGCCAGCGCGCACCGTGTGATCGATCTCCTGGCGGAGCAGCCCGTGCTGTCGGCGGCGCTCATCGCCGATCGCCTCGGTGTCTCTGCCCGTTCCGGCCAGTCCGCCCTCGCTACGTTGGCCCGCCACGGCATCGTGGAGCGCTACCGTCCGGAACGGGCCGGCCCCGGGCGCCCCACGCAGTACTTCATGGCCACGGAGCTGTTGGAGCTCGTGGCGGGATGGCCCGGCAGCTGAGCTTCGAGCCGCCGGGGGGTGATCCCGCGTGCACCATGAGGCGCCGCTGCCGCGGCCGCAACGCGCAGCACGGGCACGAAGGCCCTTCGCACGACTGCCTCACCATGACCATTGCTTTCAAACCAGAGGCCGCTGGGTCGATTGCGTCGAAGTTTCCTTCGGCGAATTTTGTGCCTCCGTTGTGCGAAGGGTCGTACTTCGACCCAGCGCCGATGGAGAACGCATTGCCGCCCCACACCGAGTGCGCGATGCACAGAGGGTTGCAGGTCGGAAGGTCGCATGGGAAACTTTGCGGGGTGGCGGAGGACCAGGCGGTCACAAGAGGAGCCTCGAGTTGGCGCGTTCCGGCGCTGCTCGTCGCGGTCGTCGCGGGCGTGTCCGTCTTGTACGTCCTGGGGTGGCTGAACGCCTACGACGCGACACAGCGACCGTGGATCTTCAACGGCCAGTACCCCTCGCTCGTGGGGTCCGATCTCCTCGCGCGTTTCCTTGACGTGAACTTGGCGCGCAGCGGCCAGAACCTCTACGCCTCGGTCGGCCAGGGTTGGTACCCCTATCCCCCGGGGGCCATCTTCCTGTTCCTGCCCATCACGTTCGTGCCCTTCCGGGAGGCCTTCGCGGCGTGGACTCAGCTGAGCATCGCGTGCATGGCCGCGACATACCTGGTGGTACTGCGGGTCACCAGGAAAGGACCCTGGCTCGAGCACATCGCGATCGCCACGTGGGCCTGCGTGGCGACCGTGCTGCTCTTCTCGCCCATGGACGACAACCTTGCCTTGGGCCAGCTCAGCACGATTGTGCTGCTGCTGATGGCGCTCGACGTGCTGGCGGTGCGCGATCGGTCGCAGGGGTTCCTGGTCGGCCTGGCGACGGCGTTCAAGCTGTACCCGGGCGTGGTGGTCTTCTACTGGATCTGGCGCAGGCAGTGGCGCCCCGCCATCACGGCATCACTGACGTTCGTCCTCGTGACCGTCGGCGCCTGGTTGGTGTGGCCGGCAAGCTCTCCCTGGTACTACCTCCGGCTCCTCTTCAGCGGCGGCACCTTGAGCGTCCTCGAGGAGCCGGGCCTCATCGGCCGCAATGCGTCAGTCACAGGGTTCTTGTTCCGCCTGCCCGTCCTGTCCCATTCGACCGCCGTGGCCCTGGGAACCGTGGCGAGTGTGGCCATCGCGATCGTAGGCGTTTGGGCCGCGGTGAGGCTCGACCGCAGGGGCTATCCGGTGACGGCGCTGGTGATCCTCGTGTGCACGAGCGTGCTGATCTCACCGACCGCCTGGGACCAGTACTTCACCTTCGCGCCGCTGCTCGTCTTCGTCATCATGGAGGTGGGCCTCTCGTCGGCCGCGGGCAGGCTGGCGGCACTCGCCCTGGCGTGCTTCGCGTTTCCGTGGGTGCCCTACCTGTGGGCGTTTGCGCACCCCACCCGCGGACAGGACGTGCGCGACCTGGTGACCTACAACGCGCTGTTCGTGGCGGCCCTGTTGGTCATGGCGTCCGGTGTGCTCGCAGCCAGGCGTGCCCCCGCCGTCGAGGCGACCGAGGGCGTTCCCGAGTCGAAGGTCAGCATCTGACCACTGCAGCCCGACATTTCGGGCTTCCGGCTACCACGGCGCGGCGCGCCCCCGTCCCGGCCCGCCGCGGCGGCGCCCCTCGAACTTCGAGCGCACCTCGGCCCGCCGCGCCTGCAGCTCGCGGTGGGTGAGGCCGTCGACCGACTCGTCCAGCCCGAAGCCCGCCTTGATCCCCGCCATGTCCGGCGCCCAGTCCTCCGTCTGCTCGAGGCCGAGCTGGGCCATGATGCGCTCGCCGTGCTTGGCGGCGAACAGCAGTGCGATCGCCTCGACCTCGGCGAACAGGTCGAGGTCGGGCGCCAGCGTGGCGATGGCGCCGTCGAGGAACATCATGTTCTTCACGAAGAGCATCAGCTCCTTGGGCAGGCGGGCGCCGATGCCGAGCAGCGTCTTGACGGAGCGCTGCATCTCGGCGACGAGCTCGTCGGCGGTCAGCGCGGTCGGGTCGATCGGGGGCCGGTCCAGCCCCAGGACGTCGATGACGTGCTGCACGTCGAGCGTGTCGGGGAACGCGCCGAGGTCGCGTAGGGCGGCCACCTGGGCACCGATGTCGCCGTTCGACGCGCCGACCAGCAGCCCGAGGAGCGCGAGGCGCTTGGGCTCGGTCAGGCGGCCCGTGATGCCGAAGTCCAGCAGCGCCGTCTTGCCCGACGGCAGCACGAAGAGGTTGCCCCCGTGCAGGTCCCCGTGGAAGATGCCGTAGAAGAGGGCCCCCTCGAGAAAGCCGATCATGCCGGCGCGCACCACCGCCTCGGTGTCGATGCCCGCGGCCTGCATGCCGGCCACGTCGCCGAAGTGGAAGCCGTCGAGGCGCTCCATCACGAGCATCCGCCGCGTCACCAGCGTGGGGTGGGGTCGGGGGACGACGAAGTCGCGCTGCTCCAGCGCGGCGAAGGTCGCCGCCACGTCGAGCATGTTCTCGGCCTCGAGCCGGAAGTCGAGCTCCTCGACGATCGTCTCCGCGAAGAGCTCAACGAGGGCGGGCGGGTTGGCCAGCGCGGCGACGGGGATCCGGCCCACGAGGTGGGGGGCCAGCCAGGCCATGACGGCCAGGTCCTGGCGCACCCGCGCCGACACCGACGGGCGCTGGACCTTGACCACCACCGGCGTCCCGTCGCGCAGGGTCGCCGCGTGCACCTGGGCGATGGAGGCCGCGGCGAGCGGCGCCCGCTCGACCGAGGCGAAAACGGAGGAGAGGGGCCCTCCCAGCTCCTCGGTGAGCATCCGCTCCACCACCGGCCAGGGCTCGGGGGCCACCTGGTCGCGGCACCACTTGAACTCCGCCACCAGCTCGGGCGGGAAGACGCCGTCTCCCGACGCGATGATCTGGCCCAGCTTTATGTAGGTCGGGCCCAGCCGCTCCGCCGCCACCCGCAGCCGTCGCGAGATGCCCGCGATAGAGGCCGCACCGCCGCGTCGGCGCTCGCCGAGGTACCACAGCCCGAGCGCGCCGCCGACGTGGCGCAGCGTGGTGCCGAGGCGCCGGACCGGGGGCAGCGTGGTGCGCCGGGTCAGGCGGGGGAGCGAGGCGCCGAGTCGGGCCCGCACGCCGGCCAGCCCGGGGCGCCAGGCCAGCTCGTCCGGGTCGATGATCCAGGGCCCGGTGTCGCTGAACGTGCCGAGCGCGCGGTCGGGGGAAGCCACACGGACGAGCCTACGGGTGCCCGTGCCGCCCGCAGGGCGGCCTCAGGGCCGGACGAGGCCCGACTGGAAGGCGAACACGACGGCCTGCACGCGGTCGCGCAGGCCCAGTTTGGCCAGCAGCCGACCCACGTGGGACTTGACCGTCGCTTCGGACACGAAGAGGCGCTCGGCGATCTCCGCGTTGGACAACCCGTCCGCCACCGCCAGCAAGACCTCGCGCTCGCGCTCGGTCAGGCTCGCCAGCGCCGGATGTTCCTCGCCACCCGCACCCTCCCCGGCGCCGCCCTCGGAGAGGTCGGGCAACGTCGCCGCGTACTCCTCGAGCAGACGCCGGGTGATGCGCGGTGACACCACCGCGTCGCCCCGGGCCACGGTGCGGATGGCCGTGACGAGCTCGGCCGGCGGCACGTCCTTGAGCAGGAAGCCGCTGGCGCCCGCCCGCAGCGCGCTGAAGGCGTACTCGTCGAGGTCGAACGTGGTGAGGATCAGCACCCGGGTCGCCTCGCCTTCGGGCGAGCCCGTGATGGCCTGCGTCGCCTGAATCCCGTCGAGGACCGGCATGCGCACGTCCATGAGCACGACGTCGGGCCGGTACAGCTCCACGAGCCGCACGGCCTCGGCGCCGTCGGGTGCCTCACCGACGATCTCCATGCCCTCCTCGGCCTCGAGGATCATGCGGAAGCCCTTTCGCAGCAAAGCCTGATCGTCGGCCAGCACGACCCGGATGGTCACGCCGGGGCGGGCGCCTTGCAGTCGCGCAGGGTGGCCGCGACCTCCCAGCCGCCGGTGGGCCGAGGGGCCGCCGAGAGCGTGCCCCCGAACGCGCCGGCGCGCTCGGCCATGCCGGCCAGCCCGTGGCCACCACCGGCCGCCCCGTCGCGGCCGTTGCCGTTTCCGTTCGCCCACCGGTTCCCGGAGGGCGACGCCGGGACCGCCACCTTGGTCCGGCCGTCGTCGGTGATCCACACCGACACGTCGGGGTCGTCGAAGGCCAGCCGCACCACCACCGACGCTGGCTGCTCGGCGTGCTTGAGCACGTTGGTCAGGGCCTCCTGGACGATCCGGTAGACCGTCAGCCCGGCGGCGCCCGAGACGTCGAAGGGCGTGCCACGGTGCTCGACGGAGACGTCGAGGCCCGTGCCGCGGACCCGGTCGACGAGCGCATCGAGCTCGCCCAGGCCCGGTTGGGGCGCCAACGGCGGCCGGCCGTTCCCGTTGGCGGCGACACCGTCGCCGTGCCCCACGACCGCCGTCGGCTCCTCCCGCAGCACGCCGAGCATGCGCCGCATGTCGGTCAGGGCCTGGCGCCCAGTGCTCGACACCTCGTTGATCGCCTCCGCGGCGCGCGCCGGGTCCGAGGCCTGCGCCGAGGAGGCGGCATCGGCGAGCGTCACCATCACCTGGATGTTGTGCGAGACCACGTCGTGCATCTCCCGTGCGATGCGGGCCCGCTCCGTCGCCGCCGCCAGCGACGCCTGCTGGTCGCGCTCGCGCTCCAGCCGCTCGGCGCGCTCGGCCAGCCAGTCGAGCTGGCTGCGCAGCGCGCGCACCACCACCCCCGCCAGCAGCGCAGTGAAGACGAGGCCGGTGAGGAAGACGAAGGAATGGACCTTGTTGCGCGTGGGGTCCCAGCGCACCGTGGCCATGACGACGCCGGCCTCGAGGATGACCGTGGCCGCCGTGACCAGGAGCCACTCGGACTCGAGGGCCACCGTGTAGAGCGCCACGAGCAGGGCGGCATCGGCCAGGGTCGGACCGGTAACGAGCCACTGTACGAAGGCCACCGTCGCAATGACCAGGAAGACGGTCATGGGGGCCCGGCGGCGGAAAACCAGCGGGAAGATCAGCGCGACGACGAACCACAGATCGGGACGGATCACCGGCCGCTCAATGACCCAGCCCGAGCAGAGGAAGAACAGCCCGGTGGCGAGGACCACGTCGACCAGGCTGGCGTAGCGACGGTCGAAGGCGCGCAGCCACTCCCAGACCCGCCACACCCCGTCCTCTTCGCGGTCGTGGCGCCCGCCGGCCGGCGCGGCATCCCGTGCGTTCCGGGGCCGGAGCCACTCGGGGTAGAGGTGACGTGAGTTGGATGCCATCGGATCCTTCGTTCCCTGGCGGGACGACCATGGTAGTGCCGCCTGAGCAGGCCCTCCGTTCGGGAAAGGGCCCGGTCGCACCTCCCCAGCCTCCCTGGCGAAGGCCGGTCCGGTACTCATCCCCAAGAATGAAACCTGGCGGGGCGGATCATTCCTCTGGCCGATTCGGCCCTCCGGGGACCGCTCTACGTTCGCAGGGTCAAGCCTCGAGCGGTGCGAGGTAGCGGACGTGTTCCGCCCCGAGCACGCAGCGCACCTCGCACCGCCCGTGGATGGCGCCTCCGGCGCCCGTGCGGGCGCCTAACAGCGTGCTGACCGCTCCCGGCAGGTCTCGAGGTCGTCGAAGGCCCGGGCCACGTCGTCGGCGCTGAACGCGAAGAAGAGCGCGGCGACCGCGTCGGCGCCTGCCTCGGCGTAGCGCTCCACCCACTCGGGCGTGAGCTGGTTGAAGTAGGGGCAGACCGTGATGCGCAGGTCGGCCCGGCTGCGCCCGGCGGCGTCGAGCTCGGCATTGAGTGCCACCAGGCCCTCGGCCAGCTCGTCGGGCGAACGGTTGAAGGTGTGCCAGCCCTGACCGAGGCGTGCCGCCCGGCGCAGCGCGGCCGGCGTCTCGCCGCCGATGTGGATCGGGGGCGGCTGCTGCACCGGCTTGGGGTACATCTCGCAGGGCGGCAGGTCGTAGACCTCGCCGTGGAAGGAGGACGTGTCGTCGAGCCAGAGCGTGCGCAACACCTCGAGGTACTCGTCGGTCCGGCGGCCCCGGCGCTCCCAGGGCACGTTGAGGACGTCGAACTCCTCCTTGAGCCAGCCGACGCCGATGCCGAGGTCGACCCGCCCGTTCGAGAGCCAGTCGAGCGAGCTGACCTCCTTGGCGGTGTAGACGGGGTTGCGCTGGGGGAGGAGCAGCATGGCGGTGCCGAGGCGGACCGTGGACGTCCGGGCCGCCAGGTAGGTCAGGGTGACCATGGGCTCGAGCAGGCCGCTGCCCGAGGGGGCGGGGATGCGGCCGTCCTCCGCGTATGGGTAGTGGCTCTCGTAGCGGTCGAAGAGCACCACGTGCTCGCCCACCCAGATGGTCCCGATGTCGCGGGCCTCGGCCCCCTCGGCCACGGCGTCGAGCAGCTCGGCGGTGGTCATGGGGCTGGCCGTCGGCAGCCACAGGTCGAATTTCACGTCACGCCCCCAGTCCTCGGCACACGAAGGTAGAGATCTCGTCGGCGGCGCGGGCGGCCGGGATCGGGTCCGGTTCGCCGGCCCGCACGGAGAGCGCGCCGTAAATCTGCTGGCCCACCAGGACGACGGCGCGGTCGGGATCGAGGTCCGCCCGGAAGTCCCCGGCGGCGATGCCGGCCACGACGAGATCCTCGAGCACGCGGATCATGTCCAGCCCGATCATCATGAGGGCACCCCCCACGGCCTCTGAACCCGAGGCGGTGGTGGTCGACTGGGTCGCCATGGCGAGGCGGAAGAAGGCGGGGCTCTCGTCGATGCGCTCCAGCGCGCCGAGGAGCAGGCTGCGCAACCTCGCCACCGGCGGCGCCGCGTCGTCCGCCACGAGCGCGATGGTGTCCTGCAGGCGCTCGTACATGGACTGCACGCAGGCCCGCAGGAGGTCGTCGCGGTTGGCGAAGTAGACGTACACGGTCGAGCGGGCGACACCGGCCTGGGCGGCGATCTCGTCCATGGAGATGTCGGTGGTGCCGCGCTCGCCGAAAAGGCGGCGGGCCGTGTCGATCAGCTGGTCCCGCCGGAAGTCACGGATGACGTCCTTCAGCGCATCGGGGGCACGCCGGGCCATCACTCCCTCGCCCGCGTCAGTCGGACGGCCGGCTCAGGAGCCGACGCGGGCGGACGGGGTGAACGCCACGGGAATGTGCTTGACGCCATTTATGAACTGGGACTGTAGGCGTTGCACCTCGCCGTCGAGGCGAATGTCGGGCATCCGGTCCAGCAGGTGCTCGAACATGACCCGGATCTCCATGCGGGCCAGGTTGGTCCCGAGGCAGAAATGGGGCCCGCCGCCGCCGAAGGCGATGTGGGGGTTGGGGCTCCGCCCGACATCGAAGGTGCCGGGGTCGGTGAAGACCTCCTCGTCCCGGTTGGCGGAGGCGTGAAAGAAGACGACCTTGTCACCGGCGGCGATCTTGGTCCCGCTGAGTTCGGTGTCCACTACGGCGGTACGGCGGAAGTTCATGACGGGGGTGACGAAACGGAGCATCTCGTCCACGGCGGAAGGGAGCAGGCTGCGGTCCGCCAGGAGGCGCTGCCATTGCTCGGGGTACTGGAAGAAGGCGTGCATGGCGCCGGACATCAGGTTGCGCGTGGTCTCGTTGCCGGCGACGGTGAGCAGCAGGAAGAACAGCTCGAGCTCCAGGTCGCTGAGGTGCTCGCCGTCGATCTCGACCGTCGTGAGCGCGCTCATCAGGTCCGCGTGCGGGTCGATGCGCTTCTTGGCGAACAGCTCGGCGGCGTAGGCGTAGAGCTCCATGGCGGAGGTCAGCGCCAGCTCCGTCTGGCCCTGGTACTCGGGGTCCTCGTTGCCCACCATGCGGTTCGACCACTCGAACATGCGGTGGCGGTCGTCGGCGGGCACACCGAGGAGCTCGGCGATGACCTGGAGGGGGAGCTCGGCGGAGATCTGTGTGACGAAGTCGGCCCGGCCGGCCTCGATCACCTCGTCGATGATGGCGTCGGTCGAGCGGTGGATGCTCTCCTCCAGGTCGCGCACCATGCGCGGCGTGAAGCCCTTGTTGACGAGGCGTCGGTAGCGGGTGTGGAGGGGAGGGTCCATGTTGAGCATCATCAGGCCCTGCTGGGCGATCTCGTCCTCGTCCAACTCGAAGGGCATGGTCCCGCGGGTGGCCGAGCTGAAGCGCTCGTAGTCCCGGTTGACGGTCACGCAGTCGTCGTAGCGGGTGACGGCCCAGAATCCGGGACCGCCGGGCTCGTCCTGCCAATGGACCGGATCGTGGTGACGCAGGTAGGCCAGCCAGGCGTGGGGGACTCCGGCCACGTAGGACCGGGAATCCGAGAGGTCGACCGGTGCGACGTCCGCCAGGGTGCTCATGGATTGACAGCTCCTCTGATGTATCGGACATACTGTCCGATACTCCGGATGGTAAGTCCAGATCCGGCTGCCTGTCAACGACCCTGCCCGGGCGGCGGTCGGGCCTCACCGGCCCGAGCGGCGACGTCCGGTGGGTGGTCACAGAGCAGCGCATGATCGTCGACTTCCCCCGCCGTGTCCGGCGGCAGCGCCGGCTCCGCCACCGCGCGATCCGCCATCGGGACAGGGTTCGGGTCGGCGTCGCTCTCGCGAACGCGGAGCGCCGGTCTGGACCAGCCCGTCTCGCCACGCTCGGAGCTGGTGCCGTGTCTGACCGTCTGTAGCGGTCTGCGCGGGCCGTGAGCGGGGGAGAGGGTCCCTCTCGGTGAGCAGACAGTCCCGGCACGCGGCGCGTCGTTCCGTGGCGAGCCGCCAGGGAGCCGAAATTGGGCGGTGGTACGATCGATCGATTTTGGCGGGAGAGAGCGTCCCTGTTGGCGGCCGGTGAGGGGGAGAAATCGATGAGGAAGTGGAAGCGACGGCTCCCGACGTTTGCGGTGGCCGTCGCGCTCGGGCTCTCAGTGTCCGCCTGCAGCAACTCGGACAAGCCGTTGGCATCAATTGCGGCGACGCGCACCACGACCACCACCACGGTCTCCACGAACACCACGCTCAAGGTGACCACGAGGCCCGCCGTGGACTCAACGACTCCCAATCAACGGAATGCCAGGAACAACGTTGACCTGATCAACTGCGCCGCCACCGCGAAGGGGTGGTCGGCGGGTGGCGTCGTGACGAACCCGTCGAGTCAGGCGGTGACCTACGGCATCTCGGTGAACTTCAACTCCACGGGGTCGTCCGCTTTGGCCAGCGGGTCGACCTCGGTCCGGATTCCGGCCGGGAAGGCAAGGCTGTGGGCGGTCAACGCCACCTTCAACGCACCGATTCTGGTGCTCTGCGTGCTGGGGGGCGTGAGCACGAGTTAGGGCGAAGCGACGTGGCCCACGCGGACCTGTCGCAGCGTCGACCTCTCCTTCAGGTTGAGGGTGGTTCGGCCGGCCGCTCGGGCATGATGGCGACCGACTTCGTGGGATCGTCCGGGTCGAGGATGACGCGCACCCGCTGATCGGCGTCGGGCGGGTCGCCCGGCACGGCTGCGACAATCACGATCTCGTCGGCGGGCGGGGCGAAGACCGCTTGGAGGCCCCGAGCGATACCGGTACCGACGGCACCGAAGGCCGACTCGCGGCGCCAACTGTCGAAGCCGCTGCCGTCGCGCTCGTCCTCTGGCCCGGCCTCGTCGGGCTCGCCCTCCGCAGTCCTGTCGTCGCCATCCGGCCCCATGGCTCCATCCTCGCAGGGTTCTGCCGACAGGACACCGGCGGACCTGATCGGCCCTCTCGACCGCGCATGCCACGGCCTGGTGACTGCAAGTCCTTTGTGTGAGGCAACTGAACTCGGATGACTGCGATCGGGATCTGCCCGAATTGCCCGCCTGGACTGCATCCAGCCTCTGTGCGGGCATTCGTGGTTCGGCGCAAGAGCTTGCGTCCGCCGGGTAAGGGGCCACCCGCCCAATGGACGCCGCGTTGCAGCTCATTGAGGCGACCGCTGCAGTCGGGTCCGGTCCCAAATTCCTTGACTGGGTTTCACACAACCGCCTGACAACAAATGTTCTGACGCGGGTGACAACGGGTTGACGACACGCTCGACGACAGCTGGTATCACCTGGAGAAACGGGAGTTCTCGAGTTAACCGCGAACCGGGAGCCGGTGGGAGACGCGTTGCGCTCGCGGTGCAAAACGGTTGACGCGCAACAGAGCGCATGGTTTCCTGTCGTCTATTGGCGAAATGAGTGGTTTGGCGACCGCTCACTCGGATTAGGCGCAGGCGGCGAATAGATGGCGACCCCTTTCGATGATGGATCGGCGCATGGCGCGACGTCCATGGACCGCGCTGATGCGCTGCCCTGTCGCCCAGACAACGGGCGTCATCGCCTCTCCACCTTTGGTCGGCCCGTTGTTCTCGCCGTAGAGGAGACCGTTCCGGCCATACATCGGTCCCGCAGGTACCGCACCGCGCACGCACCACAGGTCTCCGAGGAGCGAATGGGGTCCATCGCCAGCACCGCCTTCGCCGTCGTCAGTCTGGTCTTCGTCTCATTGGTGGCGCTCGGGTCGACGCTCACCTCGGCGACGATCCTCCACCTGGCCTACCCCAATCGTCGTTTCGATGACTTCCGCGCGCTCCATGAACCCGTGGTGCTCGGTGTGCTCTGCGGCCTCGCTGTGCTCTGGCTCCTACCCCCACACCCATGGGCAACGGAGCCCGTGCAGAGCGAGCCGAAGAAACGGCGCCTCAATCGAGCGAAGGCAGCGGCGTAATGGCCCGCGTCGACGCACAGGTGTTGCGGCTCTTGCCGGCGGGGCAATCCCGTTCCGTCTGGCCGCAGCAGGAAGGACCGGCGACGGTCCTTGGCATCAAGAGCAGCAGTGGTGTTGCGGTTCTGGCAGGCGGGGCACTCCCGCCCCGTCTGGCCGCACCAATGGGGAGCGAAGTTGCCCCCTCGCAGTACCCGAGGACCGCCGGTCCTCGGTTCCTTGGGCGACGTGTTGATCCACAGGCCGAGTTTGGTCGCCTGGCCTGTGGGGAGCGAATGGCGAAACCAGCGCCCAGACATAGCAATCAACTCAACCCAAGGAGCACAAGCAGATGAATATGAAGCGATTCATGAACAAGAAGGTGGTGGCCATCGGCCTCGCCGCGGGGCTTACCCTCGGCGCTGCCGGAGCGGCCTTCGCTTACTTCACGTCAACTGGTACAGGTACCGGGTCGGCCACAACGGGTACGGCTTCGCAGTTCACCGTGACCCCGACTGCCGACACCAGTGGTGACCTCGTGCCGAACGACGGGATCCTTGCCGCGACTACTCCGGGTTACGGTGTCGTTGACACGATTCCGTTCACGGTGACGAACACCAGTGCTGGCAGCGAGACTCTGAATCAGATTGTCGTCTCGGTTGGCAGCGCAACGGGGACTGCTCCCAGTCAAACCGAAACCAACTGGACCGCTGGGACTGCTGTTACAGGTGAGGCAGTTTGCGGCTCGAACGACTTCTCGGTTGGCGGTGCGGCCGTCGGTGACGGTACGACAGCTGGAAGCGGTGCTTTCACTATCAACCATTCGGTGGACCTAACTCTTCCGGATGACCTTGCAGCTGGCGCCACCTACACCGGCTCCGTGACCCTTCAGATGGTTGACAATGGTCTCAACCAGGACCTGTGCGAGAACGTCACTGTTCCGCTGTTCCTGTCGGCCAGCTAGTAGCAAAGCCGCTGGATCGGTGGGCCACGGCCCACTGCTCCACTAGCTCAATCCGGTCGAAGGCCGGGCCGCGGGGTTTCTGCCTCGTGGCCCGGCCAACAACCGGAAGCTCCGGTGAGGTCAGCGAGGGATTCCAGGTGGGCAGAACCTGAGGTCCCTCGGTGGGCTTGCCCATCACTGTGAAAGCGGTTGAGGAATCAATGAAACCAGAGCGGTTCAAGAGGACGAAGGCGATGATTGTATCCAGCGCGATCGCGCTCGTCGCCGCCGCGCTCGCGTTCGGTGTCTCCTCGTCCGTGCTCGGTCCCAAGTCCGCCTCATCCCAGCACCTCGGCTTTGAGCTGACCTCTGGCACTTCGAGTTTTACGATCACGAGCAACATCTACCCATCGCCCGCCTGCTCAGGCTTGACGGCCTCGCTCTACCCAGGGACGACCCGGTGCATGGTCTTCACGGTTCAGAACTTGCTCGACGTCCCCATCACCGTCCAGAGCATTACGACCGCGCTCGACACGACCTTCCCGGCTCCGCCCACCCAGTGTGCGCCGCCGACCTACTTCGCGTTGCCCACCTTCTCGGGATCGACCACCGTGGGCGCCGATGCCACCGTCAACCTTTCTGGTGTGTCCATCGAGCTGATCGATAGCGACTCGGACCAGACCCCCTGCGAGAACTACACGTACCACTTCCTGTATTCCGGGAGTGCCGAGTACACCGACTCGACCACGACGTCCCTGGCCTCCAGTCAGAGCTCCTCGACCTCGGGCCAGTCGGTCACCTTCATGGCCACGGTCACGGCCCACAACGCCAGCACCGACGGGGCTACTCCCACCTCGGGCACAGTGACCTTCTACAGCTGCGGCACCGGCAGCAACGCCACCACGTGCGCCACGCCGACAACCACGCTCGGCACTGGGACAGTCGGCTCCAACGGCGAAGCCACCTTCCCGACTTCGACCTTGTCTGTCGGCACGGACTACATCGAGGCCGTCTACGGCGGCTCGGGGACCAACTATGACTTCGCCTCCAGCACGTCGAACATCGTGACCCAGACCGTGACCTCGAGTTCCATCTCGACCACCTCGGTTCTCACCGCCTCGCCCAACCCGTCCACCTACGCCTCCTCGGTCACCTTCACCGACACGGTCAGCGCCTCGCCGACCCCGCCGAACGGCACCACCGTGACCTTCTACAGCTGCGGCTCCGGCAGCACCACGAGCACCTGCGCCGGGACCAAGGCCACGCTCGGGACGGGCACGCTCACCTCGGGCAAGGCCACCTACTCGACCTCGAGCCTCCCGGTCGGGACCACCTACGTCGAGGCCGTCTACCCGGCGACGGGCAACTACTTGGGCTCGACATCGATCGTGGCCCAGGTGGTCAACGCTCTCGGGACCACCTCGGTTCTCACCGCCTCGCCCAACCCGTCCACCTACGCCTCCTCGGTCACCTTCACCGACACGGTCAGCGCCTCGCCGACCCCGCCGAACGGCACCACCGTGACCTTCTACAGCTGCGGCTCCGGCAGCACCACGAGCACCTGCGCCGGGACCAAGGCCACGCTCGGGACGGGCACGCTCACCTCGGGCAAGGCCACCTACTCGACCTCGAGCCTCCCGGTCGGGACCACCTACGTCGAGGCCGTCTACCCGGCGACGGGCAACTACTTGGGCTCGACATCGATCGTGGCCCAGGTGGTCAACGCTCTCGGGACCACCTCGGTTCTCACCGCCTCGCCCAACCCGTCCACCTACGCCTCCTCGGTCACCTTCACCGACACGGTCAGCGCCTCGCCGACCCCGCCGAACGGCACCACCGTGACCTTCTACAGCTGCGGCTCCGGCAGCACCACGAGCACCTGCGCCGGGACCAAGGCCACGCTCGGGACGGGCACGCTCACCTCGGGCAAGGCCACCTACTCGACCTCGAGCCTCCCGGTCGGGACCACCTACGTCGAGGCCGTCTACCCGGCGACGGGCAACTACTTGGGCTCGACATCGATCGTGGCCCAGGTGGTCAACGCTCTCGGGACCACCTCGGTTCTCACCGCCTCGCCCAACCCGTCCACCTACGCCTCCTCGGTCACCTTCACCGACACGGTCAGCGCCTCGCCGACCCCGCCGAACGGCACCACCGTGACCTTCTACAGCTGCGGCTCCGGCAGCACCACGAGCACCTGCGCCGGGACCAAGGCCACGCTCGGGACGGGCACGCTCACCTCGGGCAAGGCCACCTACTCGACCTCGAGCCTCCCGGTCGGGACCACCTACGTCGAGGCCGTCTACCCGGCGACGGGCAACTACTTGGGCTCGACATCGATCGTGGCCCAGGTGGTCAACGCTCTCGGGACCACCTCGGTTCTCACCGCCTCGCCCAACCCGTCCACCTACGCCTCCTCGGTCACCTTCACCGACACGGTCAGCGCCTCGCCGACCCCGCCGAACGGCACCACCGTGACCTTCTACAGCTGCGGCTCCGGCAGCACCACGAGCACCTGCGCCGGGACCAAGGCCACGCTCGGGACGGGCACGCTCACCTCGGGCAAGGCCACCTACTCGACCTCGAGCCTCCCGGTCGGGACCACCTACGTCGAGGCCGTCTACCCGGCGACGGGCAACTACTTGGGCTCGACGTCGATCGTGGCCCAGGTGGTCAACGGCAACACCACCTCGACCGCCCTGACGTCGTCGCCCAACCCCTCGACCTTCGGCCTGCCGGTGCTCTTCACCGCCACAGTGTCTTCGAGTGCGGGCACCCCAGCGGGCACCGTGAGCTTCTACGGCTGTTCCGTCTCGGGCTGCACTCCGAACGCCTTGCTCGGCACGGGGACCCTCAGCTCGGGCAAGGCCACCTTCTCCAGCTCGATACTTCCCGTCGGGACCGCGTACGTCGATGCCGTCTATGCGGCCTCGGGCAACTACGCGAACAGTACGTCGGCGCTGGTGTCCCAGGTGGTCAACGCCCTTTCCACCACGACGAAGCTCACCTCGTCGCCCAATCCCTCGACCTACCTCACGTCGGTGACCTTCACGGCCACGGTGTCGGCGACCACGGGCGAACCAACAGGCACGGTCAACTTCTATAGCTGCACGACCTCGTCGTGTGGCACGACGACCTTGTTCGGCACCGGAAGCTTGGGGTCCAACGGCCAGGCCACCTACAGCACCTCGAGCCTGCCGGTCGGCACAGGCTACGTCGAGGCCGTCTACGGGGCCTCGGGCAACTACTTGGGCTCCACTTCGGGCGTGGCGACCCAAGTGGTCAACGCGCTCGGGACAACGTCGAGCCTCACCGCGGCGCCCAACCCCTCCACCCACGGCTCCTCGGTCACCTTCACCGACACGGTGTCGGCCTCCTCGGGCACGCCGAGCGGCACGGTGACCTTCTACAGCTGCACCACCTCGAGCTGTGGCACCAAGACCTCGCTCGGGACCGGGACGCTCACCGCGGGCGAGGCCACGTACTCGACGACGAGCCTGTCGGTGGGGACCACTTACGTCGAGGCCGTCTACGGGGCCTCGGGCAACTACGCGACCAGCACTTCCAACACCGTCACCCAGAAGGTCAACCAGGCCTCCACGAGCCTCGTGCTGAGCGCGTCACCAAACCCCTCGCACTTCGGCCAGGCGATCACCTTGAGCGCCCAGACCACGCCGGGGAGCGGGCCGACGGGGACCGTGAGCTTCTACCAGGACGCCCCGCCCAACGGGGACCTGATCGACACCGCCACCCTCAACGCCTCGGGCCTGGCCACCTTGGTGACCACGGCGCTTCCGCCGGGGACCTACTCCATCTATGCCGTCTACTCCGGTGACACCAACTACCTCACCAGCCAGTCGAACACCCTCACCCTGACGGTGGGCTACAGCTCCTCTTGCCTCAGCGGCACCATCAGCGGCGGCTACACCGTCACCTCGGGCCAGTCCATCTGCATCAGCGGCAAGGTGAGCGGTGGGATCAGCGTCCAATCGGGCGGGGCGCTGTTCTTGAACGGGGCCAACGTGAGCGGGGCGATCACTTCCAACGGGGCAGCTGCCATTCGTATCTGCGGCTCGAACATCAGTGGCAACCTGACCGTGTCGGGCACGACCGGCTACGTGATGATTGGCGACGGTGGGGACGACGGGACGCCCGCGTGTGCTGACAACACCATCACCGGCACTGTCACGATTTCGGGCAACTCCGGCGGCATCGAAATCGCCGGGGACACCATCAATGGCACGTTGAGTGTCTCGGGCAACACCGGTGGCCCAGAGGACCCGGAGATCGAAGGCAATCACATCAATGGGTCGCTTGAGTGCGCCACGTCTAACAACCCGGCGCTGACCGATGGTGGGCAACGCAACACCGTGAGCGGATCCAAGACCGGCCAGTGCTCGGCGGGGAGCTTCTGATGAGCCGAGGTGAGCACTCCGTGACGCAGCCGCAGGCGCCCCATTACCACGACACCATCACCAACTGCACGGTGGTGTCGCCATGAGGCACGCCCGGAAGATGAGCTCGAGACGCCGCTCCCTCGCAATCCTTGCCGTCGTCGGTATTCTCGCCCTTGGAGGCGCTGCTTGGGCGTACTTCACGGCCATCGGCTCCGGCACAGGGGCCGCGGCCACAGGGACGATCAACCCTCCGACCAACATCAACGCGGGGCCAGCCGGCGGCACAACAGTACCCTTGACCTGGACGGGGTCTGCCACAAGTGGAGGAGCCGTTGCGCCGCAGGGCTACTACGTCACCCGGACCCCGTATCCGTCGGGAACTTCGGCCTACGGGTGTGGTTCCTCGCCCAGCTCGTTGATCACTGGGACCCTGTGCAACGACACCTCCGTACCGCTAGGTACCTACATCTACACGGTGACGGCCGTCTACAACTCTTGGACTTCGACTAGTGCTCCGAGCGGCCAGATCATGGTCGTCGGGACCCCCCCGAGTGCCAGCGCACCCGGAGTGAACGCCCCGGTCAACCACGGCACGAACCCCTACTGGGTGAGCAACGAGAACGTGACCCTGGGCGACACGCCGACCACCAACGGCGGCTCTGCTATCACCTCAGTCGCCTACTTCTACTGCACGACGTCGGTCGCTCCCTGTACGAGCGCGAACTGGACCTCAATTGGCTCAACGTCGGCGGGCGGGAGCTGGTCGGTCACATGGGCCAGCAGCATCCCCAGCAGTAACTGGCCGACTGACGGTACGTACGACGTGGTGGCCGTAGCAACCGACGCCAGCTCTCTGACCAGCAATCCGTCCGCGTCGACTGAAGTTGGTGTCGACACGACTCCCCCGACGGTATCGACCCCAAGCGTGAACGAGTACTCGTGATGCGACTGCCTCAACTCCTAAAGCGGAACACCGCTGACTCTGCAGGCCACACGACGGCGCCGCGTCAGGGCTTCATGAGCATGGTTGCCGTCGCCATGCTGGCCGGTCCCCTTAGCATCGTCGCGCCGGCTCTGTTTGCCGCTCCAGCCTCGGCGGCCACCGTGAGCGCGACGTGGAACAACGGCACCTTGAGCTGTGGAACTGCCAACAACGCCACAGTGCCGGTGGGTACCACCTCGCTAACGGCCACGCTCCTGGGCGGTGGAGCTGGCGGAGGAGGCGCCGGAGGGACCAGCTCGGGTGGCAGTTACGGCGGCAATGGCGCTACTGGTGGCCAGGTATCGGTGACCACATATCCAGTGACCTCAGGCACCATTTACGTCAACATCGGCTGCGGTGGCGGTGGCGGAGCCTCGGGGAACTCTGCGGCTGGTGGAAGCGCCGGTCCCGGATACACCTCGGGCGGTGTCGGAGGGGCCGGAAGCGCCAGCGGGGGGGCCGGTGGCGGCGGTGGCGGCTCCACCGCCCTGTGTCTTGGAACCTCTTCGTCTTGCACCTCCCTGGTCGCCATCGCTGCCGGTGGGGGCGCCGGAGGTGCGGGTTGCGCCAACAACGGTGCCGGCTGCGGCAATGCGGCCGGCGCCGATGGCGGCGGCGGGGGTTCGACAAGTGTCGGTGACGGAGGGTCGAACCACAGCGGCAGCGGTACGTCCGGCAGCAACGGCGTGGCCGGTTCGGCAACGAGCACCAATGAGACAGACAGCTCGGACAGCGTTTCCGGGCCGGGGTTCGGCGGGAGCGGCGGCGGGTCCGGCGTCCGCGAGAGCAGTGGTGCCGGGGGGGCTGGCGGCGGCGGCGGGGGCGGGCTGGGCGGGGCTGGCGCGACGAACAGCGGGGGTACGGGTGGCACCGGCGGTGCCAATAACACCGCCGGAGGCGGCGGGAGCACCGGGGTCGGAACCGCAGGTTCGAGTGGAACCGGAACCGGAACCAATGCCGCAGGAGCCGGTGGAGCCGGAGGGACAACGACCACCGGTACAGGAAACGCAGAGAACATGGGCGGCGGCGGCGGTGGTGCTGGATGGACCGGAGGGGGAGGGGGAGGTCCTGAATACCAGCAGTCGAGCAACGATCAGTACTCAGCTGGTGGAGGTGCGGGCGGTTCGTCGTGGGGTGCGTCGAACGGGTCGCCGAGTTTCTCCGCCGATCCCAACAGTGGTGCTGTGTCCACCTGCGGTGCCGCCAGCACATCGAGCAGCACTGGCACTAGCACGGGGCAGGGTGGCTACGGCACCGGGGAGGCCACGAGCGGTTCAGGGAATCTGAATGGCGCGTCGGGTACCGGTGATGCCGGCTGCCCGGGAACCTTAACCCTCACTTTCAACGGAAGTGCACCGTCTGCGCCGACGCTGACTTCAGGCTCCCTCACGGTCACCGCCGGTAGCGCTCTGAGCGCTACAACCTCGGCTCCTAATACAGTGAGCTACACCGAGTCCGGTTCTCTGCCTACTGGCGTGAGCTTCAACTCCACCACGGGTGCATTCTCGGGCACGCCGACCGTCGCAGGCAGCTATCCCTTCACCGTGACGGCGACCAACCCCTATGGAACGAGTACCGCAGGCAACTTCACTCTCGTCGTCAATCCGAATATTGGTGCGCCCACCAAGGTCGTCTTCAGCGCCGAGCCGCCCACGACCGGCACCGCCGGGTCGGTCCTGAGCTCGTTCACCGTCTCGGTCGAGGACGCCAACGGCAACGTCGAGACGGGCTCGAACACCGGCAACAACGACACGATCAACCTCACAGTTGCCACCGGCCCGGGCACCATCGCCTCGGGGGCCTCGGCCACCGCCTCGGGCGGTGTGGCCACCTTCAGCTCGACCATCCTCGACACGGCGGGCTCCTACACCTTCACTGCCACCGACGGTTCGCGCTCTCTCGCCACGGCCACCTCCACGCCGCCGACGGTGATCTCGCCGACCACGCCCTCCAAGGTCGTCTTCAGCGCCGAGCCGCCTAGCACCGGCACCGCCGGGTCAGCCCTGAGCTCGTTCACCGCCTCGGTCGAGGACACCTATAGCAACGTCGAGACCGGTTCGAATACGGGCCATGCCGACACCATCAACCTCACAGTTGCCACCGGGCCGGGCACCATCGCCTCGGGGGCCTCGGCCACCGCCTCGGGCGGTGTGGCCACCTTCAGCTCGACCATCCTCGACACGGCGGGCTCCTACACCTTCACCGCCACCGACGGCACCCACTCCATCGCCACGGCCACCTCCACGCCGCCGACCGTGATCGCGCCGGCGAGTGGGAGCCAGTTCGTCCTCACCCCGGCCACCGGCTCGCCCAACGCCGGAGCCGGGGACAACCTGACCATCACGGCCGAGGACACCTACGGCAACACCATCACCACTTACACCGGGTCCCACAACCTGACCTTCGGCGGGGCGAGCGCCATCGGGTCCTTCACCCCGACCGTGAGCAACTCCTCGGGCACGCCAGTGGCCTTCGGGAGTGTCACCGCCATCAACTTCGTCAGCGGGCAGGCCACCATCTCGAGCTCGTCCAACGGGGTCATGACCCTCTACAAGGCGGGCTCGACCACCATCACCGTCACCGACGGCGGCTCCTACAACAACGGCGCCGGCACGACGGTGACGGTCAACCCGGCGACACCGAACAAGGTCGTCTTCAGCACCGCCCCGCCGACCAGCGGCACCGCTGCGACCGCCCTGAGCTCCTTCGCCGCCTCGGTCGAGGACACCTACGGCAACGTCGAGACGGGCTCGAACACGGGCAATGCCGACTCGATCACCCTGAGCGTGGCGACCGGCCCGGGCACCATCGCCTCGGGGGCCTCGGCCACCGCCTCGGGTGGTGTGGCCACCTTCAACTCGACGATCCTCGACACGGCGGGTTCCTACACGTTCACCGCCACCGACGGCAGCCGCTCCATCGCCACGGCCACCTCCACAGCGGCCACGGTGATCGCGCCTGGAGTCCCCAACAAGGTCGTCTTCAGCACCGCCCCGCCGACGACCGGCACCGCTGCGACCGCCCTGAGCTCGTTCACCGTCTCGGTCGAGGACGCCAACGGGAACGTCGAGACGGGCTCGAACACGGGCAACGCCGACACGATCAACCTCACAGTTGCCACCGGCCCGGGGACCATCGCCTCGGGGGCCTCGGCCACCGCCTCGGGCGGTGTGGCCACCTTCAGCTCGACGATCCTCGACACGGCGGGGTCCTACACGTTCAAGGCCACCGACGGCAGCCGCTCCATCACCACGGCGACGTCCACGGCGGCCACGGTGATCGCGCCGGGAACGCCCACCCAGGTCGTCTTCAGCGCCGAGCCGCCCACGACCGGCACCGCCGGGTCGGTCCTGAGCTCGTTCACCGTCTCGGTCGAGGACGCCAACGGCAACGTCGAGACGGGCTCGAACACCGGCAACAACGACACGATCAACCTCACAGTTGCCACCGGCCCGGGCACCATCGCCTCGGGGGCCTCGGCCACCGCCTCGGGCGGTGTGGCCACCTTCAGCTCGACCATCCTCGACACGGCGGGCTCCTACACCTTCACTGCCACCGACGGTTCGCGCTCTCTCGCCACGGCCACCTCCACGCCGCCGACGGTGATCTCGCCGACCACGCCCTCCAAGGTCGTCTTCAGCGCCGAGCCGCCTAGCACCGGCACCGCCGGGTCAGCCCTGAGCTCGTTCACCGCCTCGGTCGAGGACACCTATAGCAACGTCGAGACCGGTTCGAATACGGGCCATGCCGACACCATCAACCTCACAGTTGCCACCGGGCCGGGCACCATCGCCTCGGGGGCCTCGGCCACCGCCTCGGGCGGTGTGGCCACCTTCAGCTCGACCATCCTCGACACGGCGGGCTCCTACACCTTCACCGCCACCGACGGCACCCACTCCATCGCCACGGCCACCTCCACGCCGCCGACCGTGATCGCGCCGGCGAGTGGGAGCCAGTTCGTCCTCACCCCGGCCACCGGCTCGCCCAACGCCGGAGCCGGGGACAACCTGACCATCACGGCCGAGGACACCTACGGCAACACCATCACCACTTACACCGGGTCCCACAACCTGACCTTCGGCGGGGCGAGCGCCATCGGGTCCTTCACCCCGACCGTGAGCAACTCCTCGGGCACGCCAGTGGCCTTCGGGAGTGTCACCGCCATCAACTTCGTCAGCGGGCAGGCCACCATCTCGAGCTCGTCCAACGGGGTCATGACCCTCTACAAGGCGGGCTCGACCACCATCACCGTCACCGACGGCGGCTCCTACAACAACGGCGCCGGCACGACGGTGACGGTCAACCCGGCGACACCGAACAAGGTCGTCTTCAGCACCGCCCCGCCGACCAGCGGCACCGCTGCGACCGCCCTGAGCTCCTTCGCCGCCTCGGTCGAGGACACCTACGGCAACGTCGAGACGGGCTCGAACACGGGCAACGCCGACACGATCAACCTCACAGTTGCCACCGGCCCGGGGACCATCGCCTCGGGGGCCTCGGCCACCGCCTCGGGTGGTGTGGCCACCTTCAACTCGACGATCCTCGACACGGCGGGTTCCTACACGTTCACCGCCACCGACGGCAGCCGCTCCATCGCCACGGCCACCTCCACAGCGGCCACGGTGATCGCGCCTGGAGTCCCCAACAAGGTCGTCTTCAGCACCGCCCCGCCGACGACCGGCACCGCTGCGACCGCCCTGAGCTCGTTCACCGTCTCGGTCGAGGACGCCAACGGGAACGTCGAGACGGGCTCGAACACCGGCAACGCCGACACGATCAACCTCACAGTTGCCACCGGCCCGGGGACCATCGCCTCGGGGGCCTCGGCCACCGCCTCGGGCGGTGTGGCCACCTTCAGCTCGACGATCCTCGACACGGCGGGGTCCTACACGTTCAAGGCCACCGACGGCAGCCGCTCCATCACCACGGCGACGTCCACGGCGGCCACGGTGATCGCGCCGGGAACGCCCACCAAGGTCGTCTTCAGCGCCGAGCCGCCCACGACCGGCACCGCCGGGTCGGTCCTGAGCTCGTTCACCGTCTCGGTCGAGGACGCCAACGGCAACGTCGAGACGGGCTCGAACACCGGCAACAACGACACGATCAACCTCACAGTTGCCACCGGCCCGGGCACCATCGCCTCGGGGGCCTCGGCCACCGCCTCGGGCGGTGTGGCCACCTTCAGCTCGACCATCCTCGACACGGCGGGCTCCTACACCTTCACTGCCACCGACGGTTCGCGCTCTCTCGCCACGGCCACCTCCACGCCGCCGACGGTGATCTCGCCGACCACGCCCTCCAAGGTCGTCTTCAGCGCCGAGCTGCCTAGCACCGGCACCGCCGGGTCAGCCCTGAGCTCGTTCACCGCCTCGGTCGAGGACACCTATAGCAACGTCGAGACCGGTTCGAATACGGGCCATGCCGACACCATCAACCTCACAGTTGCCACCGGGCCGGGCACCATCGCCTCGGGGGCCTCGGCCACCGCCTCGGGCGGTGTGGCCACCTTCAGCTCGACCATCCTCGACACGGCGGGCTCCTACACCTTCACCGCCACCGACGGCACCCACTCCATCGCCACGGCCACCTCCACGCCGCCGACCGTGATCGCGCCGGCGAGTGGGAGCCAGTTCGTCCTCACCCCGGCCACCGGCTCGCCCAACGCCGGAGCCGGGGACAACCTGACCATCACGGCCGAGGACACCTACGGCAACACCATCACCACTTACACCGGGTCCCACAACCTGACCTTCGGCGGGGCGAGCGCCATCGGGTCCTTCACCCCGACCGTGAGCAACTCCTCGGGCACGCCAGTGGCCTTCGGGAGTGTCACCGCCATCAACTTCGTCAGCGGGCAGGCCACCATCTCGAGCTCGTCCAACGGGGTCATGACCCTCTACAAGGCGGGCTCGACCACCATCACCGTCACCGACGGCGGCTCCTACAACAACGGCGCCGGCACGACGGTGACGGTCAACCCGGCGACACCGAACAAGGTCGTCTTCAGCACCGCCCCGCCGACCAGCGGCACCGCTGCGACCGCCCTGAGCTCCTTCGCCGCCTCGGTCGAGGACACCTACGGCAACGTCGAGACGGGCTCGAACACGGGCAATGCCGACTCGATCACCCTGAGCGTGGCGACCGGCCCGGGCACCATCGCCTCGGGGGCCTCGGCCACCGCCTCGGGTGGTGTGGCCACCTTCAACTCGACGATCCTCGACACGGCGGGTTCCTACACGTTCACCGCCACCGACGGCAGCCGCTCCATCGCCACGGCCACCTCCACAGCGGCCACGGTGATCGCGCCTGGAGTCCCCAACAAGGTCGTCTTCAGCACCGCCCCGCCGACGACCGGCACCGCTGCGACCGCCCTGAGCTCGTTCACCGTCTCGGTCGAGGACGCCAACGGGAACGTCGAGACGGGCTCGAACACCGGCAACGCCGACACGATCAACCTCACAGTTGCCACCGGCCCGGGGACCATCGCCTCGGGGGCCTCGGCCACCGCCTCGGGCGGTGTGGCCACCTTCAGCTCGACGATCCTCGACACGGCGGGGTCCTACACGTTCAAGGCCACCGACGGCAGCCGCTCCATCACCACGGCGACGTCCACGGCGGCCACGGTGATCGCGCCGGGAACGCCCACCCAGGTCGTCTTCAGCGCCGAGCCGCCCACGACCGGCACCGCCGGGTCGGTCCTGAGCTCGTTCACCGTCTCGGTCGAGGACGCCAACGGCAACGTCGAGACGGGCTCGAACACCGGCAACAACGACACGATCAACCTCACAGTTGCCACCGGCCCGGGCACCATCGCCTCGGGGGCCTCGGCCACCGCCTCGGGCGGTGTGGCCACCTTCAGCTCGACCATCCTCGACACGGCGGGCTCCTACACCTTCACTGCCACCGACGGTTCGCGCTCTCTCGCCACGGCCACCTCCACGCCGCCGACGGTGATCTCGCCGACCACGCCCTCCAAGGTCGTCTTCAGCGCCGAGCCGCCTAGCACCGGCACCGCCGGGTCAGCCCTGAGCTCGTTCACCGCCTCGGTCGAGGACACCTATAGCAACGTCGAGACCGGTTCGAATACGGGCCATGCCGACACCATCAACCTCACAGTTGCCACCGGGCCGGGCACCATCGCCTCGGGGGCCTCGGCCACCGCCTCGGGCGGTGTGGCCACCTTCAGCTCGACCATCCTCGACACGGCGGGCTCCTACACCTTCACCGCCACCGACGGCACCCACTCCATCGCCACGGCCACCTCCACGCCGCCGACCGTGATCGCGCCGGCGAGTGGGAGCCAGTTCGTCCTCACCCCGGCCACCGGCTCGCCCAACGCCGGAGCCGGGGACAACCTGACCATCACGGCCGAGGACACCTACGGCAACACCATCACCACTTACACCGGGTCCCACAACCTGACCTTCGGCGGGGCGAGCGCCATCGGGTCCTTCACCCCGACCGTGAGCAACTCCTCGGGCACGCCAGTGGCCTTCGGGAGTGTCACCGCCATCAACTTCGTCAGCGGGCAGGCCACCATCTCGAGCTCGTCCAACGGGGTCATGACCCTCTACAAGGCGGGCTCGACCACCATCACCGTCACCGACGGCGGCTCCTACAACAACGGCGCCGGCACGACGGTGACGGTCAACCCGGCCGGGGCAGCCGATCTAGTCATTGTCCAGCAACCATCAAACACCTTCACCGGTTCAACCATTTCTCCGGCGGTCACCGTCCAGGTGGAGGATGGGTACGGGAACGCCGTCTCCGACAACGGACTCTCCGTTACCCTGAGCCCCTCAGCGAACACCATCGCCTCAGGCGCCACGGCCAGCACCGATTCCTCGGGACTGGCGACCTTCTCTTCCGTCACCATCGACACGGCCGCAGTTGGGCTCACGCTGATGGCATCGGCCAATGGCGTGTCTTCCTCCGCGGCTTCCTCCACTTTCAACGTGACCGTTCTCGTGAGCAACGGGCTGGATGCGCTCACGGACACCGCCAGTGATGCCGGATCCGGTGTTGCCTCCGTTGCGTACTACTACTGCCCGGGGCTCAGTGGCACGTGCGCCTCGAGCACCCCGTGGACCGGGATCGGCGTTTCTCACAGCGGACCGACGTGGGCCGTGTCCTGGACGGGTCAGCCGAACGACGGTCAATACCGCGTGGTGGCCGTCGGGACGGACAACGTGGGCAATGTGAGCACTCCGATCTCCGCGGTGCCAGTGACGGTCGACAACACAGCTCCATCAACATCCGTCACCTTCCCGGTCAGCGGGTCCTACTACAACGCCAGCGGTTGGACAAATGGTGGTTCGACCCCGTGCGGGCAAACCTCGGCGATCTGTGGACAAGCTACCGATTCCAACGGGATTACGGGGACGTCAGCGATATCGCTCACGATTAGTCAGGGCAGCCTGACGTGGAACGGCACCGCTTTCGCCAGCGGCACCAACAGTGTGCACCCAAGCTCATACAACGCGACTTCTGGGCTGTGGGTGTACTCGTTCGCCAACACGAAGTTGACGAACGGTGACAGCTACACGGTCTCCGTTTCCGCTACGGACGAAGTGGGCAACACTTCTTCGCCGGTGAGCAGCAGCTTCACGTATGACACGACCGCACCGGCAGGAGCTTCGATCGTCGCCCAGCCGAATCCCAAGGATGGGAAGCCTGATGCAAGCGACAAGGCCGTCTTCACCTACAACTCGGTCATGAGCGCGAGCTCGATCCTCTCAGGCTGGAGCGGTACGTCGACGAACGTCTACGCCCAGTTCACAAGGGTGAGTGGGAGCTCTACGGTGATGACGATCTGTACGAGCAACAGCAGCTGTACTGGCTCCACACTGGTCAACCTGGGAACGGTGAGCCTGGGAGACCCCTCCAGCAACCGCTACATCTCGGCGGGGACGACCGTGTACGACGCAGCAACGCTATCGATGGCAACCGTCAGCAATGAGTCCGTCGTCACTTTGACCTTCACGGCGACGGCTGGTTCGTGGACGGCCGACACGGGCAGCACCACCTGGGCGTGGACTCCGTCGTCTAACGCGACAGATCTGGCTGGCAATGCGTCCGGTACCACCCCTGTCGACAGCACGTCAGCGGAGAATTTCCAGCGCGCTTCCAACCGCCTTCAGTGCCCAGCGCCGCGTAAAACCCGGCAATGGGACGGCGGGAAGAGTTCCATCCAGTGCTGTTGGAGAGGGCCACGACGCGACCATTTCGACGCATGTGTCGTCGAGTTGGCCGGCCGTCGTTTAAAGCGGGAATCTCGGGCCGTTGGTCGGAATCAGCCGGTATGCAGGAAGCGCTGGGTGTTCTCGCTGAGGGACCGGGCCAGCTCGTCGTAGGCCCGGTCGAAGTCCGCCTCGTTGTCGGCGCCGCACATGGCTACGAACAGGTTGCGCAGCCCGTAGTCGGCGCCGGCAAAGTCAGCCGCCGACCTGACGATGGCGACGACCTCGGCCCGACGCTCCTCGAAGGTCTGTGCCTCCTGGTCGGCGAACATCTTGGTGAGAGTCATCTCGGTCGCACCCCCTCAGGGTCACCGCTTCTTTACGAGCCGCGTACCTTTCCGCACGTCAAATGCTAAATCGACACCCGGGGGGGACGAGTAGAGCAAAAGCCCTATTCGGTGCCACAATTGTCGGTCCGTTGTGTTTCGCGGGCACTGAAGGTGAGCGCTATGTCCCCACGTCGAGGGATCAGCGGCGTCACCTCCTCACAGGGTTATGGCCTCCGGGCTGACTGGTGGCTTCTCCCCGGCGGTTCGCACCGCATGAACGAGGGGACTGACCGCCATGGCGATTCCCGTGGGCAGCAGGATCAGTTGCCACAACCACAGGGGGAGCTGAGCGCGGATCGAGTCAAGTGACCAGAGTGGCCATTGCAGGAAGGCGCAGGCGGCAATCACGAACCATGCAATGAGATACCAGCGGACCCGCTGGTGGGCGGCGTCGTACGCGATGAGCACCAGCGCTAGCACGATGAAGAGCAGAGGAAGCGCCGACGCAGCGTGGTTGCCCCACGACCGCCCGTTGATGGAGATAACCGGAGGAATCGGGTTGAAGGCCAGAGTTGCGAGGACAAGCCACGCCACCAGCCGGCCCCGAATCCGCCCACAGACGATGGCGAGCATGATAAGCATCACGGCCAGTGCCATGAACTTGTAGCCGAACAAGCCCTCCTCGAAGACCAGTCTCATGCTCAGGCAGGTCGCGAGGAGAGAGATGAGGGCTATCGGCTCCAGCACCTTGGAGCCCAGACGTCGGTATGCCCACCAGGCGATGGCCATGCCGACCAGGATGGGCAGAATGCGGGAGAAGAAGACCAGTGCAGACCCGCGCAGGCCCGACTCCCACAGGATGGTGCCACCGAATGTCGTGGAGTCGCCCGTTCCGAACAGCACGGCATGGGTCGCCCTCCCGGACGTCGCGACGATGAATGGAAGCGAGACCAGGGCCACAGCCGCGGCCGACGAGATCAGCAGTCTCCATCGTTGCTTCCCCGGAGCCACCACGAACAGCGGCGCCAGCACCAGGAGCGCGAACTGCTGCGAGGTGACTGCCAGCCCCACGAGCACGCCCGCCCACACCCAATTGCGCCGGAGGGCACACGCCGTGCCAGCGAGCACGAGTCCCAAGGCAACGATGTCCTGCGGATGGTATTGGTCGAGCAGAGGCGTCCAGACGATCGGCACCAGGGCGACGAACACGACCCCGAATACCTCCCATCCGGTGTGGCCGCGCCCTGACGCCCGCAGGAGTGCGACCACGCCGGCGAGGAGTACGAACCAGCTCCAGTAGCCCAGGCCGATCGTCGGGATGATGGCAGCGGTGTCCTGGGCCCACTTGTACATCCCCTCGTACCCATTGACGCAGTTCGCACCGAGCGCCTGCTGCGAGGGAAACAGCGCTGTGTGGCCGATCCGCGTGAGCGAGGCAATGCCGCCCGAAATGAGCGGCCACAAGGGCGGTGCGCCAGGCTGGGATTGGTAGAAGGGAAAGAACTTCGATGCCGGGACCGTGCCGGTGGGCGCATACGCGCAGGCGAGCCTGCCGTGGGCAATGGCCCATGTCCCATAGAACGATTCCACCGCATCGGCCTGGGTCGGCCCGCCGAAGAGGGCGATCGTGCCAATGTATATGGCGGTAGAAGCGATCCAACCCGACAGACACACCACTCCCGACTGCGGCTTGTCGAGCCAGCGCTGCCAGGAGGGGACACCCTGCACCTCCGAGAGCCCCTGGCCTACCATCCGCACCAGATTAGGAGTGCGCCAACCCGAGCACGCGGACACTCGATGTGGGCATTTCTCCCGTGAGCGGCTCTCAGGGGATCAGCCCGTCGAGCGGGCCCATGTCTCCGGTCGGACGGGAACCGGCGGTCGCCACAGCAGTGTCACGTCACGAGCCCGATCTGCACGCCGGCGTCCGTCATTGTCAGCGAGGCTCCGCAATCGAGGTCACGTCGTACGAGGTCGGCACATGCACCGCAGCAACCGCTGGAGTGGCCGCCATCCGGCACTGCACGATCCAACAGGGGGATCTGGCCGACCACTAGCGTTATCGGCATGACGCTGCTCCCCGGCTTGTAGAACTCGCGGCATGCTCGGGTTGCTCATCGGATTGTGTGCCATCTTGGGCCTTGTCGTTGGCTCGTTCCTGAACGTCGTCATCTACCGGGTGCCCCGAAACGAATCAATCGTCAGTCCTCGATCGGCTTGCCCGGCCTGCGGGACGCCGATCCGGGAGAGGGACAACATCCCGGTTGTCTCATGGCTCGTGCTCCGGGGCCGCTGTCGTGACTGCGAGGCACCGATCTCCCCGCGCTATCCGCTGGTCGAGCTGGCGTGTGGCGCCCTCTTCGCCGGCACGGCCGCTCGCTTCGGCCACCAGTGGGATCTCCCGGCCTACCTCGTTCTGTTCGCCGGACTCCTGGCGCTTTCGTGCATCGACGTCGAGCGCATGATCCTGCCGAAGAAGATCGTCTACCCGCTGACCCTCCTGGTGGCGGCCCTCTTGCTGATGGCGGCGGCAGCGACGAGCAACTGGCACGGATACCTGATCGGGGCCATCTGTGCGGCCGGGTGGTTCATCGCGTTCTTTGCGCTGAACTTTGCCAGTCCGCGGCTGTTGGGTTTTGGGGACGTGCGGCTGTCCTTGGTGCTCGGCCTCTCATTGGGGTGGCTGGGTATCGGCTACGTCCTGCTGGGATTCTTCGCCGCGAACCTCATCGGCGCGGTGGTCGGTATCGCCCTGATCGCGACCAAACATGTGGAGCGCCAGAGCCGGATTCCCTACGGCATCTTCCTGGCGTCGGGTTGCGTCGTGGCCGTGTTCGCCGGCCCCGAGCTGCTGCGGCCCTTCACCCACTACTCGATCTGAGGGCAACCCGGTGGTGAGACCTTTCGACACGTCCTAACGGACGATCTCCATCCGCAGACCTTGCTCGTCCCACTCCGGATCAGTGGGGACACGAAGTGCGGCCTTGGCAAAGATCCTCCTCGCGGTCCAGAGGATGGCGGCGACGTCGAGAAGGTGTGCCGGGGTGGCGCCCGGAACCTCCGCGTCGATGACCCTCAGCGCTCCGGGGAGTTTCGTCTCCAGCACGGCTCTGCGCTCCTCCATGCCTTTTTCCGAGTGCTTCCCCCATTGCATGGGAGCCTCTCCGTTCAACTGGTAGAAGCTGAGTTCGGCGTTGACCTCGTAGATGGTCCGCTGCCGAAACGGTGCCATTTCGCGAGCGACCTCCTGGTAGCGGGGGAGGAGGGTCCGGCTGATCGCATCAATGTGGTCCGGGAGGAGGTCTGTGCCTTCCCGTGACTCCACGTGGACCGGTGCGCTCTTGACGGCCGCCGCACGCCGACCCAGGAGGGTTCGTGCCTCGCGATCACAGCTGCGGCCACCGACCTGCGCCCGCTCGAGGCCGCCGACGGGGGCGTTGAGGGCGATGATGGAATACGACGGACGCATGTCGACCACGTCGATGAAGATCTCGATGCGGGCCGGGTCTTCGGGGGCGAAGATGGTGCCCTGGAGCTTGGCGGCGGCAACCAGCCACCCACCTCGGCAGGGAGTGACTCCCGCCACGAGGGAGTACGGCAGATTCGGACCGCGGCGTGCGGGAGGATCCGCCCTCACGCAGTCGAGAGCATGGTGCTCCGGTGGCTGAGCAAGCGCTCGAGCTCCTTGGGGTGCGCCGAAATGGCCATGGCGTCATCGTAGGTGACGACGTCCCCCTGGATCAGATCCACCAGGCTGGCCTCGAGCGTGCACATGCCCTCCTGCTGGTTCGTCGTGATCACGTTGAGCAGCTGGTTGGTCTTCCCCTCGCGGATGAGGTTCCGCACCGGGTTGTTGGCGACCAGGATCTCGAAGGCGGCCACCATGCCGCCGCCGATTCGCGGCACCAACCTCTGGGCGATGACTGCACCGAGTGATGCCGCCAGCTGGACCCGAATCTGCTCCTGGCGGAAGGCGGGGAACACGTCGATGATTCGGTCGATCGCCTGCGCGGCGTCGTTGGTGTGCAAGGTCGAGAAGACCAGGTGGCCCGTCTCGGCCAGTGTGAGCGCGAGCTGAATGGACTCGAGGTCACGCATCTCGCCGACGAGGAGGACATCGGGGTCCTCACGGAGTGCGGAGCGCAACGCCCGTTCGAAGGACGGGCTGTCGAGGCCGATCTCGCGCTGGTTGACGGCCGAGAGGTTGTGCTCGTGCACGTACTCAACTGGGTCTTCAATGGTGAGGATATGAAGTGCCCGCGTCTCGTTGATGCGCGAGATGATGGAAGCGAGCGTGGTGGACTTACCGGACCCGGTGGGGCCCGTCAGCAGTACGAGGCCGCGGGGGAGCCGGGCCAGCCATTCGGCGATGGGCGGCAGCCCGAGCTCCTCGAAGCTTGGGATCTCGGAGGGGATCATCCTGAGCGCCAGAGCCAGCTCGCCTCTCTGGTGGAACGCGCTACCACGCAGTCGGGCCTTGTCCTGCCAGCTAAGGGAGAAGTCGACATCCTGGTGCTCTTCGAGAATGGCTTCCTGATCGGGACTCAGCATGTCGTGGACGAGCTCGCTGATCTCGGCGCCCGTGAGCACCGGCGCGCTCTCGAGTGGTCGCAGGCCTCCGTCGACCCTGACCCTCGGCTTCGAACCACTGACGAGGAGCAGGTCCGATCCCTGTTGGTCCCAGAGCACCTGCAACCAGGGATCGATTCGGTCGTTGTAGTTCACAGTTCCCCCATCCTATTCGTGCGACGTGATGTCATCGATGCGAAAGCCAAAGCGCCCGGCCCTCGGGGCCGGGCGCTTTGGGTCGCATCAAGCTTCCTACTAGCTGACTGTGGGGCAGCCAGTCGCGTCGTCAAAGTTGGTGGTTGTGCCACCGATGGTAACGGTCACGGTCGTGGAGTTGAGGCCAATCGTGTAGCCGTTGGTGGTCAGCGGTGCGGTGTGCAGGTAGGCCGGAACCAGGTCGGTACCGACTTCAGTCGGCCAGTTCCCGGTCTTCGCCTGGTACGCGTCAGCCGCGATCTCCACTGACTTCGCGTCCGTCGTGCACGCAGCAGTCTTGCTCTCGCCGGACACTCCACTGAGGGAGAAGACGACGATCGCGGCAAGAATGCCGAGGACGATAATGACGATGAGCAACTCGATCAGGGTGAAGCCGTACTCACTGGCTTCCCCGGACTTCCTGCGCTCCATAATTTCATGATGACGCTCAAACACGCGGTATACCGCCTTTCTTGGTCGGGCTTGCCTTGCCCGTCTTTTGCATTGGAAGGAGGTACCCGGACGGGCCCTCCATTCGCCACGATGCCCTTCCTGGCGATTTGTCATGATACCTCGGTGACTGTTGATTTTACAAGCAGATAGGTACTATTTGCCCTGGTCAATTGACCCTTTGTTGACTATTCGTCACAGTGCGCCCGCACGCGGCCGCACAATAATTATCGGCATCACATTCGCTGGTCTTTAGCGGTCTGTATGTGCATGTTTGCGGGATATGGGAGATACTCCGGAACCGATAAAGGGTCGCCCGGAAAGCCCTCAATGAGGCCGTCAACTGATGTTGACCTGGCGGTAGATGCCGTACATGGCCGTGACCAGGGCGACTGCCACGAAGCCGACGATCACACCCATGAAGATGATGACGGCCGGCTCGAACAGGCTGGTGAAGTGCTTGACCTTGATCTGGAGCTCGCGGTGGTAGAAGGCGGCCGCCGTGTGGAGCTGCTTGTCCAGCGTTCCCGTTTCCTCGCCGACCCGGAACATCTGGCGGGCGGCCGCCGGGAAGAGGCCGGTCTCCGCCAGCGGGGTGGCGAGACCGTTCCCTTCCATCATCTCCTCTCGGATGTGGTTGATCCCGTTGGTGTACACAGCGTTGTTGGACGCCTCGGCGGTGACGGCCATGGCGCGGGGCAGGTCGACGCCGGCGGTGACGAGCGAAGCGAGGACGCGGCACACGCGCTCGACGATGGCCGTCTGGATGAGGCTTCCCGCGACGGGGAGCTTCAGAAACACCGAGTCCAGCCACGCCCGACCCTGTCGTGAGCGCCTCAATGCGACGAACGAGACGATCGCCAGCACAATAAGTCCTCCGATTGCCCACCACCACGTGCTGACGAAGTTCGAGATGGCCAGCAACATGCGCGTCGGAAGCGGGAGCTTCGCGTTGAGCGATGAGAAGAACGTGCGGAACTTGGGCAGCACGAAGGTGGCCAAGATGATGACTGTGACGACAGCCATGACCGCCACCACGGCGGGATAGATGAGCGCGGACGTCACAGCCGACCGGGCCTCGATGTCGGTTTCAAGGTATGCGGCGAGCTCCAAGAGCACCGTGTCGAGCGTCCCGGTCAGCTCGGCCGATTCGAGGACGGCCACGTAGAAGCGGGGGAATGCTTCGGGATGAGATCCCGCAGCGGCGGCAAAGGTGTCTCCAGCTTGAAGCTCGACGACCATGTCAAGAAGGACCTTCTTGAGGAGCTTGTCGGTCGTCTCCTCGGCGATCAGTTCCAGGGCCTCCATGATCGGGATGCCAGCCTCGACGAACACGCTGAGCTGACGCGAGAAGTGCATGATCTCTTTGCGCGCGACAGTCTTCTTGGTGATCTCGAACTTGAGGATGCTCTTGTGCTCCTTGACGTCAATCGGCTGGAGTCCGCGCTGAATGAGCATGAGGTGCGCCGCACTCACTGAAGCAGCCTTCTCGGTTCCGCTGACTTTGTTTCCGCTTTCGTCAAGTGCGCTATAGCGGTAACTTTCTAAGGTCGTCATCGCAATCTCCTTACTCTCACAACGCGTAGATGCTTCTAATGACTTCGGACACCGTCGTGATGTCCTGCGCGACCAGATCGATTGCCTCTGTCCGCAATGATCGCATTCCCTGTCGTTCTGCCAGTCTCCGCAGCTCATCCTGCGTGGCCCATCCCACGACCAATCGCTTGATTTCCGGCGTGATCCGCAGCAGCTCGTAGACGCCGATTCGCTCCTGATATCCCGTCCCGCTGCAGAAGTTGCACCCCTGTCCCCGCACGAAGTCCCGTTTCTCGGGTCCTCCACTCTCCTCGTAAAAGGCACGCTCGGCGTCGGTCAGGGTGTACGGCGCCTTACAGGACGGGCAGATCCTCCGGACGAGACGCTGACCCACGATCCCGATGACTGACGAGGCCACCAGGAAGGACTCGATGCCCATGTCCAGAAAGCGGTGGAGGGCAGAGACCGAGTCGGTTGCATGCAACGAGGAGAGGACCAGGTGGCCGGTCAACGCCGATTGGACCGCGATACGAGCGGTCTCGACATCCCGGATCTCCCCGACGAGGATCACGTCGGGATCTTGCCGCAGGATCGATCGAAGACCGGTGGCGAAGGTCAGTCCCGCCTGTTCGTTCGTCTGAATCTGGTTGATGGCGGGGAAGACGTATTCGACCGGGTCCTCGATCGTCATCACGTTGCGAGAGACGTCGGCGATCTCCGTGAGGGTCGCGTACAGTGTCGTCGTCTTACCGCTCCCAGTCGGACCGGCGCAGAGCACCATCCCGAACGGGGCTCGCACGAAGGCGGAGTATGTGTCCGCCGCATCCTTTGGCATGCCGAGTTCGCTCAGCCGGAGGACCGACCGCGTCCGGTCGAGAAGCCGCATGACGCACTTTTCACCCCAGATGGTTGCGACGGTGGCCACCCGGACATCGACCTCTTTGCCGTCGATCTCCGTGCGCAGCTGGCCGTCCTGTGGCCGGCGTCGTTCCACGATGTTCATGCCGGCCATGATCTTGATCCGGCTGATCAGGCCGACGCCCATGGATGAGGGCAGCGTCAACACCTCTTTGAGTGCACCGTCGATTCGGTAGCGGACGCGGATACCGAGCTCCGAGGGCTCGATGTGGACGTCGGACGCGCGGTCGCGCATGGCCTGGGTCAGAACGCGACCGACGACCTGGACCACCGGAGCGTCCTCGGCCACCACATCGGGCGTGAGCGTTGTCGTTTCGATGCCCCGTTTCCGGGTTCCCTCCACGGCTTCAAAAGCCTGGACGAGCTGTTCGAGGCCGCCAATGGCGCGGTAGTTGTTCTCGATGGCGCGGCGGATCTCAGCGAGGGGCGCCAGCATGGGACGGATAGCAGTCCCGCTCGTCTCACTGAGGAGAGTGATGAGCTCCGGCGAGGGTTGGTCGGCCATGGCCACGTGAAGACCGACTTCGTCGAGGGCCATGGGAATGAGAAAATGCTCCCGAGCCATGGAATCAGGGATGAGATCCAATGCTTGCTGCTCGGGATCTGTCTGTCGCAGGTCCGCCACGTCCATCCCGTAGAGCTCTGCACGGGCTGAAATGAGCTCGTGTTCGTCGAGGATCCGCATGCTGACGAGCACGTCGCCGAAGTCGGTTCCAGAAGGGGGTTCCGAGGCCAAGGCATGCTCTATCTGCCCCTCAGTGACGAGGCCACGCTGCAGGAGCACCTTCTGGAGGCGAAGGCTCGCCCTCCCGTTGAGCTTTGGTTCTGGGGCGTCACCAGTGGACCCGTTCTGAGAGGCGGGTGTAACGGCCTCCTCGACGGGTTTGCGGCTCTTGCGGTCACTCCTTTTACTCAGCACCATGTTGCTGCCTCACGTGTCTGGAATGGATCCGCGGCCTGGCGCCTCTCGGACGGCCCGGGCTGGCTGACACGGCGAACTGCCCCGCGTGACAACCACGACGATGGAGAAAACACGATTCGCCCAGTGTGCATGCCGAACTCCCGAGTGGGCCGCCTCCACCCAACGCCTAATTGTAGCCCCTGCTTGCGTTGCTGATGAACAGCACCGTCATTTGGTGCCCCTTCCCGACATCGGAGGGTTCGGGGCATTCCTGAAGGGCACATTCTCGACAGTGTCCAAGAACAACCAAGGGACAACCTTGGTTCGCACCGAGGGGTGCCTTCCGCCGCCGTCATGCGCCCCGTACTCCTTGCGTCCGCCGCTGGTCGCCACATCTGGATCGCTACGTGTAGGTGAAGATGTCGGCGGGTTCGTTGTAGGGCTGCGACGGTGGGGTGCTGCTGTAGGCCGAGGGTAGCGTGACGATTGGGAAGTAGGTGCCAGCCGCGAGCGTGGGGACGCTCACCACGATCTGGGTGGCTGTCAGCGACGCCACGGACGCTGCAGTCTGCGCCACCGTGCATGAAAAGGTCGTGAAGCTGTAGCTGGCAACAGGGCAGAAGCCGACCGTGGAACCCGTGAGGAAGTTGGCCCCCGCAATGGTCAGTGACGTTCCGGCTGCGCCACTCGTTGGGTTGGTGGCCGGCGTTGTGCTCAGCGAGACGACGAGCGGAGCCTGCACGGTATAGGTGAAGACGAGCGGAGGAATGGTCCCGGTATAGGTGGCGGTGTTGGGAACGGGTGTTTGGACGCTGTACACGCCGAAGACCTCGACCTGGACGTAGTAGCTGCCGGCGGCGCTCACGGTGGGCGTCAGGGCATTCATGGTGTAGGTCGTCGAACCCGATGTCGGCGGCGTGATGTTCACGACGCAATTCGTAGGCGTGGTGACCCCATTCACCACCGTCGTGCACCCGACACCACCCGTGCACTCTTTGTTCGAGACGGGCGTCACCCCGGTGGGGCAGAAGAAGGCCTGTGCGGGGAACGCGTTGTTCGGGGCGTTCCAGAACCCAGTGCCCTGGATGGTCACCAACGTGTTGCCGGTGATCGATCCGGCGGTCGTACCCACGAGCCCGGTGACCGTCGGTGCGACCGGGGAGTACGTGAAGGTGGGTACAAAGGACGATGTGTAGTCGTTCGCCGCCGTTTGGCTCGTACCACCGGGCGTGGTGACCGTCACGAAGTACGCTTCACCGACGGTGATGGCGGGCGACGCCACTTGGATGCAGGTGGAAACAGGACACGCCGGCGTTGGGGCGGAGATCGTCGCTGCCACCGGTGGGTTGTAGGTACCGGTCGCGAATTCCTGGGGCTGTTCGACGAAATTCACTGTCTCACCGCTGGTGAACCCCGTCCCCTGGATGGTCACCGTGGTTCCACCGCTGGTGGAACCGGACGACGGGGAGAGGGAAGTGATCGCGGGAACCACCGGGTTCCACTGCCAGCTCAGCTGCGTCATGCTCACGCCACAAGAGCCATTTTCCGGACCATTGGGAACCTGCTGCAGTATTGGTGTACAAGGGCTCGGGGTCGGTGACGGTGAAGCGACCCCGGGGGGATAGTCGTCGAACGCGATCACGGCCTGGAGGAGGGGCTTGGCGGCGCAATCCGCTGGCTTCGCGTTGTCGGGGTCGGTGGTGTTGCAGGCCGAGTATGTGAAGACGCGGGTGCTGGCACTGTACGGCTGCCACACCAGGGAACAGTAGACGTCCACCGTCGGCTGGGCGGTGGGGTAGCTGGCACAGAGTTCTGGCGTCGCGTTGTTGAGGAACGGCAAAGGCGAGCCGGCATCGAACGTGTAGCGGGTGTTCTGGATAGCCAGGTTCACGGCACTCGTGGCCGTGAACTCCACGTTCCGCTCATACTCGAATGATCCCGTCGCGCTGAGGCTGGTTCCAACCCAGGTGAGCAGGCCGGTGACGATCAGGCTCACGGCTACTAGGAAGACGAGCGCCAGAATGAGGACGGCGCCGGACTCATCGTCGGTTCGCGTGCGCGCCGAGCGATGCTCCGAGCTCCATGATGCGGTCAAGGAGCGGGCGCGGCGGCGACGCTCTGGCGTGCACGTCACAGAGTGTGCAGGGCGCTGTCTAGAAGCCACTGGTACTCCCGGATGTGAACGCCGTGGTGGAGACCGGGATACCGGAGATGTCGGTGACGTTGCCACTTGCCGTGTAACCGGGGGTGCCGGCCGTGACGCCGGTGTTCCGGAAGAAGGTAGAGCCTATCGTTCCCAGCTTGAACGTGAGCGTGTCGGTCGTCGGGTTCCAGGTGATGGTCGAGTTCGTGAAGGTGACGGTCCCGCTGACGTAGTTGCCGCCCGTTGTGACCGTACCGAAGTTCCCGTTGCCGGTGCAGGTGCCCGAGGTCGCAGTGAACGTGTCCGTGGTGACGCCGTTGGCAAAGGTGATCGTCGCGTTGGCCACCGTCTGCGTGCCGGTGTTGGTCCATGCCGAGCAGATCGTCGTGGCGTTGAGCTGTGCGCTGAAGGTCACGGTGGCCGTGTCATTCTGGTCGATCCGTCCCGCCGTACCGCCGTTCGCCAGGGCGACCGCCGTCGGTGCGGTCTGGATCGGCGTGGTGAAGGTGAAGGCGGGACTGGTCTGGGTGGTGCCCTGTACCGCCTGCGCATAGTAAACGGTGTCGTAGGAGAGCGCGGTCGCGCCGGTTGCGCCCGTCGTCCACGGGTTAGTCGGTGTCGGACCCGTCGCGACCGAGCTGACAGTGTTCGGACCCGAACAGGGGAAGACGTCGACGGAGCACACCGTCACGGTCACGGCGTTCGCACCGGCCGCACCGGTTCCGCCGAGGGTCATTCTCGGGCTTGTGCTCGTGCCGCTGGAGAACTGGTCACCCGTGATGGTCAGCCCGGCGACCGCGATCACCTGCTGGACCTGGGGCGCCGGATTGTAGGTAGCGTTGCCAGCCTGGTTGGCGTCGACGATGCAGGAACCGGCGGCCGTGAAGCTCACGATTCCAGCGTTCAACGTGCAGCCGGTGCTCGTTGCGTCGAGCGTGATGGTCACCGTCAACGCTGAACTCGCCGTGGCCGTCGGGGTGTAGGTGGCACCACCGGCCGATGCGCTTCCCGGCGCCGTCGAGGTGAAGGTGATGGTCTGGCCGTGCTTCACGGTGATGGACTGCTGGACCTGGGTCGCCGCATTCCAGTTGGTGTTGCCGGCCTGGTTGGCGTCGATCTTGCAGGTCCCCACGGCCGTGAAGGTCACGACGCCGGCGTTCAACGTGCAGCCGGTGCTCGTTCCGTCGAGGGTGAAGGCCACTGTCAACCCGGACGTCGCCGTGGCCGTCGGGGTGTACGTGGCTCCACCGATATTTGCCGGCGAGGGGTTCGTTGAGGTGAAGCTGATCGTCTGGTTGCCCTTGTTGACGGTGATCGACTGCTGGACCTGGGTCGCTGCGGAGTAGTTGGTGTTGCCCGCCTGGTTCGCATCGATCTTGCAGGTCCCCACGGCCGTGAAACTGACGACGCCAGCGTTCAATGTGCAGCCGCTGCTCGTTGCGTCGAGGGTGATGGCCACCGTCAACCCCGACGTCGCCGTGGCCGTGGGGGTGTAGGTGGCGCCACCGACTGTGACCGGCGAGGGGTTCGTCGAGGTGATGTTGATCGTCTGGGTGGCCTGGTTCACGGTCATCGTGCCCGGCACGTAGGAGACGGTGTAGTTCGTCGTCGAGGCGGCACCCGAGCAGCTCGTCGTCTGGGCGCTGCCCGCAGCCGAGGCGTTGGTCGCCGAGGTCGTGCAGGTGACGGTGAGCCCGATGCTGGCGACCGTGTCAGTGCCCTGGAGGCCGGTCGGGGTGTAGGTGACCGCCGGGGGCGTCGTGCCATAGGTCATCGACATGTTGTTCGCCGTGATGGTCAGCGCGGCCTTCGCGATGGTGAAGGTCTGCTGGACCTGAGTCGCTGCGGAGTAGTTGGTGTTGCCCGCCTGGTTCGCATCGACGATGCAGGTGCCGGCGTGAGAACCGTAGGAGACGGTCGAACCCGCAATCGTGCAGCCCGAGGTCGAAGCGGCATCGATCGTGAGGGTGACGGGGTTGCCCGACGCACCACCGGTGTCGGTCACGGCGTAGGTCTGGTTGTTCGAGCCGCTGTAGGTCTTGCCGGACGGGGCCGTCGAAGTGATGTTGATCGTCTGGGTGGCCTGGTTCACGGTCATCGTGCCCGGCACGTAGGAGACGGTGTAGTTCGTCGTCGAGGCGGCACCCGAGCAGCTCGTCGTCTGGGCGCTGCCCGCAGCCGAGGCGTTGGTCGCCGAGGTCGTGCAGGTGACGGTGAGCCCGATGCTGGCGACCGTGTCAGTGCCCTGGAGGCCGGTCGGGGTGTAGGTGACCGCCGGGGGCGTCGTGCCATAGGTCATCGACATGTTGTTCGCCGTGATGGTCAGCGCGGCCTTCCCGATGTTGAAGGTCTGCGCCGCTCCACTCGCTGCCGTGTAGTTCGTCGTCGCCGCCACGTGTGCCGTGAGCGAGCAGGTGCCGATCCCGATGTAGTTGACCGTCGAGCCGCTGACCGTGCAGACGGTGGTCGAGTTCGAGGTCACCGAGGTCGCCCCGGCGTCGCCGGCGGTCACGGTGTAGGTCGGGGTGAAGCTGCCGCCGTAGGTGCCAGAGGCGGGGAGGTTCGAGATCGTGACCGTCGGGGTGGCCTGGTTCACGGTCATCGTGCCCGGCACGTAGGAGACGGTGTAGTTCGTCGTCGAGGCGGCACCCGAGCAGCTCGTCGTCTGGGCGCTGCCCGCAGCCGAGGCGTTGGTCGCCGAGGTCGTGCAGGTGACGGTGAGCCCGATGCTGGCGACCGTGTCAGTGCCCTGGAGGCCGGTCGGGGTGTAGGTGACCGCCGGGGGCGTCGTGCCATAGGTCATCGACATGTTGTTCGCCGTGATGGTCAGCGCGGCCTTCGCGATGGTGAAGGTCTGCTGGACCTGAGTCGCTGCGGAGTAGTTGGTGTTGCCCGCCTGGTTCGCATCGACGATGCAGGTGCCGGCGTGAGAACCGTAGGAGACGGTCGAACCCGCAATCGTGCAGCCCGAGGTCGAAGCGGCATCGATCGTGAGGGTGACGGGGTTGCCCGACGCACCACCGGTGTCGGTCACGGCGTAGGTCTGGTTGTTCGAGCCGCTGTAGGTCTTGCCGGACGGGGCCGTCGAAGTGATGTTGATCGTCTGGGTGGCCTGGTTCACGGTCATCGTGCCCGGCACGTAGGAGACGGTGTAGTTCGTCGTCGAGGCGGCACCCGAGCAGCTCGTCGTCTGGGCGCTGCCCGCAGCCGAGGCGTTGGTCGCCGAGGTCGTGCAGGTGACGGTGAGCCCGATGCTGGCGACCGTGTCAGTGCCCTGGAGGCCGGTCGGGGTGTAGGTGACCGCCGGGGGCGTCGTGCCATAGGTCATCGACATGTTGTTCGCCGTGATGGTCAGCGCGGCCTTCGCGATGGTGAAGGTCTGCTGGACCTGAGTCGCTGCGGAGTAGTTGGTGTTGCCCGCCTGGTTCGCATCGACGATGCAGGTGCCGGCGTGAGAACCGTAGGAGACGGTCGAACCCGCAATCGTGCAGCCCGAGGTCGAAGCGGCATCGATCGTGAGGGTGACGGGGTTGCCCGACGCACCACCGGTGTCGGTCACGGCGTAGGTCTGGTTGTTCGAGCCGCTGTAGGTCTTGCCGGACGGGGCCGTCGAAGTGATGTTGATCGTCTGGGTGGCCTGGTTCACGGTCATCGTGCCCGGCACGTAGGAGACGGTGTAGTTCGTCGTCGAGGCGGCACCCGAGCAGCTCGTCGTCTGGGCGCTGCCCGCAGCCGAGGCGTTGGTCGCCGAGGTCGTGCAGGTGACGGTGAGCCCGATGCTGGCGACCGTGTCAGTGCCCTGGAGGCCGGTCGGGGTGTAGGTGACCGCCGGGGGCGTCGTGCCATAGGTCATCGACATGTTGTTCGCCGTGATGGTCAGCGCGGCCTTCGCGATGGTGAAGGTCTGCTGGACCTGAGTCGCTGCGGAGTAGTTGGTGTTGCCCGCCTGGTTCGCATCGACGATGCAGGTGCCGGCGTGAGAACCGTAGGAGACGGTCGAACCCGCAATCGTGCAGCCCGAGGTCGAAGCGGCATCGATCGTGAGGGTGACGGGGTTGCCCGACGCACCACCGGTGTCGGTCACGGCGTAGGTCTGGTTGTTCGAGCCGCTGTAGGTCTTGCCGGACGGGGCCGTCGAAGTGATGTTGATCGTCTGGGTGGCCTGGTTCACGGTCATCGTGCCCGGCACGTAGGAGACGGTGTAGTTCGTCGTCGAGGCGGCACCCGAGCAGCTCGTCGTCTGGGCGCTGCCCGCAGCCGAGGCGTTGGTCGCCGAGGTCGTGCAGGTGACGGTGAGCCCGATGCTGGCGACCGTGTCAGTGCCCTGGAGGCCGGTCGGGGTGTAGGTGACCGCCGGGGGCGTCGTGCCATAGGTCATCGACATGTTGTTCGCCGTGATGGTCAGCGCGGCCTTCCCGATGTTGAAGGTCTGCGCCGCTCCACTCGCTGCCGTGTAGTTCGTCGTCGCCGCCACGTGTGCCGTGAGCGAGCAGGTGCCGATCCCGATGTAGTTGACCGTCGAGCCGCTGACCGTGCAGACGGTGGTCGAGTTCGAGGTCACCGAGGTCGCCCCGGCGTCGCCGGCGGTCACGGTGTAGGTCGGGGTGAAGCTGCCGCCGTAGGTGCCAGAGGCGGGGAGGTTCGAGATCGTGACCGTCGGGGTGCCCTGGTTCACGGTGATCGACTGCTGGACCTGGGGCGCCGCATTCCAGATGGTGTTGCCGGCCTGGTTGGCGTCGATCTTGCAGGTCCCGACCGCCGTGAAGCTGACGACGCCGGCGTTCAACGTACAGCCTGTGCTCGTCGCGTCGAGCGTGATGGCCACCGTCAACCCCGACGTGGCCGTGGCCGTCGGGGTGTAGGGGGCGCTACCGACGGTCACCGGCGAGGGGTTCGTCGATGTGAAGCTGATCGTCTGGTTGCCCTTGTTGTTCTCCGCGTAGGTGGCTGAGATGGGTCCAGCGGCCGTGGCGGAGATGTTGTATGAACCGTTCGTACCGTTGGCGGTGAAGAACGACGATGTGGCCTGCCCGTTTGCGCCTGTGGTCTGGGTGCACGAATAGGCCTGCGGGTTGGAGCTACACGCCGCGAACGTTGCGCTCGCGCCGGTGCTTGGCGCAGTGAAGGTGACGACGACACCAGAAACGTCGTTACCGTACGTATCCGTCGCCGTGGCCACGAGCTGGTTGGTGAACACGTTGTTGACCGCGGCGGACTGATTACTTCCGGACGTCGCGGTCAACGTCGTCGCAGTGGTGGCGTTGACCGTGAAGCTGGTCGAGGTGCCGCTGACGCCTCCCTGGGTGACCTTTAGCGTCGTGGTCTGGGCGTCGTAGAGGGTGATATTGGCTGTGGCGGCTCCATTGGTGAAGGTCACCGATCCCGGATAGGTCGGAGCGGTGCCGTTGGGCGAGTTCGCCGGGTTGCTGAACGTCGGGCTAAACGTTCCGCTGGCGTTGTTGCCGTAGTTATCGGTGCCGGTGAGGGCGACGTTGAAGGCGACCCCCGCTACCTGCGTCCCCGGATTGGCAACGGTGAGGGTCTTCATCGGCCCGGACGACACCGCAAACGATGCGCTCGTGCCGACGGCCCCGGTCGTCGCCGTCGCGGTCAGCGTCGTGTTCTGGGCGTCGTAGAGGGTGATCAGAGGTGCCGCCACGCCGTTGTTGAACGCCACCTGGGAGACTCCCGTTGCGCACCCTCCGAAGAAACCACCGTTACCCGGGTAAGCCGGGGCGGTGTTGTTAGGCGACTTCAACGGCCCACTGAAGGTGATGCACTTGTTGCCGGTGTAGCCCGCCGTCGGGTTCCCGTAATTGTCGGTGGCGGTAACCGTCTCGGTGAACTGCGTGCCCGCGGTGGGGGAGGGTGTGGAGAGGGTGAACTTCGTCGTCGCGGCCGCGTTTACGGTGAAGTTGCCCGAAGTCCCTGTGAGCAGCGCGTCGACCACCTTCAACGAGGTGGTGGTCTGGGCGTCGTAAAGGGTGATTGGGACCGTGTTGTCGACGCCGTTGGTGAAGGTGAGCGCGGACTGACCCGTGGTGAGGCAGGTGCCCTGGACTGGATAGAGCGGCATAGTGTTGTTGGGCGAGCTGGCCGGGCCGCTGAAGGTCAGGCAGTTGACTCCGTTGAAGGTCGTCACGGTGTTCCCACCCGCGTCGACTGCGGTGATGCTCTCGGAGAAGGGGGTGCCCGCGATCTGGGTGGCCGGGGTGGAGAGGGTGAACGCGGCGACGGGGCCTACATTGACGGTCTCGGTCTGCATGGCTGAGGTCAACCCGGTGGCCGCCGCCGTGATCACGGGGGATGCCGCCTTGGTGTCGCCGTAGTAGAAGGTCACCGACGACTGCCCGCCCGGGATGGTCACGCTGGTCGCGCCGGTGGGCGTGGTCGCACCGTTGCTGGTGTTGAAGACGTAGGTCCCGGTGGAGTTCGAGGACAGGTTCACGGTCATGCCCACGGTCGTCGGGGTGCCGTTCGATGCTTCCTCTGTGACCGTGATCGGACCCAGCGAAGCGTTCGTGGAAGCGTTGCCCGACACCGGCCCCGTCGTGAACACGAGCTTGGTGGGCGCAGCGACGATGGTCTCGGTCTGTGAGGCCGGGTTCAGCGGTGAGGAGCTCGCAGTGATGATGGGCGTGCCGACCGTCGGGTCGCCGTAATAGGCGGTCACCGACTGCTGGTTGGCGGGGATCGGCACGGTGGTGGTCGCGGTCCCGCCCGAGGTGGCGGCGAACTTCCCCGTGCCCGAGTTGGACGAGAGGGTGACGGTCGTCGATGTCGTCTTGGTGGTCACGTTGCCGAACGTGTCCTCCAGCGAGACCGTGAAGGCATTCGTCGCGGAGTTGCTGGAGCCGGCGCTGAACGCGCTGCTCGTGAACGCGAGCTTGGCTGCAGCGGCCGCCTTAATGCCCTCCACCTGCGTGCCCGTCGCCAGACCGGAGGCACTGGCGGTGATCGTCGGAGATCCCGCCAAGGTGTCGCCGTAGTAGAAGTTCGCCGTCGAGGAACCGCTCGGGATGCTGACGCTGGTCGCGCCGGTGGGCGTGGTGGCGCCGCTGGTGGTATTGAAGATGTAGGTCCCCGTGGAGCTCGAGCTGAGGTTGACCGTCTCGGCCACCGTGGTCGGGTCGCCGAAGGCGTCCTCCTCGGTGACTGTGATCTTACCCAGGGTCGCGCTGTTGGAGGCCGTACCGGAGGTGGTACCGGTGAAGGCAGCCGACGTGAAGACCAGCTTGGCCGGCGGCGCGGCGGCTACGGACAGCGAGATGTTGGGCGCCGCCGTGACGTTCGGGTCGACCGCATAGATCACGTAGCTCCCAACCGCGTTGAGACTGCAGTCCGAGAACTGGACGACTCCGTACGACTCGACTCCGGAGCACGTCGTGGAGAAGGTGCCCGGTCCCGAGTAGACCTTCAGCGTCACCGACGAGAGGTCGCTGGAGACGATGTTGCCCGACGAGTCCTCGACGGCCACCTCGGGCTGCGGGGTCACCGGAGTGTTGACCGTGCCGCCGGTCGGCTGCTGGAGCCAGACAAGCTTGGACGGCACGCCCACGCCATTGGGTGGCGGAGGGGCAGAGGGGTCGTAGATGACGGTGGTCACCACGGTGCTGTAGCTACCCGAGGAGACCGTCAGCGTGTATTCCTGAGGTTCGTAGTCCTGCGGCTGGCCGGACGGGTTCAAGGGGCACGTCGACTGGAACATCGATGTCGATGGGTTCCACCACGCTTTTGTGTACGTCACGGTGTACGAGCCCGTCAGGTTGTCAAAGGTTGGGGTGAAGGTGCTGGAGCACAGGAACGGGTTGTTCCCCCCGTTCCCGGCCTCCTGCTGGACGTCGGCAATGGCTTCGTTGGCAGCGATCCTGGTCGACGAATCGAGCGAGGCCAGGTTGCGGTGCTCGGCTGACGCGGTAATGGAGGTGGCGAAACCGAAGAGCAGCGCCGCGGCGGCGATACCCAGCACGACAAGGGCCGCGAGTACTTCCACGAGTGTGTCGCCGTCCTCGGAGTAGCGGTCCCGCGCCGAAGGAGAACTCCTGACTTGCCACTTGGCAACGGCACGCCTGAGGAACGAGGCCGGACTCATTACAGCAACACTCCGAAGAACAGTCCCTCGTAGCCCGCGCCCTTCATGGTCACGGTCACCGACTGCGCGGCCAAGGTGGCGGGTTCGGGGCTGGCCAGCATCAGGGTGCCGGTCTTGTTCAGCTGCTGGTCGGACTCGCAGAGGATGGACGAGACGCCGGTGGTGTAGTTCGGTCCAGTGGGGGTGGGCAGCGTGGTGGCGTTACCAGCGACCGGTGGCCCGTTCCCGGGGTCACCCACCGTCGCGGTTGTCGGGGGGGTCAGTCCGGTCCACTGGAACAGGCCGCTGTCGCCGCTGTCATGGCCGTCGTAGCAGGAGTTGCCGTAGAGGGACAAGCTGGTGTTCGGGAGGATCGACCAGGTTTGGTTGGTCGTGAAGTTCATCCACTCGTGGGTGTCGGTCGACTCGGCGTCGCCCGTCACGAGGGTCCAGCCCGTGGCGGGCTCACCGACGGCGTTGGTGACCTCGATGTTGGTGAAGGTGACGACGTTGTAGGCGCCGTTCGTCTGTTGGTAGAGCGCCGGCTTGCCGGGGATACCCGTGTAGAAGCCGTTGTTGCCGAGGTAGGCCTCGCTGTTGTACCCGTGGCTGCCGGGGTTGTAATAGGTCGGGATGGCGTAGGGCACGGTGCCGGAGGTGCCCGAGATGGAAACGCAGAACTGCAGCACGTCAGGGGAGTCCTCGATTGACAGCTTCATCGGTTGGCCAACGCCGCCAGGGCAGTTGGGGCTGTTCGCGTTCGTGAAGCTGGAGAAGTCAGCGAAGCAGAGCTCGCTGGCGTAAGTGCCGCTCCCGGGGCTGGCCAGGTTGCACCCGGCCGGGTTCTGCGTCGCCTGGATCTGAGACGCCTGGCCGGTCGATGTGCTCGAGCTCGGCAGTCCGCTGAGTGAGTACGGATACGAGCTGCATCCCTTCGTCAAGCCCGTGTTCAGGCAGCCGGGCGCCGTGATGTTGAGGGTGACTCCGTAGAGCCCCTGGGTCGACTGCCACGTCGCGTTGGTGGGCATGAAACCCGTGGGGTTGAAGACCAGGGTCGGGGTGCCGGCGTCGTGTGAGACCACGCGTGAGCTGGTCGGCGTGCTGGACGGTGGGGATGGGGGGGCGGTGCAGACCTGGCGGGACAGCGAGTTCTCGCTGCCGTTCGGGACGAGCACATACGAGACAACCGTTTGGTAGTTCCCGTTCGCGTCCAATCCCCACTCCAGTCCCACGAGCTGCGTCTGCCCACTGGTGCCGCAAGCCGGCGTCGTCGCCGTCTCGACCTCCTGAGCACTCTGCACGTCCCTGTTGAAGGTGGACGCGCTCACGAGCTCGTCGTTCGAATCGCCAATCCTGCTGGAGGTGCTTCCCTGGAGGTTGAGGACCGACAGGAGTGCGACGGCGATAGCCCCGACGACGATGGGCAGGATGGCGATTGTGATGATGAGCTCAATGAGCGTGAACCCGGATTCGTCGTGACCTTCGATTTGTCGACGGGTCGCCCGCCGAGCTGCAGTGACTGGATGTACGAATAGACCTCGGCTTCTCATCGGGTTTCGACCCTCGCCAAGAATGAGATTGCTCGCTCGTGCGTCATCTCAAGGGTTCTCGATTCTTGGAGGATCCGGCAGTCTGCACCGCCCGTAGATGCAACGGTCGAAGCCCGCAGGAATTGGCGAGGGACGCGCCCGTCTACGCGCAGAGAGTCCGAGTCTCGAAATCGCCCACATCGCCAAGTCGCCAAAATCACTCCAATGAGCGGACCGCCTGTCCACCCCATCCACCTGGGAAAACTCTACTCCCTGCTCTGAGGCGGGGAAACACCGTCCCAGGGTTTTTGATGAGCCGTCGTCAGTTATCGGCCGTTCGTGCCCAGATCCGGACCTCTGAACTGGGGAGATCGGCACAATTGTCGGTTGGTTGTCCTTGCTTTCGGCCTTTTGCGGCTTGGGGTTGACCTCTTTTCTGGCTGCTGCCTTGGGTGACACGTACGAAATTCACCCAAAGACTCGGTCTTCCGGCCGCCGCAACATGCTCAAGGTCAGGTTGACCTTGAGCATGTTGGCGCCATTGAGCACCGGGACGTCGGTGTCTGGCGGGTCAGTCGTCCATGCCGCGACGAACGTCCCAGAGGTGATGGCAGACCTCGTGCGCGTTGCGCTGGACGACGTCGAAGGCGCAGATGGAACCGGCCTCAGGGTGTGGTGTCGTGACGTCGTGCGGTGCCTCGAAGGCTGCTGTGCGCCACGCGTCTGTGGCGGAAATCAAGGCGATGAGTCCCACGATGGGTGACAGCTGGTCGTAGGAGCGCACCTCGGCCACCACGTTCTCGTCCCACGTCGGGACCCCGAATGAGGGGTCGGCACTGATCGTCCAAAGCCTCTCCGTACCGAAGCGGAGGACGTCGACGGTGTGCCACACGTAGCGATTGGCCGACCACAGTCCCGGTTCGACCGCTTTCGCCGGGTCGATCCGCGAGAGCACGCCACCGAAGACCGCGATTGTCCGGACGCACTGGCCCACCAGGACCTCGTAGCTCGCCTCGTCCCAGTCGAACCCGCATTCACGGCACTGCGCCTCGGGTCGGACCGAGTCCGCGGACCCGGACGGCCGGTCGACATTGAGGTCCGGGTCCACTGCTAGGACCTCTCGCGCCGTGGGTTGCCCATGTGCCAGGACGCGCACACGTCGCAGCGATAGACGTTGAGCTCCACCCCTGACTCCTGTCTGCGTACGAGCGCCGCCGTCAGGGCGTCACCCTGGCTTGCGTAGGCAGCCTTCGGGTGACCGTCGGCCCGCCAGTGTGACCCCAGCCCGGCGATCCGGTGGCCGTCGTCGGTCTGGCGGGGCTGGTCATTCCGTGCATTGTTTCGACGCGGCATCGGACCACTCTCGTCGGTCGCCGCACGAGCGAGCGGCGCACTCCTTGGCAACGGTGGGCGGACAGGCCCCGACGCGCCCTGATTCGACGGAGGGGGAAAAGGGGTCGAAATCCGGCGCGCCGGGACACATCCACCCTACCCGTCAGTCTCGTCGCCAATCACGGCCGGACGGCTTATTGCGCATCTCCTGCGGCTCGCCGAGGGCGGCCCTCGGGCCCTTCCGGGAGAAGTCGCGTCGACCACTTCCACCATCTGGTACTCCCTCGCCAAGGCTGGCGAAACGGCCTTTTGTGGGCAGTCGAGGGCTCTGCCACCATCTGTAGATGGCAAAGACCGTGATTGTGAAGCTGACCGATGACCTCGACGGCGGGGACGCCGACGAGACCGTCCACTTTGCCCTCGACGGCAAGTCCTACGAGGTCGATCTGAGCGCCACCAACGCGTCAAAGCTTCGTGACGCGCTCAAGCCCTACATCGACAAGGGAAGGGGAGGCACTGGCGGGAGCCGTGCCCGCGCGTCCGGGCCGAGTGGTCCGCCGACCGTGGACACGCTCTACTCCAAGCTGAACGGAGACGAGAAGGCGCGCTTTCGTGCCTGGGCCGGCATGCCGACGGCGCGACGGATCAGCGACGCCCGGATCAAGAGCTGGATCGCCGCGGGGAAACCCTGATCACCCTGGCCGCGCCGAGGCCTGGCTCGGGTCCGCGGTCGTGGGAGGCGGCTAGGCCCAGCTGAGAACCCCGTAGGTGTTGCAGAGTCCCATGAGATCGATCAGCAGGAAGGCCGAGACCACGGCGATTACGAAGGGCGCCTTCCAACGGCGGCCTCCCTGGCGCACCGCCGGCGGCATGTACCAGAGGGGAAGGGCACAACCCAGTTGGGCCAGATGGATCCCGATGGGCACCGCCCCCTCGGCGATGGGCGCATCGGGGTCGGCTGCCAGAGCCAGGGCGGTCAGCTCGTCGTCGGTCAGCTCGTCGTCGGTCAGCTCGTCCCCAGGACTGAGTCCCACCTCTCTCACCCGAGCCACGCTAGCTTTCCGACGGCGGGCAATCACGACGGGGACTCGTCGGAGGTGATGAGAATGGTCGAGGAAGACACCGGGACGACCCGGTCCGTTCTCTCCGAGCAGGATGCCGGCCAGCACGGGACGGAATCGAATCCGAAGGCCCCGGGGTGGTACCCGACCCCCTCCAACCCGACCGACCAGAACTACTGGGACGGCCAGAACTGGACGGCCCGGCGGCGCTGGACCGCCGGCAAGGGGTGGACGGTGGCCGGTGACGCCCCCCAGGGATCGGAGACCGACGCCGCCCCGGCTCCCGCCGGCCGCCGGATGTCAGCCAACCCCTACGCCCCCATGGCGGCCGGGGCGGCGTCCCCGAGGACGAAGGCCACCGGCTTCACGTTCAACCTGGGCGTTTTCTTGCTCTGGGTGTGCGGGATCGCCCTGATGTACGGGTCGGTCGGGTCCTGGGTGCACGTGAGCGGCAGCGTCGGGATCGCCGACTTCCACGTCTCGTTCAACGGCACCGACCCCGTGGTGTCCACCCTGATCAGCGTCAACGGGTGGGCCACCTTCATCGGCGGGATCCTCATCGTCATCTTCGCCTGCTTCGAGATGACCTCGGACGAGCTGGCGCTCGATATATTCACCGCCGTCGTGGCCGCCCTGACCACGGTCCTCGCCATCTACGACATGTTCCGCATTGTCCAGAAGATCAATCAGGTGCCGACGTCAGGGGTGGCCAACGTCAGCGTCGGCTGGGGCCTGATCTGCGTACTCAGTGCCGCCGTCCTGGCCACGCTGGTCACGTTGTTGAAGCTGATCCAGCGCTGACGCGGCCCGAGGCGGGCGACCGGCCATGTGTGGCCGGACACCAGCCTCGGCCTGCTGTCTATTGCGGGGGACCCGAGGAAAGCTGCACGGTGGCCGTGTGGGTCTGGCCCGAGCCGTCGGTCCAGCCGATCGTCACCTTGTCGCCGGGGTGGTACTCGCTCATGGCGTTGGTGAGGTCGTTGGCCGAGCCGATCGTCTTGCCGCCGAGCGAGGTGATGACATCGCCTTCGGCGAGGCCGGCTTCCTGGGCCGGCCCGCTGGTGACCGTTCCGGCCACCGATGCCCCGGACGCCGTCGACCCGGTGTTCCCGGAGTTACCCCCGAAGACGCCACCGAAGCCACCGCCGGAGCCACCGCTGCCCGAGCTGGCACCTTGAGCGTTGATTTCCACGCCCAGGAACGCCGTCTCACCGATGTGGACGGTGGAGGAGCTCGACCCTGCTTCGATCGCACGGGCGATGGAGAGGGCGGTGTCGATCGGGATGGCGTAGCCCTGGTTGCCCGAGGACTGGTCGTTGGATTGGAACGAGAAGCCGGCCGAGGCCGCCGTGTCGATGCCGAGCACGTCACCCGACGTGTCGACCAGCGAGCCGCCCGAGTCCCCGGGCTGAATGTCCGCGTTGGTCTCGATGAGGCCGCTGAGCTGCTCCGATGTGCCGTCGCCTTCGTCGCTGGCGGTGATCGACTGGTTGAGCGCGGTCACGGTCCCGCCGGCCGCGCTGGGCGTCCCGCCCGTGCCGCCGGCGTTGCCGATGCCCACGACGTCCTCACCGACGGACGCGTTGGACGAGTTGCCGAGCGTCGCCGTCTGGAGCCCCGAGGCGTTGTGCAGCTGCAGGACCGCGATGTCCTTCGTCCGGTCGTAGCCCACGACGCTGGCGGTGTAGGTCTGCTTGTTGCCGACGTCGGTCACGCTGATGCTGGTGGCGCCGTCGATCACGTGGTTGTTGGTGAGGATCACGCCGTTGGAGGAGAGCACGATCCCGGTGCCGGCCGCCTCGTCGTCCTGGTAGCCGAGCGTCGTGTTGATGTCGACCAGGCCGGGGTCGACCTTGGAGGCGATGGCGTTCACGTCACTCGGTCCCGACGAGTTGGACGACCCCGAGTTGCCACTGCCGGTGTTGCCCGAGCTGCCCGTGTTACCGGAGCCGCCGGTGTTGCCGGACCCGCCGAAGAAGCCGCCGTTGCCGAAGGGGTTGCCCGAGGACCCTGAGCCACGCGACCCGTTGCCCCCGGACCCCGAGCCCGAGGGCGCGTGGGTCGTGCCCGAGCTGGGGCTGAAGGCCTGGGTGGTCGGGGTGTTGCCCAAGGTGGCGTGGCCGATGCCGATGCCCGCCCCGAGGACGGCCAGTGCGGCGGCGCCGGCCAGCAGGCCGTTGCGCACGCGGTGGGTGCTGCTCCCGGTCCCTGCGCCGGGCGCCGGGGGCGCAGGCCACACCGGGGCACCGGGGTCGGTGGGCGGGGGGCTGCCGAACGACGAGGCCGGTGCCGCGCCAAGCATGGGGTTCCCGGCCAGGGCGCCCATGGCGTAGGTCCCCTGCGGGGGGGTCGAGCCGGCGGGCGTCGTCGAGCCCTGCGGCAGGCCCATCGGGGGTGTGTCGGGTTGCTGGGGAAGCGGGAGGGGCTCTTCCGCGGCCGGCGGAGTCGCCGCCGGCATGGGGATGGCGGCCTGCCCCGTGGTCTCGGGCACCGGGGTCGGAGTCGTCTCCGCCTCCGGGCCGGTCACCGGCTGGCCTTCCGTCTGCTCGTTCTGGTCCTCGGTCATGTCTGCGGTCCTCCGTCTGAGTCCGGGCGGCCCGGCCTCTCCACGGCTTCCATTGGACCCGCCAGGTCTGTACGCCAGGTCAGAGAAAGTTATGACCCGGATAAATGTTGTCTGTGGGGCCAGTCCGCCGCAGGATTGTTGTGTCCGGGAACATTCCTGACGAATCGTTCCCGGGGCACCTCTGACGTTCCGGACACGGGCCGGACGACCCGGGTAGCGCCACCGCCTCCGAGCACGGGGATCGGAATGATTCTCAGGGCGACGTCAGGACCGATCTGCGGCTCCAGTCGGAGGCCCACCGGGTCATCGGTCAGCGCCATGGAGATCGTAGAGGGTCCTGGCTCCCGATCGACCGCCGTACGCCGCCGAGGGCACCACGGTCCCGTGTTTGTGGACCCATGCCTCCACTGCGCTCGTCGTGGTCTCAGTGCTCGTCGTGGTCTCAGTGCCGTCGGATCCGCCTCTGCCGTCCGGGATGTCCACGTAGCGCAACCCGTTCGTCGCCACGAGGTGCTCGAACTCGCCGAGCGTCGGCGCGGGGTCCCAGCCCGTGTAGCCGCCCATGGCGATGACCGGTCGGCCGCTCTGCAGGATGAACGAGGCGGCCGCCACGGAGCCGTCGACCGCAACCAGGTAGGTGGACGAGCCCTGGTGGCGCTCGAGATAGTCGACCAGCCCCCCGCTCACCAACGCCGCCTCGACACGGCCGATGCTCGGCGTGGGCCCCGCCCTTGGGTCCACGCCGGTCGCGGTGCCCAGGGTCGTCAGCGAATAGGCCCCCGGTCCGGCGAGCACGGACGCCACGGCCACCGCTCCGGCAGCGAACCCGAGCCAGCGGACGTCGAGCCGCCGCGTCATGAAGAGGAAGAGGATGAGCGCAGCCGCGACCCCGGTGACGGTGACCGTGGGTCCGAGCCACGGGTCATAGTCGCTCGTTCGGGTGAGCAGGACGTCGGCCCAGGCCACGGTACCCACGACAGCGGCCGGAAGCACCCATGCCCAGTGGAGCGACTGTCGCCCCAGGCGCCACAGGGCCACCGTCCCAGCCCCGGCGAGGGCGGCCACCGCCGGGGCCATCACGACGGTGTAATAGGGGTGGAAGATCCCGCTGGCGTCGTCGTAGACCGCGAGGTAGGCGAGGAGGATAGGCCCCCACAGGACCCATCCGCGCCATTCTGGGTCGGTGCGCTCGCGGCCTCGGGCCAGGCGGACGCCGCCGACGGCGCCGACGAAGGCGAGGGGGATGAGCCAGGAAATCTGGCCGCCCAAGGCGGTGTCGAAGACCCGGAGCAGCCCCTGGCCGCCGTCGACAAGCAAAGGCTTACCCGATCCCGTGAACCGTGAGAAGCCGTTGTAGCCGAAGATGAGGTTCAGGGTGGAGTTGTCGGTGCTGCCGCCGATGTAGGGGCGAGCGCCCTTGGGCCACAGCTCGACGATGGCCACCCACCATCCGCTCGAGACGACGAGGGCCAGCGCGGCCCAGCCGAGCTGGCCGATGCGCCGGGCCAGGTGTGGCGGTCCGCAGCACAGGTAGGCCAAGCAGAGGGCCGGCACCACAATGAGGGCAGCGAGGGACTTGGTGAGGAACGCGAGCCCGACGAGCGCGCCCGACAGCACGAGCCCGGACGTCTTGCCGGTCTCCATGGCCCGCCAGCCGGCCCAGGCGGCGAGCAAGAGGAGGAGGGTCAGGAAGGCGTCCGGGTTGTTGTAGCGAAAGACGACCACCGCCACGGGTGTGAGCGCCAACGCCAACGACCCCAAGACCGCGGCGGGCTCGCCGTACCAGAGCCGCACGAGGTGGAAGAGCACCATGACCGTGGCCACGCCCGCCAGGGCCTCGGGGAGCAGCATGCTCCAAGACGAGAACCCGAAGATGCGTCCGGAGAGCTCCATCACCCAGAGCGCCGCCGGAGGCTTGTCGACGGTGATGAACGAGCCCGGGTCGAGCGAGCCGAAGAACAAGGCCCTCCAGCTCTGGGTCCCGCTCTTCACCGCGGCGGCGTAGAACGGGTTGCCCACGCCGACGCGCGCCAGGTCCCAGGTATAGAGGAACGCGGCCAGCCCGAAGATGCCGGCCCGCGCCGGCACCGACCAGGCGGGGCGATCGGGTCGCCGCCACCATGGGCGCCGCGGGGGCCGGTCTCCGACGTCCGGGCTCGAAAGACCAGGGAGGGATGGGGGGTCGGGCCCCGCCTGGAGTGCCTCGGGCCGGTCCGAGGTCGGCACCGGGGTACCGACGATCACCATGGCCACGATGGTACGGGCTGGCGATTGCGGCCCGGGTGTACCCCCTGTGCCGGCTGGTGGGCTCCGCGGTAGGACACAGCCTCTTTGTCGGCCGGGCCGGGTCTACGCTGTAGCTGACGACCTGCACTGCGGGGGGCCACGTGGAAACTGCGATCTTCGACGCCGACAGTCACCTCATGGAGACGCCCGAGTGGCTGGGCGGGTATGCCGATCCGGAGCTGCGGGACCGGCTGGGCTCGCTCGGCCTGGAGGGAGCGGGCGCCGGGGCGGCCGAGCTCATGGCGGGCCTGCCCGAGCTCTGGGAAACCCACCGCCACCAGGACATTGGGCCCGAGGTGCTCAAGGGTCCCAAGGGCTGGATGGCCCCGGGGGCCCTCGACACCGAGGTGCGCTCCCGGGTGCTCGACGCCCTCCAGATAGAGGCCCAGCTCGTCTTCCCGACCTTCGCGCTTGCCCACTTCTCCCGGAACAAGGATCCCGACGTGCTCTACGGCGGTACCGGGGCCCTGAACCGGGCCATGGCCGCATTTTGTGCCCCCGACCAGCGCCTGAAGGCGGTGGGCTACCTGCCGCTCAACGATCCCGAGCGGGCGCTGTCAGCCCTGGAGGAGGCGCTCGAGGCCGGCGTGGCCGCCCTCTGGGTCCCCTCCGATGCCCCCGGGGACTTCTCGCCCACCCATGTCGACCTGGAACCGGTCTGGGCCTGCCTGGCCGCGGCCGGCGTCCCCTTCGTGCTCCACGTCGGCGGCGGGAAGCTCCTGCCGAGGTCGTTCCACAACAACGGCCGGCCCCGGCCCAAGGACTGGCTCGGTGGCGGTGAGAACCTGCGGTCCAAGGACTTCCCCGTGCTCCACCACTCACCGGAGCGCTTCCTCGCCTGCATGGCGCTCGACGGCGTCTTCGAGCGGCACCCGGAGCTGCGCGGGGCGGCCATTGAGCTCGGGGCGAGCTGGGTGCCGGGCCTCCTGCGCAACGTCGACCACGCGCTGCGCTCGTTCTCCAAGTTCGAACCGGCGCTGGGGGAGCTGACGCTGCTCCCTTCGGAGTACCTCCGGCGCCAGGTGCGCTTCACCCCCTTCCCCTTCGAGGACACGGCCTGGCTCCTCGAACAGTGCGGGCCGGAGCTGTTCATGTTCTCGACGGACTACCCGCACCCCGAGGGCGGGAAGCGGCCCTTCGAGGCCTTCGGCGACGCCGTGGCCGGGTTCGACGAGTCGACCCGGGAGCGCTTCTTCTGGCGCAACGGGGCCGAGCTCCTCGGCCTGGCCTGATCCCCTTCCATGAGCCTGGCCACGAGGTGACGACGGTCGGGCGGGCGACGCTCACGGTGGCGCCGGTGGCCGGCGCCCTGGGCGCCACGGTCACCGGACTCGACCTGGCCCGGGTGTCCGAGGCGTCCCAGTTGGACGAGCTGCGCCGCGCCCTGGCCGACCACCTCGTCGTCTTCCTGCCCGGGCAGGACCTCGGCCTGGACGACCTCGAGCGCGTGACCGAGCTGCTGGGTGGCCGGGACGTCACGCCCTTCGTCGACCCGCTGGAGGATCGTCCCTACGTGATCCGGGTGATCAAGGAGCCCACGGACGTCCTGAACTTCGCCAACGCCTGGCACAGCGACCTGAGCTACCTGCCCGCTCCCCCCGCCTACACGCTGCTGCACGCCTGGGACGTGCCCGACCACGGGGGAGACACCCTCTGGTCCAACCAGTACCTGGCCTACGACTCGCTCTCACACGGGCTCAGGGCGACGCTCGACGGCCTACGTGCCGTGCACTCGGCCGGCCTGGCCTACGGCACGGGGGGCCTGCTCGACCAGGTCAAGGATTTCACCTCCATGGCCATCGCGCCGTCGCCCGAGGCCTACGCCGAGCACGTGCACCCGGCCGTGACGGTCCACCCGGTCACGGGCAAGAGGGCGCTGTACCTCAATCCGGTCTACACGACCCGCTTCGAGGGCTGGACGAAGGAGGAGTCGGCGGCGCTGCTGGCGCACCTGCACCGCCACAGCATCAACGAGAACTTCACCTGCCGGCTGCGCTGGGCCGTCCACACGCTCGCCATCTGGGACAACCGCTGCACGATGCACAACGCGCTGAACGACTACAGCGGTGTGCGCCGCGAGATGTACCGCACCAGCGTCAAGGGCACCCCGCCCGTGGGGGTGCCCTGAATCACCGCGTGCCGTGCCTGCGTGCGAGCACCCGAAGGCGCCCGCACGCAGGCCGTGCGCCGATCAGGTGCCAGCGCCGCCGACGACCGGCTTGTTGAGGTGCAGGTTTCCGGCCGAGCCCTTGAACAAGGAACCCGTGCCGTAGTTGAAGACTCCGCCGTCGGCGGCGAAGGTCCAGTAACCCTGGTTGTCCGGGGCGGTCGCGATGCCGACGACCGGGGAGTTGAGGTGCAGGTTTCCGGCCGAGCCGAAGAAGCCCGCAGATCCGAAGTTGAAGACACCACCGTCGGTGGCCACTTCGTCGTACCCGGCCCCGTCGGTCGCCGCCGCCAGGCCGACGATCGGCTTGTTGAGCGGCTTCCCACCCATGGAGCCGTAGTAGCCGGCATCACCGAAGTTGAAGATGCCACCGTCGGAGGCCACCTCCCAGTAGCCACGGCCGTCGGGCGTCACGGCGATGGCGACGATCGGTGCATTGAGGTGTTGGCCGCCCATGGACCCGTAGAAGCCGGCGTCACCGAAGTTGAAGACGCCGCCGTCGGAGGCCACCTCGATGTAGCCCTGACCGTCGGGTGTGGAGGCGATGCCCACCACCGGAGCGTTGAGCGGCTTGCCGCCCATGGAGCCGAAGAAGCCGGCGTCACCGAAGTTGAAGACGCCGCCGTCAGAGGCCGCCTCCCAGTAGCCCTGGTTGCCCGGGGTGTGGGCCATGCCGACGATCGGCTTGTTGAGCGGCTTGCCGCCCATGGAGCCGAAGAAGCCGGCGTTGTAGTTGAAGATGCCGCCGTCCGTGGCGGTCATCCAGTAGCCCTGGGCTGCGGCGCCCTGGCGGTCCGACGTGGTGACGAAGCCGCAGCTCGTGTCGCCGACGACGTTGCCACCGGCCGAGCCGAGGGGGAGCCCCTGGGGTGCCGGGCCGACGAGGGAGCAGTCCAGCTCGGTCCCGCCCGGCGTCCGGTTGTCGGCCACCGTGCTGTTGCTCAGCGTCCCGCCGCCGTTCTGCCCCGGGGTGCTCGAGCTGGCGAGGGCGAACCCGGCACCGGTGTCGGCCACGTTGCCGGCCACGGTCACCGCGTCGAAGTCAACGTGGTTCTGCGTGTTGCTGTCGGCGGACAGGTAGACGCCACCCCCGGCGTCGGAGGAACCCGAAGCAGTGTTGTCGACGATGGCTGAGCCGGTGGACTGGACGACCCAGTCGGAGTAGACCCCCGCACCGAGGTTCGACGTGTTCCCCGAGACCAGTGAGCTGTTCAGGATCATGCCGTCGTCGAGGTACAGGCCGCCACCGCCGGAGTCGGCGTGGTTGCCGCTGATGGTCGAGTCCGAGATGTTGGTCGAGTCGTCGGCGTAGACGCCGCCCCCCTGTCCGGTCTCCGACGGGGTCGCAAGCGCGTTGTTGCCGGTGATGGTGTCGCCGGCGAGATTGAGCCCGTCGCCTTCTTCGCTGATCCCCCCGCCGAACCCGTCGGTGACGGTGTTGCCCGAGAAGATCGACTGCGAGATGGTCACGCCGGGCTTGTCGTCGTAGAAGGCTCCACCCTCATTGTCGAAGGCTGTGCCGGAGGCCGAGTTGCCACTGAAGCTGTCGCTGGTGACGGACGACAGGCCGCCGTCGTTGTAGACGGCACCGCCGTAGCCGTTCCCGTCCCCACCGATTGCCGTGTTCGAGGTGAAGGTGCTGCCGCTGATGGCGCTCAGGCCGTAGTCGGTGTAGATGGCGCCACCCTCGCCCGTGCCGGTCGGGTCGTTGGCCGTGTTGTTGGCGAAGTCGTCGTTGGTGACCTCGGTCTGGTCGTCGGAGTAGATCGCGCCCCCTGCATTGTCACTGGCCGAGTTGGCGGTGAAGGTCGAGGAGTCGATGGCGACCGGGCCGTCCTGGTTGTAGAGGGCTCCACCGTCGTCGGCGGTGTTGCCCGCGAAGAAGTCCCCGCTCAGACGAACAGAGCCGTCCTCGTTGTAGATGGCGCCACCGTCATTCGCCACCGAGTTGTTGGTGAACCCGCTGTTCGTGGCCCAGAACTGGCCGTTGTTGTAGACGGCGCCCCCATCGGTGGCGCCGGAGGATCCCGTGATCCCGGCTCCGCTCAGCTCCAAGGTGCCGTTCGAGCTGTTGACCGACACACCCTCGCCACCGCTCAGCGTGACGTTGGTCAGCTGGCCGAAGCCGCCCAATGAGGCCGCAGCCGCGGTGTCGATGTCGAGCACGTCGTTGCTTCCCGCTCCGACGATGGTGGTGCTGAGCGCCCCGGCCCCGAGGAATTGGACGCCGGCCGGATCCGTCACGTCGAGCTCACCGATGGTGAGTTGGTAGTACCCCGCCGGGATGTTGATGGTCACCGTCTGGTTGATCGCATTGGCGACGTCGAGCGCGGCGCGGATGGAGCAGGCACCGGTGCCGTCGGCGCAGACGCCGCTGGCCGGGTTGGAGGCGTCGGTGTCGTTGGTCGTGTTGACGGTGAACGTGTCCTGGGCCGGGGGGAAGGTCCGTGGTGACTCGGCGAGGAACGGCCGCACCGTGTGCGAGGGGGTGGGAATGCTCGCCGGCCGTGACGCCGCCGCCACCGACAGCGGGGCCACCACGACGGCGAGGCTGAACATCCCGACGAGCAGCGCGCGGGTGCGGACAGAGGGACTGGACATTGGGGGGATACCTGACCTCTCCGACCGCCCGGGTGGTGCGGTCAACGGCGAGAGTACTTAATCCAACGCCCAAGTGCCACGATTGTTTTGCGTCCGTTTTGCATCGTGCCTACGAAACGACGCGCCCGGCCTTCTGCGGCACGGCCCCAGTGCCGGGTGCGACGGTTACCAAACGGTCAGAAGGCGCGGGGCCGGCCCGAGACCACTGGGCTCAGTCCCCAATGGCAGCGCCGACCCGTCTGCTGCTGGGCCGAGCGGGCGAGATGCGGGGGCTCGGCGGCCAGCACTTCGTGCAGCGCCACCCCGAGATCTCCGGGCTGCCCCTCGACGCCGCGCATCTCGAGGCGCCACTCGTAGTCGGCCGATTCGATGGCACCGTCGGTACAGAAGATGGACGCATCCGGGCACGCCCGCCGAGCCGCGTTGAGGAGCTCGAACCGCGCGTCGTAGGGGTCTCTGCCCGCATGGCGGAGGCGCACCGCCCGGGAGACACGGGGTGACTCGATCACGACCACCCAGCGCGGCCCCTGGCGGCACAGGTAGAGCGTGGCGGCGTCGATGACGCCGCGTTGCCCGCGGGTTCCGGAGCTGTGTGCCGGTTCCATCGCTTAGTGGAGCACCCGTGCTCGGGCCTGCTTGCTGGGCCCAAAGGTCCATTGTGATCGTGCGGTGGAGCCCTCCGCTGCCGCCCCTGCGCCTGATCCCGCCGATGTTCCCGCTCCCACGTCGATCTCCCCGTTCCGGCCCAGCCACCAGCCCCGACCCGGCGACCGGCGACCGGCGACCGTGCGCACCGAAGGCGCAACGCCCCCATGTTGGCAGGGACCCTGGTCCGGGCACCAGTGCCGAAGTGCCCCACTGGCCTGGTGGGCGACGTGATGACGAGGACGCGCCGAGCCCGGTCTCGGTAGCGTGGCGTCCGTGACGGGAGACGACGTCCGGGCCGCCGCCGCGCTGTGCCGGGGCGCGCTCGAGCCGGCCCTCGGCCGCGACTGGACCGTGCCGGTGCCCGGGCTCGAGTTCACGGTGGCCTCCGTCGTGGCGCACGCCGCCGAGGCGCCCCTGTGGTACTCGGTCGACCTCTGGAGCGGCCCACAGAACGCGGCGTTCGAGGTGAAGGTCCTCCCCGACGCCGCCAACGAGAGTCTCCTCGCCAGCCTCACGGCCGCCGCGCAGGCGCTGGCGGCCGGCGTCGACACGGCACCACCCGACACGCGGGGGTTCCACCCCTTCGGCTCGCCCGATCCCTCCGGCTTCGCCGCCATGGCGTGCGACGAGCTCCTCGTGCACGGCGACGATGCGGCCCGCGGGCTCGGGGTTGTTTTCGCGGCGGACGCGCGGCTCGCCGCGGAGGTCCTGGCCCGGCTGTTTCCCTGGCACGCCGTGGGGCCCGGGGACGACCCGTGGGAGCTGCTGCGGTGGGCCAACGGCCGCATCGAGCTGCCGGGGCGCATCCGCCAGGACGTGTGGCGGTGGCAGTGTGCCCCCCTGTCCGAGTGGGACGGCACGGGCGCCTGACCGCGGCGCCGGCGGCGGGGACCGTTGTGGCGGACGCCCGTCAGGGGAGGAGCGGCGCCATGATGGGGTGCACGGCGGAGCTCAGCACCGCCACCAAGAGCGCGCCCTGCAGGCACGCCATCACGCCGACCACGGCGCCCTCCATGGAGCGGGGCAGCTTCCAGGCGAACGCCACGAAGAGCGGGAAGGCGGCCATGGTGTAGCGCGGGATGCTGTCGGTGAAATACGCGCTGTAGGCGACGAGCAGCGCCCCCACCGTGTAGACCCACCAGCTGGCGGGCACGGCGGCGAGCGCGCCGCCGACGGTGCGCACGGTCCGCCCCATCCGGTCGAGGAGGCAGATCCCCACGAACCCGAGGACCAGCGCGGCGCCGGCCATGGCGTCGGGCAGGAAGGCGGCGGCCCCCGGGCCCTGGTGCAGGGCCGCGACGAGGGCGTCAATGGGGGCGAGGAACCAGACGAAGTGCTGGCCCTGCCAGAAGCGCTCGGCGGACAGGAAGGCCACCGGCGTGCCCACCAGCGCCCACCCGTAGGCCATGAAGGAAAGGAGGCCGAGCGGGGCGACCAGCGCGGCGACGGCGGGGCGCCACGCCCGCCCGCGCCAGGCGGCCGGGACCGCGGTGACCAGGACGGCGAGGACGACGACCACGCCGGCATTGCGGGTCAGGCCGGCGACGCAGGCGCACAGGGCCGCCGTGAACCAATAGCGCCGGGAGAGGGCGAAGAGGCAGGTGGCGGCCGCCGTCAGAAAGAGGCCCTCGGCGTAGGCCAGGGAGAGCACGTAGGCCGTCGGGCAGAACACGTAGAGCAGCACGGCCCGATCGGCTAGCCGGGGGCCGAAGACCTCCCGCACGGCCAGCCAGATGGCGAGCGCCGAGGTGAGCCCGAACACGAACGCGGCGACGACCGCGGCGTCGGGCAGGCTGAGGCGGGTGACGACGGCCAGGGCGCGCACGGCCAGCGGGAAGCCGGGGAAGAAGGCCCAGCGGCTCCCGTCGCCCTCGTTGAACAGGTGATGCGGGTAGCCGTGCTGGGCGATCAGCAGGTACCAGCGGCCGTCCCAGACGGAGCCCAAGGCGTGGATCACCCGCAGTCTCGGGATGATGGAGGTGGCCACCAGGGCCGCGCCCGTGACGGCGACCCGGGAGAAGAGGTAGTAGGCGGCGGGGCGCAGGAGGGGCCGGCCGCGGGGCACCAGGTCCTTGAGGGCGCGCTCGTGAGCCGGCGGACGCGCCGCGACGGGCCGGGTGACCTGGTCGGGCCCTGTGACCTGGTCGGGCGGGGCGTCGGCGGGGGAGGGCGACGCCGGCGCGTCGATGAGCCCGGTCACCGCGGGGCGGAGGGGACGGTCAGGGCACCCGGCGCCGGCGTGGGGGCGGGCGGAGGGAAGGCCCAACCGCGCAGGAGGGAGAACCGGAGCAGGGCGGCGGCGCAGCTGGCGATGGTGGCGGCCAGCGCGTCGCCGACCAGGGAGGGCCCGGCCACCGTCGTGGCGATCGCGATGGCGGCCGTGGTGGCCACCAGGCTGACGCCGTAGAGGACGGCGATCACCGTGATGAACGAGGGTCGCCCGAGGCCCCCGGCCGCGCCCGCGGTCGCGGTCGCGCGCCGGGCGAGGGAGCGGTGCAGGGCCGTGTTGATCAGCGTGCAGAAGGCGAGGGCCACGGCGTTGGCCAGCCAGGGCCCGAGGGTGGGCCAGGCCGCCGCGAACAGCAGCAGGTAGCTCAAGGTGCTCAGCACGCCCACCCCGGCGAAGGAGAGCAGTTGATCGGCCGTGGCCTGGTTCTGCTCGGCGGGGACGCGGGCCCGCACGCGCTCGAGCCTGCGGCGGCGCGCGACGCGCCAGATCCCACCCAGATCGTCCAGTGCCGTGCGCACGAGGTCCACGGACGAGTCGGGGTCGTCCGTCCACTCGACCGGGGTCTCCGAGATGCGCACACCGAGCCGCTCGGCCGTCACGATCAGCTCGGTGTCGAAGAACCACTCGTTGTCGTCGACCAGCGGCAGGATTTGTAGCGCGCGCTCGCGCCGCATGGCCTTGAACCCGCACTGGAAGTCCGAGACGTGGCTGCGCAGCGACAACCGCACGATGTGGCTGTACGCCCGGGAGATGAGCTCGCGCTTGGGGCCCCGCACCACCCGGGATCCCCGGGCCAACCGGGTGCCCACCGCCAGGTCGCTGTGCCCGGAGAGCACCGAACCGACGAGCGGGAGCAGGCCGGAGAGGGAGGTGGAGAGGTCGGCGTCCATGTAGGCCACCACCTCGGCCTCGCTGGCCGACCAGGCCACCCGCAGGGCGTAGCCGCGGCCCTTGCGGGAGAGGATCAGGGCCTGCACGCCGTCGAGGGTGGAGGCCAGGCGCTGGGCCACCAGCGCGGTGCCGTCCGTGCTGCCGTTGTCGGCGATCGTCACCACGGTGCGGAACGGGAAGGACCGGTCGAGGTAGGCGCGCAGCCGCGTGATGCTGGCCTCCAGGTTGGTCGCCTCGTTGTAGACCGGTACCACGACCTCGACCTGGAGCGGGACGGCGGGGGACCCCGAAACGGGCCGCGACCCGGCCCGGCGGCTCTCGTGGTGCCGCCGCGCGTCAGCCCTCCCTGAGCGGCCGTCCACGACGCGAGCCGCAGGTTCCATCCAATTCCCCCCCAAGGTCACGAGCGGTACGGCGGAGCGGTGCCCCGGCACGCTGGGTTCCCCTTGTCAGGGTAGGGAGGACGCCCCGTTGCCGCATGGGCCAAATGGACCAGATTCAGCCTCTCGGGAGCCCAGCCTCTCGGGAGGCCAGCCTCTAGGGAGCCCAGCCTCTAGGGAGCCCGGCGCAGGGTGACCGTGACCGTCCGGACGGAGGGGGCCAGGGTGACGGTCCCGGTCGCCCCGTCGACGGTGCCCGCGCTGGCGCCGGCCAGGTTGCCGACGAAGGACGGCAATTGGAACAGGACCGGTCCCGACGGCCGAGGGCCGCGCAGGGTCAGCGAGACCGAGCGGCCCGACGACGAGATGCTGAGACCGATGCGCCGGCCGCCCGTCGTCGGGAAGTTGCTCACCGAGATGGGCGTGCCCCGGGCGAGCCACGCCGGCGGCACGCCCCGCCCGACCACCAGTGACCCGTCCGACCGCTGGGCCACCAGCGAGTCCAGCAGCACCTTGTTGGCTCCGGCCATGCCCCAGGCGTGGGGCGACGCACCCTGACCCGTGGCGGGATGCCGGCCCACCCACGGCGAGCCGGGGTCGGGGGGGCCCGAGCTCTCCCACCACGACAGGGGACCGCTCTGGCTGTTGGCGATCATGAACTCGTAGTTCACGATCCCCTGGTCGCGGTGGTCCGCACCGGCCAGGCCGGCCTCTCCCATGGCCGCGTTGTAGCCGCTCGAGTAGTACTCGCCGGGAAAGCCGCCGGCCGTGTCCGGTGGCAGCAGGCCGCGCAGCCGGCCGAACCCGTAGTCATAGGTGGCGTCGATCAGGGTCTGGCCGGGGCCGCTCAGCGGGGCGCCCAGGAGCGAGCCCTCCCAGGCCCAGTTCGCGAAGGGCGAGGTCCAGTTGGCGTCCTTGGGGTTGGCGCAGCGGTTGGCCGTGTTGGGCTGGGTCAGGGAGCAGGGCAGGTAGTCGAGGTGGTTGCCGGTGATGGTCTGACCGAGCACCGTGTTCGTCGCCCCGAGGAGGCTGGCGTACTCCGTCGTGGCCCAGGACGCCTCGCCGGCGTCGCCCAGCTTCGCCGCGATGAAGCGGTAGGCGGCCAGTCCGAGGAGCGCCTCGTAGTCGTCGGTGGTCCAGTAGCCCTGGGTGTCGATGTCGTCGGTGGCCTCCATGGTCCCCATCGGTCCCGTGCGGTCCGCCGCGACGGCGTGCGCGGCGTCCTCGAGGCTCGGCTGCGCGGCGTCCCCCGTGGAGAAATTCTGGCGGACGAAGGCGGTGTCCCCGGTCTTGAGGAGGTACACGGCCCAGGGCACGGAGAGGGTCCAGAGGCCATCGACGTACTGGCCCTGGGCCCCGACGACCTTGTCCGCCTCGGTGAGGAGCGCATGGGCGTCGGTGAAGGAGCCCTGCGTGAAGAGGTTGGTGAGGATCCCCACCACGTCGTGGCTGTACTCGCTCTCGTACCCGTTGACGCCGGAGTCCAGGTCGTTCCCGCTGCGGATGATCTGGGTCGAGATGAAGCCGCCGTCGTAAGCGTCGACGAGCGAGGGGTCGGGCACGCTGATCCGCGCGATGCCGGCCAGCTGAGCCGTCCAGAAGGCGCGCATGTGCGCGAAGTGCTCGTCGAAGCCGCCCGCCCCGGCGAGCACCTGGTCGCTCGGCCAGGCGTCGGTAGTGCCGAAGCGGTCGGAGAGCACGACGTAGTCGTGGTCGACGGCGTGGTGCGGGGGGACCGTGTCGGCCGCGGTGTCGAGCGGGACGAGCTCGGCCGAGGCCAGCGGGTCGGCGGTCACCGGGTGGGTGGTGGGGTTGGCGATGCGGACGCGGCTGTAGACGGCGACGTAGGGGTCGCCGCCCAGGACCACCCGGTCGGCGAACTCGGTGATGGCGACGGAGGCACCCCGGGTCGTGAACGTGGTCACCTGTGCGGGCAGGTAGCCGTCGGCGTCGGCCCAGGTGGTGCGCTGCCCGTCGTAGATGCCGAACCCGTCCTGTTGGAAGAACCCGTCGGGGCCGTCCTGGACGACGAAGGTGCCGCCGAGGCAGGTGATCACGCTGTTGTAATCGCCCAACCACCCGATGGCCGAGGCGGTGCCGTAGGCGCCGGTGAAGGCCTCGGTGTTGACGTTGAAGAGGCAGCGGTAGGCCGGACGCGGCCCGGGGGTCGCGGCGGTTGCGGGCGCAGCCGGGGCCGGGGCGGAGGCGGCAGCCGGCGTCGCGCCGGAGGCCGCCGTGCCTGCCGCGGGCACCAGTCCGGCGCCCACGGGGGCGGCCAGGGCGGCGAGGACGGCCGGGACGCCGAAGCGGACGAAGCGGGACCGCCGGGCGAGGACCCGGGCGCCGTGTGACACAGCCGCTTCCTTAGCAGACGGGACCGTCGCGGCAGGGTCGAAACCCGGTCACGGCGCGGGACGGGGCGCCGTGAACCGCTCAGGGCCGGAACACGACCTTGATCGCGTGTGAGGTCTGGCGGTCGATGGCCGTCTCGACGGCCTCGCGGTACCCCTCGAGCCCGAATTCATGGGTCACGACCACGGAGTCGGGCAGGAGCCCCGCGGCGAGCACGTCGAGCGCCCGGTCGACCGAGTGCCGATCGGGACCGCCGGCGAGGCCCGGTGCGGAGTGGGCGTCCACCGTGTGGTCGATGGAGCCGACCAGGGCCGCCTCCTTGTACCAGAGCGGCGTGAGGTCGACCTCGCTGATCCCGGCCGTCCCGAGGAGCAGCACGGTGCCGCGGTGGGCGACCGCACGCAGCGCCTCGGTGACCGACCCCGGCGACCCCACCGCCTCGATCACGTAGGGGAACCCGCCCATCAGCATCTGGTGCCGCTTGCGCCCGACGACGCGGGCGCCGCTCAGCGACGCCAGCTCCTCCCAGTGGCCGTTGTCGGGATCGCCCAGCACGACGTGGTCCGCCCCGCAGGCCGCAGCCGCCTCGCCCTGATGCGGGTGGCGGGCGAGGACCGTCACGGAGCAATGGGGGAAGAGCCCGCGCAGCGCCGCCAGCGAGGCCAGGCCGATGATGCCGGCACCCACGATCAACACGGGCTCGCCGTCGACGGGCCCGGCCCGCATGAGCCCGTGGCAGGCGATGGACACCGGCTCGTAGAGGCTGGCCCCGCGGTCTTCGATGCCGTCGGGCATCGGGTGGAGCATGGAGTCGTGGGCCAGCACGCTGTCGGCCCAGCCGCCGCCGAGGTCCTGGGTGTAGCCGAGCGTCCGCCCCGAGCTGACGACACGGCTGTCCAGGTTCAGACAGGACGACGTCCAGCCGCGGGCGCAGTTGGCGCAGGGCGGGTCGATCCCGCGGGGCAGGCAGGGGATGCAGGGGTCGATGACCACCCGCGTCCCCGTGGCGACGGAGCAATTGGCGCCGGCCTCGACGACGCGGCCTGCCGTCTCGTGGCCGAGGACGAAGGGGAAGGTGCCGATGGAGGCCAGGGTGGGGGAGGACCCCGTGTTGTGCGCGAACAGATGGAGGTCGCTGCCGCAGATCCCACCGGTCGTGACGGCGACGCGCGCCCACGACGGCCCCGGAAGCTCGGGCTCGGGCAGCTCGGCCAGGGAGGCGGGGAATTCCGGGTCGGCCATGTCGAACACGACGGCGCGCATGGGGCGAGCGTAGGCGCGCCGTCACGCCGGCTCACAGGGACAACGGCTCGCGTAAGGTGCCTGCCGATGCGGGTCTCCGACGCCACTCTCGCCGAGGTGCGCGAGCGCGGCTTCTCGCTCATGGAGGGCTTCTTGAGCGACGAGGAGCTGGCGGCGGCCCACGACGCCCTCTGGCTGCACTTCCCCCGCCCGGACGACTACTTCGCCGACCCGGGCCAGTTCGGGCGCCTCGCGGCGAGCCAGTTCGCCGGCGTGGAGGAGTTCCCCTACCGCTCGTGGGACCTCAACCGGCTGGCGGTCCACCCGGACCTGGTCGACATGGCCGAGCGCTACCTGGAGACGACGGAGCTCCATCTCTACAAGGTCGAGCTGTGGGCCAAGTACGCGGGTGCGGTGAACTACGACCAGCCCCTGCATCGCGACTACGGGAGTCACAGCCTGGTGGTGCCCCGCCCTGAGCCCCGCTACCAGCAGCTCACGACCTTCGTCTACCTGTCCGACGTGACGGAGGAGGACGGGCCGACCTGCATCGTGCCCTACGAGGACGGCAGGGACGTCCCGTACACGCCGCTGTACGTGCCCTTCGGGAAGCTGGCCGAGGCCGAGGTGGCCTGCACCGGCCCGGCGGGGAGCCTCCTCGTCTACCGGACCGACATCCTGCACCGGGGGTCGGAGATGACCGGTGCGGGCCGGTCGCGCTTCTCCCTGCTCGCCGACTTCCAATCCCGCGGGACCACCTGGGGCGGGAAGATGGCCTGGCCGAAGCAGTCGCCCGAGCGCTGGGCCAAATTCCTGCCGCAGTGCACGGTGCGCCAACGCGACCTCTTCGGGTTCCCCCGTCCCGGCGACCCCTATTGGTCGCCCGAGACGCTCGAAGGCGTGGCGGAGCGCTACCCGGGCATCGACCTGGAGCCCTACGGGGCAGTGCCGGCGGCCGGCGGAGCATCCGCTTGACGGGTTGCCGGCGGTGCCCCGGTCGTGGGGGGGAAGGCGCCGGGCGTTTGCAAAAAGTATCCACCGGCGCGTTTAGAGTTTTGAGAGAGGCGCGGCACACAGGCGGCCGGGCAGCGTCCGGCTCGGCCGGCGTGGACTGACCCGGGCCGGGCGGACTGACCCGGGCAGCATGGACTGACCCGGGCCGGCCGCCGGCCCGCGACCCTCGGCGGCCCACAGGCGACGGGGAGGTGGCGCGGGCATACTGGCGGACCCTGGATGCATCCGAGACGGAGGAACGACATGCCGGCACAGCTGATCCTCGAATTCGAAGGCGTGACCACCAAGGAATACGACGCCGTCAATGCCGCGCTGGGTATCGACCCGGCGACCGGGAGCGGCGACTGGCCCGACGGTCTGCAGGTGCATGCGGCCGGGCTCAACGAGAACGGTCACCTGGTGGTGACCGAGATCTGGGACACCCCCGAGCACCAGGCCAGGTTCATGGAGGGGCGCCTCGGCGCCGCTCTCGTCGAGGGCGGGGTCACGAACCCACCCTCGAGCGTGACCTGGATCGAGCTGGTCGCCCACCACACACCGGGGGGCTGAGCCTCCGCCCGCCGGGCGGTCCCACCGGCCTCGCTCCCGGCGGGCACCCTCGCCGCCCCGCCACCTCTGGAGGCGGTACTCTCTCCTCGTGAGAACGTCATTCTCTCCCCCGCCGAAGGGGAGGGCCATGGCAACGCGGCAGGAGAGCGCATGAGCGATTTCGACGGCATCGACTTCTTCCGGGGCGACGAGCTGATCGTCGACCCCTACCCCTACTTCGACCATCTCCGCTCCGAGTGCCCGGTGCAGCGCGAGCCCCACCACGGGGTCGTGATGGTCACGGGCTACCCCGAGGCCGTCTCGGTCTACACCGACACCGCCACGTTCTCGTCGTGCAACGCGGTGACCGGGCCGTTCCCGGGCTTCCCCGTCCCCCTCGAGGGTGAGGACGTCAGCGACCTGATCGAGGAGCACCGCGACGAGCTGCCGTTCAGCGACCAGATCACGACGATGGACCCGCCGAAGCACAAGGCCCACCGCGGCATGCTGATGCGCCTCATCACGCCGAAGCGCCTCAAGGAGAACGAGGACTTCATGTGGCGCCGGGCGGACCGCCAGATCGACCAGTTCGTGGCCCGGGGTGAGTGCGAGTTCATCAAGGACTTCGCCGGGCCCTTCACGCTCTCCGTCATCGCCGACCTCCTCGGCGTGCCCGAGGCCGACCACGAGACCTTCCGCGAGGAGCTGCAGGGCGGTCACCGGCCCGCCCAGGGTCTCGGGAGCACCGGGAAGGGCTCGCTCGGCCACTCACCGCTCGAGTTCCTCTACGAGCGGTTCACGGCCTACGTGGAGGACCGCCGGCGCGAGCCGCGCCACGACGTCCTCACCTCGCTGGCCACGGCGACCTTCCCCGACGGGTCAACCCCGGAGGTCATCGACGTGGTGCGGGTGGCGGCCAACCTCTTCTCGGCCGGCCAGGAGACGACGGTCCGGCTCCTGGCCGCGGCGTTCCAGCTGATCGGCGAGCGCCCCGAGCTGCAGGTGCAACTGCGGGGCAACGGCGCGCTCATCGCCGACTTCGTCGAGGAGTGCCTCCGGATGGAGGGCCCCGTGAAGGGGGACTTCCGCCTCGCCCGGCGGGCGACCACCGTCGGCGGGGTCGACATCCCCGCCGGCACGACGGTCATGGTGCTCAACGGTGCCGCCGGCCGCGACCCCCGGCGCTTCGAGGACCCGTCGGAGTTCCGGGTCGACCGCCCGAACGCCAAGGAGCACCTCGCCTTCGGCCGCGGGCCGCACGCCTGCCCGGGGGGCCCGCTCGCCCGGGCCGAGGCCCGCGTCAGCATCGCGCGCCTGCTGGCGCGCCTGGGGGACATCACGATCTCGGAGACCGCCCACGGCCCGGCGGGCCATCGGCGCTACGAGTACGCCCCGACGTACATCTTGCGCGGGCTGCAGCGGCTCAATCTGGAGTTCACGCCGATCGGCTGAGGAGCCGGTGGCGCGCCTCGGCCGCCGCTGAGGGCAGGCGCTGCCGGCGCGGGGAAGTGGCATCATGCGGGCACTTCCGTTCCCCGAGCAAAGGACGTCGCCCGTGAGCTATCGCGTGATCCAGTGGGCCACCGGCGGAGTGGGCCGTGCCGCCATGGAAGGGGTCCTGGCGCACCCCGAGCTCGAGCTGGCGGGGGCCTGGGTCCACAGCCCGGCCAAGGAAGGGGTCGACCTCGGGGTGCTGCTGGGCGGCGAGGAGCTGGGCGTCACCGCGACGGGCGACGTCGACGCGCTGCTCGGCACCGACGCCGACTGTGTCCTCTACAGCCCGATCTTCGCGGACCCGACGGTGGTGGCCGCCATCCTCGAGTCGGGCAAGAACGTCGTCACCCCCCTGGGTTGGTTCTACCCTCCGCCGGAGGAGCGGGAGAAGTTCGACGGCATCGCCAAGAAGGCCGGCGTGACGCTCCACGGCACGGGGATCAACCCCGGGGGCATCACCGAGCGCTTCCCCCTCATGATCTCGGCCCTGTCCGGCTCGGTCACCCACGTGCGCGCCGAGGAGTTCTCCGACATCCGCACCTACGGCGCGCCCGATGTCGTACGCGACTGGATGCTGTTCGGCAAGACCCCCGAGGAGGCCCGGGCCAGCGTCATGATCGACGCGCTCGGGGGCGGCTTCCGGCAGTCGATCTTCATGGTGGCCGACGAGATGGGCTTCGACATCGAGCCCCAGCTGCGGACCACCCACGAGATGGCGGTCGCCACCGCGCCGATCGACTCGCCCATCGGCCCGATTCAGCCGGGGACGGTGGCCGCGCAGCGGTTCACCTGGGAGGCCACGGTGGACGGCGAGCCGGTGGTCACGGCCACGGTCAATTGGCTGATGGGCGAGGAGCACCTCGACCCCGCCTGGACGTTCGGGGACGACGGGGAGCGCTTCGAGGTCGAGATCACGGGCGATCCCAGCTGCCTGACCATGTTCAAGAAGCTGCACCCCGAGACGATCGAGGCCGGCCTCGTCCGCAATCCGGGCGTCGTCGCCACCGCCATGCACTGCGTCAATGCCATCCCGTATGTCTGCGCGGCCGAGCCCGGTCTGCAGACCTACCTCGAGATGCCCCTGGTGGCGGGCCGCGCCGCCCCGGGACTGCACCGGGACCGGCGGGGGACCGCGGGCCGCAAGGCGTGATCCTCGACCGCTTCTCCGTCGAGGGCCGAGTGGCCATCGTCACCGGGGCGGGGCTCGGCATCGGGCGTGGGATCGCCATCGGCCTGGCCGAGGCCGGCGCGGACGTGGCGCTGGCGGCGCGCACCGAGGCCGACCTGGAGGAGGTGGCCGCCCACATCCGATCCCTCGGCCGGGGGGCACTCGTCGTGCCCACCGACGTGATCGACGCGGCCGCCTGCGAGCAACTGGTGAACCGGGCCGTCGAGGAGTTCGGCCGCCTTGATATCCTGGTCAACAACGCGGGCGGTGCGATGCCCCGGGCGGCCATGGAGACGAGCGAAGGCTTCATGGCCCGGGCCTTCGCCTTCAACGTCACCGCGCCGCTGACGCTGATCAAGCTGGCCGCCCGCCACATGGTCGACACCGTCGGCGGAGGTGCCGTCGTGAACATCTCGTCACGCTCGGCCAGCATGACCCAGACGATGTTCGTCGCCTACGGGGCGGCCAAGGCGGCGCTGGACCGCTTGACGCGCAACATCGCGCCCGAGCTGGCACCGCGGGTGCGGGTGAACGCCATTGACGTGGGCGGCGTGGCGACCCGCTCGCTCGACATCGTGCTCACCGACGACACCCTCCGCCAGCAGTTCCTCGACGGCACGCCGATGGGCCGACCGGGAGAACCTGAGGACATCGCCTGTGCCGTGCTGTACCTCGTCTCCGACGCCTCGTCCTGGGTCACGGGAAAGGTGTTCGAGGTGGACGGCGGCACCGAGGCGCCGGCCATGCGGGTCCCGGCGCCGGTCCTGAGCCCCAGCGCCGAGGGCACGACCGGATAACGCCCGCGCGCACCCCGCCGAGCCGGCAGGCACGCGCCTGATCCCTCGTGGGGTCGGCCCGGAGAGCAAGCCGAGGTGAGTGGGCGCGGCACGACGATGTTGTCAAAGATGCTCCAGGACGACGTTCGTTGGATCGCGGGTCGGCGGCGGCGATCGCTCCCTCGGCGTGCTCACCCCGATCGCGTGCGCACCGCCGTGCGACATTCGGTCGGTGGCCTCGCCGTCGAGGTTTGACAGTGTCATCCGGACTGTCGGAGGCCGTGACCTGGCGCGATCCGGGGACGAACACGAAGCTAGCCTCGCTGGCGGTGAGCGTGACCAGCCCGGCGAGCATCGAGGAGGTGCCCGCTTCCGGGGCGGAGATGTCGGGCAGTCCGGACGTGCCGGCGCATGAGGTTGCCTGGCAACACGTGACCTTGGCGGCGCTGGTGGTCGTCACGGTCGCCGTCAACCTGTGGTGGATCGCTGCGCACCGCAGCGGCCTGCCCTTTGATATCGACGAAGCGGGATACCTTCAGCGGGCGGTCCGAGACGCGGACGCCCTCCACGCCGGTGGTGTGGCGTCCCTGTGGTCGACGGTGCGGCTCCCCGATCCTCAGGCACCGCTTCTCACCGTGGTCGGTGGGGTCTTCCGGTGGGCGACCGGAGCCGGCGTCTACCGCATGCTCGCGGTGCTCCAGATCTTCTACGTGGTGGTCATCGTCTCGACGTACTGGGGTGCCCGGCAGCTGACCAATCGCAACTGGAGCCTGCTGGCGGCAGCCATGGTGGCGTGCGTCCCGGGGATCGTCGACTCCAGCCGCGCCTTCGATTTTGCACTCCCTGCGACGGCAATGCTGACCGCCACCCTGGTCGTCCAGTTGCGCACGGATGCGTTCCGGAGGCTCGCCATCAGTGCGCTCTGGGGCGTCCTGCTGGGCCTGAGTGCGTTGACCCGGACCGTGAGCCTGTCTCTGCTTCCGCCTCTCATCCTCGCCGCCGTGGTCAGCGTCGCGCTCGAGTCGGCCCCGAAGGAAACAGGTTCTGAACCTGGGCGTGGGGCTCCTGCTGAGCCTGGTCGTCGCCGGCAGCTGGTACTCGACCACGTGGCGCCCGGTCCTCCACTACCTGACCGGGTACGGGTACGGGGCGAACGCAGCGCAGTACGGCACCGCACGATCCGTCCTGTCCCTCGGTTGGTGGACGTTCAGACTGAACCGGGCCGTCAATACCGAGGTCTTCGCTCCGCTGGCACTTGCGGTCGCCCTGTGTTTTGTGGCCGGGGTCGTCACCTGGTGGCGCCACCGCAGCGAAAACCCAGCCGCCGCACTGGGTGACGGCCCGGACAGACCCCTGGGCGAGGTGACGATGAGATGTCTCCGCGACCCGCGCGCCACCGTCTGGATCTTCGTCATCGGAGGCTTCCTCGTGCTCTCGACGAGCCAGAACGCGGGGTCGATGTTCGAGCTTCCACTTCTCCCGGCCTTGATCATCCTGGCCGCCTCCGTCGCCAGCCGGTCCAGTTGGCGGGTGCGACCCTACGTGGGGACAATCTGCGTGGTGGCGGCAGTGGCCTCCTTCGTGGGCATGTCCGCTGCCATTCCCGAGGTCTCGACGTCGTCCCTGGACGCCTCGGTCGGCTCGATGCACCTGACTGCCTTCGACGGGAGGGGAACTCTCCTCGGCTACGCATCGAGCACCGGCGGCGCCTGCAGGCCTCATTCCTGCGACCGCTCAGGGACGACGTCCGGAGAGACCGCCTACCTGCGGACGTGGCTGGCGCCGAGCCGGGACATGGCGGGGTTCCTTCACGGTTATGCCGCCGCCGCGGGCTGTAGCCCCATCGTCTTCTTTGCCGTGCAGGATCCTTTGTTCAACACGAACACGGTCGACCTGGCGTACCAGCTGGCGTATGCCCAGGTACTTCCGACGGGGCTCCTCAAGACGCGCAGCGAGGCCGGCGAGTCGCCGCTTCGGCAGCTGCAGGACCCAGCGCTCGGTGTCCCCAATCTCGTCATCATCGGACAGCCTCCGAGGTACAGCCGGACGTTTTCGCCACTGGTGGGGCGGCGTGCCGGCCTGACGGCCCTCCGGGAGGATGGGTTCGGGCGCGTCGGCGGCCTGCCCCTGCCGGACGGACGGGTCATGAGCGTCTGGTGGAGAGACCGCGGACCCTGTGGCGCGGCTCGTCAATAGTGGCCCTCCCAGGGTCTTGTAACCTCACGCCATCGAGACGGCGACGTAGGGGACACGTTGGCAGACGCGGTGACGCGTAACGAACCGGAAGATGGCCCAGGAGGTCAGCAGGGCTATGCCCCTCCTGGGCGCGTGCTCGTCCTCGGTGGCACGGGGCTCATCGGTTCGGAGGTGTCAATCGGCTTTCGCGAGGCTGGTTGGGACGTCAGGGCGCTGGCCCGTCGGACGCGTCTGAGCCCGTCGGCGGCCGCCGCCGGCGTGGAGTTGATCCTCGGGGCGGCCGAGGATCCGACCGTGCTGCACGGAGCGCTGGAGGGCGTCGACTGGGTGGTGCATGCCGTCGGATGCACGCCGCCGGGAGTGTTGACCGACGACTTCGACTCCACGGCCATCAGTGTCCTCGGTCTCGACACCCTGCTCGAGGCGTTGCGGGGGCGTCCGGAAGTGGGTTTGACCTTCGTGTCCTCCGGCGGCGCCGTGTATGGAGACGTGACCCATCTCCCGGTGGACGAGGAAACCCGGTGCAGGCCGATCTCTGCGTACGGGCTCTCCAAACTGATGGCGGAGGATTCGATCGCGGCCTATTCAGCTCGTTACGACATCCCGGCTCGCATTCTCCGAGTTTCCAATGCGTACGGGCCTCGGCAGGATGGAGTCAACGGGCAGGGGGTGATCGGAGCGCTTCTTCGTGCGGCATCGACCGACCAAACGGTCCCGGTCTACGACGCCGGAAGAGCGGTGCGCGACTTCGTGCATGTCGGCGACGTGGCGCGGGCGGTCATGGCGTTGCGCCCGAGCCGGAGTGGGCCCCAGGTTGTCAACGTCGGAGGCGGCACGGGTTACTCGGTTGCGCAGGTCCTCCAGATGGTGGAACGGTTGACCGGCATCCACTTGCGGGTCGAGTGGCGCCCTCGGCGACCCTCTGACGTCCATGCCATCGTCCTGAATGTGTCGCGGCTCAACACGTTGATGACATGGCAACCGCGCGACCTCGAAGCGGGGATCGCTCTGATCTGGCAGGACCTCTCCGAAGGTGCACGTCGCTCGACGACAAAGCTCTCGGCATGAGGCGCCGGCATCCGTTGGTGCGGGTGCGCCATATATTGATCCGGCAGCGAGATCGCCTTCGAGCAAAGTCGTTCCCGGTACCGGCGCACGGCGGCGACCTGGACCAGCTCGCGGTCGAGCCGGCCCAGGAAGAGCCCGCCCTGCGCGATCTGAACTCCTCCGCGTTCTTTTCGGTCGACTTGGTCGGCGACCTCGGCGTACCCGCCCAAGGGGCGACGGTCGGCACGGTGTTCTTGGTCGAGGGATGGGCACTCCACCGCTCAGATCCAATCGAGAAGATCGATGTGCTGGTCAACGGTCTGTGGGTGCAACGGGCCCGGCTGGGTGTACCGCGTCCGGACGTGAAGGTCCATTTCGATCAACCGGACGCAATCATCAGCGGATTCGAGTGCTGGGTCGACTTGGGAGCCGGGCCTGAGCCGGGCTCGAATCTGAAGCTGCAACTGGTTGCCTGGGCCGGCGACGCCAAGCCCGCAGTGCTGCTCGACCGCTGCCTCACCGTGGCGCCGACCGTCGAAGCGGGCGAGCGGTCGGGCAGGGACGGCACGTTGGCTGATCGTCGGCATCAATTGGCGTCATCCATCGCCCAACCCCGTTCGAACGAGCTCGACCTCGTCGTCTTCACACACCAACTGGGCTACGGCGGGGCTCAGCTGTGGCTCGACGAGCTGCTCCGTCGATCTGGCGCGGGTAGCCGGTACGCCTGCAGGGTGATCTCCCCCCAGGACGGGCCGCTGCGCGATTCCCTGGAGCGTCGCGGCATACCCGTGCACGTGACGAACGCGCCCCCTTTCGACGATGTCGACGGCTATGAGGGAAGGGTGACGGAGCTGACGGCACTGATCGTGGGCGGTGGGCACAACGTGGCGCTCGTCAATACCGCCTCGGCACTCGTCGGCGCGGACGTGACCACCCGCCTCGCGATGCCGACGGTCTGGGCGATCCACGAGAGTCTTACGCCGCGCGCGTTTCTGACGGCGGCCTTTCCCAACGGCATGGCCCCGGAAGTGCGAAGCGCCACCGAACGCGCGTTCGCGAGGTCGGACGCCCTCGTCTTCGAGGCTGAGGCGACTCGACAGCTCTACGAGTCCTGGGCCGGGCCCGATCGTGCAATCGTGGTGCCCTACGGCGTCGATACCGATGCCATCGATGCATTCTGCCGGCGGGTCTCCCGCGAGCAGGCCAGAGCGGACACGGAGATCCCGTCCGACGCCCGGGTGGTGCTCGTGATGGGGACCATGGAGCCGCGGAAGGCGCAGACGCGGATCGCCCAGGCCTTCGCTCTGGTTCGGAAGCATCACCCGGACTGGATGCTCGTTTTCGTCGGCGACTCCGGAACGCGCTATTCAGAGGGTTTGAAGGAGTACCTCCAGGACGTTGGCCTGGAGGACTGCACCAGGGTGGAGCCGGTCCTCAGCGACATCTACCCCTGGTACCGCGTCGCCGACCTGCTCCTGTCCTTGTCGGATATGGAATCGTTACCCCGTTCGGCGCTGGAAGCAATGTCCTTCGGCGTGCCCGTGCTCTCGACATCGGTCTTCGGCTTGCCCGAGCTGCTCCAGGATGGAAGGACGGGGTTCCTCTTCGAGCCGAACGACCTGAGGGCGACCACAGCCGCCCTCAATCGTGTGCTCGCGCTGGACCAGTCGGCGCTGGCCTCCGTGGGCGAAGCCGGACGGCGTCACGTGTTCGAGAACTATGACTCGAGCGGATATGTTGCTGACTTCATGGCGCTCTTTGCAGGCTTGCGGTCCAACAGGGAGGCCAGTCTCCGGGAGATCTTGACGCGACCTGGTGCGCGGGCGTCCCAGGGCGCGTAGCGAGCACCCGGATGTCCGACTCCCTCCTGCCTCCCGATGATGGCGCTCGCGAGCGAATTGCGAAGCTGGAGGCGAGGATGGCTGCGCTCGAGAGCATGCTGGTCGGGCAGGCGAGCTGGATGTCCGACATGCAGCAGGATGTCACGACCGGCGTGCGGCAGATGTCCAGTGTTTCCGAAGCGCTGGAATCGCATACCGAGTGGCTGAGGTCCCTCGAGCGTTGGGTGAGCTCGTGCATCAAGACGCTCGCCAACTTCGGCGCGCAGCCGCTCGACACTGCCGAGCCCGCGTCCTCCGGGACCCTGGACGTGACCGGATCGCTGATCGCGAGATTCCAGGTCGCGACCGTCATGGACTGGATCTCGAACGTCGAGTCGGTTGCCGACGATGCGCTGGTGACCGTGAACATCGCGACTCGAAATCGCCCGGCGATGCTCAAGGATGCCATCGACTCGGTGCTGCGGCAGTCGTATCAGAACTTCGAGATCGTGGTGATGGACGACTCCGACGACGAGGACACGCAGGCCCAACTGGCCGGAATGAGGGACGATCGGATCCGGGTGCTTCGTACGGCTGCCAGACGAGGTGCGGGCGCGACGTTCAACCTCGGGCTCGAGGCGGCAACCGGCGCCATCATCGCGTTCCTCGACGACGACAACCTTATGCATGCGGACTGGCTCCGCAGCGTCGTGTGGGCGTTCAGTACCTCTCCGGATGTCGGTGCGCTGTACGGAGCACGGGCCAATGAGGATCCCGGTGCCCAACATGGCGTCCGTTCGGGCATGATGCCGACGCTCGAGTTCGCGCACTACGACCGGGCCCGGCACGAGCGGGCCAACTACATAGACCGGAACACGGTTGCGTTGCGGTCTTCCTTCCGGCACATTTCGTACGACGAGTCCCTGCGGGCCGCATTCGATTGGGATCATTCGCTGCGGCTGTTCGCAGAGGCCGAACCACTCGCCCTCCCTGCTCTCTCGTGCTACTACCGGACCGTCGTGTCCGACCGCATCAGCGACATCCCTCAACAGGGCGAATCCGTGCGCCGTGTCCGTTCCCGCGCCCATGCCTCTCGGCCACTTCGCGTGCTCGTCCACACGGCCATGTACCCGGTGATCTCGGAAACCTACATCGGTGAGGACATCGATGCGCTCGAGCAAGCCGGTGCCATTGTCAGCGTGTCCGCAATCCAAGACGCAGTGTCCCGGGCGGAGGGCGTGCCGCGACCGCGTCTCGATGTGGACGCGGCCATCGAAGATGGCCATCCCGACGTGGTCCTGATGCACTGGGCCACGCACGCAGCGGGCGAGCTCGATCGGATGGAGAAGCACGATCAGCCCTTTGCGTGCCGGGTCCATTCCTTCGACATGGACCCGGAGACGGTGCAGCGCATCCTCGACCATCCGCTCTGTGTCCGAGTGTTCGCCCATCCCCATCATCTCGGGGAGCTCCCCGCAGGAGTACTGCCGCTGATCCCGACGGTGAGCCCGCGGACGATCATCCCCGACGGCCCCTCCCAAAGGGACCTGGTCCTGTCGGTATCCGCCGGGGTCCCCAAGAAGGGCTTCGCCTTCCTGGTCGAGACGCTGGCCCAGATGCCCGATCTGGACCGCATGATCATCATCGGCACGTCCAACGGGATGGAGGATCTTCCCGCCAGCGTCGAGCAGCTCGTCGCAGACACTGACCCGTCCATTGCCGTACGAGTCAACGTGCCGCGCGCGGAAGCCCTCGAATCCATCGCGCGAGGGTCCGTCCTTCTCTACACGCTGGAGGCGGAAGGCATCATGGGGTACCCGATGTCCATCGTCGAAGCCATGCTGTGCGGAACGATTCCGATCGCGCCCGATCGGCCAGAGGCCCGAGCGATCGTGGGGCCGAGGCTGCGGGCATACCGGGACGGAGGGGACATCATCCGACATGTCCGCCAGGTCGCGGCGGGTGGAGATGCCGTCGAGGAAGAGCGCCGGGAGCTGGTGCGCCTGGCCCAGCGGCATCGGGACCCGGTCGAGCTCACTCGGCTCCATGACGCGTTGCGGGACGGACTCACCGAGTGGAGATCCAACCGAGCACAACACGGTTCGGTGCAGCCGAGGAGCTGATGTTCCTGCTGGCCGTGCCCCTGCTGATTTCGGTGGTCCTGAGGTCAGGAAGGACAGTGGTGAAGGTCGCGGGTCAAGATCACGGGCACGCGGTACCACGCGCTGACGTCGTCACCGCGAAATGACGGTGGGCCGAGAGCACGGGTGAAGAGAACGTTCAAGGCGGCCGCGTCTGCTGCGCCCGGTGCCGAGATCACCGCATCCACGTCGTATCTCGCCAAGAATCCGCGAAACTGACAGACGAGGCGCCCCGTCAGTGCGGGAGGTTCCCCCGCTGGGTACGGGGTGCCCCCCGTGCCCAGCGACCAGAGAAACCTCTGCACGTCCTCGGGCTGCAGAATCTGCGGGAAATTCGTGCTTGTCCCGCTCGCGCCGGCGAAGAGGCTGTAGCCACCGATGATCCGGAACCTCATGCCGGCGACGGCCTGCCATAACTGAGGCTGCGTCTCCGATACCGATGGATAGGGGGAGATCAACGCGACGGCGCCGGGAGCCACCTGGTCGACCTCCCCACCCGAGAAATACGGTGGTACCCCGGCAGGAGCGGTTGGGATCGGCCAGGCCGGTACGAGGGAGATCATGCTTGCCAGGGCCAAGCCCGCCAGGGAACAGGGCCAGAGGATCCGATGCCGACGCGACAGCATGCCCTCACGGTCGCTCCGAACTCGGTCCTTCCAACGATCGTGCAGTTCGTCCATGCCGAGCGCGAGGACCAGCGCGACGAAGAGCGCCGTGTAGAGAGCCAGCCGCACGGTGATGATGTTGTCGGCGAATGGGAGGTGCTGAATCAAATCCCAGGGAAGCGGGATGCGAGTGACGTGGTTGCCGACCACGAGATGCGACCCCAGAGAGAGGATTGTCGTGATCACGACCATCAACCCGGCGAAGCGTATCCAGCGGCGATGCCAGCAGAGGGCGAGGAGCACGACGATGAGCACGATCAGCGGTGCACCGATGTAACTGCCATTCTCGCTTATGTTCCCGAACAACAACCGGGACCCCGCCCCGCTGAGTCCGCTCGGCGCGAAGCGCTGTAGGGAGGTCGGAGCGAAGGTACCGAGGAGATCGGCGCTCACGCCGCCCGCATAGGCCGGGCCAAGGTAGCGGTACGGACCGGCGAGCATGACCCATATCGGATACGCGACGGCGACGGCGACGATGACAGAAGCCAGGCTCAAGCCTGCCATTCCGCGACGGACAGTTGCCCCGATGTCACGTGGACGTGCCAGCGCCAGCACGACCGCTGCCACGACGATGATCATCACCGATGTGGTCGCTATTTCCGGAGAAATGAAAAATTGGGCAACGACGAGGCAGCCAAGGGCTATACCCCAGCGCGGATTGCGCTGGTTCTCGGCCCTGAGGCACTCATATGCCGCCAGGAGGATCAGAGGCGGAAGTGGGACGAACGCGAGGTTCAGGTGGTCGCTGGCCTGCGCGACGACATAGGGCGAGAACCCGTAGAGGGCGCCGCCGACAAACGCAGCGGGGTCCCAGCGGACCCACCTGCGCAGAACGAAGAACATCGATCCCGCCGAGGCTGGGAAGGCCAGCCAGGACAGGAGGTTGACGCTGGCCATCGGATTGACCCACAGCGTGACCGGGGCGGCCAAGAGTCCCAGCAACGGCGAGGATGTGTTCTGTGCCAGGTTGGCGCCCGCAGGATAATTGATCCACGTGGTGGAGAAGACGTTGTGAAGATGGAGGATCGCGTAGGGCGTCCAAGCCAGAAACCAGGCCATCTGGTCGCGGTCACCCGCTCGCATGCGACCGGGGTCGCCGGGCCATGTCGGCCAATTCGCAGCCAGAGCTAAGGCCGAATACGTGGCAAGGGCGATGACCGCGGACCAGGACTTGGACAATCGATGGTGCGAAGGAGTGCGCTCGGATCTCGCCGGGCTGCCGATGCCCTGGGTCCCGGCGCGGTCGACCAGGGTGGTGTCCACCACGTTCTAGGGCGTTGATTCCCCGCGCACACCCGAAGAGCGTTGTGCACTCTGGAAGTGGTGTGGCGCGAGCGCGGCGCGGTGGACGAAGTGGGGGTCAGGCGATCCGAACCCGGTCCTCCGATCCCACGTCGGTGGCATTTTGCGACTGTAGTCCCGAGCCGGAGATGGAGGCAGGATGGCATCGCGCTCTGGCGTCAAGGACCGCTCACCAGCTCCCGCCTCGTGAGCGGTGCGTGCTTTTCGAGCCGATTCGCACACCTTTCCGGCCGGCTTCTGGCTCGCTTGACAGCCTCCGGGGAGCACTCCATCCTATGAAACACGCCATCCGGCATTCGGGTGCGGAAGCAAAGGAGTTGCATGCCGGAAGTCGCTGCTCGTTCCTTTCGCGCTGCAGCCGCTGGGCACAAAGCAGGTCATGACTAAGACCGACGACGAGAGTCAGGGAGCCATTTCGCTCTTCGCCGGGAACGTTCATCATTCATCGAGATGCTTGCACCGCATATTCGAGGAGCAGGTTGCCCTGTCCCCGGACGCGCCTGCCGTCGCGTATGGCGACGGCGTGCTGTCCTATGGAGATGTCGATCGCGCGGCGAACCGGCTGGCCCGAGAGCTCCAGGAGCTCGGTATCGGCCGAGAAGACCGTGTTGCGCTCTATCTGACGCGCCGCGCCGAATGGGTGATCGGTATCGTCGGCATACTGAAATCGGGCGCGGCGTACGTCCCGATCGATCCGGGATACCCCGAGGCACGGGTCGAGTTCATCCTCGAGGATTGTGGCGCCACCACGATCGTCACCGAGCAATCCCTACGTAAACGGGTTCCCGCATCCGTTCAGGTGCTTGATCTGGATCGTGTGCTCGAAGCCCCGCCTTCAGGAGACGACGCACCCGTCGACTCAGCCTCTGACCCGTCTGATCTTGCCTACGTGATCTACACCTCAGGCAGCACCGGGACCCCAAAGGGCACGCTGATCGAGCACAGGCACGTGGCGCGGCTCCTCTCCGCTTCCGAAGGCATCTTTGATTTTGCGGCGACCGATGTGTGGACACTGTTCCACTCGCCGGCATTCGACTTCTCCGTGTGGGAGATCTGGGGCGCTTTGGCGTACGGAGGCCAGGTCGTGGTGATCCCTTCATCGGCCCGGACCCCCGAACGGTATTTCGAGATCCTGCAGCGCCACGGGGTCACCGTGGTGAACCAGACGCCGCAAGCACTGCGCGGGTTGTCACAGCTCATCCTCGAGCGTGGCCACGACGGTCTCGCGGTCCGAGTCGTCATCACCGGAGGAGAGAGATTGCCCCCCGGGGTCGTGCGTCGTTGGTACCTGGCCTGGGATGGCAACCCACCCAGGCTTGTCAACATGTACGGCATCACGGAGACGACCGTGCACGTGACGTATCACACGGTGTCGGAGCGTGACGGACGAGAAGGGGCACCGAGTGTCATCGGTCGCCCGCTGCCGGACATGCGCGTCTACGTGCTTGACCCATCCGGGCGGCCGGTTCTGCCCGATGTCCCAGGTGAGATGTTCGTCGGCGGCGCAGGGGTGGCGCGGGGGTACCTTGGCCGCCCCGAGCTCACCCGGGAGCGATTCCCTGCCGACCCCTTTCTGGGGGGCCAGGCTCGGATGTACCAGACCGGGGATCTTGCTCGCCTGCGGAGCGATGGCGTGCTCGAGTATGTGGGCAGGTCAGATGACCAGGTAAAGATCCGGGGCTACCGGATCGAGCTCGGCGAGGTGGAGGCGGCGCTGGCCTCGCTTCCCACGGTCGCCGGAGCCGCCGCCGTGGTCCATGAGGATGGTGAAGGAGAACGCCGTCTCGTTGGCTATTTCGTCGGGCGCGGGAGCTCCGCCAAAACCCTGCGCAAGGAGCTGCAAAGGGTGGTGCCCGAGTACATGGTGCCCGCGCTCTTGATCCACCTCGAGGCGTTGCCGTTGACGCCGAATGGCAAGATCGATCGTGAGGCGTTGCCTCCTGTGGGAGACGAGCGTCCAGAGCTCGACACGCCCTACGTCCCTCCGCGGGATGAGGCCGAAAGCCTCCTTGCCGACATATGGGCGGACGTGTTGAAGGTCGAGCGAGTCGGGATCGACGATGACTTCTTCGACCTGGGCGGGGACTCCATTCTTGCCCTCGGTGTCGGTGCGAGGGCATCCCAGTACGGATTGGAGTTCACGGTCGGCGACCTCTTCTCCCAGCGGACCATTGCAGCGCTGCGCTCGCGCATCAAGGACCACGATGCCGCAGTCGCCGTGCCGCCCAGCTTCGATTCCCTGAGGCACCGGCCCCGCCGGGTGCCCGTGACGCCGACGCAAGCACAGGCGTGCCTGATCTCCCAGCTGGCCGACGAGGCACTTCCCTATCAATTCCAAGCGACGATCACGCTCAGGGGACGTCTGCATCACGGCCTCCTCGTGGAGTCGCTGCAGGCAATTGTCGAACGCCATGACATCCTCAGATCCCACTTCGTGCGGCGCAAAGGCACGTGGTACCAGGTCGTCCATCCGCACATGACCGTGGACGTCCCTGTCGTCGACCTCAGCTCAGCCGTGAATGCGGTCGAGGCATGTGGCGATTTCTCACAGAACTTCTTCGGTCAGCGGATTGACATCGACTCGCCACCCTTGGTGCGTTGGAAGTTGCTGAGGCTCAGCGAGGAGCACCATGTCCTTCTGCACGTCGAGCACCACCTCCTCCATGACGGATGGTCGTGGAACGTCTTCCTGGGTGAGCTTGTGGCGCAGTACCGCGCCGGCGTCGACACAAGCTCGAGGAGTGCCGGCCTCGACCCACCTCGAGCGCAATTCGCGGACTTTGCGACGTGGCAGAGGCAGATCGCGGGCAGCGCCTTGGGGGCGCAGCAGCTGGCGTATTGGAAGGAGCAATTGGCACTCTTGCCGCCGCCGTTGACGCTGCCTTCGGATCGGAGGCGGCCGAGCCAGCAGAGCTTCAGGGGTTCACGGGTTGTCGTCAATCTGCCGGAGGACCTGGTCCAGCGGCTTCGTTCGATGAGCAGTGAACATGACGTGACGCTGTTCATGACCATGCTCAGCGCCTTCTACGTGTTTCTCCATCGCTATTCAGGGCAGGACGATGTGCTCGTGGGCAGCGGCATCGTGAACCGCCGCTTCCCACCCTTCGAGGATCTGATCGGCATGGTCCTGAACACCGTGGCGTTGCGCGGAGACCTCACGGGCGATCCGACGGTGGAAGAGCTCTTGAGGAGGGTCAGGCAGACGGCCGTGGATGCCTATGTAGACCAGGATCTGCCGTTTGAAAACGTGCTCGAGGCCGTACAGCCGCAGCGTGGTGCCGGCGTCGCTCCCTTGTACCAAGTGCTGTTCTCGTTTCAAGACCCCCCGTGGGCGGATCTCGACTTGCCGGGAGTGGAGGTCGAGATCGACGATACGGTGGGGAACGGCTCATCCAAAGCGGACATCAACGTCATCGTCCTCAACCGCCGCACGCAGTCGAACTCCCTGACACTGCTCTGGGAGTACGCCACCGACCTGTTCGATGAGACCGAGGCTCAGTCGATGGTCGAGGCATACCTCTGCCTGCTCGACGCGGTCTCTCGGGATTCTTTGAGCAGGATCTCGCACCTGCCGCTGACGACACACGTGACGCGCGCATCGATCGACGCGTTTGCCGGCAGGGAGAGTGCGTACGAACGCGAGGGAGGCATCGCCCACCTCTTCGAGTCCCGGGTGGCCGAAACCCCCGACGTGGTGGCTCTCGCGTGGGACGGCGGCACATCGACCTACGACGAGCTGAATCGCGCAGCGAACCGGCTCGCACACCGGCTGGCCGCCCTGGGGGCTTCGACCGATTCACGCATCGCCATCGCGGTACCACGGTCGCCCGAAGCCGTCGTTGCCGCACTGGCTGCCCTCAAGGCGGGCGGCGCCTATGTGGCAATCGACACGAACCAGCCCAGTGCGCGTATCGATGCCCTTCTTGCCGATGCCCAACCAACCGTCATCTGCGCGACCTCGAGAACCGCCTCGAAGCTTTCGACATCGACGGTTCCCGTGCTCGTGACAGACGACGGAAGCCTGGAGCAGGAGCGTGACTCGAATTTGGGCCGCGCCACCGCACCCAGGTCCGCTGCGTATATCGCCTACACGTCGGGGTCGAGCGGGGTGCCCAAGGGGGTCGTCGTACCGAACCGGGCAGTTGTTCGCCTCGTCCGCGGGACCGACTACGTGCGGTTTGACCGGGACCAGTGCTTCCTCCTCCTCGCTCCACTGGCCTTCGACGCATCGACATTCGAGATCTGGGGACCTCTGCTGAACGGTGCCCGACTCGCCATCGCACCCGACGTGCCTCTCGGGCCACAAGAGATCGGCGGCTTGGTCGATCGGCTCGGCGTGACGACACTGTGGCTCACGGCGGGCCTCTTTCATCAGGTGGTCGACTTCGCTCCTGCCATGCTGGGTGGCCTCGATCAGGTGCTCACCGGGGGCGATGTGCTTTCTCCCGACCATGTGGCGCGCGCCCTCAATGCCCTGTCTCCGGGAGCTGTCCTTGTCAATGGCTACGGCCCGACAGAGGGCACGACCTTCACCACCTGTCACCGCATGGGGAAGGGTGCCGCGATCGACGGGGCGGTGCCGATCGGGCGACCGCTTCCCAATTCTCGGGTGTACATCGTCGACGAGTGCGACCAGCTCGTACCGCCGGGAGTCCCGGGTGAGCTCCTCATCGGTGGCGATGGCGTGGCCCTCGGTTACCACAACCGGCCCGACCTCACCGCGGCCGCCTTCGTGCCCGACCGATTCGGACCGGACCCGAACGGCAAGCTCTACCGTTCAGGCGACCGCGGACGGTGGCGATCCGACGGAACGATCGAATTCCTTGGTCGCGTCGACCGTCAGGTGAAGATTCGAGGCTTCCGAATTGAGCCTGAGGCCGTCGAGCGGAAGCTCCGAGAGCATCCCCTCATCGGCGAGGCCGTCGTTGTCGTCCGAGCCGTCGGCCAAGACCGTCAGCTGGTTGCCTATGTCACCCCCGAACTCAATGTCGGCTCCCTCAACGAGGTGCGTCTCTTCTTACGCGAACGGCTGCCGTCCCAGGAGGTTCCGTCGCACATCGTGGCGATGGCCGAGCTGCCGCTGAGTGCGAACGGCAAGATCGACGCGGACGCGTTGGCCGCACCGCTGCCGCCCACTCGCCAAGAGTCGGAAGGTCCTACGGCGGGTGGAGCCCTGGAGCGCCAACTCCTGGCTATCTGGAAATCCGTACTCGACGTGCCCACACTGACACTCGACGATGACTTCTTCGACGTCGGCGGCCACTCCTTGTTGGCTGTCGACCTCTTCGCCCGAGTGGAGCGCGACTTGGGACTTCGGCTTCCCCTGTCGACCATATTCGAGGCGCCGACAGTGCGGGAGCTGGCTCGAGTCATGAGCGCGAACGGGTGGGACAAGCCCTGGCGAACGCTGGCCAGTCTGCGGACGACGGGTTCGCGTCCGCCGCTGTTCTTCGTCACCGCCGGGGACGGGAACAGCGTCGGGTTCGGGTCGCTGGCTCGACGCCTTGGTCCGGATCAACCCTTCTACGCGCTCCAGCCACGCGGTCTCGACGGTCGTCGCCTGGTCGATGTTGGGGTGTCGCAGATGGCTCGCCGGTACGTGCAGGCCATGCGCGGCGTCCAGGACAATGGGCCGTACGTCCTCGGCGGGCGATGCTTCGGCACCCTGGTCGCGTTCGAGATGACGCGCCTCCTCGAGCAGGCTGGCGAACGAGTCTCCCTGTTGATTGCGCTCGACTCGGTCGGGCCGCTTTGGCAGCCCCGGCTCCTGGCGAACGGCATCGGCTTCGACGAAGTGATGAACCTGGCTCGGTGCTATGAGCCAGACGACCGGTCCGCACAGGGCGCGATCTTCGAGAGCGCGGCGGCCGCCGAGGAGTTCGTGGAGTGGCTCAGAGAGCCAGTCGACGTACGGGACGGATGGGCGGTGTCCCGCTACGTGCATGCCGCCTACCGAGCCCGGCCCGACCTCCAGGCCACCTTTCCCCTGGCTGCAGGTCAGCATGCAGCATTGCTGGATTGGACCTGGGTCGGTGGTCGTTCCGAGATGGGGATGAACCCACAGCTGATTCCCGGCCCGACCGCAGCGGTCAGCGGAATACCTCCGACCAGGGACCCACGGTATCGAACTCCCGGACAGCGCTTTCGAGGGCGAACGGCCGACTGGCTCGATGTCATCAGTCAGGGGCGGGTGGCGCGACTGGCTCAACGGCGGCAAGGTCGTCTCTTGGAGCTGGCAGCGCGCATGGTCCTCGAGTACCGAGCTGGTCCCTGCGCGGCACCGGTCGCACTCATCCGATCAGAGGAATATCGAGACGACGCCCAGTTGGCTCGCTGGTACGGCGCGGAGACTGGTGGGATCGCGGAGTTCTATGTGAAGGGCTCCCATCTGTCCATGATGCGCGAGCCTGACGTGAGCTCGACTGCACGCTGCGTCGCATCCTGTGTCGATCGCGTCGTGGACGACGGTGCTCTCCCGCCCTGTTGACTGGCGTCGGTCACCACTTGGTCCGGACCTGCCGTTCGGAGAGGTGCACCTCTGGATGGCAGACGTCGAGGCGGGGACGCACCACCAAGATATTCTCGCTTTCGACGAGCGCGCTCGCGCTGCGAGGTTCCGGTTCGATCGCGACCGTCGACGTTGGGCAGGCGCACGAGCACTGCTTCGTCTGGTGCTCGGACGTTACCTTGGCGTGCCCCCGGAGTCGATCGTTCTCGGCGCAGCGGAGCACGGCCGAAGAGTGGTGCGGTGGCCCGACCACAGCGAATGGCTCAGCTTCAGCCCCTCGCGCTCCGGTGGTCTTGCGCTTGTGGCGGTTTCCGGCGGACAGAGTGTCGGGGTGGACCTGGAGCGCATCCGACCTGAACTGGATGTCGTTCCGATCGCGCGGCGTGCTCTGGGACACGATGTGGCTGACCAACTCGAGGCCGAACGGGACGAAGTTCGCGCCAGAAGCTTCTTTCGGTCTTGGGTGCGCGAGGAAGCCCGGGGCAAGTGTCGGGGTACCGGGCTTGTCGAGCTCGACGACGAGGAGCGACGTATTTCCCTCACGGTGACCGACGTGGACATAGCGGACGGGTTCGCCGCCGCGCTGGCGATCGACGGAAGACTTGAGCTCATTCGAGGTTGTTCGATGGAGGTGTGACGTCAGCGCGCTCGAGGCTGCTGGTCAGAATTCCGGGATCTGCGCCGAGGGCGTCGCTCGGCGTGAAGGCATCGTCGATGCCGAACAGGGCCCTGCCGTTCGCGTCCACGATCCGCTGTCGCACGACGTCGTCGAGATCGACCCGGTCTGAGATCATTTGGTGAGCCGCCGGATCCGATCCGATGTCGATGTGCCCCCAGTCGGAACCGCACACGATGTTCTCCGACCCGATCCGTGAGACGAGATACGGCAGGTCGTCGTCCATCTGGCAAGCCACGTACATGTTGTTGCGCTTCAGAATGTCAACCTCGTTTCTCCAGTCTCGGTCGCTCCGAGTGCCACTGGGGTCAAGGCGCGCGACCTCTTGGAGCATCCATGGCACCCAACTTGCCCCGGCTTCGAAAAACGCCCACTTCAGCGCCGGAAATCGCACCGGAATCGAGTTGATGAGCAGCGAATAGAACGCGTAGGTGCACGGGGCGATGATCTCCCAGGCCTTTTGACTGCCTGGGTAGCGGTGCAGGACATCGGTACTGCTGACGCCCACATGGAAACCCATGACGAGACCGAGTTGCTCGGCCTTCTCGTAGAGAGGAAAAAGGGAGGCATGCCCGACGTGCCGCCCATTGACCTCTCCCAGCAAGAAGACACCGACGGCACCATTCTCGGCACCGAACTCGAGCTCTTCGCAGGCCGACTGGATGTCGCCCGTGGGAACGTTGACCATCCAGCGCAGACGGCCACCGGTGGGTCTCGTCGCGTCGGCCAACCAACGGTTGTAACTCCGCTTCAGGGCGACCTCGATGATGGGGTCGTGAACCCCGACGTTCAGCCAGAGCGATGGAAACAGAATCTGTACGTCGACACCGAGCCTGTCCATTGCACGCAGGCGTGCGTCGACATCGGCCAGCCCTTTCGTTCCGGTGGGGAACAGCGCCCGTTGCTGCTCGGTCAGATGGGGGTTCGCGCCATCGTTCCTGATCACCCGTTGGTCCTGTACCAGCCAGAATCGAAAAGGGATGTCTCCGGAAGTGGCCACTTCGGCGACGGCCGGGCGGAACGCTGCCTCCTCGGGCCGTAGGTACGCCCATGTCTGGTCCGTTTCCCAGACATGCGTGTCGCAATCGATGAATCCCACGGGGAGTTCTCCGGTCGGTGGTGAGCGGTTCAACGCGACACCGTACTGCCGTCTTCGCCGGGGAGGCCACTGCCTTCTACCGGGTCAAACGACGAGGTTCGGTTGTGCCAAGGCTCTCAGTTCCGAGACTTCGGTACGCAGATGCAACACGTCGTGGTAGAGCGCCACGGCCTCTCTCGATTCGGACGGGTTCAACCGCTCCAGCTCCGCCGCACTCACCTTCGGCGCTCTCTTTCGGAGCACGGCGACACCATGGTTGTCCTGAGCCTGGGTCGCTGATTGGGGGAAGAAGTCGCGTGCACGTACCTCCAGCACGTCGAAGAGCCGGCCCCAGTGTTCTCGGATCCACCACGGCGAGTGGAGCACCATCGGACCGCCGAGAGCCCATGGCTGCCCGCACTGGTACACATTCATTCCCACGTTGGACTCGTCCCACGGCCGGCCGGAGACGGCCTCGCACATCCCCTCGCTCATGATCGTTGCAACCACGATGCCGCCTGGGGCAAGGATCCGATGCAGCTCGAGCAGCCAATTCGCCCACTCCGTGTCGATATGCGTGAACACGGAAAGGGCGTACACGAGGTCGAATGTCTCGCGCTCGAAAGGAAGTGGGGGCACGGGGTCGTTCACGACGAACGAAAGTTGTGGCCCGAGGTGCTCAATGTTCCAGGCGATGCACGCCGGGTCGATGTCACATCCCCACAGGTCTCCGGCGGCGCCGAGGTCAGGGAGGTGACGGATGACCCGACCAGCTCCGCATCCGAAGTCGAGAACGCGTGCGTTCGCCCATGTCCATTCGTCGGGGAGAACGCGCTCGATGGCGCGCAACGCCTGTCTGCCTCTTTCCAGATAGCCCTGGGTGTCGCGCCACGCCGGAGGCGCCTGCACCAATCGTGCAGTCAGGGCGAACGGGGGGATCGGCGCTTCGCTGTCCATGTCTCTCCTCAGCCGGGAACAAGTGACGGTGGGACGATTTTCCCATGGGCATGCACCGCGCGCTCCGGACCAGGCGGGTACCCGCACGGGTCCGACCTGCAAAATCCACGGCAGGGATAGCTTTGGACTCGTTCGGGGACGAAGCTGCTCTTTGAGCAGTTGCCGCCGGGCTCTTGGCGCGCTGTTGCTCGGTGTCAGTTGCACGGCGGAGGGTTGCTGACAACGGGCTGGGTGGGCGGGACGGAGGCGAAGGTGGTCACATGCGTTGACCGCGTCAACCGGCCATTTCTGGCCTCTGAACAGGATAAATGGGGTGTCAACCTGCGTCCCTCAACGACCTCCACTGCACTCTCTGCTTCTTGGTGCCGCGTCTTGGTGCCGAAGAGAGAGGAGGTCCGGCCCGTCGGAAGGGTCGGTAAAGGACCAATGGGCCCTGTCCGCGCCTGATTAGCGGGAGCAGCCTCGAAGTGAGCGAGCCTCGTAGGATATTGCCAGCCAGAGAAGGGCCGGCTGGACGCTCCTCGCCATGGGTCGGAGCAACAGAGAATCGGAAGGGAAGTGGAGCCATGGTGGTGAAAGCGATCGCGCACTTGAGCGTCGACGCGCGGCGATCCAAAGGCAAAGCTGCGCGTGAGCGGGCGCCGCTGAACAGTCACCGCGGGTGGTCACCAGCCAGCGATCGCTCCGATCCTGTGGCGCTGCTCGAGGCGCAGGACCTCACCCGAGAACAGGACCTCGTGCCCGTTCGTCACGGTCGCATGATGGCATCCCCGTTCACCTTTTACCGGGGCGCCGCCAAGATCATGGCCGCCGATCTGCGAGATACCCCGACAGCCGGCCTCGGTGTTCAGCTCTGTGGCGATGCGCACTTGTCGAACTTCGGCGGGTTCGGGTCACCCGAACGAACTTTGCTCTTCGACTTGAACGACTTCGACGAAACTCTGCCCGGTCCGTTCGAGTACGACGTCAAGCGCATGGCGGCGAGCTTCACCATCGCGGCACGCAACAATGGGTTCAGAGCCGCCGACACCAATGGGACGACGCTCGCCGCGATAAGGGCCTATCGCGAGGCAATGGCCCAGTTTGCCCAAATGGGCAACATGGAGATCTGGTACGCACGGTTGACCGAAAAAGAGGTGATGGACGCAATCGCGACCCTGACCAAGGGAGCGAAGACGAAGCAAGTGGCTGCTCAGGCCAAGGCGGGCGCTCTGCGAGCTCAGATGAATGTGGCGAAAGCCCACACCCGTGACAGCCTGCAGGCATTGTCGAAGCTTGCCGAGGTGGTCGATGGTCGGTATCGCATCGTGAGCCAGCCGCCCGTGGTCATCCCTGCCCGCGAACTCGAGGCCATGTACGGGTACTCCGGTGATGAAATCCAAGAGATGATCCACCAACAGTTCCGCTCCTATCGGGCCACCCTGCAGGAGGATCGTCGCCACCTCTTGGAGCGCTTCGAAATCGTCGACATGGCCCGCAAGGTGGTGGGGGTGGGAAGTGTCGGCACCCGGGCTTTCATCGTGCTGCTCCAGGGCCGTGACGAGCAGGACCCCTTGTTCCTGCAGGTCAAGGAGGCAACCGCCTCGGTACTGGAAGACTATCTGCCCAAGAGCAAATTTAGAGAGCCCGGCGAGCGGGTGGTCCAGGGACAGCGCCTCATGCAAGCGGCCAGCGACATCTTCCTGGGCTGGACCAAGGGAGCCGAAGTTGGTCGTCACCTCTACTGGCGACAACTGCGAGACATGAAGGGTTCGGCTCTGGTCGAGACGATGACACCTGTCATCCTCGAGTTCTATGCCGGCATCTGTGGGTGGACCCTGGCCCGGGCGCACGCCCGCTCAGGAGACGCAGTGACGTTGGCCGCTTACCTCGGCAGAAGCGACAAGTTCGACCGTTCGATCGCCGACTTCTCCCAGCGCTACGCCGATCAGAACGAGCGCGACTACCGAGCCTTCACGGAGGCGATTCGCTCCGGACGCCTAGAAGCCGTCAAGGGTGTCTGAGATTCGGCGTCAGTGCTGTCCGGATGACTCAGAGCAAGATGCGTCCGGTTAAATGGGGCTCAGTTCTTGTGGGCTGAGGATCGTTTCAGCAGTCGGAGCTAGGACGTTTCTCTGCGGTCGGCAATCTGTGACGACGTAGCCATGCACGCGTGCGGCGTTGCGAACGGACCTGACGATGGTTGATCCTGGACCAAGTTCGGGTGACACTCCGTCGAACAGCTCGCCGGAAAGGACGACCAGGTGGCATCACCACTATGAAGGATCGGCTGTCCAAGACTGCGTCCACGTTCTCCGAGCCATCGAGTTTGGAGACCGGATTATCCTGTTCGGGGCAGCACTGCTGCTCTCGGTTCTGCCGCTCATCATTCTTCTCAGCGCATTGGCGAGTTCGCGGATTGACGACGACATCGCGAGGCACCTCGGGTTAGGTCGACAAGGATCGCGAATTCTCGAAGGTCTATTCAGCGCTCCCAACGTTGCATTCAATTTCGGCGTGTTCGTGAGCCTCGCCTTGTCCCTGGCGGGCACCCTCGCGGTAGCACGGTCGGTGCAGGCGATCTACGAAGGAACCTTCGAACAGACGCACGCCAGAGGAGCCTGGAACCTGCTTCGCTGCTTCGTGTGGGTCGCCGGTCTCGCGGGGCTGCTCATCCTCGATGGCGAAATCAGTAGGCCCTTGCGGAACGGGCCAGGCGGCCCGTTGATGCTCGGGTTGGTTGACTTCATCCTGCTGACGTTCTTCTTCTGGTGGTCGATCCACTTCCTCCTGACGGGAAAGAATTCGTGGACTCGTGTCGGCCCTTCCGCGGTGGTGACGGCGATCTTCTGGATGGGACTCGGACTGTTTGCCTCGTTTTACCTTTCGTCGACCTTGGTCTCGGACAGCAGGTTGTACGGAAAGATCGGTGTCGTCTTCACTCTGGTGACGTGGTTCATCGCCATCGGAGCGGTCATCACGCTCGGTGCCGTCGTGGGTGCCGTATGGCAAAGACGTGGATCACGGCGTGAAGATGAAGATCCTGGCGTAGCCGAGCGGAGCCACTGGCCCTGACTCACGGATGCGTCGTCGCCCACGATTGCCCGAGGAGGCCGTAATCGGACGCGCTCGCGTCTGCCGCGAGCACGAACACGTCAGACCCAGTGTGGAACCAGGGGCGAGGACGTTCAGGAAGGTAGCGTCCCGGGTCGATGGCACAAACTGACAGTGATGCCGCCCATGTCAACCGATGGCGACATGTGCCCATGTTGGGATGGATTCGTACCTACGATCGTCGTTGGTTGAGAGGCGACCTCATCGCCGGTGTCGCCGTTGCTGCGCTAATCGTCCCAAAGAACCTGGGCTATGCCTCCATCGCGGGGATTCCGGTCCAGAACGGCCTCTATGCCGCCGCTGCTGGGGCGATTCTCTACGCCGTCTTCGGGACGAGTCGCCAGATCTCGACTGGGCCGAGCTCGGGACTGGCGGCCGTGGCTGCCAGCGCGGTCCTAGCTGCGAAGATCTCCGGAACCCAAGACATCGCGTCCTTTGTGGCAACAATCACCCTTGCGTCGGGTGTGCTGTTCCTTCTCCTGGCCGTGTTCAAAATGGGGTGGATCGCCCAGTTCTTGTCCCGCGCCGTGGTCACGGGGTTCCTCTTCGGAGCGGCCATTGACGTGGTGATCGGCGAGCTTCCAAAACTGACTGGGACGGATGTCTCAGGCGCCAACCCCATTCAAGAATTGCGGTCCTGGTTGTCGTCACTCGGTGGTGTCAGCTGGGCGACGGTCCTGGTCGGCATTGTCTCCCTCGGTGTTGTCTTCGGGTTACGGGTGATCGTGCCGCGCGTTCCCGGTGCTCTCGTTCTGGTTGTCGGTGGCCTCTTGGCATCGTGGATCTTTGACCTCGGCGCCCACGGAGTGGCCCTCGTGGGGGAGGTTCCAAGGGGGCTGCCGACGGTAAAGCTCCCGGAGTGGCATCTGGTGCGTGCGCATGCGAGCACGATTGCCATTGCCGCAGTCGCCCTCGTCCTCATTGGCTTTTCACAGACTGCTGGAGACTCCCGGTCCTTCGCCGCCAAGCACCGTTATCGCATCGACATCAACCAGGAATCAGTCGCTCAAGGCATGTCCAATGTGGGTGCCGGTCTTTTCCAGGGAATGCCCGTGTCGACGAGCCTGTCGGCGAGTTCCCTGAATGACCATTCGGGCGCACGCACGGGCCTCGCGTCGCTGACCTCGGGGGTCATCGTCCTACTCACCCTGGTCGTGCTGGCCCCGGTATTCTCGAAGTTGCCCAAACCCGTGCTTGCCGCTCTCATCATCGAAGCGGTGGTCATGGGCATGATGGACCTGCCCGAAATGCGCCGACTGGCACGGGTGCAACGCTTGGACTTCTGGATCGCCATGGCAGCCATCACCGGGACGCTCGTGTTCGGCGTTCTCGCCGGGGTGATGATCGGAATTGGGCTTTCGCTCCTCTGGCTGATTTCGGTGGCCACCCGACCGCCGATGCCCCTGCTCGCTCGGGAGCCCGGTACACAGGTCTTCAGGGAGTTGGACGAGCATCCGTCCGACGAGCAGTTCCCAGGAGTGGTGATCCTTCGGCTCGACGGAGGCCTCTTCTTCGCCACCTCTGACGCCCTTGAAGATCGCGTCCGCGAGGTGGCCCTCTCAACGCCAGGCATAACCGGGATCGTGCTCGACTGCGAAGGGATCGACTTCATCGATTCGCAGGGGTCCGCGAAGATGGGCGAGATCCTCGAGCTCACAAAACAGGCCGATATCACCCTGCGGCTTGCTCGGGTGAAACCGGCCGTCTATGAGATCCTGAAGCGCGACGGGTTCCTTGAACGGATCGGGAGCGATCGAACTCACGGCAATGTCCATAGGGCAGTCGAAGCAGAGAGAGGCGAGGCGACGGCGGATCCCGATGCCGACACGACGTCCTGAGACCGAGGACTGGAGCCATGAGCGGAAAGTCAGGCTCAGTGCGCCATAGGGACGGCAGGCGTTGGGGCCATCGACTGGCGCTTGAGGCGAGCATCCGACATGGGCTCCAAGGGTCATCAGTCGCGCAAGTGCTGTTCAGAGGAGACGATCGCCGACACGGTCTTGCAACCAAGACCTGAAGCACCGGCAATGTGGCGGATCGAGGCACCGGCAGGCCGCAGCGACCCGTGAGAGGGCTCCGTCAATCAGGAGCCGTCAATGAGCCCCAGAACGCCTTGAGCGCGGTCGCGCCGGCGACCGGATCCTGGATCATCCACCAGTGACCGAGCCCCTGCAGCACCGCCACCTCTGCCTTCGCCTGGCTCGAGGACCAGCGGGCTCGTGCCTCGCCGCCGGTGTACTCGTCCTCGGTGGGAACGATCACGAGACCAGGTCGGGCCGCCGCGGCGCCGAGTCCCTCTCCGAGGCGAGCCATTGCCGGCTGAGCCGCTGACCGGTAAAGGGAGAGGATGCAGCGGCCCATGGTCTCGTCGGCGGCCGCTGCGACGGCAGTGGCGATTTCGGCTGTCATCCCGAGCGACTCGAACATCGACGCCCGGTCCGCGAGCGGAAGCGATGCGATGCCGGCGACTGCGTCCTCGCCCGCGCCCGGTGTCTGCCACACCTGAGCCAGGTCGTGCCACACGTAGTCGGGGGCGAAGCAGCCGGCGATGTCCATCGCCCACGACCGGATGAGGTCCGGTCTTTCGATCGCGATACGCATGACGTGCCCCCCGCCCCAGTCGTGGCCGACCAGGTCGACCGGTCCGCCCTGGTTCTCGAGTTCGGAGGCGAGCCACGCGACATACTCGTCCGCCGTGGCTCCGAAGCCGTCCGCGACCGGGGCGCCGAAGCCGGGGGAGAGAGGGTCACCGCGTCGGGGTGGTGCAACTCGGCGAGAAGCGGTCCCCAGATGGCGGGCGTCTCGGGATTGCCGTGCACGAACACGGCACGAGTTTGCGATCGGTCAGACAAGGAGTCCCTCCAGTTCGGCCCGGGTCGGTCCGGGTGACGTATGCGGCGGTGTCGAGAGCGCCACGTCGAGCACCCGCTCGAACGTCCCCTCGCGGGCCAGTACTTCGTCGGGCAGGCTCAAACAGCTGATGACCTCAAAGAACCATTGGAGCACGTCGGGGTCGTAGTGCGACGCCGAGGCGAAAGCCCGAGGCCCGGCCACTGAGGGGTCCGAGGGATCGAACGGATCCGGGAGTCCCTGCAGTTGGGCCTCGACCTCGGGAGCGCGGATCCGGTCGAAGTCCACTGTCGAAGCGTGCCACCTGGCGGCCCGCTCGTCGGTCCGGCGCTCCCACTCGTCGGCCAGCTGACGCGGGTCCTCCATGTGCTCGACGACTGCCGGGGCGATGTCCACCGTGTGCATCAAACCGAGGGTGATGCCCCGGCCGATCGAAGGGTTGGTGAAACCCCAGGCATCACCAAGGGGCACCACCCCAGTGGCGCACGGGACACCGTCCACGACGAACTGACGCGTCGTATTGGCCGTGCTGGCCATGGAGACGGGGTCGCCCTGCGGTGCGCCGTCGGCCCAATGCGCATGGTTGGGCAACGCCCGAACGACCCGCTCGAAGATCTTCGGGTCCCGCACGTTCCGCATCTGCTTGTCCTTGGGGGAGTGGTAGAGCGTCACTGACCACCAGCCGTGGTCGCCCGGAATGGTCAGGATCGAGATGGATCCGATGGGGCTGAGGAGGCCGTCTCGTTGCTCTGGGAGAGACGCTCCCCGGTAGTACTGCGTGTTGTAGACGAAACCCGCCTCGAAGGCGTGCTCCGGCAACTGGCGGCCGCCGGCGGCCTGGATCATGCCGGACAGTGGCGAGCGGCGGCCGGCCGCGTCCACGACCACCTTCGCGTCAATGGTCTCGCCCGACTCGGTGCGGACCCCGGTGGCATGCGGCACGCCCGCTATCACCTCGTTCCCCGTGATCAGTCCGGCGGCAGCGCAGCCGTAGCGAATCTCCACGCCCGGAGTCTTTCTGGCTGCCGCCGCGTACGCGTACTCGATCAGCGGCCGCCGGCAGGTCGTTATCGTCTCGAACCGGCTCAGGTCCAGGTCCTTGCCCGCTCCGTCGGGTAGGTCGCGCGCCTGTGCCTCGGCCGCGTTGTACCGGATTGCGCCAACCGCCTCCATTTCGGTGAAGACCGTGGGGAGGTGCTGCTCCATAAGGGCCCGTCCCCCCGGCTGCAGGTAGTGCACCAGCCGGAACTGCCCAACGCTGCGACGCTCCCAGCTCTCCCAGGCCTCCTCGGGGTCATCTGGCGCGGCCTGGTCGCGGTCGAGCACCACGACGTCGAGACCCCGTTGGGCCAAGAGAATCGCCGTCGCCAAACCAGTAGGTCCCCCGCCCAGGACGACTATGTCGGCCACGTGCCCCTCCTCTGTCTGAGTGCGGCCTGTCTACCGTTTCTCGGAATGCGCAACAGTAGCTTCGGACCCACTATTGCGCTGTGGCGAAGTTTCTGTGGTCGAGCGAAAAGTGCACTCCCTGCTACTCGGCCCGCAGGGCCAGGGCGGCTGGGGTGCGCGCAGCCATGCGCGCCGGCATCGCCGCAACGAGATTCGCCAGGACAAGCACGCCGAGCGCGACCAATATCAGAGAGGCGGGCACCGTGGGCTGGGGGACCGCGTCGATATTTCGGGCGAAGAGGGTCCAGAGTTGCCGCCCAGCAGCAATGCCGACGGGCAATCCGATGATGACCGCTATGACGGCGATGACCGAGGCTTGCCAGGCAATGGTGGCGGCGAGTTGCCGGGCGGTGAACCCGAGGGTCTTCAGGAGGGCGAGATCCCGTCTCCGTCGCCGTACGGACGCAATCAGGGTGAGGGCCAACGCGACGATTGCGCCGAGCGCAAGCCCCGCCGCGAGGATGACGGGTGCTGCTCCGGTGGATTGGTAGTTGACGATTTCCGCAGGGTGTTGGACGCCGAGGACCTCGACGCTGTCACCCGTCGCATTCGGGTCGGCGGCGAAGACCTTGTCGGAGAGATTGACGATGCGGTTCATGTCCGCGAGACCCGAAGAGGCGCTCACTCCGCTCTTGAGGCGTACGAAGACCAGTCCCGGTCCGTCCAGGTTGGGGTCCGGGTCCTGGGCGGCGTGGAGGAACGCCGGGTTGACGTTATCCGACAGGATGGCTCCGGTTCCCATGGAAGGGTGGTCCGCGAAGTTGCTGGCGCCCCCGATCGCGGGAAGTGTGGCGGTGCCTGCGATGACCAGCTTGAAGGGCGGGATGTAGAGGGGAGCGGTGTTCGGGGTGCCGAACGAGCCGATGACGGTCTCGCCAACGCGTTCGTGTAGCAGCGCCAGTGTGCTGGGACCCAGGACGATCTGGTCGTTGCCGTCGACTGCATGTCCCGAGAGGACCGGTGGAGCGACAGTCGCGTGGTCGTCCCCCAGTAGGGCAGGGACGGTCTGGCCGTCGATTTGGACAGAAATATTGTGGTACCCGGACCAGGCCGCAACGTCAGGGTCGCGGTTCAGCGCGGCGAGGGCCTGCGGCGGGACGACATTCTCCGACGTCAGCGCGTAACTCCAATTCCACCCATACAGTGCCGGACGTGACACCAAGGTATGGAGCCCGCTACTGAAGGTGAGGGTCGTGGTCACGATGACCACGGCCAAGGTGGCGCCCACGAGGACGGAGCGGGCGGGGACCGACGTGCGGCCACGACCGGACTGCAGCGCGAAGCGGAGTCCTACTGCACCAGTGGCCGACAGGCCCGACGACGTGGCCATCTGCAGCAGTCTCGAGTCCCGGGGATGGTCAACGCCTGATTTGGAAGCGAGACGATGAGGAGCACCTCGGTAGGCCAGCGCCAGCGCGATGGGGACGAGCCCGCCAATCAGCACGAGAAGTCCGAAGCCCAGGACCGTCCAGTCGACCGCGATTGCGGCCGGGTGGTACACGGCCCGTACGGGTCCGAGAGGGGACAGCGGCGAGAGAGAGATGGCGAGCGCGACCGCCAAAAGTGCGCCGGACACGATCGCGCCCAGGACTCCCACCAGCCCGTCGGCAACGGTCGTGACCGGGCTGGCACCGAGAGCCCGGAGCACGGAGAGATCGGTCTCCGCGGAGCCCAACACCCGGGATATGGCGAGCGCCCCGATGGCCAACGCCGCCAATGCGGCAATGGCGCCGAACACGCCGAGTGCGATCGATTCCGGCTTGACGGCTCGCTCCACCTTGGTCTCGGTGATTGAGGTCACCGTGAAGTTCGCATCGCTCCCACTCGGGAGCAGGTGGATGAGCTTCTCTTCGAACGCGGGAAGGCCACTGTCGCCGTGCGCGAGTTGCATGGCGTACCAGGTGCCCTGGACGGCAGCAGAGGTGATCGCCGTGCGGGTCAGTGCCGGGGTGAACAGAATATCGGTGGGGAGACGGTCTGCGTCGTCCTCGATCACCTGGTTGTTGAAGACGACGAGTCCGACCAGCTTCATGTCGATCCTGCGCAGCGGTGCCACGCTTGGTGTGCCGAAGCCCGGCAGGCCGAACTGGTTTGATGTGTAGAGGCCCATAGGAACGACCTGACCCACGTGCCAGCCCAAGGCGCGCGCTCCCAACGCGGTGGTGACGAACTCGTCGGCCCGACGTGGGTCCGCCATCCGACCGACGACGGGGGTGGCACGGTCCTCGTTGAAATAAAGGTCGTTGACACTGCCGGCCGGGTTTATTGAGGGATTCAGATTGGGTGCCCCGTCGTGCTCGAGTGGCACGACCGCTACGCCCACCCAACTCTCGACCAGCTTGACCTCAGGGAGATGCGCGATCTCGCGCGACAACTCTGGCAAATAGTTGTTCGCCGCGGAGTTGCTGGTGACTCCGTACGTCGACATCGTGAGGTCCGACGCATTCGTACTCGCCAGAAAGGCCGGATACGACGACTGGGTCCGCCGGGCCGCCGCGATCGACCCCATGGCGATCCCGCCGACCAACCCGATGAGGAGGGCAAGGCCCACATAGCCCGCCCAGCGGCGGCGGAAGGTGGCCTGGAAGCGATACCAGGCAACGGTCAGCATGACGTGTTCACGCCTGTCAGCTCTCCATCCGCGACATCACACTCAAATGTTGTGCATGCCCCATATGCGGCCAAGGATGGCAGCATCCGATCGCCTTGGTGCTAGCACCCCGCTTGCAGGGCAGATCAGCTGTACGGGTGCGCTGTGGTTCAGGACCGCGCCCCGTCTTTTCGTGTCCCGTGGGTGTAAGGCAAGGTGTCGGTGCACCTCCACAAGTTCCGACCTGCACGTATGCAGCCGAACCGACCTCGGAGGTGGCGGGATTCGAACAGGCCGATGCGGCGATGTGAAAGTCGACGTCAATGATGTTTCTGTACTCTGGACAGGCAAAACACGATGTCCGTTACTCGCCGTGATTTGACCGTTAACGACCGCAATTGTGTAGGACACCCGACGTGTGCTCCAGGCGCGATCAGGCGCGCAACTGCTCTTCAGATGAGACGATCGCCGTCACGGTCTTGCGACCAAGACCTGAAGCATCGGCAATCTGGGTTTGGCGTCTACTCCCGCTCTCGCGGGGGACCGATTTCGGCTCAGCGCCGCGTTGTGTCTTCAGTCTCTCACCGTGCGCTCGTTCTGTGAGACATCTCCGGTTCAGCACCAGCCCCCTCAGGAGGGTGTGACGAGTGGTTCATCGTGTCGATTTCGAAAAGTCGACTTCGGCGGAAAATCTGTTCCATGAGCCGATGGAAGATGGACCGTAAATCGTGCGCCTCCGAGGATGGGGTCGCGTCCGATCCGCACGTCTCCGTCGTACTTTGCGACCAATTCGGCCACGATGGCGAGTCCGAGCCCGGCTCCTCCTGATTCGCGTCCACGGTCAGAGTCGGGTCGGAAGAACGGCTTGAAGACGTCGTCATGCTCATCCGGACGAACCCCCGTCCCGTCGTCGGCGACGTAGAGCTCGACGTGGTTGTCAATTTCGGAGACGCCAAAAGCGATCGTCGTGCTTGCATGGCGGAGGGCGTTCGAGGTCAGGTTGTCCACGATGCGCGAGAAATCGAGTTCCTGACCAACCACCTGGCCACCAGAGACCTCCGATGCAACGATCGAAACGTCTTGAGCTCTTGCGACATGCTCAATCTCCGAGAGGACAATTTCGTCGAGATCGACAAGGCTGGGCAGAGCCGTTCCTGGTCTACTTGAGTGCTCCAGGACAAGGAGCTCGTCCGCCAGGTCTTGGAGGCGCAGCACTCCACGCAGGACGGCTCGCTGAGTCTTGCTTGGCTCCCGTGCCTGTGCGATCTCGGCCTCGACGTTGGCTCTGATGGCGGCAAGTGGGCTGCGGAACTCGTGACTAGCGTCCGCGACCAAGCGTCGTTCACGCTCGAGCGCGCTCTCCAGTCGACCGAGGAGAGCGTTCAGCGTGGTCACAAGGTGTTCGAGTTCGTCTCCCGTGCCGGGGTTGGCGATTCTTTCATTGAGATTCGTCACTGAGATGTCAGCCGCTTTGCGTCGCACTCGGTCAACGGGGCGCATGGCCCTACCGACGACTAACCAGATGAGTGCAGCAACGACCAAAACCAAGATGGGAGCTACGAAAAACAGTCGAGTAGAAAGCGAACTCGTCTCCGCTGAAATCCCGGCCATCGAAATCCCCTCAATGACGATCGGTGCGTTGTCACCGCTTCCGAGTTTGAGTTCGTAAAGTCGCAATTCACCGTCGTCGGCCGTGTTCGCGGTCACGAAGCGTCCATTCGGTCCGATGCCAGCGACGTCAACAAGAGCGTTGTTGTGGTTCAGATTCGGACTCGATCCAAGAATGCGGCCGTCGGAAGTAAGAACCTGCGTGTAAAGGCCCTTGGGTGACGCCGAACGGAGAGACTGAATCAAGGTTGGACTGAGTGACCGAAATGACGCCATGTCACTCTCGACGTATCTGGCGCCTCCTGAGAGTATCCCGTCGATCTGCGACAGCTGATTCCGCTGCACGGATTGCACCAAGAATATCGATCCGATTCCAACGATTACGGCGACGATCATGGCAGCCGGAGCTGCAATTTTGAACCGCGTTGATCGGTACCATCGGCATTGTCGGTCGGCGCTCATACGTCGCTCCGCGGCGCCAATCGATAGCCCGAACCCCACACGGTCTCGATGACCGGGTCACCCGTAGGTGTGCCGAGCTTCTTCCGAAGATGGCGCACGTAGACCTCGACAATGTTGGGATCTCCGGGAAAGTCGGCCCCCCAGACCGCCAGCATCAGATCCCGTTTGGAGATCACCTGTCCCTGGCGCATCATGAGGTGCGCCAGCACCTCGGTCTCGCGGGCGGACAAGTCGATGGTGGTCGTTCCAACCGTGCATTCGTGGCGGACGATATCGAGCCGCACGTCGCCATAGGACAGGTCTCGGCCGCCAATGAGTCGACCTCGGCGCAAGAGCGCTCTGACGTGCGCCACCAATACGGTCGCCGAGACGGGCTTCCTGAGGAAATCGTCGGCTCCGCTGTCGAGTGCTTCGGCTTCGTCCCACTCGCCAGTCTTGGCCGTCAGCACGAGCACGGGACTCCAAACGCCGAGGTCGCGGAGCCGCGAGCACAGCAGGAACCCATTCATCTTGGGAAGCAGAAGATCCACAACTACGAGATCGAAGTCGCCTGTCACGGCCCTGATCAGACCCGAAGCGCCGTCCGACGTCACTTCGCACGGACAGCCGATCGTTTCAAGCGTTCGACTGATGCCAAAGGCGATGTCCTCGTCGTCCTCGATGATCAGGACTCGAGCTTGCTGGGTTCTGCTCATCAAGGGGGTTGTCGCAGTCACACGATGATCGCCGTTCAATAGTCGAACTCGCGGGAGACCGTATCCCAAGGTTCTCAGCGGTTCGATGGCGATCAGGGTCCCAGAAGTCCAGCCGGGGTTGGCGCCAACCTGAACATGCTTTCAGATATTCGGCAGTTGGTTCAGATCTTGACTGCTGGCTGCACTGTTGTTCTCTGGCCGGGCCACCATGATCGCGCGTCGATGCCGCCGGTGACGAGCGCCCTGCGGGCCGAGGGTACTGGCGTCCGGGGACCAGAGCTCAACTATGTTCCAGCCCTCGATGGCGTTCGTGGGATCGCAGTCGTGGCCATCATGGGTTATCACGGCGGGGTCTTTCTGACGAGTGGTGGCTTCTACTCGCTTGACACCTTCTTCGCCCTCTCGGGTTTCCTGATTACGACCCTGATCGTGGCGGAGTGGCAGCAGTCCGGTCGGATACGTCTCGCGCGGTTTTGGGTTCGCCGCGCGCGCCGACTGCTGCCGGCGCTGTTGCTACTCCTGCTCGTCGTGGTGGGCTACGCGGCGCTTTTCTCTCCGCCAGGCATGTACCCCGGGCTTCGGGGCGACGCCTTTTCGTCACTGTTCTACGTGGCCAACTGGCACTTCATCGTCGAAGGGTCCAACTATTTTGCCCGAACGGGGCCGACCTCACCGCTGCTGCACACATGGTCGCTCGCAGTCGAAGAGCAGTTCTATCTGGTTTGGCCGATCGTGGTCGTGGTCGTTCTTCGCACACGGTTCGCGCTTCGACTCTTGCTCGTCGTGAGCGTTATTGGAGCACTGGGCTCCGCTCTGGCGATGGCGTTCCTCTACACGCCGGCAACCCAGAACCGCGTGTACTACGGCACGGACACCCGGGTCCAGTCGCTGCTCATTGGGGCCGCGCTCTCTGTTGGTCTGACCCTTGCGGCCAACCGGCGCTCCCAACCAGGCGCTATCACAAGCACCCCGTCCGCTTGGGAGGCTCGGAACAAAACCACACGGTGGGTATACATCGTTGTTGGTATCGCAGGGATTGCAGCTACCGCCGCCCTCTGGACGTTGGTCACCGTCGATGATGCGTTCGCGTTCCGGGGCGGGTTCATCCTTGCTGCGGCTTCCACGGCATGCGTATTGGCAAGCGTGGTCGGTGCCCCCGGATCGGCTCTGGCCACCGTGTTGGCCTTCGGTCCGCTCCGGTACCTGGGTCGGATTTCGTACGGGATGTACTTGTGGCACTTCCCCCTCTTCCTGTGGCTCACAGCCTCCAACACGGGGCTCGTGGGAGCGCGCCTTTTCATCCTCCGGTTTGTCTGCACCGTCATCATTGCCACCGTCTCGTATTACGCCGTCGAGCAGCCGATCCGCCAGCGTCGGTTCCTTCGGACCCCATTGAAGGGATGGGTAGCAGCACCCGTGTCGATCCTGACCGTTGTTGCGGTCGTTCTGGCGGCGACGCCCGTGACGGTGATGGCCGCTCCCTCGACCTTTCGTCCCCCGGCCAAGAAGACAGGCCCGCTGTATACGGGACCACCCGTGAAGCTCCTGCTCGTGGGTGATTCGACGGCGTACACGCTCGGGCTTGGATTGTCGGCCTACCAGAGCGACTACGACATCGAGATGAAGAACTCGGGAATCTTCGGCTGTGGCGTGACTGACGGCGCTGAAGTCGAGCTGCAGGGCGTCGTCAGCCAGATGAACAGCTATTGCACCGGTGCTCCGGGCACAGAGTCGTGGTCCCAGGTATGGCAGCACGACCTCTCGACCTTCGATCCAAACGTGGTCATGATCCTGGCGGGTCGGTGGGAAGTGACGAACAGGACCTACAAAGGTCGGTGGACCAACATCATGCAGCCGCAGTATGCCGGCTACGTGGAACGCCAACTCAAGTCGGCGGTGACGCTTGCCGGCTCTCGTGGCGCCAAGGTGATCCTGCTCACTGCTCCGTGCTACGACACAGGAGAGCAACCGAGTGGCCAGCCCTGGCCCGAGGACTCCCCACAACGCCTGGCCAAGTACAACTCCATCGTCCGCAGCGTAGGATCGACAGAGCCGAACACAACCGTAATAAATTTCACGACCCTCGCCTGTCCATCGGATCACTACCAGACTTATATCGACGGCGTGGACGCACGTTACGACGGCGTGCATTTCACGATAGCCGGCGGCGTTGTTTTCGAATCCGCACTGTTTCCTGCGGTGGCAAGGCTGGGACGCGAGCAGATGGCATCACGACCACGAAGCTGAAGATCCCAGAGCACCCTCGAGCCACCAGCGGGCCGTATGCGTTTGAACACATTCTCGTTGCGGAGGAGATACTCGGGAGGTACCTAGTCGATGGCGAAACCGTCCATCATCGGAACGGTGTTCGAGACGACGATCGTCCCGAAAATCTCGAGCTTTGGACATGCCCACAGCCGTCAGCATCCGTGCGAGTGACGCCATCGCATGGGCGCACGAGATCCTCGAGCGCGACGAGAGCGATGGCGCACCTCCAACGACCTTCACAATCTCGCGTGAGAGCCCTTGGAGGTGGCGGGATTCGAACCGTGGTAGCCGGTTTTCTAAAAGCGCACGTCAACGCCATCGTTTCGAATCTACCTGCCATTTCGGTGAGACGGAGAGGTACTCGTTGGTACTCGCACTCGCTGGTTCGTGCCGCCCGTGTCCTATTCGTGTCCCGCCGAGGAAAGGCATTTCGGACCGTCTTTGTAGTGCAAGAAAGCGTCATCGAGGGTGTCCCCTACCGAATCAGGCACTTATGGGGCGGTGCACTCGGAGCCGAGTTCGAGGAGAATGTCGTGATGAGCGCCGGTGCCAAGGAGTCAGATGTTGGATTCACTTGGCTGGGTGAGGCCGGAATGGTTCACGTCGAATGCGTTCCGAACACCGATCCCGAGTTCTACGGATGTTGGTCGCCCGTCGCGGAAGGCTTTCCCGTCTGCACAGCAACCGTCGACTACCCTGCCCGCGGCTACCGCTCAATGCTCGGCTGGGTGCAGGTCGTTCGCTCGACTGACAACGAATCGGGCGGTGTGCGATTTGAGCTGGACCCGTTCGGCCTTTTCGGTGACGCACCTTCGCCTTACTGCTGGTACGGGCAGCGGCCCACGCTTTTCGACGCTCCGTCGCGTTCGGTCCGGGAGCCCCTTGAATGGATCGCACACAGCTTTCTGGCAGTTACTCCCTTGGACGAGGTGGCTGAGCGGAAGGCCCGGCGTGTCGTGCCTCTTGTGGGTTTCTCGTGGGGCTTTACCGACACCGCCAGCAGCGTGACCCTTATCAACATCGAGGTGCTGACGGACGGTGAATGGGCGATGCATCTCGACATACTTCGCCAGGGTTACCCGATGTGGGTCTTTGCAGAGGGAACCGAGAGATAGCGCGCCGAGGCTTCAGGTCGCGTGGAGCCAGAGTGCCCCAGTCGCCGGATCGGTGGGGTACTGGGCACATCGGGGCAACCCCTAGGTACGTCGGAGCCGCTCGATCACCGGAGCGAAAGCATCGATATCTCGAACGCTGAAGTAAGAGATTCCCCAGCGATTCCGGCACGCTATGAGGTGGTCCGCAATCTCATCGTGGGTCCCGATAGCGAGAAATGGTGCGGTCAATGCATCGTCAACGCTCAGTCCGGGAACTCGGGAAGCCACCTGTTCGGCTGCCTTCTGCCTGTCGTCCGTAACCACAACGGCTTGAACCAGCACGTTAAGTTCTATCTGCTCCCAGCGTTCCCCGGCTTGCTCTCGGAGGTAGTTGACGGTGGAGTCGATTCGCTTCTGCTCCCAGCGAGCCTCGTGCCGCTGACCATCCTCAAGGGTCCGACCGAGCATCGTGAGACCGACTATGTCGGCATGACGGGCCGCATGAGCCAGAGCCGTCTTGCCGTTCACGCCGACAAGCAGAGGTAGGTGTTCTTGCTTGGATCGCAGTGTGCGGACGTTGGCGAGGTGGTAGTGCTCTCCGTCGTAGGTCACAGCCTCACCATCCAGGAGCCGACGGAGGATCTCGACCGACTCGGCGAGCCGGGCTTTGCGGACTGAGGGTTGGTCGAAGTGCTGGCCGATGGCCTCATACTCGGTGAAGGAGTGTCCCGCTCCGATCCCAACTTCGAGGCGACCCCCGCTCAGATGGTCCAAGCTGGCCAGCTCCTGGGCCAGATGCACTGGGTGGTGAAAGTCATTGTTCAGGACGAGCGGGCACACACGGAGAGTCGTCGTACAGTCGGCGATAGCCATCAACGGTGTCAGGGGCGACCATCCGTCAACGACGTGATCCCACGAGTGCATTACGTCAAAGTCGGCTTCCTCAGCGGCATGAGCCTGTGAGCGCAGCTCGTCCGCTGAGCACTCGGCTACCTGGAAGCCAAAGCGAAACTGACGCACAAGGGGAGATTACGAGGTGGATTCTGGGGTGCCCCAGTCACCGGCTTGGGGTGCACCCTGCCTCCGACCGGCCTTTCCTCCGTCCGATCACCCTGCCACGGGAGGACGCTCCGTGTTCTGGGTCGCCGGGCGTACAATCGGACTTGTGCCAGACGGTCCAAACCCCCCTTCGGCTATTGAGCGGCAACGCCAGGCTGCGGCGCTGAACCATCTCCTCGGAGAGATTGGCTTGACCTCGGCTGAGCAGACCAAGTGGTGGAACCTCGTCGGCTACAAAGAGCTCGGCGGACGGACGCCCACTCAAGCCTGGCTGGCCGGCGACGAGGACTCCGTTCGTGCCCTGGTCGAGCAGTGGTACGAGGCCAGCCACGCGGCGGCTGCCCGATTGATCGGCAATGAGCAGTACCTCCTCGATCTTCGCCGAAAGCTCAAGGAGCTCGACGACAAGTACGGCTCCGGCATCATCCGTTCAGCCTGAAGGTGCCCCTGCGAGACACCCGGGCCCTGGAGGAATGGGCCGAGCGTGAGAACCCGCCGTACTCGACTTGGCAGCGCATCACCGCCTGGGTTTCGGAGCTCGACACGGCGCCGTGGCGTGCACCGAGCGTTCCTTTCCCTGAGTTATCCGATCCGCCGCACTACGGGTTCGCTATGCGGAGATCCCTGCTACTGACGGAGTCACCGTGTTCTATCGCCGAGTGTTCGACGGAGAATTCGTCGACATCATCGACGTGGCGCAAGTGCACTGAGACGCAGACGGCTCCATGACACCTTGGCTTACGGCGACTCGTTTGACCTTGCCCTGAGTTGCACGACGGTTCCGTCCTTGGGCTCGGTCGCCGCCCGGAGCTCGTCGATCTTCTCGCTCAGCTGCACCAGCGTCCCTTCGAAGAGGTGGCCGTAGAGGCGAAGCGTCATGGCCGGGTCGCTGTGTCCCATCCGCTGGGCCAGAGCGAGGAGATTGACGCCAAGGTCGATCATCACCGAGGCGTGCGAGTGTCGCAGGTCGTAGGTGCGGAACGTCTGGGGGAGTCCAGCTTCCCGAAGGGCGGGCCGGATGACTTTCTCGCGCAGCTTGTCCCGGTTGAGTGGGTTGCCGTAGCGGGTCTGGAACAAGAACTCGCATCTGTGTCCCGAGCTGCGTTCTCCACCGTTCGCTCGCCGGCGGGCGGCCACCATCGCCGCCGGGTCGTCACAGAGCCAGGCCGAAATGGGGATGCGCCGGTCCCCGGCGGATGTCTTGGGCGGCCCGATGACGAGCCCGAAGCCCTCGCTGTCGAAGGAGTGCACGGGCAGCACGGTCTGGCTCACATGGATGACGTGCTTGACGAAGTCGACGTCGCACACCCCCAGCCCACACAGCTCGGCCGGTCGGAGTCCCGCCAGCATGAGCAGCCAGACCGCCGGCTTGTAGGGGTCCTTGACGTGAGCGACCAGCTGGAGCCCCGGTGTGACAACGTCCCAGGTCGGAAGTGGTATCCAGCGGTAGCGAGTGCCGACGAGACACAGCGGGTACCAGCGAGACACGGCGGGACACAAAAATCTCTTGGAAGAAATTTTCGGTGGAGGGGGCGTTCGGCGCCTCCGGCCTCCAGCGGCCGTCGGCGCCGGGCCCCACGGACCGAAGCTCCTTCGAACTCTGGCTCCGAGCTCTCGAAGTCCCCCGAGAGTCGGTGGGGGAACTGTGAGCAGTTCCTCTACCTGATCAAGACGAGGGCTCGATCCACCGGTCCGAGGTCGTCGGCGATAGACGAGGACGCCGGCGCCAGGACACGGTTCCGTGTCTTTTCGTGTCCTGGCTGTGTCCTGCGAGGTGTCGGCGCACCTCCAAGGGCGTCCCGACCTGCACGTATGCAGCCGAACCGCTCTTGGAGGTGGCGGGATTCGAACCCGCGTCCTCCGGAGCCGCAATAGGCCTTCTCCGAGCGCAGCCGGCATCAGATTGTCGGGGGCGGCACTTCTGCCGGCGGCTGTACCGCCCCGTAACCAACAAAATGTCCTCGGTGGTCAGTTGGTGTGAGCCACTGAGTAAGCCCTACTGAATGACGCCCAAGTTCCGATCCGTAGGGCGGGGACCGGTTGGACGTCGCTACCTAAGCAGCGAGCGCTAGCGCTGGTTGAGCGTTGGCGTTTGTTTTTGGTTCCGGCTCTTTAACGTGGTTCCGGAGACCACGGCTCGCTTCTCCTACCTTGACGACCGAAGTCGAAACCAATCACCCCCATGTCTGGGTTGCCGACCAACTTGGCCAGCCTTCCATTGTACGGTGCGGGGGCGGGGTCGCTGGACGGAAATGGGGGCGGCCCAGCTCTAGTCGCTCCAGCGACTCATCTCCTTTGATGCCCGGGCGGCTTCCCGCTCGGCGTCCCTGGCCATGATCACGTTGCGCTTGTCGTAGAGACGGCGGCCCTTGGCCAGGGCGAGTTGCACCTTGGCCTTGCCGTCCCGGAAGTACAGCGAGGCCGGGATGAGGGTCAACGACAGCTGCTGCGTCTTGCCCATCAGCTCGTCGATCTGGGCCCGGTGAACCAGCAGCTTGCGCTTGCGGTCCGGGTCGTGGGCGCCGAAGCCGGTGGCGTACTGCCAGGGCGGGATGTGCAGCCCGAACAGCCAGAGCTCCCCGTCGTCGACCCGGGCGTAGGCCTCGCTCAGTTGCGCCTTTCCCTCCCGCAGCGACTTGACCTCGGAGCCCTGGAGGACGATGCCGGCCTCGAACGTCTCGAGGAATTCGTACTCGCGCCGGGCGCGCCGGTTGGTGGCGACGGTGCGGTCGCCACTGCGGTCCTCGCGGGCGGCCGCCCGCTTGGCGATCTGCTTCTTCGCCCTGGCCATGAGGGGTACGAGGGTACCCTTCACTGATGCTCCGCCTGTCCCGCTCCCTTTACATGGAGATGGTCGCCCACTGCCTCGCCGGTCTGCCCGACGAGGCGTGCGGCCTCCTGGTCGGGACCTACGGGGGCGACGACGCGACCCACCTTTTCGTCACGCCCAACGCCGCCGCCTCGGCCATGGTCTACGAGATCGATCCCCGGGAGCTGCTGCGGGTCGACCGGGCGGCCCAGGCGCTCGGCGCCGACATCATGGGCGTGTTCCACTCGCATACCCACACCGACGCCTACCCGTCACCGACGGACGTGGCCCAGGCCACCGACCCCGGGTGGCACTACGTGATCGTCTCGCTCCGCGATTCGCACCCCGTCGTGCGCAGCTACCTGATCCGGGAGGGTGCCATCACCGAGGAGGCGGTGGAGGTGCCCGGGCTCGAGATCCCCTGGCTCGAGGTCTCCGGGCTCGACCGGCCGGGGTAGGGGCCTGGCCTGGCTCCTTGTAGAATCGTTACCGGATCAGTCAACAATCAGTCTCAGACGACAGCGAGCCGCCAGCCCGCAGGGGAGGGCCGGTGAGCATCCACCCACCACCCACCCAACAAGGAGGCCCAGTGGCCGTCGAAGTCCGCCTACCGACCGTCCTGCGCAGCCACGCGGGGGGATCCGCAACCGTCAGCGTGGATGGGGCCACCATCGGCGAGGTGCTCTCCAAGCTCGTGGCCGAGTATCCCGGCATGGCCGGCCAGGTCCTCACCAGCGAGGGGGCTCTGCACAAGTTCGTGAACATCTACGTCGACGACGACGACGTGCGGTACCTGCAGGGCCTGGACACGCCCGTCGCAGACGGCTCCGAGGTGTCGATCCTGCCGGCCGTGGCCGGGGGCTGAGTCCCACCCGGCACGGAGCGACGCACGCATGACGCTGTACCCCTCGGTGCTCGACATGATCGGCAACACGCCGCTGGTCGAGATCAGCGCGCTCAGCCCCAACCCGGCCGCGCGCATCTTCATGAAGCTCGAAGGGCAGAACCCCGGCGGCTCGGTCAAGGACCGGGTGGCGCTCTCGCTCATTGAGGACGCCGAGCGCTCCGGTGTCCTGGTGCCGGGCAAGCCGGACCAGGTGCTGATGGAGCCGACGTCGGGCAACACCGGCATCGGGCTGGCCATGGTGGGCCGCGTCAAGGGCTACACGCTCAAGGCGGTCATGCCGACCAACGTGTCGGTCGAGCGCCGCCAGCTGCTCGAGCTATGGGGGGCCGAGATCATCGAGTCGCCGGGCACCGAGGGCTCCAACGGCGCTGTGCGCATGGCCCGGGCCCTGGCCCAGGAGCACCCCGAGTGGGTCTTCCTCTACCAGTACGGCAACCCGGCCAACCCGAAGGCGCACTACGAGGGGACCGGGCCCGAGATCCTGCGGGACTGCCCCGGCGTGACGCACTTCGTGGCTGGGCTCGGGACGTCGGGGACGCTGCTCGGCGTGGGGCGCTTCCTGCGCGAGAAGCTCGGGGAGGCGGTGCAGATCTGGGCCGTGGAGCCGCCGGCGGGAGAAATGGTCGACGGGCTGCGCAACCTCGACGACGGCTACATCCCGCCCATCTTCGAGAACCTCGGAGGCGCCGAGCTTTTGGACCGCAAGACAGTGGTGCGGCCGCGGGAGTCGATCGAATGGACGCGGCGCCTGACCGAGGTGGGGATCTTCGCGGGGATCTCGACGGGGGCCGCGTTGGCGGGTGCGGTCAAGTGCGCGTCGTCGTTGCCGGAGGGCGAGGCCGCGTCCATCGTGGTGGTGTCGGCGGACGGCGGCTGGAAGTACCTCTCGACGGGGGCCTGGACGGGAGACCTCGACGAGGTCACCGAGCGGGCCAAGGAGATCATCTACTTCTGATCTCCTGTTCGGGGTGCGTGTGGGTGGGTGCGTTGCGTTGCGTTCCACTGCGCCGGGCTGCGCCGCCGTCCGTGTCGGGGACGTCCCTCAAAACTCTCCACGAACTGGTTTAGAGATTCAGAGACCGCCGCCAGACGGAGGCCCGGAAGCCCGGCCTCGTCTGGCGTCGATCACGCGTTGCGCTTGCCGAGGGCGCAGACGAGGGCCCCGACACCACCCACGGCGACGACGATGAGCCCCCAGCCGACGTGGTTGTCGGTCCGGAAGGCGGCGCCGATCCCGTTGGTGCTCGCGGAGGCGGCCTGCGCGATCTTCTGAATGATGCGGGCGAGGTCGTAGACGGCGAACCCCGCGGCGGCCAGCGCGACGACCCGGGCCACCCTGCGGAAGAGCGGCTCCGCGGACATGACCATCATGCAGACCAGGATGAAGAGCGCGATGCCGGCGGCGAAAGTGACCCACCCGTTCACGCCGATCAGGTCGGAGATGGCGGAATCCGTGCCGGCGATCGAGGTGGTGGTGTTGCCGAAACCGATCGTGAGCCACGGGGTGAACGAGCCCAGTATCAGCAGCAGGCTGCAGATCATCAGCCCCGCCAGGCCGGCGGTCACGGTCCCCCGCGGAGCCGCTCGCGGCGTGGTGGACCTGTGGGCCGGCGCCGCTGCGTGCCGGTACCCCGGGACGGGAGCGGCCGGTGCCACTGTCGGCGTCGCGGGCCCGGCTGCGTCGTCGACCCATTGGCCCCCCACCCAGCGGCGACTGGCCGTCCACTGCGAGCCGTTCCAGTACCTCTGCAGGTTGGGGTTGATGCGGTCCGGGTGCCAGCCAGGTTCCTTCTCCGTCGGCATCCGCCTCGAGCCCGGGCCCTCCATCATGCTCCCACGTCGATTCGCGGTCCCTCCGTTTCCTGGCGTCAGGACGGTACCGCATGCCTACCCGGGGCAGGCGGGGCCTCGGCGTCCCGGCCCTGCCCACGATCCTCCAAGGGAAACCCTCGCAGAAGCCTCCGGGGAACGCCCTGGGCACGCCCCTTCGTGCTCAAGGCAGTGGGGGTTCGGGCCGATTGAGTGAGAGCAAAGGAGAGCCGGCGGAATTGGCGAAATGGCGCCGCCGCGACCCCGGCGTGACGATCAATTATGAAGATACGACGTAAGGAAACCAGCCCGGAGGATCCCAGCGGGGACGTCCTCACGCTCGAGCGCGGGGACGAGACCGAGGTGGCGGACCCCTCGGCCGTCGCGGAGTCGGTTGCTGAGGTCACGGCGCCCACCGATGTGAGCACTGCCCCGCAACGGCCCAAGGGCCTTCTCGGCCAGGTGCTCGTGGCGCGCGGCCTCGTGACCGACGCCCAGATCGAGGCGGCGCTCAAGCTGCAGCAGTCGAGCCCGGGGAAGCGCCTGGGAGAGGTGCTCGTCGACATGGGCGCCCTCGACGACCGCGGCCTGGTGGACGCACTGGCGGACTTCTACGGCCTGCCGGTGACCGACCTCCGGCGCGACACGCCGTTCCCCGAGGCCCTGGCGCTCGTGCCGGCGGAGATCGCCCGTGAGAATCTCGCCATCCCGGTGAGCCTCGACGACGAGGGGCTGCACATCGCGGTGGCCCAGCCGAGCGACGACCTGCGCTTCCTGCTGGCGAACACGAGCGGGCGCTCGGTGCGCCTCACCCTCGCCCCCGCCAGGGACATCAAGTGGGCCATCGACCGCAGCTACCAGGCCCTCGACAGCGTGGGCAAGCTGGTGCAGGTCTTCGAGGCGGTCGAGACCACCCGCAACAAGCGCGCGGTCGAATCCGAGACCGCCCCGGTCGTCATGAGCGAGAACGCGCCGGTGGTGCAGGTCGTCGACAGCATCCTGACCCAGGCGGTGCGGGACCGGGCCTCCGACGTGCACATCGAGCCGTCACAGGACGTGATCTATGTCCGTTTCCGGATCGACGGCGCCCTCAAGGACGTCCTCGAGCTCCCGGTGACCATGGGCGTCGGGCTGATCAGTCGCATCAAGATCATGGCCGAGATCAACATCGTGGAGAAGCGCCGCTCCCAGGACGGCCAATTCACCACCACGATCGACGGCAAGGAGACGGACGTCCGCGTGGCCACCGTCGCCACCATCTGGGGCGAGAAGTGCGTCCTGCGAATTCTCGACAAGAACCGGTCCGTGCTCCGCCTGAACGACCTCGGTATGCCGACCGACACCCACGAGACCTACTCCAAGCTCGTCCGGGCCCCGTTCGGGATGGTGCTGTGCGCCGGCCCGACCGGGAGCGGGAAGACCACGACGCTCTACGCCACCCTCAGCGAGGTCAGCGACCGGGCGCGCAACGTCATGACGATCGAGGACCCGGTGGAGTTCGTCTTCCCCAAGATCAACCAGATCCAGGTCAACGAGCAGGCGGGCCTGACCTTCGCCAATGGATTGAAGTCGATCCTGCGCCAGGACCCCGACGTGATCCTCGTCGGCGAGATCCGTGATGTCGAGACGGCCCGCATCGCCGTGCAGTCCGCTCTCACGGGGCACTTCGTGCTCTCGTCTCTGCACGGCAACGACTCGGTCTCGGCCCTGCACCGATTCCTGGACATGGGCATCGAGTCCTTCCTCATCGCCTCGTCCGTCATCGCCATCGTCGGCCAGCGCCTGGTGCGCCGCATCTGCCCGTCGTGCAAGGAGCGCTACACGCCCACCAACGAGGAGCTCGCCTTCTACGAGGAGAGCGGCGGCCCGGCCAAGTCGGACTTCTACCGCGGCGCGGGCTGCAACTACTGCGGGCAGACCGGCTATCTGGACCGGATCGGCGTCTACGAGCTCCTGCAGATGACCCCCGAGATCAAGCGCCTCATCGTCGGCTGGGCCACGCAGGACGAGCTCCGTCGGCTGGCTCAGAAGCAGGGCATGCGCACGCTGCGTGAGGAAGCCCTCAACCTGGTCACCCTGGACACCACGACGATCTCAGAAGTGATCCGGAGCGTCTACGCCATGTGAGCCGGACGCCGGGCCCACCGCCCGGCGTGCGGTCCCACGGAGACGGCGTTACCGGCTCAGCGCCCCACCAGGTCGCAGAGCTTGGTCACCGTGTTCCAGTTCCTGGTGGTGCTGACCACGCCGAGCCGGCGTTCGAGGAAGGTGCCGGTGTACTTCGTCTCCGCGTACCCGCCCGGCGTGTGCACGTAGACCTCCTTGCCGTCGACCACCAGCTCGTCGCGTCCGCTCGGTGGGAGCGACAACGCGTCCAGGGCCGCCTTCGAGGGCACCGTCGCCAGGAAGGTCACGTGGTGGCGGGACGGGTCGGCCCCCGCCTTGGCGTAGGGGCTCGTGGCGCCGATGCGCACGAGGTCACCCACCGTACGCAGGAGCACGGCCGGCGAGTCGCCGAAGTCCTCCGCCAGGCGCTGCTCGATGGCGGCGGCAATGCCGCCCTCGCTCCGGGAGCCCGTCGAGAACAGGACGTTCCCGGTTTGGATGTAGCTCGTGACGCCGGTGTAGCCGAGGGCCTCGAAGGACGACCGCAGGTCCTGCATGGCGATGCGCCCGTGCCCGGCGACGTTCACACTCCGGAGCAGAGCCACGTAGCGGGGCACGGGGGCAACCTACCGGGCCTCACCCGCCGGCCCGTGCGGCGGGCCCGGGGTCACCGGGCCGGGCGAAGCGGTGCCGGGCGAAGCGGTGCGGCCGAAGCGGTGCAGGCCGAAGCGGCGCAGGTCGACCGGCGGGTGGGCGCCCTCGGCCAGGTCGGCCAGCAGCTCGCCCAGCAGCGGGCCGAACTTGAAGGCGTGCCCGCTGGTTCCGCAGCCGACGACGATCCGGCCGACACGGTCCAGCACGAAGTCGGTGTCGGCGGAGTTGTCGTAGACACAGCGCTCCGTCGCCACCGGCTCGGGGTCGAGCCCGGGGAGCAGGCGCCCGACCGCGCCGGTCAACCGGGCGCGGAGCGCCGGGTCGTCGGACGCCAGCGGTGCCGGATCGGCGGCGTCGAAGCCGTCGAGCGCAGGCCCCGGGGTGTGGTGGGACACCTTGTAGGTGCCCGCGTGCGGCCCGTGGCCCGCCACCGGCAGCCCGTAGACCATGTCCTCGCCCCATTCGATGAAGATCGGCGGAAGGGCGCCGCCGGGGCGGCGCGCGCTGAAATACGCCACCTGGGGGAGGGAGGGCGCGGCCGCCACCGGTGACGCGACGCCCGCCAGCGCGAGCGCGTGCGGGCCCGCGCAGTCGACGACGACGTCGGCTCCGAACGCGTGCCCGCCCGCGGTCCCGACCGTCACCGAATGTGGCGGGGACTGACGCAAAGAGGTGACCGGGCAGTCGGTGCGGAGCTCGAAGCCGCCCGACTCGCCGAACGCGCGCAGGCATTCGTCGGCCGCCAGCACGCCCGAGTCCTGCTCGACGAGCACCGGCCCCGTCGGGGCGATCCCGGGGAAACGCCGGGCGGCCTCGCCCGCCGAGATCTGCTCCACCCCGCTGCCGGCCGCGGCCAGCGCCCCTGCGATGGCACCCAGCGTCGCCTCGTCGCCCATCGTCACCTGGCCGGTCACGTGGAGGAGCCGCCGCCCCGAGGCGGCCTCGAGGTCGCGCCAGCCGGCGCGAGCGAGCGCGGCCATCTCGACGTAGTGTTGCTCGGGATAGCCGAGGCGGAAGATCCGGGCGTCGCCCTTGGAGCCCGCGCGCTCGTGGCCCGGCGCGCCGGCCGCCTCGAGGACCAGCACGCGCCAGCCCCGGCGGGCCAGCGCACGCGCCGTGGCCAGGCCGAGCAACCCCGCCCCCACGACGATGCAGTGGCGGTCGTCGGGCACGCGCCGATCATACGGAGGGCGTCGGCGAAGCCTCGTGGCCGGAGGGCCCGGCGGTACGCTCGGCGGCAGTGACGAGTGGGATGGACGTGTCGACGCACCCGAGGCACGACACGACCCCCGGCGACCTCGACGACGGCGGTGAACCCGAGCTGCTCCCGGAGTCCGCGGACGGGCCTCTCCCCGCGCTGCATGCGGGCCCGGGCCGCGTCGGGCGGGGGCTGCGCACCGTCGGCTTCCACGCCGCCGCTCTCGCCTGTTTCACGGTTCCCGCCGTCGTGTTGTGGTGGCACGTGTGGTCCGGGCATCCGTCGGCGGCGCTCACCTGCGGCTGCGGCGACCCCGCCCAGGAGGTCTGGTTCATGGCCTGGCCCGCCTGGGCCATCACCCACTTCCACAGCCTGTTGTTCTCGGGGGCGGTGAACGTCCCCGACGGGGCCAACCTGCTGTCGAACACGTCGGGCACGCTCGTCGGCGTCGTGCTGGCGCCGGTGACATGGCTCTTCGGACCGGTCGCCTCGACCAACGTCGCGCTGACCCTGGCGCCCGCACTCAGCGCCTGGGCCTGCTTCGCCGCCGTCCGCCCGCTCGTCTCCTGGAAGGCCGGCGCCATCCCCGCCGCGCTGGTCTACGGCTACTCGTCGGCCATCGTCACCTCGGTGGCGTTCGGCCATGTGTCGGTCACGGTCCTCGTGATCCCCCCGTTCCTCTTCACCACGCTCTACGAGATCGTCATCCGCCAGGAGCACTCGGTCCGCCGCGACGGGCTGCTCCTGGCCGCGCTGTTGGTGGCGCAATTCTTCATCTCGCCCGAGATCCTGGTGATGTGCCTGCTCCTAGCGGTCGCCGGTCTGGTGGTGGTCACGGCGGCCGGCTGGCGCCAGGCGCGGCTGCGGGCGGGCCATGCGCTGCCGGCCCTCGGCCTCGGCGCCGGCGTGACCGTGGTCCTGCTGGCCTACCCGGTCTGGTTCGGGCTGGCCGGGCCCCAGGCGGTGACCGGCGTGCTGTTCGCGCTGGCGCCGATCTCGGGCGTCCCGTTGTCGGGCCTGTTGGTGCCCGGGCGCTACGGGGCGCCGGCCGGCGCGTCCATCCGTTTCTTCGGGTATCTCGGCCCCAGCGGGCCGCCGGCCGACTACGTCGGGGCCGGCGCGGCCGCGGCCACCCTCGGGGCGGTTGTGCTGGGTCGCCGCCGCCCCCTGACCTGGCTGCTCCTCTTCCTGGCCGCGGCGACCTTCTGGCTGGCGCTCGGCGGCTATCTGATCAGCGGGCCGGCCTGGCTCGGGCACCCGTGGCTGCCCTGGCGCGACCTCTCGAGGCTGCCGCTCCTGCGGGAGATCCTGCCGGACCAATTCGTGCCGTTGCTCACGCTCTTCGTGGCCTTCCTGCTCGCCGTCGGGCTCGATGCGCTCCACGTCGTGCACATGCGGCCCACGTCGTGGGCGGCGTCGCACCGGGCCTACGTGACGGCGGCGGTCACCGCCGCCGTGGCCGTGGTGGCGGTCGTGCCGGTCTTCGTGACGTTCGGCGCGCCGCTGCGGGTGGTGCCGGTGCGACCCCCGGCCTACCTGCGCGAAGCCGCACCGCGGCTCCCGGCGGGCCGGGTGCTCCTCACGGTCCCCTTCGCCGTCTCGGGCACCGCCCAGCCGATGCTGTGGCAGGCGGTCGAGGGCATGCACTTCCGCCTGGCCGGCGCCGCGCTCAAGACGCCGGGACCGGGGGGCGGGCCTGTCGGGACGGGCGCCCCGGGGTCGGCCCGCCGCATCCTGACCGACCTGACCCTCGTCGGGACCGCCCTGCCCGACGGGACGCCGGCGCAGCTCGCCACCGTCCGCCGCGCCCTGCGCACGTGGCAGGTGGACCAGGTCGTGATCGCCGGCGCGAGCCGGGATCCGGTCTACGCCTCGGGCTTCTTCACCATGGCGCTCGGTGCCGCGCCGGCCTACGTGCAGGGCGCATGGGTCTGGCGGCTGCAACCGGGGGGCCCCTCGGCCGGCCCCCTCACCGGGGTCTCGCTCGCCTTCTGCCGGGCACTGGCCGCCGCGCCGGGCACGCGTGGGAAGCCGCTCACCATGGCCCGCTGCGTGCTGGCCGGTGGCACGAGCACCTGAGCGCGGCTCCGGACGCGGGCCCGGCGGTGGCGGCCGTAGGCTTGGCCCGTGCAGCCCATCCTTCATCTGTCCATCCCGGTGCGGGACATGGACGAGGCCCGCGACTTCTACGTGCACACGCTCGGCTGCCCGTCGGCGAGGGCGCGGGCCGACTTCACCGACGTGTGGTTCTACGGCATGCAGATCACGCTGCAGGACCGGCCCGACGAGGCGTCACCGGCGCCTGACGGAGGCTCGCGGCACTTCGGGGTGACGCTGGGGCGCGAGGAGTTCGAGACGATGGTCGCCCGTCTGGCTGGGCGCGACGTCCAGTGGCTCGTCCCGGTGTCGACCGACGACGAGGGGCTGTCCACCGAGCAGACCAAGGCCAAGATCGCCGACCCGAGCGGCAACGTGATTGAGCTCAAGACCTACCGCGACGTCGATGCCGCGCTCGAGATCTCGGCCCACTCCTACCCGGAGGCCTTCGCGCACGGGAACTGAGTGGCCTACGGTGGGCTGGCCGACGGGGAAGCGAGAGGAGCGCAGTGGGAGCACCAGACGTGAGCGGGGATCCCCGCACGGCGCGCCAGGACGGGCGCGCGGTCGACGAGCTGCGGCCGGTCACCTTCGAACGTGACTACACGGTGATGGCGCCGGGGTCGGTGCTCGTGACGTTCGGGCAGACCAAGGTGCTGTGCACGGCGTCGGTGGAGGAGCGGGTGCCGCCCTGGATGCGTGGCACGGGCCGGGGCTGGGTCACCGCCGAGTACTCCATGCTGCCGGGCTCCACCCCCGAGCGCGCCTCGCGCGAGGCCGCCAAGGGCAAGCAGTCCGGGCGGACCCAGGAGATCCAGCGGCTGATCGCCCGCTCGCTGCGCGCCGTGTGCGACCTGGTGGTCCTCGGCGAGGTGCAGATCACCGTCGACTGCGACGCCCTGCAGGCGGACGGCGGCACGCGCACCGCCTCCATCTGCGGCGCCTACGTGGCGCTGCACGATGCCTGCACCCGGCTGGTGCAGGCGGGGACGATCGGCACCCACCCGCTCACGGACTCCGTCGCCGCGGTCTCGGTCGGCATCATCGACGGGGTGCCGATGCTCGACCTGCCCTACGTCGAGGACTCGCGGGCCGAGGTCGACATGAACGTGGTCATGACCGGCGCCGGGCGCTTCGTGGAGGTGCAGGGCACGGCAGAGGGGATGGCCTTCACGAGGGGAGAGCTCGACACGATGCTCGGGCTGGCCGAGGCGGGCATCAAGGAGCTGACCGGCATGCAGGCGGCGGTGCTGGCCGAGGGGCCGCCACGGCGGTGAGCGGGAACGACGGGCGGGAGCCGTTGCGGCTCGTGCTGGCCTCCGCCAATCCCGACAAGGTCAAGGAGATCGTCGCCGTCCTGACGGACGCGCTGCCCGTGGAGCTGTTGCCGCGCCCCGCTGGTGTGCCCGACGTCGTGGAGGACGCCGACACCCTCGTGGGCAACGCCCGCCTGAAGGCGCGCGCGTTGGTGGCGGCGACGGGGAGGGCGGCGGTGGCCGACGACACTGGGCTGGAGGTGGACGCCCTGGGCGGCGCGCCCGGGGTCTACTCGGCCCGCTACGCCGGCGAGGAGGCCACCTACGCCGACAACGTGGCCAAGCTGCTCCACGCGCTGGGCGCGCTGGGCGCGCTCGGCGGCGACCACGGGGGCGGCGGGCGGCGGGCCTGCTTCAAGACGGTGGCGCTGGCGGCCTTCCCCGACGGGTCCGAGGTGTGGGCCGAGGGCGTCCTGGACGGGACCATCGCCCCGGAGCCCCGGGGCGACAACGGCTTCGGCTACGACCCCGTGTTCGTGCCCGACGGCGGCGGCGGGCGGACCTTCGCCGAGATGCAGCCGGCCGAGAAGGACGCCATCTCCCACCGCGGCCGCGCCTTTCGCGCCCTGGCCGCCGCGCTGGCCGCGCGGGCGGAGGCGCCGTAGCCGGAGCGGTGACCGGTGTGGCCTCAGCCGGCGAGGAGGGCGCCCGCGAGCTCGCGGTACTCGGCCAGCGGGAACTCCTCGTGGCCGGCGACGACCTGGATGCAGACGTGGTCCGCACCCGCGTCGTGATGGGCGCGCACAGCCGAGGCCACCGACGCGGTGTCGCCCCAGGGGATCACGGCGTCGATCAGCCGGTCGCTGCCGCCCCCGCCGATGTCGTCGTCGCCGAAGCCGAAGGTGCGCAGGTTCTGCGTGTAGTTGGGCAGGCCCAGGTAGGTGCTGGCGTAGCGCCGGGCCAGCTCCCGGGCCCGGCCCGGCTCCGTCTCGAGGACAACGGCCACCTCGGGCGCGAGCAGCGGCCCGGGGCCGAGGATGCCGCGCGCCCAGGCCGTGTGCTCGACCGGGACGAAGTAGGGATGGGCGCCGGCGGCGCGCTCGGCCGCCAGCTCGAGCATGCGCCGCCCGAGGGCGGCCAGCACGCGGCGCCCGGGGGGCACCGGGGTGGCCAGGGCGTCGAGCGCATCGAGGTAGGAGACCATCTTGGAGTAGGGCCGCGAGTAGTCGGCCACGACCGCGCTGTGGCTGGTGCCGAGGCCGAGAAGGAAGCGCCCGCCGAATGCGTCTTCGAGGGCGGCGACGCCCGGTCCGACGTCCTCGGGCGCCCCCGCCCAGATGCTGACGATGCCGCTGGCCACCGCGACGTGGTCCGTCGCCGCCAGCAGGCGCTCGAAGTGCGGCGACAGGCCCGGGTCGAAACGCCCGGAGGACCACAGCGCCCCGTAGCCGAGGGACTCGAGCTCGCCGGCGACGCTCTGCTCGGGGTGCTCGGGGTCGCGCCACGAGCCGCTCCACCACACGCCGACGCGACCGAGGTCCACAGCGGGCACCGTACCCGGATCCGTGCCCGGACCGAGCGGGTGGGGCGGACCCCGCGGCGGCTGATGGAAGGGAATCAGTCGAGGTGCAGGAGGCGCGCCGCCGTCCCGCCGAGGAAGGCCTGGGCCGCCGCGTCGGAGAGAGGCAGCTCCCGGGCGGCGGCCACGGCCCGCTGCATCGGGAGGAAGGGGTGATCCGACGCGAAGAGGACGCGACCTCGGCCCCGCGAGGAGTCCATGAAGGAGACGAGCGCGGGGTCCATGTACGTGGCCAGGTAGGCCGAGTTGGACAGGTAGAGGTCGGGCCACTTGAGCATGTACTGCATAAGCAGCGCCTCGTACGGGTGGCCCATGTGGGCCCCGATCACCGTGAGCCCCTTGAAGTCGATGAGGACGTCCTCGAGGAGACGGGGGTCCTGGCAGGCCGAGCGCACCCGGGGGCCGGGGACGCCGACGTTGACCGACACCGGCAGGCCGAGCTCGGCGCAGGTCGCGTAGACGGGGTAGTAGAGCTTGTCGTTGAGCGGGTACTGGTGCACGAGCGGCGTGATCCGCACCAGAGCGACGGCCGGGTCCCCGGCCAGGGCGCGCAGCCGCGTGACCTGGCCGACGGGCCGGTCGGGGCGGTCGACGGTCAGCGCGACCCGCAGGCGATCGGGGTGGTTCGCCACCTCGTGCAGCAGTGGGCCCGTCTCCTCCGCCGCGAGGCCGGCGGCGATGACGCCGACGTCGACCCCGTTCGCATCCATGGCGACGAGCAGGTGCTGCACCGTCGAGGAGGCGGACGGGTCGCCTCCGAGCAGCTCGGGGATGCCCTCGTTGCCCGGTTGGCGCATGAACGCCGCCGCGGCCTTGTCGCTGAGCGCGTTGACCCAGAGGTCGATGACCCTCACGCCGGGTCGGAAGCGCCCGCGGGCCGGGGCGCGTTCTGGCCCGCCGCCTTCGCCTGCGCCTTCGCCTTGGTGGCGCGCAGGTAGCGGACGCCGGTCGTGAGCGACTGCTGAATCAACCGGTCGTTGTCCTTGGAGATGAAGGCATGCACGCGCCTTTCGAGGAGGGCCCGCAGCAACGGATTGAAGGCGTGGTACGTCTCGGAGAAGTGCACCCGGGTGGTGCCGTTCCCGATGTCCTCCAGCCGGGTGCGCCCCTCCGCCTCGGAGAAGAGCGGGCGCCCGACGGCGTTGTACTTCCACGAGACGTTCGGCGTCACCTCGGTCAGCCACTCCCAGGACTGGCCCTTGCCGCCCGTTAGGAGATAGCGGGGCACGCGGAAGGTGCAGTGGCGCACGAGGCCCTCGCCGACGGCGTCACCGGGATGGAGGATGTCGATGGTCACGTCCCCCGTCTCGGTGTGGGGGATGCGGGCCCAGAAGAGCTGCCAGAGCTCGTCCACGCTGGCCTCGATGTCGACGTGGTAGTGGTGCTCCTGCACCGGCTCACCCTATCGCCGGACCTGACGCGGCCGTCAGGTCCGGCGCGGGCCCAAGACGCCGGCGGCGCCCCGCCTCAGGGCGGCGGGAAGGGCGTCCCGTAGCGGTCGAGGTGCGCCTTCTCCGTGAGCGGCCGCCGCCGGGGCGGGCCGAGGGGCGCCCGCAGGTGGCCGAGCGGGACGACGGCCACCGGCACCACCTCGGCGGGGAGGCCCAGGGGCCGAGACAGCTCGTCGCCCCCGAGGACCGGCAGCGTGGTCAGGGTCGAGCCGAGCCCCAGGGCGTGCGCGGCGAGCAGCAGGTTCTGCACTGCCGGGAAGACCGAGGCGGCCATGGCCTGGGGGTGGGTGAGGCGGGTGTCGCCGCACACGACGATCAGCACGGGGGCGCCGGCGATGCCGCCCCTGGCGCCCCGGTCGACGTCGCGCAGGAAGGCGGGGGAGAGCCGCTGCTCCTCGAGCGCCCGGGCGCCGCCCTCCCACAGGCGTGCCGTCAGCGCGCCGATGGCGGCCCGCAGCGCGGCGTCGCGCACCACGACGAAGACGAAGGGCTGGCTGTTCTCGGCGCTCGGCGCATGGGTGGCCGCGGTCAGGATGCGGGCGACGGTGGCGTCGTCCACGTCGTCGGGCAGGAACGACCGGGCCGCCCGCTGGGTCTGCACCACCTCGAAGAAGCCGGGCCCGCTCACGGCGGCCGATGGTACCGACCCGGCGGGGGCCGCCGCCCTGGCGCGGATTGGGCCGGGTGGGGGTGACCCGCTACCTTGGGCGCTGCACCGGCCGGGGGCCGGTGCCCGCCATGACGACATGGTGGGGGAGCGACGGCGGAGGGGGACGGGAGGCAGACGTGGCAGACGGTGCCGCAGCGGAACAAGACGTGCTCAAGGGGATCATCGGGCAGCCGACGGGCCGGTCCAAGGTGGTCGTGGAGCGGGGGCCGGTGCAGCACTTCGCCGACGCCCTGCTCAGCACGAGCCCGATCTACCACAGCCCCGAGGCGGCCCGGCAGGCCGGCTTCGACAACATCCCGGCGCCGCCCACCTGGCCCTTCGCCATGGAGTTCTCGGGCAAGTTCGCCGAGATCCAGCCGGCCGACGCGCCCGCCGGCAACCCGCTCATGACCGCCATGGGGCCGCTGATGGCCAAGGGCGGCATGATCCTCCACGGCGAGCAGGAGTTCCTGTACCACCGGCCCGTCCAGGTGGGTGACGTGCTGGTCGGTGAAGGCGCCATCACGGACGCCTACCAGAAGGAGTCCAAGGGTCGGACGATGACCTTCATCTGCTCGGAGACCAAATGGAGCGACGAGAAGACGGGCGAGCCGGTGGTCACGGCGCGCTTCAACCTGATCCACCGGGTCTAGAGAGCATCGACGGCCGAGAGAGCATCGACGGCCGAGAGAGCATCGACGGGAGGTCGAGACGATGGGTGAGAGGAAGCTGTCCTTCGAGGACGTCGAGGTCGGGGACGAGGCGCCGGTGGTCACGCACAAGCTGACCCGGACCGACCTCGTGCGCTACGCCGGGGCCTCGGGGGACTTCAACCCGATGCACCACGACGAGGTGGCCGCCCAGGCCGCCGGGCAACCCAGTGTGTTCGGGCACGGCATGTTCTCCATGGGGCTGCTGGGCACGGCGCTGACCGACTACGTCGGCGTGGGCAACCTGACCCGGTACCAGGTCCGCTTCGCCCGCCAGACGTGGCCCGACGAGGTGCTGTCCTCCAAGATCGTCGTCGCCGCCAAGCGCGAGGAGGACGGCAAGAAGCTGGTCGACCTCACGGTGACGCTGTCCAACGGCGACGGCGAGAACAAGCTCGTCGGAGAGGCGACGGCCGCGCTGCCCTAGTCTCTCCCTGGACTCACGAGAGGACATGGACCATGGGCGCAGACATGTTGGCGCAGGCCTTCGCATCGACCGCCGGCGTGCTGGCCGGGGTCGAAGCCCAGCAGCTGGACGGGTCGACGCCCTGCGCGTCCTGGCGCGTGCGCGAGCTGGTCAACCACGTCGTCGGCGGGACCACCTTCGCCGCCGTCACGGCCGAGACCGGGCAGGCGCCGACCCGGGGAGAGGACACCGACTTCTGCGCCGGTGACTTCGTCACCGAGTTCAACCGGGGCGCCGCGCGCGCCGTCAAGGCCTTCGAGGCCGAGGGAGTCATGGACAAGATCCTGAAGCTCCCCTTCGCCGAGCTCCCGGGCGCCGTCTTCGTCAACATTGCAACAATTGACACGTTCACCCATGGGTGGGATCTGGCCAAGGCCACCGGCCAACCGAGCGACCTCGACCCCGAGCTGGCGACCCAGCTGCTGGCCTTCGCCCAGGCGTTCCTGTCGGACGGCCTCCGGGGGGAGGACGGCCAGGCGCCGTTCGGACCGCAGGTGGAGGCGCCGGCGGGGGCCGGCCCGGCCGACCAGCTGGCCGCCTTCCTGGGGCGCCGAGCCTGAGCGCCGGCGGGCCGAGGTAGTCACTTCGGGGCGGCCCGGCGCCCGGCGGCCGAGGTCCGGACGGGAACCCGGCACCCGTAGTGTGGGGCCTCGTGGTCCACGTCAAGGCGGTGACACCATGAGCATCGTCGACGAGCGCGTCCGCGATCTCGACGACGCCATCGCCCTCGGCCGCGCCCTCGTGCGCAACCTCGAACAGGTGGTGCTGGGCAGCGAGGGCGCCTTGGTGGCCGCCGCCATCGCCGCGCTGTCCGGAGGCCACCTCCTCATCGAGGACGTCCCCGGGGTCGGCAAGACCGTGCTCGCCCGCACCCTGGCCACCTCCCTCGGTGCGGACCTGTCGCGCATCCAGGGCCACCCCGACCTGCTCCCGTCCGACATCACCGGGGTCTCCGTCTTCCTGCCCGACACGGGCACCTGGGACTTCCGGCCCGGACCGGTCTTCGCCCACGTCGTGCTCGTGGACGAGCTCAACCGCACGCCCCCGCGGACGCAGTCGGCCCTGCTCGAGACGATGGAGGAGCGCCAGGTCAGCGTCGACGGCCGCTCGTGGCCCCTGCCCCAGCCCCACCTGGTGATCGCGACGCAGAACCCGCTCTCGCAGCGCGGCACCTTCCCTCTCGTCGAGAGCCAGCTCGACCGGTTCGCCATCGCCACGCCCGTCGGCTATCCCGACGCGGCGCAGGAGGTGCAATTGGCGCTCCACGGCGGCGGCACGTACGCCCTGGCCGAGCTCCGTGCCGTGTGCACGCCCGAGGAGTGGGGGCGCGCCCAGCGGGCCACCGAGTCGGTCCCCGTGGCGCAGGCGGTCGCGGCCTATGCCGTCGAGATCTGCCGGGCCAGCCGGACGGCACCGGGGGTGCATCTGGGCGCCAGCCCGCGCGCCGCCATCTGGCTGATCCGCTCCGCCCAGGCCCACGCCGTCCTCGACGCCCGGAGCTACGTGGTGCCCGACGACGTGAAGGCGGTGGCGGTCGACTGCCTGGCCCACCGCATCATGACCGTCGAGGCCGACGACGGCGCGCACGAGGCGGCCCAGGTGATCCGCACGCTCCTCGAATCGACGCCTGCGCCGAGACCGTGAGCCGCCGGGCGCGGCCGGCCCGCCCCCTGGCGCCGATGGCCGCGGCCGTCATGATCATCGGCCTGTGGTGGCTCGTCGCCCACAACGCCGGCTCCGGGTGGGTGCAGGTCCTGGGGGACCTCGTCTTCGGCGCCCTCCTCATCGGGATCGCCGGGCCGTACCTGGCCGTCAGGCGGGCCCGGATCAGGGTGCGCAGTGTGCCCGGGGACGGCGTCGCCGGCGCGCCGGTGGCGCTGCGGGTCGACGCCTCGGCGCGGGTGCGCGTCCGCCCCGTCGAGCCTCCGGGGCCCGAGGTCTTCGTCGGCCCGGGCGGGCGGCGGGGCGCCCTCGACGACACCGTCACGCTGGTGCCGGACCGGCGGGGCGTCCACGGCACGGTGACGCTCGACGTCGCCACGGCCGCGCCGTTCGCGCTGCAGTGGTGGACCAAGCGGGTGGAGCTGGCGCTGCCGTCGCCGCTCCTCGTCTCGCCCCGCTGCGGCCGGGCGCAGGCGCCCACTCTGATGCCCGACGAGGGGGCCGGTGAGCTGGTCGACCGGCCCCGCTCCGATGCGGGCCTGCCCCGCGGGGCCCGCCCCTACGCGCCCGGCGACAGCCGGCGGCTCGTGCACTGGCGTGCGACGGCGCACGCCGGGAAGTTGATGGTGCGCGAGCTGGAGCGGCCCTCGGCCGAGCCGGTGACCATCACGGTCGAGCTCCCCGCGGACCCCGACGCCGCCGAGCGGGTGGCCGAAGGCGCCCTGGGCACCGTCGTCGGCCTGCTCGAGGGCGGCGCGCCGGTGCTGCTCGGCACCCGGGAGACCGCGGGACCTGTCCTGGGGGCCGTGACCGACCGGCGCGGCGCCGGGCGCCGCCTGGCGCGGGCGGTGGCCGGACCGAACGCCCCGGCCGCCGCGCCGCGTGGCCGCACGCCGTGAGCGTCGTCGACGCCATCCGGCGGGCCAATCAGCCGGGGATCCCGGAGGACTCCGTCCGCCTGCGCGTCGCCTGCCTCGGCGCGGTGCTGGTGGCCATGGCCGCCTGCGCCTCCCTGGGTGAGATCGCCTGGACGACGGCGGTCGGCGCCATGGTCCTCGTGTCGGCCGGTATGGCCTTCTCCTACGCCACCCGGGCCCGTCCGCCCGCGTGGGTCAAGGTCGTGGTGGCGGTGGGCGCCATCGCCGCCTGTGCCTGGTTCTTCCATGCCGTGAGCTCGCCGGAGGGCGACATCACGTCGGTCGTCAATCCGCTGACGGTGCTCCTGGTCGCCGTCCTGGTGGTCCACTCCTTCCACGTGCCGTCGCGGCGCGACCTGCTCTTCTCGCTCGGCGCATCGGCGGGGCTGATGGCCGTCGGGGGTGCGCTCGCCATCGACCTCCGGTTCGGCCTCTACGTGGTGGCCTGGGCCTGCTGCGGTTTCTGGTGCCTGACCGAGATGTGGACGTCGGCCAGTGGCGGGGGACGCATCTCGGCGTCCGGCCTCGTGCTGGCGGTGGCCGCGGCGTCGACCGCCGCCGCCGCCGTCTTCCTGGTCCTGCCGGCGCCGGTCGTCTCGTCCCGCGTCTCCTTCATCGCCCGGGCCGGAGCGGGTGGCTCGGTGGGGGTCCCCGGCGGGCTGGCCGGGGACTCCGGCGTCGCGGCCCAGCTGTCGCGTCCCGGGACGCCGGACAGCCGGATCCGCGTGGGGGGGTACCTCGGCTTCGCCGACGACCTCAACACGGCGCTCCGCGGTGACCTCGGCAACGCGCTCGTGATGCAGGTCCGGGCCCAGCGTCCCTCGTACTGGGTGGGCGAGACCTTCGACACCTGGCAGGGCCAGAGCTGGACGGAGTCGGAGCCGATCCCGCGACGGCCCCTGCGCCAGGGCTCACCCTTCTCCCTGCCGATCGGGCTCGGTGACGTCGCCTTCGGGCAGAGCGACCTGCAGACGTTCTACGTCGCCAGCCCGACGGCCAACCTCGTCTTCCACGCCGAGAGCGCCGACGAGCTCTGGTTCCCCGCCGGCAAGGTCTACGCGGCGTACGACGGCACCATCGTGTCGCCCATCGGTCTGGGCAGCGGGTCCATCTACACGGTCGACTCGCTGGTCAGCGCCGCCACCCCGGCCCAGCTCCGGGCCGACACCAGCCCGTGGACCCTGGCGCCGGCGACCCAGAACCAGGAGGAGCAGCTGCCCCACCCCTACCCCCGGGTGCAGGCGCTGGCCCGCTCCATCACGGCCGGTGACACGTCGACCTACGACAAGGTGCAGTCGCTCATCCACTGGATCGGCACGCACACCCGCTACTCGTTGGACATCCCGCCCCTCCCCCCGGGCGCCGACACGGTCGACGAGTTCCTCTTCGGCAACCGCGTCGGCTACTGCGAGCAGATCTCGACGTCGCTGGCGGTGATGCTGCGGTCGCTCGGTATCCCGGCCCGCGAGGCGGTCGGGTACGTGCCCGGGGGCTACAACCCCATCACCGACCTCTACCAGGTCCACGCCGACGATGCCCATGCCTGGGTCCAGGTGTGGTTCCCCGGCTACGGGTGGCAGGACTTCGACCCCACCGCGGCCGTGCCGCTGGCCAATCCCAGCCCGGGCGCCACCGCGTTGCGCGACGTCGGCGCGGCCCTGCGCCGCATCCCACCCGTGCCGGTGGCGGCGGTCCTCGGGGTCACCGGTCTGGCCGTCGTGCTGGTGCGCTGGCGCCGCGGCCGCCCGGCCACCTGGGCGGAGGCGGTGGCGCGCCGCGTGGAACGGGCCGGCCGTCGCGCCGGCCGGCCGCGGCTCCCCTCCGAGACCCTGGTCGAGTACGCCGCCGCGCTGGACCGACTCGACGGGAGCGACGCACCCGTCTGGAGCCGGCTGGCCACCTCGGTCGAGGCCAGCGCGTACGGCGGCCACGACCCGCCGCCCGACGCGCGGCACGCCATCGCCGAGGAGGCGAGGCGAGCCCGGGTCGGGGCGGGCGCGAGGGGGCGCTGAGCCCGGCGCCGGTGCCGCTCCGTCAGGCGCCGGCGGTCGGTTCGAAGCGGAGAGGGAGCCGTGCCGGCCCCCAGATGCCGAAGCTCGAGGGCTTCCACTCGATCTCGCCGCTGCGGGCCAGCCCGGGCATCCGGCGAGCCAGGAGCGGGAGTGCCTCTTGCAGCTCGGCCCGGGCCAGTGCCGCGCCCATGCAGAAGTGGATGCCCGAACCGAAGGTCATCTGCGCCGTGCTGCGCTCGCGGGTGATGTCGAAGGTGCCGGGGTCCTCGAAGGCCTCGGGGTCGCGGTTGGCGCCGGCCAGCGAGGTCACTACGAGCGTCCCCTGGGGGAACAGGACGTCGCGGTAGACGACGTCCTCGGAGGCGAAGCGCGCCGTGCCCCGCACCGCGCCGAGGTAGCGCATCGACTCCTCGACGGCCCGCGTCGCCAGCTCCGGCCGCTCGGCCAGCAGCGCCCACTGCTCCGGGTATTCGGTGAAGAGCGCCACCGAGCAGGCCAGCTGGTTGCGCGTGGTGTCGGTCCCCGCCATCAGCACCGCCTGGGCCAGCATCGCCATCTCGTCGGTCGAGAGCCGGTCGCCGTCCTGCTCGATCGCGATGAGGTCGCTCAGGAGGTCGTCGCGGGGATCGGCCCGGCGCTCGGTGATCAGGTCGCTCACGTAGGCGTTGAGCTCCTCTCCGGCGCGTTCGATGAGCGGCAGGTCCTCGGCCAGGTTGTTGTTGAAGATCCGGAAGATGTCCGTGGCCCAGGCCGAGAAGAGCTTCCAGTCCTCGGGCGGCGCGCCGAGCAGCTCGCAGATGATGGGGATGGGGTAGGGCTCGCACACATCGGCCACCAGCTCGCACTCGCCGCGGCCGACCACGCGCTCGACGAGCTCGCCCACGACGGAGCGCATGGTGGGGCGCAGCCGGTTGGCCGAGGCCGGTGTGAAGGCCGGCGCGACGAGCCGCCGCAGTCGCGCGTGTCCCTCGCCCTCCATCGTGAGGATGGACTGGCGGCGCTCGCCGCCGAAGCTCGATCCCTCGAGTTCGGGGGACTGCTCAATCATGGACAACGCGGAGTGGAAGCGCTGATCGCGCAGGATGGCGGTCACGTCCTGGACGCGCGTCACCGTGTAGCCGACGTCGTTGCGGGCCAGCCAGTGCACGGCCCGGGCGGCCTCTATGGCCGTGACGGCCTCGTGGCGTTCGAGCCCGATCAGGTCGAGAGAAGGCAGGTTCAGCTCCGTGACCAGTTGCGGCATGGGCCCCCGATGTCCGTGCGGTGCGCTGCGCGTTGACGTGGGCCGAGGTTAGTGGCGCCGGGCCGCCGGGCCGGGCAGCGTCGCGCTAGGCGGCCGGCCCGGGCTTCAGGGAGGGATGGCGCTGCGCCATGAGGGGCAGGATGAGGGCCTTCGGAACCAGGTGGGCCAATCCGGCCGCGGCGCGGTTCACCGCTCCGGGGATCACCACGGAACGTCCCGCGTCGAGACCGTCGACGGCCGCCTTGGCGACCTCGGCGGCGGCGATCCACATGATCCTCGGCAGCGTCTCGGCTGCCTCCTCGTCGCTCATCCCCGCCGACTCGGCAAAGCCGGTCTCCACGGGTCCGGGGCACAGCGTGGTGACGGAGACGCCGGTCCCGCGCAACTCCGCACCGAGCGCGCGCCCGTAGGAGAGCACGAACGCCTTCGACGCGCCGTAGCCGGCCTGTCCCGGCAGCGGTTGGAAGGCGGCGGTCGACGCCGTGTTCAGGATGGCCCCGCGGCGGCGCGTCACCATGCCCGAGACGAACAGCGTGCACAGGTCGACGACCGCCTCGACGTCCGTGCGCACCATGGCGAGCTCGGCGGCGCGGTCGGCCCGGTACACCGGGCCCATGGTGGTGAGGCCGGCGTTGTTGACCAAGATCTCCGGGGTCAGGCCGCGCCCGGCCAGCTGCGCGGGGAGCTCGCGGCGCGAATCGGCATCGGCGAGGTCGGCCGCGATCACTTCGGTGCGCACGCCGTGGGCCCCGGTGAGCTCGTCGGCCAGCAGCTTGAGCTTGTCCTCGCGGCGGGCCACCAGGGTCAGGCCGTGGCCACGCCGCGCCAGCTCCCGTGCGATCTCCGCGCCGATGCCGGACGACGCACCGGTGACGATCGCGGTGGTGTTCTCCTTGGGGACGGGGAGTGTCATGGCCCGAGCGTAGGTGACCGCGGGCGCCCGGACTTCGGGCCCGGGGGTGCGCCCGGATGGCGGTGACATGAAGTTTGCGTGACGGTGTCGCGCTCCACCTGGGCCTTCGCGTATGCCCAGTTCGCGTGGGGTTCACATGGTGGGGGTCGAGGTGGATACTGGACCCAAGCAAGCGGCAACCGAGCACCCGCCGTTGCCCCGAGTGGAAAGGAGCTGCCGATGCCATCGACACGCTCGACCGAGGAGGACGATCCGCCGGGTTGAGATTGCGTCACCGATGTGGTTTTCGGTGGCGCCCCCGAGCAGTCCGCTTGGCGTGAAGTCCGGCGTATGAATGAGGCCGTGTTCGCGCCGGTGCGTGTGCCGGCCGGCCGACAAGGCGGCCCCCGCACCCACTGCGCCGCAGGCGAGAGCCAGGCGACTGCGTACAGCAAGACACAGAATCACTACATACGAGTGAGGGTCGGCCACACAGGGCCGGCCCTTTCTCGCGCCCGGGGTGCGGAGCCGTGCGGACACGGGCGCGGCCGTGACAGGGTGGGGCATGCCCGGGACGCGCCTGCCGATGTTCCCCCTCTCGGCCGTGTTGTTCCCGCACGCCTCCATGCCCCTGCACGTCTTCGAGCCGCGCTACCGGGCGCTCATGCGCGACTGCCTGGCCGGCGACGCGCGCTTCGGCATCGTCCTGATCCAGCGAGGCTCGGAGGTCGGCGGCGGCGACGAGCGCAGTGTCCTGGGCACCCGCGGCGTCATCACGGAGGCGGTCGAGCTGCCCGACGGGCGCTGGGTGCTCGAGATCACGGGCGAAGCCCTCATCACAGTCGACGAATGGCTCCCCGACGACCCCTACCCAGTGGCGCTGGTGCGCGAGTCCCCGGCGGCGCGGGTACCCGGAGACGCCGGACCGCTCGTGGGTGCCGCCGCGCAACGGGTCCGCCGCGCCCGCGCCCTGCTGGCGGAGCAGGGTGGCGCGCCGCCCCTCCCGCCCGAGCTCGCGCTCGACGGCGGGGGGGATGCCGAGGTGGCGTCCTGGCAGCTCTGCGCCGCCGCGCCCCTGACCGCGTACGACGCGCAGCGGCTCCTGGCCCGAGACGGCGCCGCGGAGAGATTGCGGCTCCTGGCCGAGTTGATGGAGGATCTCGAGCTCGACCTGCACCGCATGCTGACCTCGGAGTGACCCGTCGGCGGCGGAAACGCCGAGCGAGCGGGCTCGACGACACGATGGACCGAGAACCACGATGGACCGAGAACCACGATGGACCGAGAACACCGAGGGGACGGTGGCGATGAGGGCCGGGAGCGGCGTGGCAGATGCCTGAGGCGGCTCCCGGTGGCGCCACCCGCCGCCGCAACATCCTCTTCATCACCACGGATCAGCAGCGGTACGACAGCCTCGGCTGCAACGGTGGCGCGGTGGCCCGCACGCCCGTCGTGGACCGCCTGGCCGCCGAGGGCATCAACTACCGGCGGGCCTACAACCAGAACACCGTCTGCATGCCCGCTCGCTCCACCATGCTCACGGGCCAGTACGTCCGGACGCACGGCGTCGTGGCCAACGGGATCCCGCTCCCCGTCGACGCGCCGTCCGTGGCGCAGTACCTGCACGAGGTGGCCGGCTACCGCACCGCACTGCTCGGCAAGGCGCACTTCGAGCCCGGCTTCGATCCGCAGAACCAGTGGGAGGAGAACGCCCGCGTGGCCCGGGGTGACGCCGGGCCCTGGCGCGGCTTCGAGCGCTCGCTGCAGGCCATGCACGCCGCCGCCTGGGGCAACCACCCGATCGCGCACTACGGGCGCTGGCTCAAGGAGCACCACCCCGAGCACCTGCACAGCTTCGCCGGGCTGCTCCAGGGCGAACCGGGCGGCGACACTGCGGCACCGGAGACGAAGAACAACCCGATTCCACGCGAGTGGTACCACACCGACTGGGTGGCCGACCGGACCGTCGAGTGGCTGAGCTCGCTCGGGGCCGACGATCCATGGTTCTGCTGGATGTCGTTCCCCGACCCGCACCATCCGTGGGATCCCCCGGCCTCCGAGCTCCCGCGCGTGCCCTGGCAGGACCTCGACCTGCCGCCCGGGCACCCGGGTTCGGACGAGGCCGTCCGTGCCGTGTTGGCCCGCAAGCCGGCACACTGGCTCGGCTTCTGGGACGGCAGCTTCCCCAATATGGAGGGTGGTCCCGCCGCCTTCGTCCCCTCGCGCCTGACCCACGACCAGATCCGAGAGATCAACGCCAAGGTGCACGTCATGAACGAGCTCGTCGACGAGGCCTGCGGCCGCGTGCTCGAGACGGTGGCGCAGCGGGGCTGGACACAGGACACCGACGTCGTCTTCACCACCGACCACGGCGAGCTGCAGGGCGACTTCGGTCTCCTCTACAAGGGCCCGTACCACACCGATGCGCTGATGCGGCTGCCCTTCGTGTGGCGGCCGGCCCCTTCCGCCGGCGTCCACCCGGAGGTGGTCACCGATCCGGTGGGCCAGGTCGACCTGGCGCCGACGTTCTGCGCCATCGCAGGCGTCGACCCCGCGCCGTGGATGCAGGGTCGCCCCCTTCCGCTCGCCGACGGCGGGGGTGGCCGCGAGCGCGCCCTGTGCGAGTGGGACAGCCAGTTTCCCGGCTACGGCATGCACCTGCGCTCGGTCTACCGCGACGGGTGGCTGTGCACCGTCTACGAGCCGTCGACGGCCGGCCAGCCCAACGGACTGGAGGAGGTGTGGGGCGATGGCGTGCTCCAGCCGTGCCCGGTGGTCTACGAGCAGTCGAGAACCGGTCCCGGCGGTGTCGGCATCGCGACCGGGGAGCTCTACAACGTCGACGAGGACCCGTACCAGTTCGAGAACCGATGGGACGATCCGGCGCAGGCGGCGCTGCGCGACGATCTGGTGGCTGACCTCTACGCCAGCCTGCCCACCGAGGTGCGCCGGCTCAAGGTGATGGCGCCGGCCTGAGGGTGGCGACGGGGGCAGCGGGCGTGGCCCGTTCGATGGCGCCCCAGCCACCGGACAGCTCGCGGCGGGCATGCTCAGCCTTGTGTCCTCCCCGGAGCCCGAAGAGCCGCTTGGCCAAGAGCAGGTAGAGCACGACGGCGAGGTTGATGGCGAGGGCGACGAGCTTGAACGCGCTCACGCTGTGCGTGAGCTCGTACACCTCGAAGGGCACCAGGGCGGTCGTGGCGATGAAGGTCAGGTACTCGGCCCAGCGCTTGTTGAGCCACAGGCCGACCATCTCGGCCGCCTCCAGCGCGGCGAAGGCGAGGAGCACGACGGCCAGGATCCGCAGGTGCGACGGCGAGTACTTGAAGGCCCGGCCCAGGTAGCCGAGGACGCCGCGGGCCTGGGAGGCGCCGGGCGCGCCGCCCGCCAGGTCGTTCATGATGTTCTGGTAGTCGTGATGGAGCGCCTGGTCGTGTGCGGCAACGGTGAAGAGCGCGATGGCCAGGCCGGTCAGGACGACGACGTGGAGGGCGCGGTCGCAGGCGATGAGGCGCAGGACGTAGCGATCCCGCAGGGCCGCGCCGCGGAGGGGGAGGGTGATCTCGTCCCGGCTCTCGACCCGCTGGCGGCTCGGCCCCTCCGGCGCCGGGCGCGGCACCCAGTCGTCGCAGCGCAGGCACCGGTGCCAGCGCAGCGCACCTTGGTCGCGCACCACCAGCGCGTCGTCGTCGGTGATGGTGGCCGCCTCGGTTCCGACGAGGAAGTGGCCCGACCAGGCGCAGGTCAGGAGCTCGTAGCGGTTCGACGGGCGACGGCGGCGGGGCACGCGGCCAGGTTATGGGAGGTTCCTGGGCGCGCTCTGTGCCGTCGGGCTCTCCTCAGTCCGCTGAGGCCAGCCCGCCGACGGTGGCGTCGAGGAAGCGCCGGGGAGCCTCGACCATGGGGTAGTGACCGACGCCGTCGAGCCGGCCGGCCGTCGCGTCCGGGCGCGCCGCCAGGAGCGTGTCGACCATGGAGGGGACGGCGATGGGGTCGTCGAGGCCCCACACCACGTGCAGCGGCGAGGGGTCCGTCTCAATGGCGCCGGTGAAGCGCCGCTCGTTGGCCCGCCGCTCCTCGATGTAGCGGATCAGCCTCGGCAGGATCAGGTGGCCGTCGTCGTGGACGACCAGGGACGCTGCTGCGGGCACCGGGTCCTCGGGCCAGCCGGCGGGCACGGGTGGCGTCTGCGCGCTGAACGTCTCCCGCAGGCTCCGCGTGATGGACGCGGCGTCAATGGGGATGCCCGGCGGCAGCACCTCGTCGGGCAGGCTCAGGAGGAGCTGCTGCCCGTTGGTCAAGTGCGCCTGCGCGATGTAGATGCTCCCGTTCGTCACCACGCGGCGCGTCACCTCGACGGGCCACGTCCCCTCGGCGCGTCGGGCCAGCAGCTCGCCGCCGACGGTGTCGCCCATGTCGTGCGTCAGCAGGGCCAGGCGTTCCACGCCGAGCGCGGCGACGAAGGCGGAGACGACGTCGGCCTGCAGCGCCATGGTGTAGGCACGGTCCGGCTTCGCCGACAGCCCGTAGCCCAGCATGTCGAGCAGCAGGACGCGCCGCCCGGCCCGCAGCCCGTCGAGCACGGCGGCGTAGTCGAACGACGACGTCGGGAACCCGTGCAGCACCAGGAGGGGATCGTGGCGCTCGGGCCCGATGGACGGCGCGTCAATGGTGAACACGCGCTCGCCGCACAGGTCGCGGTGCGCGCCGACGGCCTCCCACCCGGTGCTCGTGGTGATGGTCACGTGCCGGCCAGCCGCTGCACGACCGGGCCCAGCGTCTCCCAGGCGTCCGACTCGATCGACCAGTAGGAGATGCCGTACTCGGCCCGGCGCCACTCGAGCTCCTCGGCCATCTCGTCGAGCGTCCCCGCCAGCGCCAGCGGGACGTGCAGCGCGTCCGCCGGGTCGATGCCGAAGGCCGGGGCCATCTGGGCGGCCAGGCCCGGCGCGTCGTCGGTCACCATGACGAAGCCGATCAGGGAGTTGAGCTCGAGCTCGTCGAAGCGGTCACCCGCGGCCTCCTTCACCCAGCCGACCTTCGTCCGCGTGCGCTCGGGCGTGGCGTCGGCCGCCGTCTCGGCCCCTCCGGTTCCCTCGCGCAGGTTGACGTTGATGCTCACGATGTCGGCGTGCCGGGCGGCGAAGGACAGGACCCGCTTGCCCCCGCCCCCGATGATCACCGGGGGTCCGGGTCGCTGCACCGGCCGGGGCGTGAGTGCGTGTCCGAGGACCTCGTAGTGCTCGCCGTGGAAGTTGAAGGGCCCGTCGGTGCGCAGCAGGCCCACGACGACCTTGACCGCTTCCTCGAAGCGCGCCACCCGCACGGCCGGGTGGTCGTAGGCCAGCCCGGCCGCGTCGTAGTCGGTCCGCATCCAGCCCGCGCCCAGGCTCATTTCGAAGCGGCCGTCGCTCAACACGTCGAGCGTGGCCGCCTCCTTGGCCAGCACGAAGGGGTGGCGGTAGTCGTTGCCGAAGACGAGCGAGCCCATGCGCAGGGTGGTGGTGGCCGCGGCCACCGCGGCGAGGGCGGGCACGGGGGCCAGTTGGTCGCCGAAGTGGTCGGGCATGAGGAGCGCGCTGTAACCGAGGTCCTCGACCTTGCGCGCCTGGGCCGCCCAGGAGGCGGCGGAGCCGTCCGGCGCCTTGCTCAGCTGCGCGGCAAAACGGAATTTGCGGTCGTGTGCCATGCCGCCATGGTGCCGCAGATTCAGCCGGCCGTCACGGTGACGCGGGCCGGATCGGCCAGACGAGGACACCGCCGACCAACCGCGCCGGTCCGAGGGCGCTCGTGAAGAGCGCCTCGGCGCACGCAGCACCGGGCGCCGCCGGGACGACGGCCACTGTCGTGGCCTGCCAACGCCGAAGCTGGGCCCGCACGGCCGGGGTGCCGAGGCTCCGCGCCGGGGTGGTACCCGCCCGGCAGGCGGCCAGGGCGCCCTGCAATGGTGAGGTCTGGCCGGCGAAGGTGTTGGCCCCCGTGGGCCCGGGGATCACCGCGAATCCGCCGGGCATGCGGAACTGCATGTCGGCCATGGCCTGCCAGAGCATGGCCGAGTCGTCCGCACCGGTGGCGAGGGGGTAGACGACGACGGTCGACCCGGCGGGGAGGGACGGCGCGCCCTGGGTGAACCAGGTGGGCACGTTGGCGGCGCCGGCCGCGTAGGGCCACGCCGGCACGAGCGGGAGGACGACGACGAGGGCCAGCAGGCCGGTGACCGCCGGCGCCCCCCAACGGCCGAGCCGACGTCTGGCTGCGAGGCCCCGGCGGACGGCGTCGAGCGCCAGCGACAGGAGGAGGGCGGCGAAGAGCCAGAAGTACGTCTCCCAGCGCACCGCCTCACTGCTGTCGAGGAGGGGGAGGTGGGTGAGCACAATGAACGGGAGCGGGATGTCCGTGCGGTGCCCGTCCACGTGCAGGTGGGGCCCGAGCGACAACACGAGCGCGGCGGCGCCCATGGCGGTGCAGAAGAGGGCCAGCCGCTTGCGCCGCAGGACGATGGCGGCGGCGACGAGGGCCACCAGGAGCGGGACGCCCACATAGGACCCGTTCTCAATGGGCGACTCGATCACGATCTGCCAGTCGGGATCGCGGATCGCCACGTAGGAATCGCCCAGCGCGGCGTGGCCGAGCGTGAAGCGCTGGTCGAGAGTCGGGACGACGAGACCGAAGGGGTCGGTGCTCTCGCCGGCGATGACCGCGGCCGGCTGCGCCGTGCCGGTGATGTGCTGGGGGCCGGCCACCGCCATCCACACCCCGTAGCCCGCCCCCAGGACGACGACGACGGCCGCGCAGGCGCCCATCCGCGCCAGACGCGTGCGGTCGAAATCGACCCGTCGGAGCAGCGCGTACCCTCCGGCCACCACCACGGCGATGCCCGTCATGACGACCAGCGAGGCGAACACCTCCGTCGAGATGTAGAACTCCGCCACGAAGCACAGCCCCACGACCAGGCCCGTCCACCACGGGGACGCCGAGCCCTGGCGCAGAAAGCGGTCCACGAGGAGGATCACCAGTGGGGGAACGGCTTGGAACAACAAGAAGAGATGGCCATTCCCCGTCGCCGCCGTGAAGGGCGAGAACCCGTAGACCAGTCCACCGACGAAGGCGGCCGGCCACCAGTCGACGAAGCGCCGCGCCATGGCGAAGAAGCTCATCGCCGAGGCGAAGATGGCGAGGTCGATCAGGACGTTGAAGGTCGCGATCGGTCCGAACAGCACGCTGATCGGGAAGCCCACGATCCCGAGCAGCGGCATGGTGGTGTTGTCCATCAGGTTGACCCCGACCGGCGCGTTGAGCCAGTCGTTGGCCAGCGGGTTGTGGCCGTGCAGCAGGACCCAGGGGGTCTGGGCCAGGAACCAGATCTCCTCGGGGACGTCGTTCCCCCCGGAGGTCTGGATGGAGTGCGCGACGCCGTGTGTCCACGCACTCCCGTTGGACAGGACCGCCAGGCCGAGGTAGACGACGGCGACGAGCGCCGGGACGAGCCATGGGCGCGGCGGGCTGCGGCGGGCGTCCCGGGGTGCTGCGGCCGCCGGCGCCGAATCCCGCGTGTCCGCCTTCGACCGCTCAGTCACGAGAAGCGGGAGACGACCGGACGGGAGCCGCCTGCATCGCTGGGCAAGGTAGCAGTCCCGTCCCCGAGTCGGCGGGGCGACCGGTGGGGCCGTCTACAGGAAGCTGAAGGGCGGCACCCCGGAGCTGACGCCCTTGAAGAGGTCACCCTTGGCGGCGATCAGCTGCTCGGGCGACCACGCCGCCTCGCGCGTGAGCTGGCCCACCGGCTTGAACGCGCTCATGGCGTAGATGTTCCCGCCGAAGACGACGAAGATCTGTCCGTTGACATCGGCCGAGGAGGGTGCGGCCAGGAATCCCACCACGTTGGCGATGTTCCTGGGGTCCCAGGCGTCGTACCCGTCCTCGCCGGCGGTCATGCCGTCGCTGCCGAAGAGCGTCTCGGTCATCCGCGTGCGGGCACGCGGCGCAATGGCGTTGGAGGTGACCCCGTAGCGACCGAGCTCACGGGCCTCCACCAGGGTCAGCGCGGCGATTCCCGCCTTGGCCGCCGCGTAGTTGGCCTGTCCCGCGTTGCCGAAGAGCCCGGCCTCCGACGAGGTGTTGATGATGCGGCCCGTGACGTCCTCACCGGACTTGGCCCGGTTGCGCCAGTACACCGCGGCATGATGCGTGGCGGCGAAGTGGCCCTTGAGGTGGACGCGGATGACGTCGTCCCAATCCGACTCGTCCATGTTGAAGGACATCTTGTCCCGGAGGATTCCGGCGTTGTTGACGAGGATGTCCAGGGAGCCGAACGTGTCGATCGCCTGCTCGACGACGCTCTTGCCGCCGGCCCACGAGCTGATGTCGTCCCCGTTGACCGCGGCCTCACCGCCCTGCTCCTTGATCAGGGCCACGACCTCCTCGGCGGGGTGCACGTCCAGCGAGCCCTCGCCGTGCAGCCCGGCCCCGATGTCGTTCACGATGACACGCGCGCCCTCGGCGGCGAGGAGGAGCGCCTCTTCGCGCCCGATGCCGCGTCCCGCGCCGGTGACGACCGCCACCTTGCCGTCGAGCAGTCCCATGGTGATGCCTCCCTGTGTCAGTCAGCGCGCCGAGCCGGTCGTCCCGGAAGGGGAGGCCGGGCGGGCGGGCGGGCGATGGCCGCCGCGGCGCGCCAGCAGTGTGGCCGATGGGCCTCTCAGGAGCAAAACCGTGACAGTGCCTCGGCGGTGACCAGGCCGATCAGCGCCGCCGTCTCGCCCCGCGCCCGGGCCCGGCCGAAGCGAGCCGTCAGGCTGACGACCTCCATGCCCGAGGGTGGTGAGGCGAGCAGCGCCGCATCGGAGCCGCCGGCGATGCACAGGACGGGCGGCGCCTCGGCGCGGGCGCGCGCCGAGCGCGAGCACACCGCCCGGCACCTTGCCGTGGAACGACGGGGGGTCGAGGTGGCCCTCGCCCGTGACGACCAGGTCGGCCCGTTCGAGACGGCGGGCCAGGCCGACGAGGCCGGCGACGAAGTCGAAGCCGGGCTCGAGGCGCGCCCCGAGTGCGATCAGCCCGCCCGCCAGGCCACCGGCGGCACCCCCGCCCGCCACGCCGGTGACGTCGATGCCCGTCTCGCGCCGGTAGCGGTCCGCCACGTCGACCAGGCGCCGCCGGAGCAACCGGACCTGCTCCTGCGTGGCGCCCTTCTGGGGCCCGAACACCGCCGCGGCATCGGTGAAGCGCGTCGTGACGTCACAGGCCACGACGAGGTCGACCCCTCCCAGTGCCGACGCTGAGCCAACGGCCTCGAACGCGCCGAGGCCGCCGTCGGTCGTGGCCGACCCGCCGCAGCCGATCACGATGCGGCGGGCCCCCGCGTCGCGGGCGGCCAGGAGGAGCTGGCCCACGCCGGTCGTGGTGGCGCGCACCGGGTCGTCGTCCCGCGGGCGCGGGAGGAGGGCGCGCCCCGCCGCCCGCGACATCTCGACGACGGCGGTCAGCGGGGCCTCGCCCTCCGGCCCCTCCAGCATGCGCCACTCGGCGTCGACGCGGGCGCCGAGTGGGCCCGTCACGATGGTCGAACGACGGGTACCGCCCAGCGCGTCGAGCAGCCCCTCGCCGCCGTCGGACATCGGCACCTCGTCGGCGGTCCACCCCGCTGCCCGCGCCGCGCCGGCGACGGCCCGCGCCACCTCGGCGGCCGAGATCGTCCCCCGGAACTTGTCGGGTGCGGCGACGAGGTGGGGCACGAGTGACGAACCTACTGGGCGGGCCCTCCCTCCGAACAGCCGAAATGGTGGTTAACTTCGCGCCGTGGAGGCGGAGGCTGCGCACGGAGTGGCGGCGAGCGCGCTGGAGCCGGAACCTCAGACGCCCGACGCCCCCGGCGAGGGGAACGAGCCGAGTTCGGTCGAGTACGCGGGGTCGGCACTGCTCCTTCGGGGCGCCTTCGTCGGCTTTGGCGCACAGTTCGTCGTGCTCTTGGTGTACTCGTGGGTGCAATACCACCGCTTCAACCTCGGCATCGACTTCGCGTCGGTGAATCAGGCCACCACGGAGATCGGTCGAGGGAATCTCAACCCGTACTCGACCATGCTCATCCCGAGCTCGACCTTCTTGGACAATCACTTCGCGGTGATCCTGTGGCCCCTTGCGGCCCTGATGCTGGTGGTCCGCACGCCCTTCCTCCTGCTGGTCGTGCAGGACGCGTTCCTGGTCGCCACCGGGCTCGTCACCTTCTGGTGGGCATCCGCGTTCGTCGCGTCCCGAAGGATTCCCAAGCGCTTCGCCTACGGGATCCTCGCTCTCGCCGGAGTCCTGCTGCTCCTCGATCCCCTCGTGTACTACTCGGCGGCCCTCGACTTTCACTTCGAGGCCATCGCCACCTTCTTTGCCATCTTCGCGGCGTACGACGTGTGGGGCGGCCGGTTCCGCCGGGCCTGGGTCTGGGCCGGCCTCTGCCTCCTCTGTGGCGACCTCGGCGGCCTCTACATCGCCGGCGTCGGGATCTCCGCCCTCTTGGCCGGCAGGGCCACGCGCCGAACGGGCGTGACGTACGTCCTGGTCGGCGTCGCCTGGGTGGGTTTCATCACCGCCATCGACGCCAACCAGGGGGACCTGCTCGTCAACTATGCGTTCCTGGCCGGCCGACAGACGCTCCCGAGCGGCTTCAAGGGCGGTCTGGTGCTGCTCGGCGGGGTGATCACCCATCCGGTCCGGATCTTCGACCTGCTCAAGAGCAGGGCACGGGAAATCTGGAGATACCTTCCTCCCGGTGGTGTGGTCGGCATCGTGACGCCGTGGGGCATCGGGGTGCCTGCCATCGTGCTCCTGACCTCGGCGCTCCAGGGGAACACCGTGTTCATCAACGAACCGTTCCAGCAGTTTGCGGTCGCACCCTTCGTCCTGATCGGCACCGTGTCACTGCTCTCCGCACTGATCGCGAGCGATGTCCATCTCTCCCTCCTGTCAGGCCGCCTGTGGAGACGGAGGTGGATCGAGCACCGCGCCGCCCGGTGGCTCGTGGCCGGCGTTCTGATGTGCGGGATCTTCCTGGCGGGAGTCCGCTACGCGAGCGAATACCTGTCGCAGTCCTTCACGCACAATGCGGCCGGCGCCATCCTGCCCGCAGCCGAGGGTTCCGAGCTGAACACGGTGCTCGCTCGCACGCCCTCCAACGCAGAGGTCATCTCTTCGATCGCCGTCTCGGGACGGCTCAGCGCGAGGCGGTACGCGTACGTCTACCTGAACGGGACGACCTCGGTTCCGATTCGTGCACGGACGGTCGAGCTGGTGGTCATCAGCGCGCCGAACGTCCCCCCCGCCTCCGTGGCGTCCCAACGGGCGGCCGCCCATTACCTCGTCTCCCGATTTCATGCCCGCACGCTGGTCCACCGGAACGGCGTGTGGGAGCTGGAGTGGTCGGCGCCCTCCACACACTCCTCCATCGAGATCCCATAATGGGACTGCCCGGCGCGGCCCGCCCGGCGGCCACGAGGTGATCCTGGTGCGGGCGAGAGGACTCGAACCTCCACCCCCTTGCGGGGACCGGGACCTAAACCCGGCGCGTCTGCCAGTTCCGCCACGCCCGCAGCGGCCCCGTCGTGCGGGTGAACAGGGAGTGTACGGCGGTGTGCCTACAGGTGCCCCCTCCGCCCACTAGCCTCGTGGCCATGGCAAACGCATCCCAAACCCCCCCGATCACGGCCGCCGGGGCCGACATGGAGTCCGCCGGGCGGGTCTTCCAGCAGCTCCTCAAGGAGCGGATCGTCTTCATCGGAAGCGCCATCGACCAGGTGACAGCCAACCTCGTCTGCGCCCAGCTGATCCTCCTGGAGGCCGAGGACGCCGAAAAGGACATTTCGCTGTACATCAACTCGCCGGGCGGGTCCGTCACCGACGGCCTGGCCATCTACGACACCATGCAGTACGTCCGCCCCGACGTCTCGACCATCTGCGTGGGTCTGGCGGCCAGCATGGGCCAGTTCCTGCTCTGTTCGGGGGCCCCGGGCAAGCGGTACGCCCTGCCCCACTCGCGGATACTGATGCACCAGCCGTCGGGGTCCATGCAGGGACAGGCGGCCGACATCGCGATCCAGGCGGAGCAGATCATCTACCTCAAGCGCATGATGGCGGAGCGGATCGCCTTCCACACCGGGCAGCCGCTCGAGCGGATCGAGGCCGACTCGGACCGCGACCGCTGGTTCACGGCGGACGAGGCCTGCGAGTACGGCTTCATCGACAAGGTCATCGACCGGTCGACGGCGACAGCGACGGCAGGGAACAAATAGACGTGGCTCTGGACGTCCCGGCTGCCTCGTCGGGCGCAAATCCGAGGGTCGACGAGACCATCGAGCGAAGAGTGGCGAACCGGTCGCCCATGGCGGCCGAGGCCGCCGGCGCCGGCGCACGCGACGCCCGCCGTGGTTCGGGCACGCGCATCGTCACGCCCACCATCAGCGTGCGCAAGCGCCTGCGCGAGATCTGGCTCTCCCGTGAGCTGCTGATCTACCTCGTCCGCACCGAAATCAAGGTCAAGTACAAGAACTCGGCTCTCGGGCTGGTGTGGTCGATGGTGGCTCCGGCCATGACGCTGGCGATCTACTTCTTCGTCTTCTCCATTCTTCTCGACAACAAGATGCCGAATTTCGTCATCTACCTCTTTGCCGGGTTGCTCCTGTGGAACCTGTTCTCCCTCGGGGTCCTGACCGGCACCGGCGTCGTGGTGAACAACGCCGGGATCGTGAAAAAGGTCTCCTTCCCCCGGGAGATCCTGGCCCTTGCCGCCGTCGGCTCGGCCTGCGTCTTCTTCTTCTTCCAGGCCATCGTCATGATGATCTTCATGGTGGTCCTGCGGGCGCCGCCCGACCCGCTCTACTTCCCGCTCCTGATCCTGGCCCTGATCGCCGGGGTCATCCTGGCGTCGGGGCTCGCCGTGCTGCTGTCCTCCGTCAACGTGTACCTGCGTGACACCCAGCACCTGATCGAGGTGATCCTCACGGCGTGGTTCTGGGCCTGCCCGATCGTGTACCCCTACCAGACCGTCGAGGCCAAGCTGGGGCCACACCACCTGACGTGGATCTACCTGGCCAACCCGATGGTGCCGCTCGTCCTGGCCTTCCAGCGCTGCCTCTACAACAAGCCGACCGCGATCATCAACGGCGTCTACACGGTGATACTCCCCCAGCACGGGTACCTGTGGTACACCGTCCTCGTCTCGGCCGTGTTCGTTCTCGGTGTGGTCCTGTTCCTCGTCGCCCTGGCCACGTTCGGCCGGCTCGAGGGCAACTTCGCCGAGGAGCTCTGATGGCGTGAGTGACTTCGCGGTCGACGTCCGCAACGTCTCCAAGCGCTTCCGCCTGGCCCACGGCCAGTACAACTCCCTGAAGGAGCGGCTGATCCACGGGGGAAAGCGTCAGAACGTCGAGGACTTCTGGGCGCTCGACGAGGTGTCGCTCACCGTCGGCCAGGGCGAGACGCTCGGCATCCTCGGCCGCAACGGCTCGGGCAAGTCCACGCTGCTCAAGTGCATCTGCGGCGTGCTCCAGCCCACCAAGGGCGAGGTGGCGGTGCGGGGAAAGCTCGCCGGCCTGTTGGAGCTGGGGGCCGGTTTCCAACAGGACCTCACCGGGCGCGAGAACATCTACCTGAACGGCTCGCTCCTCGGCATGTCCAAGCGGGAGGTGGACCGCGCCTTCGACGCCATCGTCGACTTCTCCGAACTGGAGGAGTTCATCGACGGGCCGGTGAAGTTCTACTCGTCCGGCATGGCGGTGCGCCTCGGGTTCGCCGTCGCCGTGAACGTGGACCCCGACGTGTTGGTGGTGGACGAGGTCCTGGCGGTGGGTGACGAGCGCTTCCAGCGCAAGTGCATCGACCGGGTGAACCAGTTCCAGAAGGAGGGCCGGACCATCCTCCTGGTGACGCACGCCGCCGACACCGTGCGCTCCATCTGCGACCGGGGGATCGTGCTCAGCCACGGGCGCATGGTGGCCGAGGGCGAGCCCGGTGAGGTGACGCGGATCTTCCGGGAACGCCTCATGGCCGAGGGCGCCGGCATGTCGGTCGTCGACCCCACGCTCATCGCGGTCCCGGCGACCCCGAGCACCCTCGGAAGCGACGCCCTCCCCGACACGGAGCGGCCGGTCCGGTTCCGCTCCGTCCACCGCGTCTTCTCGGGGGACAACACCGTTCCCTACATGCGTTGCGGTGACGACCTGACCATCCGGGTGGAGTTCGAGGCGCTCCATGCCCTCGACGACGTGGTGTTCTCGCTCGAGATCCGCGACATGTACGGCGACTCCATCATGCGAACCGACACCTCCATCATCGGCACGCAGATCGCCGTGCCCCGCGGCACGAGCATCATGCACTTCGGCATCGTGGGGATGCCCCTCCTCGACGGTTCGTTCTCCTTCGCCCTGGGGATCCAGAGCCGGAGCGGCATCCTCTACGACTGGCAGGAGAACGCCGGGTCGTTCGAGGTGATGAACCCCGGGAAGACGACGGGCATGCTCCGCCTGAACGTGCACGCGGCGCTGATCTCGACCGAGAGCGACCTCGACCCGTCGGCTGCCATGGCGCAGCCCCTCTGAACGGGCCGCGCATGAGCGACACGGGGACGACGCTGCCCGAGGACCCACGGGCCTACGTGGACCAGGTCATGGCCGAGATCGCGGAGGAGGTGCGCCTGCGGCGTGCCTCGGGGGACCTGCCACCCAGGCTCGAACGGGAGCTCGACGAGCTCTTCCTGGCCCACTCGCCGGTGGCCGGTCGGGGCGGGGACCTGGGCGACGCGCTGCGCCGGGTCGACGCCGCCACGTTCATCGATCCTGTGGTGCCGATCGAGTCCGAGCGGGCCGCCGGTGCCGCCGTCAAGAAGGGCATGCGCTCGCTGCTTCTCTGGTACGTCGGGTGGCTGACGCACCAGATGAGCCAGTCCGCCTCCGCCGTGAGCCGCGCCCTGCACATCGTCGACGACCGCCTGGGCGAGCTGGAGCGCCAGGTGGAGGGCCAGCGGGTCCCGGCCGCCGGCGTGGTCGAGTTCCCCCTGCTACAGCGCGCCGATGCCTGGTGGGTGGAGCCCGCCGTGGCCGCCGTCGCCAAGGCGCCCGGACGGATCCTCCACGCCGCCTGCGGTGACGGCTGGCTGGTGCGGCGCATCGTGGCTGCCGGTGGCGACGCCTACGGCGTCGACCCCCGCCCGCAGGCCGTCGCCGCGGCGGAGCTCGGCACACTGGATCTGCGGGGCGAGCCACTGGCGGAGCACCTGCGCGCCGTGGCCGCGGCGGGGCTGGGCGCCATCGTGCTGAGCGCGACCGTGGACGGGATGGGTGCCGCGGAGCGCGGCCGGCTGCTCACGGCGATCGGCACCCGCTTGGCGCCGGGAGGGACGCTGGTCGTCCACTCGGTGACCCGGCAGGCCTGGGAGGCCGCCGACGCCCCGCCCGAGGCCGATCTGGCGGCCGGCCGGCCGCTGCGGCCCGAGGCCTGGTGCCGCCTCCTCGAGCAGAGCGGGTACGAGGCGGTCGCGCAGAGTGGCCCGGCCGGCGCCGACTTCCTCGTGACCGCGGTCAGAGCCGCCATCACCTCGCCGTACGCGCCGACGCGGCGGTGAGCGCCGCCGCCGGGGGGCCGGTGGCCGTGCACCAGTTCATCGCCACCCTCAACCCGCACGACGCCACCGGGGCGCACACCCTCAAGCTGCGCCACGCGCTGCGCCAGGCCGGCTGGCGCTCGGAGATCTTCGCCGAGGCGATCCACGACGACCTGGCATCCGAGGCCTACAAGCACTGGATGTATCCCGAGCACGCGGCGCCGGGCGACGTGGCCATCTACCAGTTCACGACGTCCTCGGCGGTGGCGGGCTACCTCGCCGAACGCGGGCTGCCCCTGATTCTGGACTTCCACAATTTCACCGGGCCCGAGTACTTCGCCGGCTGGGAGCCCGAGAGCGTGCAGCGGGCGGCCGCGGCCGCCGACGAGCTGGCGCTCCTGGCCCCGCAGGCGCTGCTCGGGCTGGCCAAGAGCGCCTTCAGTCGGGAGGAGCTCCGGCGGGCGGGCTGCCGGCGCATCGTGATCGCCCCCGTGCTGGCCGACTACCGGCGCGTCAGGGAGCCCCCGGACCGGCGGGTGGCGGCGGAGCTGGCCCACCTCGGCGAGGGCGGTGGCGCCGACATCCTCTTCGTCGGGCGGATCGTGCCGTCGAAGGCCCAGCACGATCTCGTCAAGGCGTTGTGGGCCTACCGGCGCCTCTACGACGGGCGGGCCCGCCTGCACCTCGTCGGCGGCACGTCGAGCTTCGCGTACACCAAGGCCCTGCAGGGGTTCGTGCACGACCTCGGCCTGGCCGCCGCCGTCCGTATGCCGGGCGAGGTGTCGGACGGGGCGCTGGCGGCCTACTTCGCCGCGGCGGACGTGTACCTCTCGCTCTCCGCGCACGAGGGGTTCGGCGTCCCGCTCGTCGAGGCCATGGTGGCCGGCGTCCCCGTCGTCACCCGCGGTGCCGCGGCCGTGTCGGACACCGTCGCCGACGCCGCACTGGTGCTCGCCGCGGCCGACCCCTCCTACATCGCCGCCGCCCTGCACCGCGTGTGCACCGACGAGCAGCTCCGCGCCACGCTGACCGCGTCGGGCGCGCGCCGGGCGGCGGAGCTCTCCGGGGACGCTCCCGCCGCCCGCACCGTCGAGGCGGTGGCCGCAGCCGTGGGGGCGCGATGAGCGGGAAGGTGGTCTTCGTGACGCCTCGGTACGGTCCGGAGATCATGGGTGGCGCCGAGACCGCGGTGCGCCAACTGGCCGAGCATCTGTCCGCCCTGACGGACTGGGACGCCGAGATCCACACGACGTGCGCGCTCGACGCCATCACATGGGCCGACGTCCTCGAACAGGGGACGACCGAGGTCAACGGGGTGACCGTGCACCGGCACCCGTCGGCCCACGGCCGCCTGCCCGACTTCTACGGCCTGGACGGGACCGTCCGCCTCGCCCCGCGCCTGGCCACGAGGGAGCAGGGCACGCGCTGGGTCGACTACAACGGCCCCGTCTCCCCCCAGCTGGTCGACGCCGTCGTGTCCTCGGATGCCGACGTCGTCGCCTTCTCCCCGTACCTCTACCACCCGACGGTGGCCACCATCGGGAAGGTGCGCGTCCCGGCGGTGTTCCACCCGGCCGCGCACGACGAGCCGGCCCTGTACCTGCCGGTCTTCCGGGGCACCTTCGGGGATGCCGACGCGTTCTGCTTCTACTCGGCGTCCGAGCGCATCCTCGTCGAGCGGATGTACCAGGTGGCGGAGCGCCCCCAGATCGTGCTCGGTCTCGGGGTGGGCGACTCCGAGGCGAGCGGCCGCCCCGGCGGCGAGCTGGCGGGGCTGGGGGAGCGCCCCTACATCGTGAGCGTCGGCCGGGTCGACGAGCACAAGGGCTCCAAGATGCTGGCGTCGTACTTCGCGACCTACAAGGAGCGTCACCCGGGACCGCTCGCCCTCGCCCTGGTCGGGCCCGTCTCGGTGGACATCGACCCCCACCCCGACATCGTGGTGACGGGTGCGGTGGACGAGGCCGACAAATGGGACATCATGCGGGACGCGCTGGTGGCGGTCTCGCCGTCCGCGCTCGAGTCCTTCTCCCTCGTGGTGATAGAGGCCTGGGTCGAGCGGCTGCCGGTCCTGGTCAACGGCGCCTGCGGGCCGACCCGGGAGCACTGCGAGCGCTCGGGCGGGGGACTGTGGTTCAGCTCCTACCCGGAGTTCGAGGTGGTGCTCGACCGGCTCGTGGCCGACGCCGGGTTGCGGGCCGAGCTGGGGAGACGCGGGCGCGCCTTCGTCGACCGGCACTTCCGGTGGCCGGTGCTCGTGGCGCGCTACGACGAGTTCCTCACGACGGTGGTCGAGCGGGGACGGGGGACGCCCGGTCTCTTCTGACGCCGGCGGGGCCGGCGTCGGATCAGAGGAGCGGGCGACCCACGACGGTGTACATGCGCTGGTCGATGGCTTCGGTCCCGATGTTGTGGGCCAGGTGGTGGCGCTGCGTGTGCATGGTCGTCTCGGTCCGACCGAAGCCGAGACGGGCCAGCATGGAGACGACCGCGCCGGGATAGATCGACCACCAGTTGGTCAGGTGGTGCTCGGCCGAGGGGGAGAAGCGCATGATGTTGGACTCGGGCGGGTCGAGGTCGTCTTGGAGTGGCTCCGTCACGATCATGGTCCCGGTCGTGTGCCGGGCCGCCTGCGAGAGGGCGCCCCAGGGCTCGCGCAGGTGCAGCAGGATGGCGCCGACCAGCGTGACGTCGAAGGTGCCGAGGTCGGCCGGCATGTCGTAGATGTTCCCCTGGACGAACCGGGCCGACGATCCCAACGTGCGGTGCAGGTACCACCAGGCGTCGTGGTTGCGGTCGATGGTCTCCTGCATGACCCGCAGCCTCTCCTCGGGCTGGTCCTCTCCCTTCACCGGGAGCGTGTCGACGGACACGTCGAAGCCGGCCTCGAACGAGACCACCTCGGCGCCCATGCGCTCCATGTAGAAGGTCAGGTAGCCCGTGGCCGGACCGAGCTCGAGCACACGCTTGCCGGCGAGGTCCACCCCGCCGAGGTAGGCGGACTCGTGGCCGCGCAGGTCCCACACACCCGGCAGCACCGTCCCGTCGGGCAACTCGAACGCGTGGTACCAGACGAAGTCGGTGAGGTCGGCGCCCTCACGGCGCTTCGACAGCGCGGCCTGGTAGTCCGGGTCGAGCTGACCGAGGTAGTCGCGCGGCGGGTAGGTGGGCAGGAGGGGGCCGCGGGGCGGGACGGCGACCCCCACGGCAGGGCCGGGGGGGTCGGAGCGTGCAGGCTCGGTGTCACGTCGCCGGAACATGGCGCGTCACTCTAGGCGAGCAGCACGATCCCTCCCGGGGGCGCGACGTGCCGGTACCCTGGGCCATCAGGGGTGGCCGCCAGACCGACGCCGGCGTCGCGCGTGTGAACGACCCGATCGCGCCATCGCCCTGACCGCGCCATCGCCCTGACCGCGCCATCGCCCTGACCGAGTCGGTCACCTTTCGCCGAACCCCTTCTGCGGACGTCAGCAGGCGGTCCCGGTCGCCCGAGTGGGGACGCCGCGCTCCGGAATGCGGCCGACATCGCCGGTAGCATCGGTCGCCATGTCCGTAGCTCCCCCTCCGCCCGGCGCGGCCGGTCCTGCGGACGGTCCGGGCGAGGGTGGGGGGCCGGCGCCGGCGGAGCAGGCCCGGGCGGCCGCGGCGCTGCGCGAGGCCTTCGCCCGCCTGGCGCCCCAGGGCAGTGACGCGTGGAACTTTCTGGCCGCCTTCACGCACCTCGGCGACCGCTACGGCCCGTACCATCCCGGCGCGTCCGCGCTCTCCGACACCCTCGGTGCGCCGGCCCGCGCCGCCGGCCGGCGGACCGGAGCCCTCGACCGGCTGCGCCCGAGAAGGGAGCGCGCCGAGAGCGCGCCCGAGGGCGAGAAGACCGAGCTCGAAGAGGCGCTGGGCCACGTGGTCGAGGCGTTCCGGTTCCTGTCCGCCCGCGTCGAGACGCTCGAGGCCCGCATTGCCGCGCAGGACCGGCCGGTGGACGGTGCGGCGTGGCTGGTGCCCGCACGCGAGCTGGGCGCCCTGGCCGGGCCCGTCGCGGCCCACGTGTTGGCGTGCACACCCGGCGGCGCAATCCTCCATGCCGACAGTGGCGAGGGTGAGCTCCTGCGAATGCTCTCGGCCCGCGGCGCCGCGGCCCACGGGGTCGAGCCGCGCGGTGCGGTGGCGCTGCGCGCCATTGAGCAGGGCTGCGTCGTGACCATCGCCGAGGCGTCGGAGTACCTCGCCGATCGCCCGGCCGGCTCGCTCGGCGGTGTCGTGCTCAGTGGCGTGGTCGACCGCCTCCCGCTGCACGCGCTCTTGCCGCTCCTGGCCCGGAGTCGGCACGCCCTGGCGCGGGGCGCGCCGCTCGTCGTCGTCTCCGAACCCTCGGCGGCCGCCGAAGCGCGCCAGAGCGCGGCAAGGGACCTCGTCGACGGGCGTCCCCTCCACGAGGCGACCTGGGAGCTGGTGCTCGACCGGGCCGGGTTCGTCGAGGTGGCACCGCTGCCCGACGGGACCGGGCAGGACCCCCGCATCGCCCTGTCCGCCACCGCGCCCACGTGAGCGGCATCCACCACTTCGTCCCCGTCCTGCACCGTGGTGACGCCGTGGGCCGGCACACCCTGCGGCTGCGCGAGGCGACGCGGGCCCGCGGCTTTCGCTCGGAGATCTTCGTGGACACGCTCGACCAGGAGACCGTGGACGAGACGGTCGCCGTGCTCGGCTATCCCGCCGCGGCGCAACGGGGCGACGTGCTGGTGTACCAATTCGCGACGGCCTCGGCCATGGCGCCCTGGCTGGCGGCCCGCTCGGAGACCCTGGTGGTCAACTACCACAACATCACACCGCCCGAGCTGATGGCACCCTGGGACAACCACCTGGCCCTGGGCCAGTTGCGGGCCCAGGGGGACCTGCGCCTCCTGGCCCCCCGGGCCGCCCTGGCGGTGGCTGACTCCGTCTACAACGAGGCGCACCTGGCCGGCGCGGGGTTCGCCGCCACCGCCGTCGTCCCCCCCTCGGCCGCCCTCGATGCCGAGGTGACCGCGGCGGCCGCGGGCCTCCCGTCGGGGCCGGGAGCGCCACGCCGCGGCGCACGCTGGCTGGCGGTGGGACGGGTGTCGCCCAACAAGGCCCTCGAGAGCACCATTGCCGCACTCGCCGTCGCCCGCGCCCACGGCGACCCCGATGCGACGCTCGAGGTCATCGGCAAGCCGGCGACCGACTCCTACGTCCACGCGCTGCACCGCTACGTGGCGGACCTGGGCCTGGCGTCAGCGGTGCGCTTCGCCGGCCATGCCAGCGATGCCACCGTGGCGGCGGCCTATGCGGGCGCGGACGTGCTGGTGGTCACGTCCGAGCACGAAGGCTTCTGCGTGCCCGTCGTCGAGGCGATGTCCGCGGGCGTGCCGGTGGTGGCGTTCGACCAGGGCGCGGTGCCCGAGGTGCTGGGTGGGGCCGGCGCACTCGTCTCGGACAAGGACCCCTACACGTTGGCCTCGACCGTCAGCACCCTCCTGGCCGACGTCGCCCGCCGCAAGGCGATGGTCGAGGCGGGCAGGCGCCGCCTCGCCGCGCTCGAGCTCGATTCGGCCGCCGACCGGTTCGTGAGCCTGCTGGTCCCGCTGGCGTCGCCGGGTGCCGCGCCGTCGTGAGGGCCGTGCACCAGTTCGTTCCCATGCTGCACCGGGCGGACGCGGTCGGGCGGCACACCTTGCGGCTGCGCGACGTCCTGGTGGCGCGCGGGATCAGGTCGCATCTCTACGTGGAGCTGACCGACCCCGACACGGCCGCGCAGACGCGGCCGTTCACCCGCTATGCCGAGGAGGCCGAGGCGGGGGACGTGCTGCTCTACCAGTTCGCCACCGCTTCCGGCATCGCCCCCTGGTTGGGGGTGCGGCCCGAGCGCCTGGTGGTGAACTACCACAACGTCACGCCGCCCGAGTACTACGCCCCCTGGGACAACGGGCTGGCGCGGCACCAACTCCGGGCCCAGCTCCAACTGCGCGGGCTGGCCCCGCGCAGCGCGCTCGGCCTGGCCGTGTCGGCCTTCAACGAGGCCGAGCTGCGCGCGGCCGGCTTCGAGCACACGGCCGTCGTCCCTCCGGCCGCCATGGCGCCGACCACGGGCGGCGAACGACCCGCACCGGCCGCGCCCTCACGCGCCGGCGCCCGCTGGGTCAGCATCGGTCGCCTCGCCCCGAACAAGGCGATCGAGCTCGCGCTCGGCGCGCTCCTCGTGACCCGGGCCCACCACGATGCGGAGGCCACGCTCGAGGTGGTGGGTCGTCCGGTGGTGCCGTCGTACACGGCGGCCCTGCACCGCTTCATCGACGAACTGGGGCTGCGCCGGGCCGTCACGTTCACGGGGGCGGTGAGCGACGAGCAGCTCGTCGCGGTCATGGCCCGCTCCGACGTGCTGGTGGTCACGTCGCAGCACGAGGGCTTCGGGGTCCCGGTGCTCGAGGCCATGACGCTCGGGCTGCCGGTCGTGGCCAACGGTGTCGGCGCCCTGCCGGAGGTGGTGGGCGACGCCGGGCTGCTGGTCGATGCCATGGATCCCTACGCGCTGGCGGAGGCGGTCGCACGCGTGCTGGAGGACGGGGACCTGCGCCGGTCACTCTCGGCCGCCGCCGGCCGCCGGATCACCGCCCTCGACCTCCCCACCGCGGCCGACCGGGCCGTCGACCTGGTCGCCGCCCTCTCCGCCTGAGCGACACACCGGAGCGCACCGCGGCGCACCGGATCGCGTGGCGTCGGCGATCGCGTCAGGGCCGAGTCAGGCGCCGACCGCCTGCTGCACCAGAGAGACGAACCGGTGGGTGGAGGCCGCCAGGTCGAACCCGGCGGCCCGCTCCCGACCCGCCGCCGCCAGGACGTCGCGCAGCGTCTCGTCCCGCAGGACCCGGCCGACGGCTGCCGCGAAGGGCACGGCGGACTTGTCGTCCAGCACCAGTCCGGCGCCGCCGACCGTCTCGGGCACCGCGGTGACGCCGTAGGCGACGATCGGGACCCCGTGTCCCATGGCCTCGGCCAGGGGGACACAGAATCCCTCGTGATCCGAGGCCATGACGAAGACGTCGGCCGCCCGGAAGTACGCCTCGAGCTCGGCTCCGGTGACAGACCCGGGAAGCGTGACGACATCGGCGAGGCCGAGCTCGTCGATGAACGCGCGGAGTGCCGGCTCGTAGGTCTCGCCGAGGGGGGAGCCGACGAGGTGCAGCCGCGCCGCGGGATCGTCGGTGCGGCGCAGCAGGTCGAGCATCTTCACCAGGTCGTGCGGGGCCTTGTGCGGGGAGATCTTCCCGACGTAGAGCAGGTCGGCGCCACCGTCGCTCTCTTTTTGCCGAGCCAGCGCACGGGCCAGGTCGGGATCGGGTTCGTCGCTCTTCGAGTGCATGTCGATCAGGAGCGGGACCACGGCGGTTCCCTCGTAGCCGAGCGCCCGCAGCTCGGACTCGTTGAAGGCCGAGTCGGCGACGGCGAACCGGCTCTGGGGGGCGAGGCGGGCCAGCTGCGTCCGGCCCAGCGCAACCTCGTAGGCCACGGCGGGCTCCCAGTCGCGCAGCAGGTCGGCCGGCGTGATGTTGTGGTAGTTGACGAGCTTGGGCTCCGCCCGCGCCGCGAGGATGTCGTAGACGGGGCTCCCGATGGAGGCTTGATACAGCAGCCAGCGATCACGGGTCGCCCGACCGAGCTCAGTGACCGGCCGGCCCTCCGCCTGCACGTCCTCGGTGTGGCTGCCGTAGTAGATGTCCGAATCGATGCCCACGGCGCGCAGTCCGTCGCGCAGGTGCAACGTGTGCACCCCGATGGCGTCACGACTCGCCAGTGACGGAATGACCTGGTCGACCCGCACGGCCGTGCAGTGTACCGGCGGCGTCCGACACCCCGATTGCGCCACCCCATGCACCAGTTTGCCCAGATCGTGCCGATAGCCTGGTCGGATCGTGTTGGTCCGAACCCATGGCGCGCGTCCTCGCCTGCTGCGGCGCACCACGGTGACGGCGGCCGGCATGCTCTTCTTCTCCCTCGCCTTGGCAGCGCCCGCCGCCCTGCTCGGCCCGGCGTCCCCGGCGGCGGCCTACTCGTCCTCCACCGTATTGATCAGCGGTCACGGGTACGGCCACGGGATCGGCATGGGCCAGTGGGGCTCGTTGGGCTACGCCATCGGCCAGGACAACGGTCTCGGTCCGCAGACCTACCAGTGGATCCTGAGCCACTACTACGGCAACGACGGCAACGGCGGAGCCGGCGCCTCCTCTCTGCAGACCGTCCCCGACACAAGCCTGCACGGCGGCAACGTCCTCGTGGCTATGACGGAAGCCGACGGCATCGACACGATCGTGAGCGCCACCTCCGGCGACGTGAACTACCCTGGCGGCTCGGCGCCGGCGGTTCTCTTCCATCAGGTCGCGGCCAACAGCTTCGATGTCGAGACCGGGCCGGGCTGTGCGGGACCCTGGTCTGCGCCGGTGGGGCCTCCGAGCGCAGACCCGATTGCATCGCCGCCGGCGACGGGGTTTCTCAACCTGTGCACTCCCACCGCGACCGTTGAGCTGCACGGGACGCTCGAAGCTCTGACGAACTCGGCCGGCTCGTCGCGGACCGTCAACACGTGGGGATCGAGCAATACGTCGCCGACGTGGCCGCAGCGGAGTCCCCATCTACGTGGGCCGCGCTTGGGAGTGCCGGACCCCAAGGAGCTGATTGGGGTTTCCAGCAGACCGAGGCGCAGGTGGTCGCAGCGCGCTCCTACGTGGAGGCGTCTCCTTGGGCTACGGCGGCTACGCCGATACGTGTGACCAGACTTGCCAGAGCTACCCCGGCATGCGTTGGGAGAATCTTTATGACGACGGGGCGGCGGCGGACACGACCAACCAGGTGATGGTTGTGAACGGCACGAGCACCGTCGCGACCACCGAATACTCCGCCTCGTCGGGCGGGTACTCGACGGGCGCGCAGTTCCCGGCCGTGCCCGATGCCGGCGATGCCGTGTGCGTCCCGGACGCCTGCAACCCAAATCACGACTGGACCGTCTCGATCCCGGTGTCCAGCATCCAGGCGGCCTACCCCCAGGTCGGCACGCTCAGCAGCATTGTCGTCACCCAGCGCAACGGCCTCGGCGACTACGGGGGGCGGGTGCAGGAGATGGTCCTGTCGGGGTCTGGGGGCTCGGTGACCGTTACAGGGGACGCCTTCGCGGCGGCTGTCAATCTGATGTCCAATTGGTTTACCGTCGGTGGGCAGCCCAGCGGCGGCGTGGGCGGTTATTGGATCAACGCCTCCGACGGGGGCGTGTTCAGCTTCGGCAATGCGCAGTTCTACGGCAGCACCGGCGGCATGCGGCTCAACGCGCCGGTGGTGGGCATGGCGTCGACCCACGACGCCGCCGGGTACTGGGAGGTCGCGAGCGACGGGGGCGTGTTCAGCTTCGGCGACGCCCAGTTCCACGGCAGCACCGGCAGCATCCACCTGAACAGACCCGTGGTGGGCATGGCGGTGACCCCCGACGGCGGGGGCTACTGGTTGGTGGCCTCGGACGGCGGGATCTTCGCCTTCGGCGACGCCGGCTTCTACGGCAGCACGGGCAGCCTCGTCCTCAACCAGCCGGTCATCGGCATGGTGCCCACCCACGACGGCCGGGGCTACTGGCTCGTCGCGTCCGACGGGGGTGTCTTCGCCTTCGGCGACGCCGGCTTCTTCGGCTCGCTCGGCGGCGCGCCGCCGTCGACGGCGCTCGTCGGCGTGGCCCCGACCCCTGACGGGGGCGGGTACTGGGTGCTCGGTGCCAACGGCACCGCGTACGACTTCGGTGATGCACCCCCGGTGGGCGTTGCCGCCGACTCACCCGGTCTGGCCGCCATGTTGAGCCCGATGACCGGGTTGATCCCGGACTTCACCGGGCAGGGGTTCGACGCCGTCAACGGCAGCGGCCAGGCCTTCGCCTACGGCGACGCGCCCTACTTCGGCGATGTCACCACCGCCGTGCCGGGTTACTCAGGCCACGCCGTCGGCATCGCCGTCACGCCGGGCTGAAGTCGTCACCTCGGAGAGCCGGGGAAACCGGCGCAGGCGACCGAGCGGGCCCAGGCGGCCGGCATCGACGCCGTGGTCCGCCGCGTTGAGCAGGCGCAGGTCACCCCGGCTGTTGCCGTAGGCCCACAGGACCGGTTGCTCGCCCCCGCTGTTCGAGAGCAGGCCCCGGGACCGCAGGTACACCACGAGGCGGGCGTACTTCTCCGCCCCTCGGCAGTTCTTCCCCTCGTAGCCGCCCGTCAGGAGCCCGCCCCCGCCGACGGCGAGCCGGGTGGCCACGACCCCGTCGACGCCGAGCTCCTCTCCGGCCGGGCCCACGTAGCACTCTGGTGACGCCGAGACGATGACGGTGTGATGCCCCTGCCGACGATGCCACTCGAGACGGCGGCGGGCGTCGTCGCGCAGGTGACGCTGCAGGTAGCGATGGGCGAACCTCGCCGAGCGACGATCGACCTCCGCCACCGCGAGGCCCCCGAGGAGCCGGGTGAAGAGCTTCTCCTTGACCTCGTCGGCCGCCGTGCCGCCCGTGACGGCGGCGCGCAGGAGGGCGGGGGAGAGCCGAAGCACGGCGCGCAACACGGGCCAGACCCCACGCAGGCCGACCAGGAAGGGGAACACGCTGCCCGAGTCGGTGAGCGTCCCGTCGAAGTCGAAGGCGGCCACGGTCGGGCGGTCGGGCCCCGGAGGCCGGCCGCCCGTGTCGTCAGTCGAGCGCAGCGCCACGACGGCCCGCTCCCCCCGCGAAACGAGCCGCTCCCTCGAGCGTCTCCCCACTGCTGACGACCGCGCGCCCGCGACGGGCCTCGCCGACGGCCGCGTCCTCCTCGCTGAGGCCCCATTGCTCGAGCGCGCTCATCCTGTCGGAGCGCAGGCAGACCTGGGGCAACGCGGCGAGCTGGTGGGCCAGGGCCAGGGCGGCCGCCAGCGCCTCTCCCGGGGGCACGACACGGTTGGCCAGGCCCATCGTGAGCGCCTCGGGGGCCGCCACGGCGCGGCCGGTCAGGATGAGGTCCATGGCCCGCCCGTGCCCGATAATGCGGGGCAGCCGCACCGTGCCCAGGTCGCACAGCGGCACGCCGAAGCGGCGGCAGAACACGCCGAAGATCGCGTCCTCGGCCGCCACGCGCAGGTCACACCACAGCGCCAGCTCGATGCCGCCGGCGACGGCGTATCCCTCGACGGCGGCGATCACGGGCTTGGACAGCGTCAGCCGGGTCGGCCCCATGGGCCCGGGCCCCTGGTCGGGGATGGGCCGCCGGTCTCCCTCGAGGACCGCCTTGAGGTCGGCGCCGGCGCAGAACGTGCCGCCGGCGCCGGTGAGGACGGCCACCGAGCGGTCGTCGGCGGCGTCGAAGGCCACGAAGGCCTCACGCAGCCGGTCGGCGCAGACGCTGTCGACCGCGTTGCGGCGTTGGGGACGGTTGATCGTGACCACCGTCACCGGGCCGTCGTGCTCGACGACGAGGGAATCGGCCCCCTCACGCGCGTCGGGCGTCGGGAAGGGCTCGGGCGCCGGCTGCTCTGGGCACATGAAGGCATTCTCGCACGGCGGGATGCACGGCTCGCACACCCTCGTTCGCTCCAGACCAGGTGGGGGCCCCTTTCCGCGGGGTCGGCCCCGGCGCCGACAAATATGACCAATCGTGTCGACAATTGCCGGAGCAGCCGGTAAGGTCACACTCCGCACATACGGACCCTCACGACTTCAGGAGGAGCACATGGCAGTACGACTCGGGGACACCGCCCCGGACTTCACGGCTGACACCACCGACGGGACGATCAACTTCCACGAGTGGCTCGGCGACAGCTGGGGGATCCTCTTCTCCCACCCCAAGGACTTCACGCCCGTCTGCACGACCGAGCTCGGGGCCTTCTCCAAGGCCAAGCCGGAGTTCGACAAGCGCAACGCCAAGCTGATCGGCCTCTCGGTCGACTCGGTCGAGTCCCACAAGGGCTGGGCGGGCGACATCGAGGAGACGCAGGGCTCGGCCCTCGCCTTCCCGCTGATCGGCGACGAGGACCGCAAGGTGGCGGACCTCTACGACATGATCCACCCCAACGCCGACAACACCCTGACCGTGCGCTCGGTCTTCATCATCGGCCCGGACAAGAAGGTCAAGCTCACGCTGACCTACCCGGCCTCGACGGGGCGCAACGTGGACGAGATCATCCGCGTCCTCGACTCGCTGCAGCTGACGGCGGACTACTCGGTGGCCACGCCGGTCAACTGGACGGACGGCGAGGACGTGATCATCGTCCCGGCGCTCAGCGACGACGACGCCAAGGGCCGCTTCCCCAAGGGCTGGAAGGCCCTGAAGCCCTACCTGCGGGTGACTCCACAGCCCAACCGCTGAGGAGCACCGCCGCCCACCCGTGGGCGTGATCGTGGCACGTGCCGGCCCTCGTGGCCGGCACGTCCGCGCGATGGTGCAGGGCATCTGGGACGAGATCAGTCCGCACGCGGAGGAGTGGCGCGCCATCGGCGTCTTCCCGGCCGTGGTACCGGTGCCGGAGGAAGCGCAGCTCTTCAGGCCGACGGGGGCACGATCCCGTCGCGCAGCTCGCGCTTGAGCACTTTGCCCTGCGGGTTGCGCGGCAGAGGCTCGGTGCGGAACCAGATCCGTGTGGGCACCATGAAGCCGGCCAGGCGCGCCTTGACGTGCAGCTGCAGCTCGTCCGCCGTCACCTTGGCCCCGGGCCGGAGCACGATGACGGCCCCCACCTCCTCACCCAGTGTCGGGTCGGGCACGCCGATCACCGCGCAGTCGGCCACGGCCGGGTGCTCGAACAGCGCGGCCTCGACCTGCACCGAGTAGACGTTCTCGCCGCCGCGGATGATCATGTCCTTGGCCCGGTCGACGATGTAGATGAAGTCGTCCTCGTCGAGCCGGGCGACGTCGCCCGTGTGCAGCCAGCCCCGGGTGAAGGTCTCGGCCGTCTCCTGCGGCCGTTTCCAGTAGCCGCGCACCACGTTGGGCCCCTTGATCCACAGCTCACCCCGGACGTCGGGCCCGCGCGCAAGGGTGCCGTCGGGCTCGTCACCGGTGAAGTCCTCGGGCACGACCGCCACGTCGCACACGGGCACGGGCGGTCCCACGCTCTCGGGCCGCGCCACGTAGTCGTCGCCCGTGTTCATGGAGGTGACCGACGAGGTCTCCGTCAGGCCGTAGCCGTTGGAGGGCTGCCCGATGGGCCAGGCCTCCCGGATCCGCCGCACCAGATCGGGCGGCGCCGGTGCGCCGCCGTAGGAGACGGCCCGAATGGAGGAGGTGTCGAACTTCGAGAAGTTGGGCGAGTCGAGGACCTGCATGACCATGGCCGGCACGCCGCCGAAGGTGCCGATCTTCTCGCGTTCGATCAGCTCGAGCGCGCGCTCGGGGTCGAAGTGGTGCATCATCACGATCTTCCCCCCCGCCGCCAGATTGGAGACCATCACCGAATGGCACCCCGTGGCGTGGAACAGGGGCACCGAGAGCAGGAAGGCCGCCTGGGTCTTGTCGCCGGTCGTCTCGAGGGCCGGTTTGCCGAAGCGGGTGGCGCCCCGGGTGTTGATGAAGAAGAGGCTCATGAGATTGGTGCACATGTTGCGGTGCGTGCCCACGGCGCCCTTGGGTCGTCCGGTGGTGCCCGATGTGTAGAAGATGGTGGCGTCGTCCTCGGGGTCGATGGCGATGTCGGGCGGCGAGGCGGCCTCGTCCACCGGGCCCAGCGCCAGGGGGAACGGCCACTCCGAGACCGCGGCCGCCCCAGCAGGGGATTCGGAGACGGCCGGCGGCGCCCCGGGCGTGCGGCGGTGCTCGTCGGCCACGATCACCGCGCCGAGGTCCGGGAGAGCACCGAGGAAGGGCCGGATCCTCTCCGCCCGCTCCGTGTCGACGAAGGCCACCTTGGAACCCGAGTCCGCCAATCCGTACTCGAGCTCCTCGCCGCTCCACCACGCGTTCAGGGGGACCACGATGGCGCCGGCGAGCGTGGCGCCCCAGAAGGCCATGACCCACTCGGGCAGGTTGCGCATGATGATGGCCACGCGGTCGCCCGGCGCGACCCCGAAGGTGGACCGGAGCCGGTGGGCCAGGGTGGATGCGATGCGGTAGTGCTCGGCGAACGTCGTGTGCTCGTCCTCGTAGACGAGGAAGGGGGCATCGCCGTGCCCGAGCGACAGGTCCATGATGGCGCGAAGAGACGGGGGCGCGTTCTTCCAGGTCCGGGTGGACACGCCCCGGATGTCGAGCTCTTCCATCTCGAAGAGCTGGCCGACCGCGGTGAGGGCCTCGTTGGCCTCTGCGATGGACATGGACGGCGCGTCGTCGCCGGTCGTGCTCACGTGGCCTCCTTTTGGGGAACCGCGGCCCGATCGAAGATCGCGGTGCGGTAGTAGGCCAGCTCCGCGACGGACTCACGGATGTCCTGGAGGGCCCGGTGGCCGCCCTGCTTCAACGGGGCGGCCTTGTAGATGTCGGGCAGCCAGCGCCGGCAGAGCTCCTTGACGGTCGACACGTCGACGGAGCGGTAGTGGAGGAAGTCCTCGATCTCGGGGAGCTGTGCGGCGAGGAAGCGCCGGTCGGTGCCGATGGAGTTGCCGGCCAGCGGGACCTTGCGGGCCTCGGGAATGTGCGCCTGCAGGAAGGCCATTGTCCGGGCCCCCGCGTCGGCCAGGCTGAGCGTCGAGGACTCCATCTCGGCCAGGAGGCCGGAGCGCGTGTGCATGGCGAGCACGAATTCGTCCATGCCCGCCACCTGCTCCGGCGAGGCGTGCACGACCAGGTCGGGGCCCTCCGCCACGAGCTGCAGATCGTCGTCGGTGATGAGGCAGGCGATCTCGACGATGGTGTGGCGCGCCGGATCGAGCCCCGTCATCTCGAGATCGATCCAGGCCAGCATGCGCGGGCATGCTACCGGTCGGCCTCCGGGAGGGGGGGTTGGCGCCATCCTTGTAATGTCCGGCGATGCTGCGCGTGCCCCTGCACCAGCTCGACGGCGACCTGCCCCTGCCGGGCTATGCCCGTCACGGTGATGCCGGAGCGGACCTGCTCGCCCGCACCGAGGCCGTGCTGCGCTGCCGGGGCGGCCGGGCCGTGGTGCCGACGGGGATCGCCGTCGCCATCCCGGCCGGGTACGCCGGGCTGGTGCTGCCGCGGAGCGGGTTGGCGGCCCGCCACGGGCTCACCTGCCTCAACGCACCGGGGCTGGTCGACTCGGGATACCGGGGCGAGATCCAGGTCGTGCTGGTGAACCACGATCCCGAGCACGACTACGCGATCCGTCGGGGCGACCGCATCGCTCAGCTGGTGCTGATCCGGGTGGAACAGGCGGCCTTCGACCTGGTGGAGGAGGCGGGGCTGGGGGAGTCCGAACGGGGCGGCGGCGGTCTCGGGCACACCGGCACGTGACGGGCGAGCGGGGAGGCGCCAAGGACGCTAAGAAAGGGACGGTCATGGAGTCACTCGTCGGCATGGACGCCGCCTTCCTCGCGCTGGAGACACCGACGACGCCCATGCACGTGGGCGTCGCGCTGGTGCTGGACCCGCCGGAGGGCACGCGCTCGCTCTTCTCGCCGTCCACCCGCTATGCGCAGATACGCCGGGTGATTCAGCAGCGCCTGCACCTCATCCCCCCGTTGCGGCAGCGGGCCCTGCGGGTGCCCTTCGGGCTGCACCACCCGGTGTGGGTCGACGATCCCGAATTCGACCTCGACGACCACCTGAGCCGGGCCAGCCTGCCCTCCCCGGGAGAGGCGTCCGAGCTGGACGCCTTCGTGGCCGGGGTCATGAGCCGCCAGCTCGACCCCGACCGTCCCCTGTGGGAGATGCACGTCGTGGAGGGCCTCGAGGGCGAGCGGACGGCACTGGTGGCCAAGGTGCACCACGCCATCCTCGACGGGGTGAGCGGGGCCTCGGTGCTGGCGGCGTTCCTCGATCTGACGCCGCGCACGCGCGTCGTGTCCCTGCCGACCGAGTGGGACCCGGCGCCGCTGCCCTCCAACGCCCAGATGCTGCGCCACGCCGCCTCGTCGTTGGCCCGGCAGCCGGGATCGGCGCTCAGCACGTTGCAGGCCGGGGTGGAGGCGGTGGCGGACCTCGGCATGCACAACCGGGAGCTGGCGGGCCGGGGCGAGCAGTCGCCGCCCGGTTTCTTCGCGGCACCCAGGACCTCGTTCAACGGCGCCGTCTCGAACCGCAAGCGCTTCGCCGGCCTGTCGGTCCCTCTCGAGGACGTGAAGCTGGTCGGGCGGGTCTTCGAGGCGACGGTGAACGACGTGATCCTGGCCTGCGTCTCGGGTGGGCTCCGCCGCCTGCTCGCCGCCCGCGGGGAGGAGCCCGAGAGTTCGCTGGTCGCCATGGTGCCGGTCTCGGCGCGGGGCGAAGGGGAGACCGAGGAGCTGGGGAACCAGCTCTCGGGGATGCTCGTCTCGCTGGCCAGCACGGTCGATGACCCGGTCGGTCGCCTCGACGCCATCTCCGAGTCCGCCCGGGTGGCCAAGGAGCAGGAGAAGCTGCACGGGGGTCGCTTCGTGGGCGACCTGGCCCAGATCGCCCTGCCCGCGCTGGCCTCCCGCGTGGCCCGCGCCGTGGCGGGCACCCGGCTGTTCGACAAGATGCGACCGCCGTTCAACGTCACGGTCTCGAGCGTGCGGGTGCCCGATGTCCCGCTGTTCCTGGCCGGGAGCCGGGTGGCCGCCACCTACCCCGTGGGGCCTATGGCCGAGGGCATCGGCCTCAACGTGACGGCGTTCTCGTATCTCGGCCAGGTGTACTTCGGGATGTTGGCCTGCCGCCGGCTCCTGCCCGAGCTCGACGAGGTGGCGGTGCACGTCGACGACGCGCTGGGAGAGCTCGTGGTGTGCGCCCTCGACGCCCAGGGGGCGACGGCCTAGAGAGATGTGGATCCCCGCACGAGGGGGTCCGGGGAACCGAGAGGGGGCGGTGCGGACCGGATCTCGATCCGGCCCGCACCGCCAATTCCTCTGTCGTGGGGTCAGGATCTCAGCCGGGGGGTGTCAGGAGCCCGACGTCGACCCGCTGCTCGAGCCCGACGGGGGAGTGGAGCCGGACGGCGGTGTGCCCGACGGCGCACCCGAGTGGCTGCCCATGTCGGGGCAGTTCTTGGTCGAGCCGGAGCTCGAACTCGTGCCCGAGCCCGTCGAGGAACTCGAAGATCCCGAACCCGTGGTCCCGGAGCCGGAACTCCCCGTGCTCGAGCTCGAGCTCGACGACGGAGTCGTCGACGAGCCGGACGTCGCGGCATTCGATGTCGTGCTCCCGTGCCGGTGCTCCCGGAGTTGCCGGTGCTCCCGGAGTTGCCGGTGCTGGTCGACGTCGTGGCCGCGTTGGCGACCAGTGCGCCGCCGGCGAGGAGGCCCGAGCTCAGCGCGCCGATGGCCAGGATGTTGCGGAGGCGGATCTTCATGGCTTGTGTGCCCTTTCGTGTCATCTGTCACGCCAACCCGTTCGGGCTGGTACGGGCACCATGGACCTCGGATCTGGGCGCGAGCGCAGAATGACGTAGGCGCATGCGCCGAGTTCCCTGTCGATTCGATGACATTTGCCAGGTTCGGCGCGGTGCAGCACTTCGGCGTCACCGGGTCGCCGTGGCGCGCACACAGCGCGCTCCGCGCGGGGACACACCGTGTCGCGACGTCGCGGGCAGTGCGCCCTCAGGTGCCTGCCAGCTCGCGGTAATGGCGGCGCCAGATCAGCCGGTAGACGCGGCTCCAGCGGGGGATCGATCGCAGGATCGGTATGAACGGCAGCAGGATCAAGCCGAGCGACAGCACCATCATGATGACCCACACCTCGAGATCCCCGTTGGCCGACGTGTTCATCGGCGGGACCTGGTACCACATGGTGTAGAGCCAGAGCCACGCCTGACCGGGGTAGTTCCCGGTCTCGTTCATCATGCCCCACTGGTCTCCCGACAGATGCTGGGCATCAGCGCGGTTTGCCAGGTAGGTGCCGTCGGCGAGGAAGAGGAGCGGTTTCGTGTAGTTGGTGTTGTAGAACTGGCCGCCGCTCAGGAGGGTGCCATCGAGGCCACCCGTCTGCGCCATGGCGGTCAACGAACCGATGATGACGCCTACCGGGCCATAGCGACCCCCGGGGACATGGAGCCGGCCGCCGACGTCGGTCGCATTCGCCACCGCCTTCTCGTAGGCCGTCGTCCACGCGCTCTGCTGTGTCGTGGACGCGCTCTCGTAGGCGGTGATCGCTTGTTGGGTCACCAGTTGGTTGGGCAGGGTCCGCAGCGGGCCGAGGACGAAATCCTGCGCCGTGTCGATGGGCTGGTGCACGCCGAGCCACTGATCGGGCTCGAAGAAGCCCATGTGCTGCGAGGAGTCCGCTGTGGCGTTGTAGGGGGGGCCGTACGAGGCGGTGCCGCTGGAGCCGTCCAGCTCGGTGACGGCGGTCTGCGCGAAGTCGACCGGGTCCACGGCGGACCAGGACTTCAACGTGATGGCGGGCTCGTCCGGTGAGGAGAAGACGACGGCGAGGACCGTGATGAGCACCGCCACGGCGAGGAGGGCGACAAAGGCCTCTTTGAGGATGTCGTAGGGAACGTACGCGCCCTTCCACTCCCTCACGTCACGGTCGGGGTTGAAGCGCCGACGCCGGGGCGTCTCCCCGCTCATGCCGGCTCCTGTCCCGGGGCGTCCTCCTGGGCATCGACGCCGTGCGGCGTGAGATCGAACGGGGGGACGATGCCGCGACGCCGCACGAGCAGGACGTGCAGGCCTGCGATCAGCGTGATCCCGATGGGCAGGAGGACGATGTGCCACATGAGCATCTGCCCGAAGTTGAGGACGTTCCAGAAGGCGCCGGCCCCGGTGGCGTTGATGCCATCCTTGGCCTGGGTCGAGATCCACTGCGAATCGAAGTTCTGTTGCGTGAGGTAGCCGGTGAACGCGGCGGCCACCGACACGAGAAAGGAGATGACGCCGGTGGCCCAGGTGAGCCGGCGGTTCCCCCTCCAGGCTGCCATGAAGAACTTGCCCCAGAGGTGGATCACCATGAAGAAGAAGAAGGCCTCGACACTCCACAGGTGGAGCGAGTTCACGAAGTGCCCCGTGGACGAGACATGCCACCAGCTCGGACCCATGATGGCGAGGACGCAACCGGTGACGATGACCCAGACCAGAGCGACCACGGTCAGCACGCCGAAGACGTAGATCCACGAGGCCATGAAGGCCGGTTGGCGGTCGGGGAGGAGGCGGTCGGGAGGAAAGGCGGATTCGGCGGCGCGGCGCATCCGGGCGGTCCACTGACGCTCTTCCGCCGAAGAAGAGGGAGGGCGCGATCCGGTGTCGACGCTCATCGGCCTCTCCCCTTGTGCCTCGGGAACGGAATGACGATGGCCAGGACGAAGACCACGACCATCAGGACGATGACGACGAAGTTCGCCCACGAGAGCTGGATGAACCCCCAGTGGATGTAGCGACCGGATCCGTTCAGGTTGATCAGCGCGCCGAGCAGAGCACCAAGGAACATGCCCTCACCATACGCCCGGGCCTGCCCAGATAGTTAGGGACCTTTCTCCTGTTCTCGCAGGCTGTGCCTGCGATGATCGGCCAGGATCAGCGCTTCGTGGCCCGCCAGCAGTAGGAGCGCATGGGGACGTCGATGACGTCGAGCCCGGCGAAGGCCTCGTTGGAGTCGAGGAAGCGTGTCATGGCGTCGAGGTGCCGGGCGCGTGTGTCCTCATCCATGGTGATGACGCGGCTGTAGGTGGCGGCCAACCCGACGAGGTCGGCTTTCGCCATGGGACGCGTCCACCGGAAGAGCGCCGTCTCGGGCTCGAGGAAGGGGCTGCCACCGCCGACATCGACGTTGACGAGGTGGCGGCGCCGGCGGCTGCTGTCCTCGGCGGCCCGCTCCTCGGGGCTGAAGATGATGCCCCCGGCCCACAGGGATCGCATCCAGTCGACGGAGCGGTCGGGACCGCTCCACACGAGAGACAGGCGCCCATGCGGTCGCAGCACCCGCGCCACCTCGGGGACGGCGCGCTCTTCGTCCACCCAGTGCCAGGCCGATTGGGCGATGACCACGTCCACGGACGAGTCGGCGGCGGGAATCTCCTCGGCGCGGCCGGCGAGAACTTCCAGGTCGGGCTGACCGGCGGCCAGCACGGCGCGCATCCGATCGTCGGGCTCGACGGCGGTGACACGGGTCACCCGCTCGGCCAGGAGCCGCGTGAGGATGCCCGTGCCGGCGCCGATCTCGAGGACGTCCGTCGCGCCCTCGGGGACCAACCAGTCGAGCGCCTCGCTCGACGGCCCGGATCGGAGCCGGTTGTACTCGTCCGCGACCTGTCCGAAGGAAGCGCTCAGGATGGCCGTGGTCTCGTCCTGGTCCACGCACGGCAATGTAGTGGGACGGGACGCGACGTTGACCTCTAGCTGGTGGTGTGAAAACCGGGCGGTGAAGAACCAGGTCGAGGCCACCAGGCCTACTCCGTTGGGGGCACGGCGGCGCGATAATGTGGTGGACCACGCGGAAGTGGCGCAGCGGTAGCGCATCACCTTGCCAAGGTGAGGGTCGCGGGTTCGAATCCCGTCTTCCGCTCCATTCTGGCAGGTCAGGCGCAGTTTTTCAATCTCCCGAGACGCGGTACCCGGCTACTGCCTCGTCGTCGACATTCGCCTAAGAGTTCCCACTCGGAATCCTGCGTGCGCTGGACTGTGGTCAGTTTGTTTCAGACTTGGACGGGAAGGTGCTCCCATCCGCGCGTGTCGATGCCTCCTGTCAAGCAGGCCGATTCTGGATCGACTGTCCACTCCGGAATGCGAGGCAGGATCGTCTCCAGGGCGATCTTGGTTTCCATGCGGGCAAGGCTGGCACCAAGGCAGAAGTGAGCGCCGAAGCTGAATGTGAAAATCTGCCCGGGGTGCCGGTGGATGTCGAAGCGATCGGGGTCCTCGAACATCGTTTCGTCGCGATTGGCTGCTCCCGGCACCACTACGAGGACGGTTTCTGCTGGCACTGACTGGCCATGGAATTCGACGTCCTTGGTCACCCAGCGGCAAAAATGGTAGGCCGGAGGCTCATATCGCAGGATTTCTTCGACGGCGTGCGGAATGAGCGCGGGGTTGTCGACAAGCTCCTCCCGTTGCCCTGGATGGTCACTGAGAAGCGATCCAGCCCACCCAATAGCCGTCGCCGTCGTGTCGCTCCCGGCACTCATGATCAACGTAAGGAATGTCAGCGTCTCGTCACGTCGGAGTTTTCGGAGCGTACCTACGTCGTCCTCGAACTCCGCGTGTAATAGCTGGGTCATGACATCGTCCGAAGGGTTCTCTTCCCGCCAGTCGAGGTAGTCGTTGAACCACGCAGCCGCGGCAAGGACCGCTTCGATTTGCTGCCCCTCGCGGTCGGCCGTTCCCTCGTGCATATTTTTGTGGACTGTATCGAGGAGAGCCTGTTGGTCGGCCTTCGGAACACCAACGAGCATCCCGATCACCTGGACTGGAAGTTTCATCGCAAAATCGGTCATGAAGTCGAACCGGTCGAGATCCACCAGGGAGTCAACCAGCTCGGCGGACAGTTCGCGGATCTGGGGCTCAAGTCCGTTCACCGCGCGTGGAGTAAAAAGGCGCGAAACCAGATTCCGGTGCACCGTGTGCAAAGGCGGGTCTTCGAATATGAACAGCCCAGGTGGCATCTCCATGCCAGTCGAGATGAAGTTGTAGACACCACCCCTGCCGGAGATGAAGGTCTCGCGGTCAGTGAGGACCCGAGCCAGGTCGGCGTGGCGGCTCACCGCGTAGAACTTCAGCTCGTCATTGAAGTACAACGGGGCTTCACGAAGCAGCCGTTGGTAGGTCCCGTATGGCGAGGCGTAAATTTCGCGGTCGTACATGTCGTAATTCAGGTCCACCGCCATTTGCGCACCCTTCGCTCGAACACCGACAAGCCAAGCTAGCCCAACATTGATACGGAACAAATATTAGGTAACCTTGCTTCGTCGGTCAGGGCTATGCCCCTGGGCCAGGACTACACGGGGCCAAATCGAGCCAGGTAGGTGCCGAACTCGGCGGTCGCCGAAGGACGCGAAGGGAGTTCAACATGGAGCTGCTGCGATTCGATGGGCGAACGGCCATCGTGACGGGGGCCGGGCGTGGAGTCGGTCGGGCTCATGCTCGACTGCTCGCGGCGCGCGGAGCTCAGGTGGTGGTGGCCGACTTGGGTGGCGAGCTTGATGGGACCGAGTCCTCCCCCGAGCCAGCCGCGCAGGTTGTGAAGGAGATCGAAGCCGACGGTGGGATCGCGGTGTCCTGTTCTGCGTCGGTCGCCACTGAAGAAGGTGCCGATGCGATTGTCCGCACTGCTTTGGACACATTCGGTCGGGTGGACATCATTGTCAACAACGCCGGTATTTCCCAGCCCGACTGGTTCGATGACCTCACGATGGACCGGTTTCGGCAGATGATTGACGTGCACTATTTCGGGACGGTGAATGTCACGAGGGCAGCCTGGCCATACCTCCGGAGCAACGGCTACGGAAGAATCGTGAACACTTGCTCCGAGGCCGCATTCGGCATGGTGCCGAAGAACACCAGTTATGGGGGCGCCAAGGGTGGTGTTTTCGGTTTCACGCGCAGCCTGGCGCTTGACGCCAGAAGGCACGGAATCTTGGTGAACGCCGTTGCGCCCCGAGCCGGGACACGCATGTCCGATCCGAAGGTCCTGTCGCACGTCTACGGCATGCCTGAGGAGACGTTCAAGGAGGTGATGGACGGCTTCGCGCCGGAGTTCGTGGCACCAGCGGCGGCCTTCTTAGCCCACGAGTCGTGCGAACTGAACGGAGAGATACTGGTCGCTGGCGGCGGACAGGTCCTGAGGATGGCGATCATGCAGACCCAGGGCTTTACGTCCCCGACGTTGACACTCGAAGATCTTGCCGCGAATCTCGGTGTCGTCATGGACACCGCGGATGCCACGATCATGGAGGCCGAGGTCCGGATGGAGTAATCGATGCTTGAGCCCGAGGGTGATCAACGGCAGAAGCGGTCCTTCAATCGAGGATTGACCCAAATAGTTTTTCCTCTCTAGGCTCACCGCACTCGGCATGCGTAGTCAATCGGGTCGACAGCAAGATGGCTCCGGATTCATGCCCATTTGGGGGAGAACGTGAACAGCGCGACGAAGGTCCCGGTGGACGCTGAGGTCGACATCGGCAATCGATACGCGCTTCTGGCATCCGCCATTTCCGGTCGGCCTTTGGACGTGGCGGGCGGTGATCCGGGAATGCCGGCCTGGAGCGACGGACGTACTGTTTTCATCGATGCGGAGAGCGCCGCCCAGACGCGGTTGCAGTGCGTCGTGGTCCAAGCGGCCCTCATCCACGCGGGGAGTCTCGACCCTCGAGTCCTCCACAAGTTGGCCCGAAGGCCCTCCGCAGTTCGGCGTTACCTGAGCCTCGAAGGACATCGTGCTCTGACCGCTCTGTCGGACGTTCTTCCGACCACCGTTGTTTCCATGGCTGACCCAGTGACGGCACAGCGGACAGAGTCCCCGCAATCGTCACTGATCCTGGCCGTCGGGTCGGAAGACATCCCGGACCCGCCAGTCTCCTTTGGCGTGATCCGGCCTCGCCTCGTCGGGCACGCCCGTCACGATCGGAGTGAGGGACCGGGACCCACTCGCGTTCCGCCACAAGAACGGCAGGCAGTTCTCCGCGAACTCGAGGACGACATTGGGGAAGACGCGATTGTCGACATTCTCTCGAGCCCCGTCGGTGGGGGCGGTCCGATCGGACGACTCCTCAAGCGGCTGCTGGGCGACGCGAGAGCGTCGGGGGCAGGTAGCCCAGGAGCAGACGCTCCGACTCGGTTCACGCGGAGCGGTAACAGCATCTCCCGCATGAGCTCGCCCACGATGAGGTCCCCAACGGCGACCAGCGACGGATCTCTCGATGTCGTTCGAGGATTCGTCTACCCGGAGTGGAACATTCACTCCAGGAGGTATCGGCCCGAGTGGTGCACCGTGGTTGAACTCGAGCCCGAAGACGGAGATCGATCCCGAATTCCCGCAGGGAACACGAGGTCCCTGCGACGTGCGCTAGCCCGCCTCGGGACCGAGGTCGAGCGGCACCGTCGTCAACCGCAGGGAGAGGATCTTGATCTCGATGCCGCAGTCGACTTCTACGTCGACATCCGGGCACGCTCGCTCCCTGACGAAGACGTCTATATCGAGAGCCAACGGAGCCGGCGGGACCTCTCCGTGCTCGTTCTCCTGGACATCTCCGGCTCCGCTGGCGAGCCGAGTGGGTCCGGCGGCATCGTCCACGACCACCAGGTGTCGGCTGCGGCCGATCTGACCGCAGCGCTCCACCAGGTCGGCGACCGCGTCGCCCTCTACGGATTTCGCTCGCAGGGGCGCTCCGCTGTGCACCTCTACCCGGTGAAGCGATTTGACGACACCGTCTCGACGCTCACGGAGAGTCGTCTGGGGGGCTTGCGCCCAGGAGGCTTTACTCGGCTCGGGGCAGCCATCCGGCACGGTGCCTCTACTTTGGAGCGGGAGGGGGGAACCGGACGACGTCTGCTGGTCGTCCTGTCCGACGGGTTCGCGTACGACCATGGCTACGAAGGGTCCTACGGTGAGGCCGACGCGCGACGCGCCCTCTCCGAGGCCCGGCATCGAGGCATCGGATGTCTTTGCTTGAGTATCGCCTCCACCACGGATGCAGGGGCACTGCGGAGAGTATTCGGTACGGCTGCGTATGCGGCGTTTGGCAGCACGGACCTCATGGCTGATGGGATCGCTCCCTTGTTCCGTGCTGCCCTCGGGACGGCGGAGATCCAACGGAGACGATCCGAGCGAATCACACGGTCGACGGAGCTCCTGTCGATTGAGAGGAGTGGGACGTGAGTCAAGAAGTGCCGCCGTTCTACGTGCCGGTCGGGACTGAGGTGCAGGTGTTCGGGGCTGCCTTTCAACAGGGCCTTTCGGTCATGTTGAAAGGCCCGACAGGGTGCGGCAAAACGCGTTTCGTTGAGGCCATGGCACATGATCTCGGCCGGCCGCTGATTACTGTGGCGTGTCATGACGACTTGACGACGGCCGATCTCGTTGGACGGTTCCTCCTGCGCGGCGGAGAGACCGTTTGGGTCGACGGTCCGCTTACTCGTGCGGTCCGGGAGGGCGCCATTTGCTATCTGGACGAGATCGTCGAAGCCCGTCAGGACACCACCGTCGTCCTCCATCCTCTGGCGGACTATCGACGTCAGCTTCCCATGGAACGACTCGGCGTGACCCTGGACGCGGCATCGGGCTTCTGCCTCGTCGTGTCGTATAACCCGGGCTACCAGAGCGTCCTGAAGGACTTGAAGGACTCGACTCGTCAGCGCATGGTGGCTATCGAGCTCGATTTTCCACCGGCCGACGTGGAGCACAAGATCCTGGTGCACGAGGCTGCCATCGACGAGGAGTTGGCCACCCAGTTGGTGCGGCTCGGTGGGGCGATCCGGCGGCTCGAGACATCGGGGCTGCGCGAAGTCGCATCGACGCGAGTGCTCGTCGCAGCGGCTCGGCTCGTCACTGCCGGCCTGGAACTACGCGACGCGGCACGAGCAGCCATCGCCGGGCCTCTGACTGACGACCCCATCGTCACCGCGGGACTTTTCGAGATGATCGACGCCTACGTCACGCACACCTCCACCTAAGGGCTACGTCTGCTTGTTGACAGGATAAGGCGCCGTCACTAGGTTTGGAACAAATCTCAGGTTCGCCTGGGGGTGCTTCGTCAAGGGGGGCCGAGTTGTCCTACGAGTCTCACGCCGAACCCATCAAGCTCGGCATCCTTATGGACTGGGTGGTGCCTGAGGACCATCCCAAAGAGCGGATCGACGACTTCTTTCTCCCCTTTGAGCTGGTTTTCAAAGAAGGCTTGCAGCGGGGCCTTGTCGATCGCCCGATCGAGCTCGTTGTCCGTCAGTCCTGGGGCCTACCAAAAGGGTCGGTCAAGTCTGTCGTCGATGGCTATGCGGAACTGGTCGATGAAGGTTGCCTTGCAGTCTTCGGGCCCAGTATCTCGGACAACTGCATTCCGATGCGCGAGGCAATCGAAGATCGGCTCCACGTCCCGGCGATAAGCTGCTCGGGGTCCGATGAGTGGCTCGGTGAATGGACGTTTGCCCTTCCCCAAGGGTCCATGACCGACGAACCGATTCTCTGGGCGCAGATCCTTGCCAAGGGTGGACACACGCAGGTCGGAGCACTGATCGAGCAGTCGTTGGTCGGCGAGTCCTATATCCGGAACTTCCGCAAGGCCTGTCGTGACCGCGGTATCCAGATCGTGGCCGAGGAATGGGTCGCGCAGACGGCGGGTTCGGTGGAGGGCGCCTTAGGGAGCCTGCACGAGGCCGGGGCGACCGCCTTGGTCCACTGCGGGTTCGGTTTCGGAGTGTTCTTTGTCAACGGCGTGCTCGAGTCGATGCAATGGGATCCGACCCGCATCATGGGGACGGCATTCCAGAACGCCTGGTTCCATGAAGCCATGTGGAATGCCATGCTCGGCTGGATCGGCGTCGACCAGTACGACGAGAGCAACCCCGTGGGGCAGACATTCCTCGACCAGTTCGCAGCTACCTACGGTCGCCGGCCCGAATGGGTACTGCCACTCGTGAACAGAGACTTCGCCACGGTGCTCCTCCATGCATTCGCAGATGCCCATCCCCTCAGCCCCCGAGGCGTCAAGGAAGCGCTCGAACGGGTGAAGATGGTGCCGGCAGCAGCCGGGTCGCCTGGAACCTATCTGTCCTTCGGGAATTGGACGAGACGCGGTTGGATGGGGGCGGGCTACCTCGTCGCGCGAAAACTCGATCCTGATGGCGAACACTCACATCTCGTCGACCGGTTCGGCGAGGAGTAGGCGACGGTGACCAAGATCGACGACAGACCGGCGGTCGATTCGCGCTCCGGTTCATCCCTGGCCTCCGCCTCCCGGCCGGCGGCTTGGTTGCTTGCCCTCTTGCTCTTGGCCAACGTCGCCATCATCGCCATTCAGTACAACGCCCGCCGCGGTGCCGTAGCAGCGCGGATCGCCAACCCTGCCGTCCACGGTGCGCCGAGACCGGTGGCACCACTCTTCCATCACGACTGGGTCCCCACACTCGAGCTGGGTACCGCGCTCGGGGTCCTGGCGCTGGCCGTCATCTTCGTTGTCATGTGGCAGCGTTACCCGAAGCACCCGGTGCTGCTCATGGTGATCGCCACCACCGCCATCGTGTGGATGGACCCCATCATGAATTGGGCGCCCTATGCGGCCTACAACCCACAGCTCACCCACTTCCCCGAGACCTGGGTGCTGGCGTCGCTGTCGCCCACCGTCGAACCGTTCATCGGGGTGGGGTACGCCACCTTCTATCTCGGCGCCTATTTCCCTGCCATCTGGATCTTGCGACGGATCCAAGCTCGCCGCCCGGTCGATTCGTTCGCTTGGCGGCATCCGCTCATCAGTCTGGCGCTGCTGATCCTGGTGATCGGATTCATCTACGACGCCATTCTCGAGACGATCCTGGTTCGCATGCAGCTCTATATCTATTCCCAGGTCATCCCATTCGGATCACTCTTCGCGGGCAAGCCGTATCAGTTCCCGCTGCTCTGGGAGTCGACCTTCGTGTGCTGGGTGATGATTCCAGCCGGGGTGCTGCTTTACCGGGACGACACGGGGCGCACCCAGGCCGAGAAGTTGGCGCAGCGCATTCGCACCTTCCGCCCCTTCCGGGCGCGGCCTGCGCTGGCCACCTTCGCCGTCATGTTCGCCATTCTCAACGTCGCGTATTTCTGCTACGGCGCCAGCTTCGGCGTGATCAGGGCGACGGGTGCTGCGACCTCGGTCGCCTGCCCCTGGCCGTTCCCCGAAGCCAAGGTGTACGACCCGCAAGGCTTCTACGCCGAAGCCGGGCAACCCGGTCCCTACATGGCCGGTATTTGGGACGGGTGGGAATCCGCACAATCGGGACGACCCAATGTGGCGACCAACCCTGACGGGCGCTGCAGTCCGAAGAACGTCGACGGGAGCTGAGAGCAACAAGAACAGAGCGAAAGTGGGGTCGGACGCCCGCGGTAACCTGCTGACGGAGGCCACCGGGAAGGGATACGTCGAGATCACGATGCCGAGGGGATTCGATCACCGTACTCGGGCCGCTCATGTGATCGGGAGCCCGAACTGGGGCCTGATATGAGCGCGGCGAAACGCGGCCTCTCCGGAGTGGATGCTGAGCCACTGGACGCCCTGGACACGCAACGCCGGCACGAGATCCTCGACGCCGCGTCCAGTGTGTTCGCCACCTCCGGGCTGCGCACAACGCTGCAGGAGATTGCTGAGGCGAGCGGCATCCAGCCAGGAAGCCTGTATCACCACTTCGAATCCAAAGAGGCGATCATCGTCGAGCTGGTGAAGCGGTACCACGTTGACCTCGATCGACAGGCGGAAATCGCTCTCAAAGAACTCCGTGAGAGCGACCCAGGAGACATTGTCGACCGGATCACGAGCTTCAGCACTGCAATCGCGCAGTGCGCAGTTCGCCACAGCGCGGCAGTACAGTTCTCGTTCTACGACCCTCCACTCAGCGCCGGCCTCGAACTGGTCCGACTCGCGGCCCGGGCACCCACGGCGACCGAGAAGGCGATGCTCAAGACCCTCGAGGCCGGGCACGCCGCCGGTTTGCTGCGAGATGACATCGAGCTGCAGATGCTCTCTCACCGGCTCACTCAGACGATGTTGCACGTTGGACTGGGCTTGTACCACCGTTACCGCTCCGTCGATCGGGTCGCCGAGCATCTCTGCCACATGGTCCTCTACGGAGTGGCGACGCGGGCCCCTCGAGATAGTCAGCTAGACGGATCGAAGGCCATCCAGGCCGTGGAGAAGGTCATGCTCTCATGGGACCCCAGCCCTGTCTCGGAATCCGACCGGTCAGCCTTCATTCGAGCCGTGGCACGGACTGAATTCGGGCGGCGAGGCTATGAAGCCACGACTGTTCGGGACATCGCCGGAGCAGCGCAGATGAGCACCGGGAGCGTGTACCGCGAGATCGGGTCGAAGGAGGAGCTGCTGGTTTCGATCATGCGTTCCTTCTCTGAGAAGGTTGTTGCCGGATGGGATGCCGCGTTGACCTCCTCGGCTACCAGTGTCCAGAAACTCGACGCGGTGGCATGGCTTCAGATCAACGTTCTGGAGCAGTTCCATGATGAGTTCAAGATCCAGCTGGCATGGCTGCGCCAGTCACCGCCCGACACGCCTGACATGGCCTGGTCGTTTCCGAGCCTGTTGCAGCGCTTGAAGGTCATGTTGAAGGACGGCGCTCGAGCCGGGGAGCTCAAGATCGAGGGTCCTTCGACCGAGCTCACTGCCCGCTCGATCGTGGATCTTACCTGGGTACCAGAAGGCATCTTGCACACCTTCGGCAAGCGCACGGCTCTCCTGCATGTACGTGACACCATGCTGCGAGGTGCCGCGAAACGCAGTTGAGCACTCTCACTGTTGTCCCTTGACGCAGTATCGCCCATGACGCACTCTTTGATGTCAAGTGCCGGAGGCCCACGCGCTGGCAGTGATCGTCATCTACGAGGTCATAGCCCTGCGACGCGGCTGCAGGGGCCGTTCGTAGGAGCTGTCCGTGGCGTTGCGTGCGACCGTCCCCGTCGCGGCCAGGAAATCGGAAGCGTCCGCGGGAAGGAGCGATTTCGGGTCTGTTGCCCACTCAACCAGGCAGAGGCGGACCGCAATGCCCCACTTCCCGTGGCGCCGTTCGAAGCGGTCGACGTAGCGGCCCCCGAAGACAGTCAGTGGGGCAGCAGGGTCGCTCTCGGTTCCGATGAACATGTAATAGGTCTCGGCGTGCGCGTGGTCACCGTCGAGTTCGGCGTAGTGGTTCGTGATGTAGTGCTGATGGCGAAGCTGGCTGCCGTGGTAGGCAAAAGCCCAGTCGAGGAAGTCGTCGACATTGCCAACGAAGCCAACATGATCATCGATTGCTCCCTCATGGTACGCGGAACGAGCCAGCGCCCTGTCAAGTCGGTCCATTCCCCGCGCGTAGCGAGTGATGCAGTCCAGGATTTCCGCTCGATCCAACCGCTCGAGAAGTTTCCGCTCCGTGTGCTCGTCCATCACAACTCCTCCCCGTTTGGCTTCGAGTTCAACGGCCCGTCCCAATGGTCGACAACGACGACCTCCTCGAGCGGACGCCGTGGCGCCGGTCGGAACGTGACTTCTGGCCGTAGTTTGGCCACTGGGAGTAAGCAGGCCTGGACGTAGCTGCTAGGGATACCCAGCAGCGATGCAACTTCGACCTGATGAAGCAGGTGCATCGTTGTAATACATGTACCGAGCCCACGGGTGCGGAGGGCCAGTTGGAAGTTCCATACGGCGGGGAAGATTGATCCGTACAACGTCGCCGCTTGGAAGGCCTCATCACCGTCCCCGAAGTCGGGCAGGTAAGGCTCGTAACACGGGATGACCAGGAGGGGGACCTCCGCAAGATGGTCCACAAGCCACTCTGTCGATGACATCAAGCGCCCGAAGGCATCCTCTGGCAGGAGGTCGGAGACCATCGTCCCACCGGTCATGCGCAGATAAGAGTCCCGGTACAGATTCCCGATCTCGCGGCGGAGTTGCGGATCACTCACGATGACCCAGCGCCACGACTGGTGGTTCGAGCCGTTGGCGGCTTGGAACGCGACCCGTAGGCAGTCACGGATCTGCGACGGGTCGACCGACGAAGTCAGATCGAGCGATCGGCGAGCGGACCGAGTCGAGGTGAGGAGTTGCTCTATGTCCATGGTCAGCTCCCTCTGGGTCGTCCCTAACCGAACAGCACGGGAATGGACGTCGGAGAGCGGAAGACCTGGCCCCGGATGTGAGGATCGTCCGCGCTCGGGTCGAGGCGCAAGTCCGGCAGGCGATCTAGGAGGAGATTGAGAGCGACGCGCATCTCCACGCGGGCTAGGTGTATTCCGAGGCAGACGTGCGGACCGTGCCCGAATGACATGTGAGGCTTGGGGCTGACTCGCGTGATGTCGAAGCGGTCGGGCTCTTCGTAGCGTGTCTCCTCGCGGTTCGCCGCGGCGAGCATCAACATGATGGTCGAACCCTCAGGAACCGCCACACTGCCGATCTCCGTGTCTCTTGTCGCGAGTCGCGTGATGTTGAGCAGCGGCGTTTCAAGGCGCAGCGCCTCCTCGATCGCTTGTGGGATCAACGATCGGTCGGCGCGCACCGACTCAAGTTGGTCTGGCTGTGCGAGCAAGAGATACAGGAGGTTACCGGTCGATCTAAAGGTGGTCTCGACCCCAGCGGGCAGGAGCAGCCGCAGGAAGGAGAAGATCTCGTCGTCACTCAGCCGTTCGCCGTCAAGCTCGGCGTGAGCGAGACCGCTGATCAGATCCTCCTGCGGCGTTCGTCTGCGGTCTGCCAGGATGCCGCTCATGTAGTCCTCGACCTCGCGAGAGGCTGCGATGGCCTCGTCCTGCTTGGCCAGGAAGCTCAATATGGAAATCGACCACCGTTGGAACTGCTTGTAGTCCTCTCGTGGCAGACCAAGAATTCCCGCAATGACCTGGGTCGGATAGGGAAATGTGAACTCTCGGACGAGTTCGGCCTGGCCTCGGTCTGCGAAGCGGTCGATGAGTTCGTTCGCCACTTTGGCCACGAGCTGGTCTTCAGATTCGGTGAGCACCTTTTGCCGGAAAGCTGACGAAACCAGGGCCCGGTACCGGCGGTGTCGCTCACCGTCCATGCCCAAGATGATGTGCTCACCCATTACCGGGCCCATGATCATGTCGATGATGTGACCCGACGAGAAGGTGTCGGAGTCCCGCAAGACGAGCGCGATGTCCTCAAACCGATAGACGAAGAACACCGGGAGCGCCTCGTCGTGGGGCATCATCGACGTGTCAAGTTTCTGTACCGGGTGCTCGTGCCTTGCTTGCGCGAGCTCCGGGTAGGGGTCTCTGGCGTCCCCCGCCACAGAGTCGTCAAAGAGGCCGAACTCGTCGCCGTCCTCGTCCGGACGTCCTGTTCCTGCCACTGGCAACCCCGAGGTGCCTGCCCCCGATTCCACGACGCCTCCCCGCTAACCTAAGATTTGTTCACACGGTAGCCATCGACGGAGTGGAGCGTCAAAGGCGGTGGCAGAGGGAGGGACGAATGGGCGTAGTTCGTGACCTGAGCGGCCGACGCGTGCTCGTGACTGGGGCTTCGAGTGGCATCGGAGCGGCGACCTGTCGAGCCATCGTCGGCGACGGAGGCTCGGTAGCAATGTTGGCTCGAAGAAAGGAACGACTCGAGGAGCTTGCCGAGGAGCTCGGTGCGCGCGCTTCCGTTGTGTGCTGCGACGTCACGGACCTGAACTCGCTCGAATCAAGTGTGAATGAAGTCGCCGATCTCCTTGGTGGATTAGACGGCGTCGTGGCGGTGGCGGGCCGGATGATGGCCGGCGAGATCTCCTCCGGAACCCCTGAGCGGTGGCGAGAGCTTTTCGACCTCAACTTGGTCGGTCCACTGGCCACAGTGCGCTACGCGACGGCCCGATTTGCCCTCTCCGGACGACGTGACGTTGTCATCGTGGGTTCAACGGGAGCGATCACACCGATGCCCAGTGCTGGCATCTACGCCGCGTCCAAGCGCGGATTGGAGGCGGCATTCGACAGCCTTCGCCTCGAGTTGGCGCAGCACGCCGTCAACGTCAGTCTCGTCATGCCGGGCATGTTCGAGACCGAGGGTTTGAGCTGGGAGGGAGTCGTTATCGACGGGGAGGTCACCGTCACGGATGCACCAATGTTCGCGGAGGGTGCAGGTCCCGCACCCCCCGAATCGCTGGCCGAGTGCATCGCTTTCATCATGAGTTTGCCGGAGGGAATCTGCGTGAATGAGTTGGTCGTTCGGCCCACCGGCCAACTCATCCCTTGAGAGACGGACCTGCATCTCTCGCCGCTGCGCCCATCTTGACGCTCCGGGTGGGCGCTCCTAGGCTGCGGAACAAATATCAGGTCATATCCGAATCGGTTGTGGTCTTCGACGCCGGGGGGCTGGCACATGCGACGTCAAGTCCGCATTTCTGGGGCTGTTGCGGGAGCTGTGGGGATCGCACTCGCGACGCTCAGTCTCAGCACGCCGTCGGCCTCGGCCGCCCCAGCGCCGATCACACTGGCGTTGGTCACGTCGCTCACTGGACCCAGTGCCCCGGAGACCGCCTCCGATCCCGCAGGCTTCTTGGCACGTATCGCGCTCCAGAATGCCGAGGGAGGCGTGAACGGACACCAGCTCGTGCCTCTGGTGGTCGACGACCAGACGAGCCCGACGGAAGTCGCGACCGGGGTGCAGAGTGCACTGTCCAAGGGCGCATTCGGCATCGTGTCGGCCAGCCCACTTTTCTTTCTCGCCGCCAAGTACCCCCAACAACAAGGGGTGCCTGTGACCGGGTCGTACACGGACGGACCCGAGTGGGGTCAGCAGCCCTACACCAACATGTTCTCATCGGACCTCGGCAGCGTCGATCCCTCATATCCAGTCAATACTCTTGAAGGGAAGATTCTCAGGCAGTACGGCGGCACCGTCCTCGGCTCGTACGGTTACAGCATCTCCCCGAGCTCATCGCGAGAGGCGGGTCAGGAGGTCAAGTCGTTCGAGCACGCCGGCGGCAAGTTGGGCGTGCTCGATACCTCGGTGCCGTTCGGTGGTATGGACTTCACCAGCGCCGCCCTCACGGCGAGACAACAACATGTGAACGCGCTCTTCCCGACGATGATCGACGCCTCCGACTTTGCCTTGGCAACAGCCCTGAAGCAGGCGGGTGTGCAGTTAAAGGCGGCTGTCTTCGCCACGGGTTACGCACCGGGCGTCGTCGACTCTCCTTCGTGGTCCTACCTGCAGGGTGACGAATTCTTGTCCATCTACCGACCCTTCTCTCTTCCCGACGCGGGGACAGAGCAGATGGCGGCCGCGCTCCAGAAGTACCAGCACTTCTCCAAGACGCAGTTCCCGACGCTGTTTCAATATGAGACGTGGGCGGGTGCCGACCTGATGATCAAGGGTTTGCAGATGGCGGGAGCCAATCCCACGAGAGCTGGTGTGATCAAAGAGCTGCGCAGTATCAAGAACTACACAGCAAACGGATTGCTGCCCAAACCAATCGACTACGCGACCAACTTTGGACACGATCCAGCCGAGCAATGCGTCTGGGTGCTCCGAGCCGAAGAGAAAGGGTTCGTTCCGGCGTCTTCCCAGCCCGTCTGTGGGACGGATATCAAGGGAACCTCGTCCGCCAGTTCGTCTTAGGGCGACAACATCGACCCGTGGTGGCAAAGGATGGCTCTCTTCCACTAGAGCGGAATCTCTGCTGTGACGGTACCGAGCCACTCTCCGTCTGCAAATCGCAGGAGGATCTGCCGGTGCAATCGAGGAAGGCGAATCGGGATTTCCCTAAAGGCGCGAGAGGGTATCCCTGACCGGTGGAGTGCTCAGCCGTCCCGATGTAGGAAGCCGTGGAGGATCGCCTCGGTGAGCTCCTCGACGATCGCTTTCCTCGTCGGCGGCTTCGTTCCGAAGTAGGCCGAGCGTAGCGCCGCCATGCCGGCGATCATCGCCACCGTCGAGTAGGCCGCGAGATCCGGATGGCTCGACTGCACTCCCCGAATGGCCATGCCCTCCGCGCTGATCCGGCCGAGGACGGCTAAGGCCCGGCGGATGTCACCGATGCCGGTTTCCGTCATCTCCTCTTCGCTCAGCGACTCCGAGGCCAACAGCGTGAGTACAAGGCCCTGATGCTCCACGAACACGTCGTAGAGCTTTCCGACGAACTGGCTGGCCAGTTCATCTTCGCTCGTCTCCTCGGGAACGACCGACTGCCACGTCCGCCCGAAATCGTCGACGAAGCTGGTGAAGGGAGCGACCATGGTCTCGTGGAATAGGGCGGCCTTCGAGCCGAAGTGGCGGAAGATCAGGGGCTCAATGACTCCGGCGGCCTCGGCGATCTCGCGGGTGGTGGTGCTGCGGTAGTCCTGGCGGGAGAAGAGGTCGCGGGCGGCATCGAGCAGGAGCCGTCGGGGCTCGCCTCGGGGACGGCGTGTCGCCCGGGCCGGTTTCGTAGGCGTTGCTTGCTTGTTTGTCGAAGGTTGCTGGGCCACGGGCCTTCACTCTTCCAGCCCTCGTTCGACGGCCGGGAAGTAAGATAGTGTACGCTATCTAAGCGGTCTGGGGTCTGCTTCGAAGGGGTGGGGACATGGGCGCCGTCATCATGCTGGGCACGTTGTTTGGACTGATCGTCCTCATCTTCGGTCTGGTGCTTCACTTCGACCCAGAAGCCGGTCGTGCCCCGCGCCGGGAGCGTGGCCGGTGAGCCACGGGTTGACCCCTTTGCTCTCGGCGGCCATCGGCTTTGCCTACGTCGGTGGTCTCGCATTCGTCGCAGTCGGCGTGTACCTCACATTTCGCGGTCGCCGCCTCCACCCCCTCCTGCTCGTCTGCGTCGCGGCCATTTCAATCTCGTGGATCGAGGCTCCGTACGACTGGGCGATGTATGCCCAGTTCGCACCGGCCATCCCTCGTATGCCGTCTTGGTGGCCATTGGATATGACATGGGGTGGGCTGCCGGCGTCCGTTCCCATCGGCTACATCTCCTACTTCGTGACGCCCGCGCTGATCGGTGCGGCGGTCGGGAGTCGGCTGAGTTCCAAGTTTCACTGGCGCAGGCCCACCACCCTTCTGGGTGTCGGTCTCGGCGTCGGGTTCGTCTGGGCCGTCCTCTTCAACGGGGTCCTAGGAGCGCGGCTGGGCGTTTTCTACTACGGCCGTGTAATCCCCGGGCTTGCGCTCTGGGAGGGAAGCAAGAACCAATACCCGCTTTACGACGCCCTCGCCATGGGGGTGATGGTGATGGTCTTCGCCTACCTCCTCGGGCGGACGGATCCCGAGGGACGCACTGTCATCGAAACGTGGGCCCACACGAGTTCACGGAGTCCTCTTTGGTCAACTGTCCTATCCATCGTTGGCGTTGTGGTCGTCGCAAACCTGCTCTACGGAGCGGTCTTCATGCCTCATCTCGTGACGAAGCTGAACGGTGAGGTAACCGCCGGACCAACGGCACCATTGTTTCCGGGCGTGCCGAACCAACCGCCTCAGGGCACCGCCCACTTGGGTGATTGACTGCTCGATCGAAGACACATGACCTCGACACCCGCTGCAGCCGTCCACTATGACCCCTACAACGTCGACATCGACGATGCCCCGTACCCGACCTGGCGCCGGCTCCGAGACGAATCTCCATGAACCAAGCAATGAGACGATCCATGGTCGCCGCCGCAATCTCTTGGAGCTCACCTTGCCTCGATTGAAGAAGAACGGAATAGTGGCCTCCGCGATCGCCACACTGGCCGCGGCCAGTCTTGCTGTTGTCGCAGCACCTGCATCGTCGTCCGGGTCACCCCTTGACATCACCTATATCTCATCGCTCACCGGACCGGGGGCATCCGAGTACAGCAACTCCCAGCAGGGGTGCGTGGCGCGGGTGGACCTGCAGAATGCCGAGGGTGGCGTGAACGGCAGGAAAGTCAATCTGTCGGTCGTTGATGACGAGACCAACCCGAGTCTGACTTCGACCGCGGTGCAAGGCGCGGTCTCCAACGGTGCGCTCGGGATTGTGGCCAACTCACCACTGTTCTTTTTGGCTGCAAGATTTGCTCAAAAGGCCGGAATGCCCGTCACCGGCAACTCGTCTGATGGACCAGAGTGGGGAGAGCAGCCTTACACCAACATGTTCGATGCGTTCCGGGGCAGCGAGAATCCGGTGAATCCCGTGAACAGCGTCTTCGGCAGCTTTTTGAAGTCGCACGGTGGAACGAATATCGGCACCTACGGCTACGGCGTGTCCCCGCTCTCGGCGGATGCAGCAATCGGTGGTGCCGAATCATTCCAGCGGTCTGGAGGCAAGATCGGAGTGGAAGATTCTTCCATTCCGTTCGGGAGCGTGGACTTCACCCCCGAAGCACTCGTTGCCAAAGAGAAAGGCGTCAACGCCGTGCTCCCGACCATGGATGACGACTCGGATTTCGCTCTCCTCACAGCGCTCAAGCAGGCTGGTGTGAAGGTCAAGGCGGCCCTGTTATCCGTGGGTTACGAGCCCTCCGTGGTCCACTCGCCCGCTTGGCCGAATCTCCAGGGGGATTACTTCTTGTCCCTGGCCCGTCCATTCTCGCTACCGAACGCTGCTACCAAGCAGATGGCCGCAGCACTCATGAAGTACGCACATTTCTCTAAGAGCGAGTTTCCCAGTTACGCCCAGGACCTGTCGTGGCTGGGTTGTGACCTCATGATCCAGGGACTACAGCGGGCGGGACAAGATCCGAGCCGCGCCAGCCTTGTGAAGGCCCTGCGCGGCATCAAGGCATACAACGGCAACGGGCTCCTGCCCATCACCATCAACTATTCGACGGTATTCGGTCACGACCTTCCCCAATGCGCATGGGTCATGCAGGCCCAGAAGTCGGGCTTCGTTCCGGTCTCGGCGAAGCCATTTTGTGGGACGGACTACACGGGTACGAGTACCCGTACCAACTCGTAGGGTGCAACTAACCTACTTGTTGGATACCGAGAGCTCGAGGTCGATGGGGTTCAAATGAATCCAGCAAACAGGATTCCAAGTGTCAGCAGGTCCGTCTCAGGCTCAGGTTGAGAGTCAGAGTCTCCAATCGGCACCGAACGTCTTGGCGCAGCCAGACAGCAGAAGAAACAGCAATTTCGTACAAGAGCATACGGAACCGATCAAGCTCGGGTATCTGGTCGATTTCAGATTGCCTCGTACTGACTGCCGGTGGTCTGACCACATCCGGCGAGTAACGGTTTGAGTACAGACGAGTTGCGAGGACCGCCTCCCGCGGCCATGGCGTCGACCACGAACGACACAAACTCGCTGCGAAAAGGTGACTCGCGGGGAGACTACCTCGCCAATCGAGTGCAAACGGCGGAACTGCGGTGACCTCTGGACTGCGGGCTGGTGCGATTCTTCAGCGCCGCCCCGCCGGCCAGGGCAAACTGCTGGGCGTCTGGCAAGCCCCCGACTATCGACGCGATATGTCGTTGAAGAGGCGTTAACACGCAATTTCGATTTGACGTGTCCGCAAGAACCAGTCAGCCCAAGCACGGCGAACAAACCTTGGCAACACGAGATCATCCCAAAGGTCGAGCAGTTGATCGACGTCAACGAAAAAGCGGATGTCCTCTGCAGTGCCCTCCCGCAAGACCTGTTCGTACACCCGAGCGCGGTCGCGGCGGTCTTCAAGATCGTATGTCTTCGGAGGCCCACTCCAGCGGACGTGCAGGGGAAGCTGAACAGGTCCCGACGCTTTGATGACGGTGGCGTCGTCTATATCCTCGGGCAGTTCGACCGGCCGAGCGAAAGGTCCCATCTTCGACGTCCCAGAGAGGGCCACGAGGCCAATTCTACGGCGAATGCTTGGGATGGTGACGATTGGTCCCGAGATGCACGATGTCTCGGCCGGCCTGAAGGAGCGGTACCACCCACTGGCCAGAGCAAGTCGCCTGAGCGGTGACCCGTAGTAGACCGCTCTACTACGGGGGTGGACTGGGTGGACGCAATGGAAACTGGGTGGACGGGGGTGCATGGTGGGGGACAGGAGCCGGCCATTGAGACGGAAAACACCACCTTGCCAAGGTGAGGGTCGCGGGTTCGAATCCCGTTTTCCGCTCCATTTGGGGCTCATCGGCTCATCGGCTCATCGGATTCTGGTGGGGTCCCGATTGCTGACTCCAGTGGACATGGCTCTGGCGTGGTGCGGCGACCGCCGATGGCGCGTTGGCAACTGGCGCTCTGTGACCGTCCCCGCCGCTATTCGATCGCCCGCTCTATCCGTTGGCAGGCTTGTTGGCGAAGTCCAGCTCCTTAGTGCCGGGGTCGTAATGGACCATGTAGACGGGACCGAGCGCGTATGGCCGGTTGGGCCCGAAAGAAATGGGAGCGTTCGTCCCCGGCAGTAGGACGTTTTTGAGTCCGTACCCGGCCTTGACGAAGCTGGCTACCGTCAAGTTCTTGCCGGCTGCCTTGGCGATGTCGGTAAAGAGCGCCATGTCGGAGCATGCGAGCTCGATTCCCGTGAAGGTCATCTCGGACTCGGGCAAGGTCGCGCTGTAGGCGTTGATGTGATTGGACGGGTAGTCCTTGCGGTCGAGGGCGACGCACTTTTGAGTCCCGGGATTATTCCAGATTGCTGCTGGCGGCGTCAGCGGGCTCGATGTCACGACATTCTTGAGGTAGATCGGGTTGTAGTCGCCACCCACGTCGCCGCTGAAGTCACTTTCGCTGGTGGCGACCCAGGCCGGGTTGTAGGTGCTCTGGATGTCCGACAGCCCCTGGGCCCAAGTGGCTGAACCGTCACCGACGGCGACGACCTCGTTCACTCCCTCCGACAGGAACTTCTGGGCGATCACCTGAACTTGGGAGTTGGAGGCGGCGAGGTCGCCTTCTGGTGCCGAGTCGATCGCGGTGGTGACGATCGGTATGTGAAGCTTGGTCAGCACCGACTGGACGAGCTTGGCTTCCTGCTGATCGCTCGGGTTGCCGCCGAAGACGGCCACTTTCTTGCCCTTGAACACACCCTGCTTGTCGAAGATGGACAGCTCCAACGGGTCATAGGCGTTGTCGGGCGGGGTCGCCGTGAAGTCCTGGGCTACCTCCGAACCGTTAGCCGAGGGGAGCACCGCTCCGACGACAGGCACGTTGTGCTGCACGTAGCACGTCGGCATTAACGGGGATATGGCCACGAAGATGTCGTCGTCCTCGGTCAGCTCCGTGCACGCCGTCGCGGCAGCGGCCGTCCCGGTCGGGTTCACGGCCACTAGGTAGGGGACAATCTTGCGCCCGTTGATCCCTCCCTGCGCGTTGATGTTCCTAATGACGGCGTTGAAGGCATCCGGAACACTGCCCCAGTCGATGTCGACCCCAACGGCCTTGACCGCCGCCACGTCGACGTAGGGGATCCCGACGCGGATCGTTGTCGCCGTCACCCCCGGCGTGCTGCTCAATGCGGCCGATGCTGGACTGATGCCGAGCAGCCCGCAGATGCTCGCAACCATCACCGCGGCGGCGGCCGCCTTTCCATTCCCCATTTTGTCGCCCCCGTGAACAGAGCCGGTGGCGCCATCCCCCCACCTGACTCGGGAGGCTTGGCGAACCGAACTGCCCTGCTGAAACTCTGACACGAATGCTCGGTCGTTGCCGTCAGGAGAAGGATCGGCCCGCTGGCGCGGCGCGGCGATCGTGGTCGAGCACCGGCGGCATCGGTGGACCTGGTGGTGGAACTGGTGTAATGAGGTGCACGGGGTGAGGACCAGACCCGCCCCCACGGTCAAGGAGGAAACCATGACGGTTCACCCGGCCAGCCTCACCCGCCCGCCCGACGTGGACCCACCGAGCGCGGTTCGTGCCGACCGGAGCGTTCCGGGGGACCCTGGATCAGTTCGACTACGTCGAGGAGGAATGGTTCGCCACGGGCTGGGTGGACGGCCACCCCTACACCACCGCGCTGACGGTGCGGCGGCCCCTGGATAGCTCCCGCTTCAGTGGGACGGTAATGGTGGAGCCGGTGCACGCCGCGAGCGCTGCCCCGGTCTGGATCTACACGTCGACCTACCAGATGCGCGCCGGCCACGGGTGGGCCGCCGTGTGTTCGCAAAAGACCGTTCTCGACGGATTCGTGAAACCCACCAACGCAGAGCGCTACGCGTCGCTGGACATCTGGTCCGACGCGCCGCCCCTCGAGACGTCGGGCATCGAGGGCATGCGGGTACCGAGCGACCCCGCCGGGTTCCAAGCCCGCATGGAGCGGATGCGCGCGATCAACGTCCTGTCGACACCGATCCTGGCCCAGGTCGGGGCCGCGCTGGCGAGTGATAGCGGGCCGTTCACCGAGCTCGGCGTCCAACACCTCGTCCTGACCGGTCACTCCCAGACCGGCGCCGTGGTGACCGACTACATCCTCAACGGCCACGACGCCCAGCGCCACGAGGACGGCTCCCCCGTCTATGGCGGCTTCTTTCCGAGCGGGGCGCCTTCGGTGCGCTTCGAGCACGTGGACGTCCCGATCGTCCAGGTGCTGAGCGACGGTGACATCGCCGACCCGAACCGGGCCGGCCGAGAGGGCCGCCCGTACCGCCGCGACGACAGCGACGACCCGGCCGACCGGTACCGGCTCTACGAGCTGGCCGGGGTCGGCCACATGGGCACCCGCTACCCGCCCTACAACGACAATGCCATGTGGCAGAACGACCCCCTGGGCACCGCCGGGAGCGTCCCAAAGGGCGCGGCCATGAACAGCCTGCCGCACGACGAGCTCTTCTCCATGGGTCTGCACCACCTGGCCCAGTGGGTGGCCGGCGGCGTCACCCCGCCGCGGGCGGACCGCATCGAAGTGGGGGCGGACGGTCTGTTCGCCAAGGACAAATGCGGCAACAGCCGGGGCGGCGTGCGCTGCGTGCAGATGGACGTCCCCCGGCTCCGCTACTACTCCAACCCCGGCGAGCAGGAGGACGGGACGCCGTCCTTCGGCGTCGTGGGGATCGAGGAGCCGCTGCCGGCGCAGACGCTGGGCCCCCTCTACCGGGACCACGCCGACTACGTCGAGCGCTTCAACCGCCGGCTGGACGAGCTGGTCGAGGAGGGCTGGTTCCTGGCGCAGGACGCCGAGGAGATGCGCGCCGAGGCCAAGGGCGCCGCCGTGCCCTGAGCAGGCTGGTGTTGGAAACAAGTGTTGGATAGTGGCGCAACCTGCCAACGCGGTCCGATTCGGAATTCCGCTCGGACCGACAGGTGTGTCAGACATCCCATCATGGCCTGTCGAAAGTGCTCGGCGATGCGTATCCTGTTGACCCCCACCAGCAATCTCTCCGTCGCAGGTGGATTCCGTGTTCCGGCATCCCGGCTGCGGCGATAGTAGAGGGCTCTGCTACAGGGAACGACTCGGTGGACGGGCTGGAAACTGGGTGGACGAAGTCGCACTCAATGGGACTCGGCGGACCTACACGGACGAAAACCACCACCTTGCCAAGGTGATGGTCGCGGGTTCGAATCCCGGCTTCCGCTCCATCGGAGCAGGTCAGATGCAGTTTTTCAACCCCGCCTTCGGTTTCGGCTCGGACTGTGAGCACTGTGACTTCGGCGTGATCGGCACCGAGATCGAATACGGGTGTCCAAATTCGCGTTGATGGCAGATCTATGCGGTCGAAGGAACCCTTCGCACCTCGATGTAGGTCGCAGAGCCGCGATGGATTGTGTTGCGTGAGAAGTACGGCGGAACTTGCATATCGAATTGGGCGCGTCCCTGACTGGTGTTGCTGAGCAGGAGGTCGGTGCGGCTGCCTAGGTCGATGCGCAGTCGCTCACCCTCGCTCGCGACGAAGGGATGTGGGGTGAGGTTGACCGCAGGGTCACGGGCTGGCCAGAAACGAGAGGCTCGGGGTTCGAGATTTCAATTGCGATCTCGGTCGCCGTGCAGCGCGCCTCATCAATCCGTCGGCGGGCCGGGCTGATCGATCCCAGAGGCAGCGCCTCATAGTTGCCTGCCGAGCCGTCTGTGCACGACTTGTGGCCGGCGAGAGGGTCAGCTCGCTCGGAATCGGCCTATCCTCGTCCCAGGTTTCGAGCTCAATGGTCGTAGATGAAAGAGATGAATAGGCTCTGGGAAGGCGTGTCAAGAACGTCAACACCGGGAGGAAAGATGGGTAGAGTCGACGGAAAGGTCGCCCTCATCACGGGTGCCGCGAGAGGCCAGGGGAGGAGCCACGCGATCCGCTTGGCCCAAGAAGGGGCCAAGATCGTCGCGATCGACATCTGTGCTCCTATTGAGACGATGCGCTACCCTCTTGCCACCCCCGAAGACCTCGAGCAGACGGTGAAGGAGATCGAAGCGGTTGGTGGCGAGATCACTGCGCACCAAGCCGACGTTCGTAGACGCGACGAGCTCGAGGCCGTCGTAGACGACGCAATCTCCGTCTTCGGAAGACTCGACGTCATCGTGGCCAACGCCGGAATCTGCCCCATGGAGGATCCGACTCTCTGCAGGGGGTTCGTTGACGTCACGGACGTCGATCTCATCGGGGTGATGAATACCGTCGCAGTGGCCCTGCCTCATCTTCAGGCCGGGTCCTCGATCATTGTCACCGGATCGACGGCGGGCATGATGAAGGGAACAACGGAGACGCTGGGCCCGACGGGAGGCGTCGGTTATTCGTGGGCGAAGCGCGTCATCGCGGACTACGTCGAGGTGCTCGCCCTGCAGCTGGCGCCGCACATGGTTCGACTCAACGCCATCCACCCGACGAACTGCGACACGCATCTTTTGCAGAACGCCGACATCTACCGAGCGTTTAGGCCCGACTTGGAGAATCCAACCAAAGCGGACGCGGTTCTGGCGTTCCCCGCGATGCAGGCGATGCCGATTCCTTGGATCGATCCCCTTGACGTCAGCCAGCTCGTTATTTTTCTGGCCAGCGACGAGTCGAGGTACGTAACGGGCCTGAACATCCGACTCGACGCTGGTGCGATGCTCAAGTCCAGTCACGGACTGTGATGAGGGAGCGGCACAACATGACGAAGGAACTCCCTCCCGGTCGAGAATGGCGTCCGGATTGTGTCGTGTCTATCGTTGTGTGCAGGACGCGGCGTCGGGACCGTGACACGGATTCACTAGAGTCGTAACGTTCAGCTGAACTACGGTTGAGGGCGAGCGACGGCCGTCCGAGGAGGTACTGGACCATGTCGTTCGCCGGATTGAATGTAGCGCAACTCTTCATCGGCGGAGAGTTGGTGAAGGCCCAGGGCGGTGCCACCTATGACAACATCAATCCGGCTAGCGAGGACGTGATCGGGGAGGCGGCCGACGCTTCCCCTGCCGATGTCGATGCGGCGATTAGTGCGGCTCGGCTCGCTTTTGACAAGACCAACTGGAGCACGGACGTCGCCTTGCGCGTCCGTTCACTTCGACAGCTCCAACACGCACTGGAGAAGTGCGCCGAGCCGTTCAAGGCGATGACTGTCGCCGAGGTTGGTCTCCCAGTCATGATGACCGGCACCGTTGGATTCGGGGCGCCTGTCGCTGGTGTCGGGTGGGTAGCCGATTTGCTCGAACACTACGACTTCACCGAGGACTACGGGGTGGCCGAATCCCTGGGCGTCCGGACTCGACGGTGGTCGGAGCGCGAGTCCTCAGGAGTCGTCGCAGCGATCACGCCCTGGAACCAACCGACCCAGGTGAACTTGGCAAAGGTCGTGCCCGCTCTGGCGGCGGGAAACGCCGTGATTTTGAAGGCGGCGCCAGCGACACCATGGTGCGCGAGCGCGTTGGGCAAGATCATTGCCGAGCACACCGAGATCCCGCCGGGCATCTTCAACGTGATCACCAGCTCAGCGAGGGATCGGGGCGAGGAGCTCGTGATCGACCCGCGTGTCGATCTGATCAGCTTCACCGGATCGACGGAAATTGGTCGCCACATCATGAGACTTGCCGCGAACACGGTGAAGAAATGCTTTCTCGAGCTCGGCGGCAAGTCTGCCGCCATCGTGCTCGAGGACGCCGATCTCGCCATGGCGGTTGGGATGACGGCAGGCGGGGTGTGCTTCCACAGCGGCCAGGGATGTTCGACACTCACGCGGCTTCTGCTGCCACGCTCGCGCTTCGAAGAAGGCGTCGAGCTCGCGGCGCGAGCTATGGCCGCCGTGCCCTACGGCGACCCCAGCGATCCAGTCAACGTAATGGGCCCGCTGATTAGCGCCACCCAACGGGACCGAGTCGAGGGCCTCGTCGAACGGGCAAAGGCGGCAGGCGGGACATCGGTAATCGGGGGAAGACGGCCGCCGCAGTTCGAGCGTGGCTACTTCTACGAGCCGACGCTCTTCGCTGATCTGGGCGAAGATGCTGAGATCGTGCGTGACGAAGTGTTCGGCCCGGTCCTGGTCGCGTTGCCTTTCGATGGCGAGGATGATGCAGTGCGCATGGCCAACGACAGCATCTACGGCCTGTCGGGCGGAGTTTTCTCCAGAGATCACGAGCACTCGAAGGCGGTCGCCCGTCGGATCCGTGCCGGAACGATGATCGTGGACGGGGGGGTTTACTACGGACCCGACATCCCCTTCGGCGGATATAAGCAAAGTGGCATAGGCAGAGAAATGGGTCGGGTCGGCTTCGAGGAATATCTTGAACTGAAGACCTTCGCCGAGCCTGCCTGAAGTAGGTCTGCTGAGCGCTGGTGCACACTCTCGCAACGCGCCTCCCTCGAAGTCCGTTCGGTTCAGATTGAGCACGAGAAGCCAGCTCAGAAAAGTGGCGAGGACGTCGTTAACGAAACCAACACCTTGCCAAGGTGAGCCTCGCGGGTCGAAGGCTGGTACCCGGGTCGATCGAAAGCATTCGTGGACTCGGGACGGAGCTCGATGTTCGATGGATAGTCCCAGCCGGAACGAGCTGCACGTTGTCCGATGCTTCGGCCGCCCGTTGGGCCAGTCTGAATGGCGTGTCCGCCCTCATGGCGCCCAACCCTGGACGGCTTGACCAGTTGTCAAAAACATCTATATGTTTAGGCGCAGACTGTCGGGATGCGTAACCCGAACAAGGGGATGAACTGATCATGCGGCTAGAGGGCAAGGTCGCCCTGGTAACAGGCGGTACGAGGGGGATCGGCCGGGGTATCGTGGAGATGCTCGCCGCTGAAGGGGCCGCCGTCGCATTCACGGGGCGCTCCGAGGCGAATGGTTCGGCTGTCGAGATGGCGGTCGCCGAGGCCGGGGGCCGGGCGACATTCGTGCGGGCTGATAACAGCGTCGAACAGGACGTCGCCCGGGCGGTCCGTCAGGCCGTCGACTTGTACGGTCCATTGACAACCCTGGTCAACAACGCCATATCAGATGAGGTGAGCAGCGGTAAGGACAGCCACATCGAGGATTTTGCGAACGACGCCTTCGAAAGCATCCTGCGGGTTGCCCTCATGGGAACGGCGTGGGTGTGCAAGTACGCGATCCCTGTGATGCGGGCGGCGGGCGGAGGTTCGATCGTCAACATCTCGGCGAGCTCGTCCAAGCGGGCGTTGCCGCACAGGCCCGCATACCACGCCTCCAAGGGTGCCCTCAACGCCATGACTCGTCAGCTCGCAGTCGACTATGGCAACGACGACATCCGGGCTAACACGATCATCGTCGGGTTCATCTTCACCGGATCGCCGGAGATGACTGCCATCTTGTCTGACCCGGCGAGCAGGGCCGCATTCGAGAAGAATATTCCTCTGCCCCGGCTGGGCGAACCGGCCGACATAGCCGCTGGAGTCGTCTATCTGGCGTCGGATCAAGCGAAATACATCACTGGCATTGAACTGACGATCGATGGTGGGGCGCTCTGTCATCAGCCGTTACCCGAGATCGATTACGCGCAAATACGGGGCGACCAGTGATCAGCCGCTACTGCAGGTGAGGGAGGGATCGTGGATCACTACACGACGGTGGCCGAGTTCCGCGAAGTCCTCGAGCGAGTCCGGGGCAAAGGGCGGAAGGTCGGGATGGTGGGTACGAGTGGGGCGATGCACCAGGGCCACGGTTCCCTCATAGAGCGGTCGGTGGCCGAGAACGACCTCACCGCCCTGTACTGGGGGGAGCGCGGCGTTCGACTGGATGACCTCCCAGGTCGGCTACGAGCGCGACGCGGCCCACGACCTGGCCCTGGCCGAACGGGCCGGGTGCGACATCGTGTTCGTGCCGGCCAACGAAGAGCTCTACCCTCGCGAACCCATCACCAGGGTGAGTCTGCCAGCAATGTCAACGAGCGTTCCTCATCTTGAGGATCCTGCCCACCTGGACCTCGTTGCGCTGGTCATGTGCAAGCTTTGGAACATCTTCGGTCCGTGCCGGTCCTATTTCGGGGAGAAGGACTGGCAGCAGCTCGTCATGTTCAAGCGGCTGGCTGATGACCTTTACTGTCCGATTGAGGTGGTAGGGAGCCCGACGATCAGAGAGTCCGACGGCTTGGCGGTATCGAGCCGGAACTCCAAACTCACACCCGAGGAGCGGGTGACCGCTCCTGTGATCTACCGGGCCCTTTGCAGGTGCGCAGAGACGAGCCGCTTGGGTCGGCGGACCTCAGTCGAACTGGCGAGTGAGTTCGCCGAGGAGGTCGGTGGCCAGGCCACGGTCGCGTACTTCACTCCGGTCGAGGCGAACACCCTTGCTCCCCTCGACGTGCTCCGCGGGTCGGTGCGCCTGCTCGCGTCAATCCAGCTCGGTTCGGTCAGGCTGCTCGACAACATCGGTGTCGAGATTCCGGACTAATGGCTCATCCGGTGTGAACTGAAACAAGCGAAGTTGGACAAATCGTTGCCAGAACCCCGCACGTCGAGCGCTGACTGAGCGCGCGACGAGCCACTTATAGGTCCGAGAGTAGGACGACCGGGTCAACGTTGGGAGCCGAACGAGCCGGAGATTGCGTACAGCTCCTCTCAGGGAGCGAGCGCGCCGATGTCCTCGCCGGTCTCCTCGATTGCTGCCAAACCGTCGCCAGCCACAACAGCAGGAAAATCGAGCACCGACACACATCCAGTTGGAGCGGCGACCAAACGGGGGATTACGTTCATCGCCCGGGCCGCGTTCAACCGGGAATTCGCTGCGCCAGGTTCGACACCGTTCGGCCACCCGAACGTGGCGACGATCGGCGGATCGCCGTCAATCTCCACTCGCCACGCCGGGTCATCGTGGTTGGCTCGCCAGCCCGGTCCGAGACCGAGTATTGCGGTCTGCTCGTTTGTGATGGTCAGGAACTTCCGCGTCCCGCAGAAGGCCGTGAACTCCCACTGCGCGCCTGCGACAGTGCCCGCCTTAACGAGCAATCCGGAGCCCGGCAGCTCCTCGTCGTGCGATGCCAAAGCGACCCGCTTATCCGCAAGGACAAGGTCAGTGCAGTTGATACCCAAACCATCCGCAACCATGTTGGCCGACTGTCGCATGGCCCACACCCAGGATGCGTCGACTGCGTCTTGTTGCTCGGTGGCTCCCGGCTCGAGACCGATGCCCAGGCCGGTCTGGATCTGCACGGCCGAAGGGTATGTGGAGACGTGATTGCGTTGCCAGGCGCGAATCTCCCGGATACGGCCGGTGTAGCCGGACACGAACAGAGGGAAGACGTCGCTGATCAGCCCAGGGATGTTCCCGCCAGCAGCGAAGGATGCTTTGCCCTCCCGAGCCGCCGAGTCGAGTGTCTCGAACTCAGGCTGACCCGGCATGTAGTACCCGCCCAGGCCGGTGTATACGTTGACCCCGGCCCGGAGAAGCCGGGCTATCAGGTTGACGTCCCACTGCATTCCAGAGTAGATGGCTGCGTCCGGCTGGGCAGCCAGGATCTCATTGACGGTCAGTGTGGTAACGATCCCATTCGGCCTCGCACCCACGAGGGTGCCGGAGTCCAAGCCGGCCTTGTGGTCAGAGTGGACGAGCACGGCCACCAATTCGAGATGGGGGTGGCTGTCGAGCCGCCGGATGATTTCTGATCCCACACCGCCGGTGTACAACTGAGCCAGCCGAATCAAGCTGCATCCCTTCCCGGGTATCCGAACGCTTGGCTGCAAACCTATATATGTTTGTGGGTCCTGGCAAACGACCGCCGGCGAAATGGTCAGGTTGACGAGAAGAGCCAGACGGCCCATCCGACTCGACAAGACCACCCGGGCGGCCGTGCCTTGAGGATGGTAGAGCGCTCTCCTACGGCGACGGACGCAGTGGACGGCTGGTCACACGGTGGACGGCACTTCACAGGCCTGAACCACACCAGAAAGACCAATTCAAGACATTGCCAAGGTCAGGGTCGCGGGTTCGAATCCGTCTTCCGCACGCGTCTTGGCCTCCAACTCCCTCATTCCACCCCTCCACCGCCGTCTCACAACGGCGAAGCTAGCCGATCGGCTACCATGGCGGACTGGTCGATGGAATGCACACGGTTGGCCCGAGGCGCGAGGCGCCTGCTGGAAGAGGAGACATGCCATGACGATGACGGACGTCTACTACGACCCCTACGACCGTGAGATCGATGCAGATCCCTATCCCGTCTATGCGCGGCTCCGAGCCGAAGCGCCGCTGTACTACAACGAAGAGCACGACTTCTACGCCGTCAGTCGCTTCGATGACGTCCAGCGCGGGCTTCTCGACCGACAGATCTTCAGTTCCGCTCGTGGATCGGTACTCGAGTTCATCAAGGCGAACATCGAGATACCGCCCGGGATTGTGATCTTCGAGGACCCGCCTCTACACAACGTCCATCGCGGTCTGCTCTCCCGGGTATTCACCCCGAAGAAGATGCTCGCTCTCGAGGAAAAGGTCCGAGAGTTCTGCGGAAGCGTTCTCGATCCACTGATCGGCGCTGGTCGTCTCGATTTCGTCACCGACCTCGGGGAGCAGATCCCCATGCGCACGATCGGAATGCTTCTTGGTGTCCCAGAATCCGACCAAGAGGAGGCCCGCGACCGCGCCAACGCTTCGTTGCGCACCGATCCGGGCAAACCAATGGAGGTATCGGCAGACAACATAGGGCAGGCGGATTTCTTCTCCGACTACATCGACTGGCGAGCGACCCATCCCTCCGACGACCTGATGTCGGAATTGTTGTTTGTCGAATTCGAAGACGAGCACGGGACAACGCGAAAGCTGACCCGTGATGAGGTTCTCATGTATGTGAGCGTCGTCTCTGCCGCCGGCAACGAAACCACCAATCGCCTCATTGGTTGGATGGGCAAGGTACTTGGAGAACACCCTGATCAACGTCGCGAGCTGGTCGAGAATCGCTCACTCGTCCCCAATGCAATTGAGGAGCTCCTGCGCTTCGAGCCGCCGACGCCGCACGTCGCCCGGTACGTCGCGCAGGACGTCGAACTGCACGACCAGATGGTGCCGGCCGGGAGCGCCATGATTTGCCTCACGGGGTCCGCCAACCGCGACGGCGACAAATACGAGAATCCCGATCGGTTCGACGTCCATCGCGACATCGGTCAACACCTCACGTTCGGCTACGGCATTCACTTCTGCCTGGGCGCTGCCCTGGCGCGGATGGAAGCCCGCGTCACTCTGGACGAAGTCCTGAAGCGGTTCCCTCAATGGGAGGTCGATTGGGACAACATCCGACGAGCTCCCGCGTCCACTGTGCGGGGATGGGAATCTCTGCCGGTCATCACCGCCTGACCGACCATTCATCGTCTCGCTGCTGACTCAACGGGGCCCCCGGGGTTGTCCGGGGCTAGCCGATCGGCTAGTCTCCGCTGGCTGAGCAGAGGGAGGAGGCACGTGGACTCGAGATATCGCGTCATCCAGTGGGCCACAGGCAACACTGGCCAACGGGCTCTTCGAGAGGTGATTCGCCATCCCGCCCTCGACCTGGTCGGGGTGAGGGTCTACGACTCGGCAAAGGAGGGCGTCGAGGCGGGGGAGTTGTGTGGAGAAGGCCTCACCGGCGTCGTCGCCAGCACCGACCGAGAGACAATTCTCGAGCTCGAAGCGGACTGTTGCATCTACATGCCGCGGGCGACGGGGAGGGGCCAGACTCGAGCTGGCTTGACCGAAGACGAGCTTGTCGAAGACGTGGTTGCGTTACTCGGTGCAGGCACGAACGTCGTCTCTACCTGCAGCGATTTGTTCGCCCGCGGGGTTCGCCTCGGCAGCACCAACTTGGCCCGTGTCCATGCGGCGTGCGAGAGCGGCGGCGCATCGGTTTGGGCAAGCGGGAGTGATCCCGGCTTCGTGACCGAGACCCTGCCCATGGCGCTGTTGTCGATCCAGCGAAGGGTCGATCTGATCGAGATCGAGGAATTCGGCGACCTCTCGCACCGGCCGTCGGCGCACATGGTCATGGAGCAGATGCGATTCGGGAAGCCGCTGGAGGAATTTGATCCCGAGCGCCGCAAGAATCACTTGTTCGGTGAGTATCAGCCGCCGCTCAGCATATTGGCCGACTTGGCCGGCTTCGAAATCGACGAATGGGTCGGCGAGGGTGGCGTCGCCGCAGCCAAGGAAGACATGATGATTGTGGCCGGTGAAATCAAGGCCGGGACTGCGGCAGCGCAGCGGGTTGTCGTCACGGGCCGCAGCAAGGGCATCGATCGGATCCGTTTCACGCAGTACGGCTTTGTGGCCATGAACGTCGAGCCCGATTGGGGTTTGCAGCCGACGGGCTGGCGGATCCGGATTCACGGTGATGCGCCGATCGACATGAGCATGCCGTTCCCGGTGCCACTCGATGACCTGGCGTCCTTTGTCCCCGCTTACAACGCCAATGGCCTGGTGAACGCCATCCCCTACGTGTGCGGTGCCCGCCCTGGAATGCTCACGACGGAGGACCTCCCGCACATCTTGCCGCGCGGTCCCCGCTCAACCCACTGATGGACCGCAAAGCCTCCGAAGGTGCCGGTCCCTTGACGCAGAGGGTCCTCGAATATGACCGCGCTCTGCAACGGCTAGTGGCTGGGGTCGGGGATCCGATTGATTGGGCTCCTCTGGCCGAATTTGTTGCCGTCGAGGATTTCGAGCGGGTCGGCACTTTTCTCGAGGTGCAGAATTGGAGGGAGTACACCGAGATGCTGACGCGGTGGGTCACGGTCACGCAGTCATTCGACACCACCGTGAGGCGGATCTCCGAGACCGGGGCGTTGGTCTATTACGAGATCGAAGAGCATCACTTTCGAGGCGACAAGGTGAACGTCATCAACTCGATGACCGTTTTTGAGTTCGATGCGAACGACAGGATCCGCCGTTTGAACGTCTACCTTCAACAGGCACGCTAGGTCACCGACAACGAGCCGTGTGTCGATTCGGCCAGACTCAGGTAGGCGGAGAAAGAAAGCGCCGTGCGAGACGCAGAAGCTCGGCTCGCACCAGCTCATCGTCAAGGTCGGCGACGAAGGGGTGCATGACTGCGCCACTGATGGCGGCGATCAGCATGGCGGTCCGGACGCGGGCCTCCGGCGCCGTATCGTCTCCGACCAGGATGCGACGCAGGCGGTGCATAACATCACGAAATGTGGCGTGATAAGCGAAGAACCCAACGACTACCGGATCGCTGAGGATGGTGCTGGCGGTACGCCCGCGTTCGATGGCGAGATCGACGATGCCGGCGATGAGGGAGTCACGCGCCCGCTTTGCGGAGGACTCGCCTTCGGCCGCCTCGATGACCACCTCCAGCCTCCTCAACTCCGACTCTGCGGCGGCAAGGACAATCTCGTCCTTTGATTTGTACTGGTGATAGACGGCTGCCTTTGTGACACCGATCTCATCGGCGATCATCTGCAGTGACGTCCCACCAACACCATGCCGAGAAAACAAGTCAAGGGCTGCTGTGATGACTCGAGTTTGCGCCGCGCTCAACGGAATCGGTCGGCCTTCGACCGCAGTCAGGGCGCTCGCGGGGTTCATAGGGCCAGCTTAATCTCCGTCGCTAGCCGATCGACTATCTGGCGAACTTGTTCGTAATAGTCGGTAAGCGCGTGCTCAGGTGCGCCCTTAACGCCTGCAAGCCGATCGCTCTCGACCGGTCGATAGTAGAGCGCTCTACTACAGCGGAGAACTGGATGGACGGGCTGGAAACCACGTGGACGGAGCTGCACTTCAGCGGAGCCGCCGGACCTGGTGGGACGAAAACCATCACCTTGCCAAGGTGAGGGCCGCGGGTTCGAATTCCGTCTTCCGCTATCGAGAAACCGGCCCCTGACTGGGCAGATGGAGTGTGGCGGATCGCATCTTGACCATCAGTAGCTTCAGGAGCGCACAATCGGAACTGATGACTGGCGCATTTCAATCATTGGTTGAGCGTCCACGGACGGCTCAGCCAGCGGTTCGTAAGTTGCTGGGAGCCAGTCGTAGGTGACGACAGTCCCGAAGATTACGTCTTCGAGCCCTCGATTTCGGCGGTTCACCAAGGCCAGCAAAAGCACCGGGAAGAACGAAGCGCAGAGGAGCGCTCGAAAAAGCGCTCGCCAGAACCCAAGAGGACTCCCATCCGAATAGACGACTCGTAAGCCCATCATCTGCTTCCCCAGAGTGCGTCCTGTGGACCACCATCCGGCGGTCAAGTACCCGACGAGAAAGATCCACACCAAAAGTTCAGTCACCCAATGCGGGGGAGCCGCAACCGAAATCGAGTTAGAAAAAAACGATCCCATGCGATGCTCACCAAGATCACTCCAACCACATAGGTGCCGAGAACGAGAACAACATCAGCCCCGCTCGCCACCGCCCGAGAGATGAAACCTGCCCGAAGGCCCTGGAGTTGCTGCCCTCGCTCACTGCGGATCTCGCGATGGCGACTCACGAGATGACCTCAGGTTTCGCACTCTCCGGTCGAGCAACGCCATTCCACCGGACCGCCAAGTCACGCGGTTCCTTGCGCCGGAGGATCTTGTCTACCAGTCGGGCGCTCCACAGATCCATGGCCATCAGCCCTGCACGGGTTCCGTCAAGTGTTTCTGCACCCAGTCCGGTCGTGGACTCACGGATGACCCCCGCGAGGTCGATCTCATCGATTACTCCTGGGAGATCTACTCTGGCGACAACCTTGTTGATCGGCACATGATCGATCAATTGCTCCATGTCCAGCATGTCGACAACCCCGACGACGACCCGATTGAGCACAGACTCCGCAGCTTCGGCCACGTTCTCTCGATTCTCCCTTTCGCTTTTGCGAGCCTCGTCATGACGCCGTCCAAGGGCTCGCTCAACTGCGTCAAGAGGGCCCTCGGCAATCGAAGCGGGTACAACGGTTCTGGCGATCCTTACGGATCTGCTGGTGATCTCGCCGGCCACGAGGGACGCCGCGCCGATCCCCACCTTCGCGGTCCCTGTGATCAGGTCGACGATCCGCGAACCCGCGTTCAATGGGGACCCCTGCGGTCCCGACGCAACTCCCCGCGCCGGCACTTGGGAAAGTGTTGCATCCGGAGGCAGCGCACTTGGCAACTGCACCGGCTCATCGGACTCAGGCACGAGGTAGTGATCCATCAGTAGTTACGTGGCTCCATCGGGATGGTTCCCGCCCTCATCTTTCATCTCCACAGTGAGCGTGCGGAACTCCTCGCTGCCAACGTTCTGAAAAGTGTGTGGCGTGAGCGGCATGCCCCAGACCGCTGTTCCCGCTATTGGCCTTGTTTTCGATGCCCTGGTGTCGGCAAGCACATTGCCGTCGGGATCACGCCGGACAAAATCGCTGGACCCGAGGATATAAAGAACTCCTCCCCAGCGGTGGGTGTGCACAGGTACCATCGCACCAGGTGGAACACGTCCGTCGAGAACTCTGACTCGATCGTCTTCGAAAAGGACGGTATGGAACCCTGGCGCAGCGACCATGGCATCGAGGTGATCGGGCCAGGGCCAAGCGGGGGACGTCGTTCCCCTAGTCAAGGAGATAATCTTCTTGGGACCGGCATCGCCATTTGACGATACTCCGATTGGTCTGTGGCGTCCTCGCTGGCCGACTCCGGAGGGTGGTTCTCTCCTCGCGCATGAACCTATGGGCCCCCAGTGTCAGCCCCTGCTGGGGGCGGTCTGCAGACAGTTCTTGTCCTTGCCTCCGGGGAGCTGGCGGGACGAAGTAGATGTCTGTCGAGCCGTCGGGGTTGGTCTCGACTGTGCCGGATTGAATATCTACTGCTGGTCGGTCTGGAACATCGAGCGGATCGGGTGGTCATCGACCATGACAGAATTAGCTCTGAGGACCGCCGCCGTCGGGCTTGCGACTCAGAGGTCGTTCATCGAAGCGAGGACGTTATGACATCTGGTCTCCACGCGTTCGCCGAAGTCCAAACACGTCACTCACACCGAGTACGCGTTCAGGTGACGATGAGGTAGATGCTCTTGCCGACCAACCAGAAGCCGAGCACCAGTGAAGCCACAATGATCACCTGATCGGTGTGGCTGTCGATCCACGTTCGGATGCGCCCGAGGAACGCTTGGGCCTTCTCCGGGCGGAAGCCCGCGTAGAGCTCCAAGGCGATGTACACGGCAGTGGACACTAGGCAGAAAAGGAAAAGCGCGACATAGCTCTCCCAAGATGTGAGCTTGGCCTCGGTGATCGTGGCGACGCCCGCCGCGACAAGTCCCCAAGGTTGGGTGAGCGGTGCCAGGCCAATGGCATACAAGGGGGACATGTTGTCGAGACCTGTTTGCCACTTCGGCGGCTTCTTGGGCGGCCTGGGTTTCCCCATTCGCCGACGTTGGCGAATTGCGATCAGCACCAAGGCCACACCGATCGCGATCTTTGCGGCCAGTGCACCCAGAGAGGGGGCCGTGTTCGGCTGCGGCGGCTTGTTGCCGGTCACAAGGACGGTGATAGCCACAACAGCGCCGAGGGAGAGGAGCCATCCGAAGATGAATGCGGCGCCCTTGCGAGTGCCGTTCTTTGACAGAAGGATGAGCAGAAATGCGGTGAGGGGGATCGGCTCGAGGGTGATGACCAGGCCGATGAGTAGGAGATCGAGAATCACGTCGACTCCCGATTCGCTCGCCCTGAACTACCTGTTACAGCTGGCAGCGATGATCCGATACCCCGAATCACCCGGGAATTGTTTCGTCTCATCCGTGTGGAGTCCATGTCGGTATCTCCTAGAGGTTTCCGATGACGCCCAGGCGGAACCCGAGCCATGGGTAGATGCGCTGAACTCCGAAGTCCGCCGGCGCGTAGCCGAAAGCCGAGATCTCAAGTTGGTAGGCCGGCGCATTGGCAACACCACCATGGTAGTAGTGCCAGTTACGCAAGAACTTGTATCCCGGCGGCTGGGGCGCGAGCGTGTCGAGGATCTCGACCACGTTGCCGCCCTGGTCGTAGGTGCCCCAGGGAGAAGGAGTCTTGTCCTGGCCGACCGTGCTCACGTTCGTCTGGTAGTTCTTCTCGAGGTCGAGGCCCGTTGGGAAATCGGCCGGGAGGGTGTCGCAGTTGGATCCGGCTTGGGAGGGGCACCAGTCCGGGCCTGCTCCCGGCGGCGCGCCCGGAGTGTCGACCGAGGAGTTGGGGTCGTTCGGGTTGTAGGTGGCCAATGGCTGGTCGGACCCGTTCTCGACGTCGCCCGTGGTGGGATTCAACACGGCGACATTGGGTTGGTTGAAGGGGCCTGTCGGATACGCCCAGTACGAGTCGGTCCCTCCGCCCTTGGGGTCGTAGTAGGCCGCCTTGACCCATTCGTTGTTGCTCGGGATGACGAATCCAGTCGATTTGGTTCGCGTTGTCTGCGGATTCGCAATGCTGTACATGCCCGTCGCGGTTTTCGGCGAGAGGCGCACCGTATAAGTGACGTAGTTGAAACCGTTCGACGACGAGGATGTCTTGGAGAGCACCTTGCCATTGGTCAGCGAGTTTGCGAACCGGGCCGCCACGGTGAAGTTGGCGAAACCGAACGGCTTGTCTGCCCACTCCGGATACGCGACGGAGTAGTGCTGACCCGGAGCCGCCGACGACGAGTAGCTGATGGAGCCGTACTTTGGCCAGTTGGTTGGGCTCATGTCGTCGAAGTACAGCTGCAGAGTATTCCTCCCGCGGGGATCGACCGTATTGAGGAACGTCACGTACTGGCTGACGGTGGTGTCGAACTCGCCGATGCCGTACTTGTAGCTCACCGCACCGACGGTGAGACAGCTCTTCGGTGAAGGAGGCGCGTCACTGCAGTTCTTGTAGATGCCGGTGCTCCCGCTGTTTTCCGGTGGTTCGACCTTCGTCGCGGTGTTACCTGTCAGCCCAAATGTCTGGATGACTCCCACCGAGGGGTTCCCGGCGTCGCCGACGATGGCCATCGTGATCGTGACCACCCCGCGCTTCGGGATCGAGGGTGCAGCGGCTCCTGCCTGCGTTCCGAACACCAAGACTGCCGCCAAGCTGGCGAATATCGGCACCACTAACCCGGACCTGACCCATGGCCCACCACCGAAACGGGTTGCGCTCAGGACCGACCTCTTCATGACCCTGCTCTCCGTTTGGTTCGGTTGACTCACGGTGTTTCGAGAGTCTCGGGTTACTTGAGTTCCTCGGGCTTGCTGCTGCTTGTGAGTCGCTTCACCAGCTGGTTCCCGAACTCGCGAGCCTGGTCGAGGTGGTAGTCCTGGATATTGGTCGGCGGGATCTTGACCCCCAGGTATTTCTCTCGGTAATCGCCTTTGCCGAGGTAGCTGAGGAGGGACAGCAACGAGTGCACCTGCCCACCCTCATAGGCGAAATGAATGCCGTCGGCGAAGAGGCCACCGCATGCCTTCCCCTTTCTCTGCAGCGTCTTGAAGTTGTGTTTCCAGTAGCGGCGACAACATATGACCGTTGCGAACGGCTTCCCCTTGAGAACCTGCCGAGCGGTGTCGGACTCCATGAACGTTCGCATAGCAACGTCCGTCGACAACCACCACGTGGGGGCACCGACAACCACCAGGTCGTACCCCCGTTCCGTCACGGCATCAGGAATCGCTATCTGCACCGGCTTGTCCCGCAACTCCGCAGGAATCATGCCGAACATTTCCCGATAGGGCTTCTTCAGTGGGAACGATTCGAATCGCTTCTCGTAGCGGGGGTCGGTGAGTTCAACCTTCGCAAATGTCACGTCGCAATCGTGGTCGCGCAGAACCTCGGCCATGGAGTCCAAAACCTTTTTGGTCTGGTTCGTGTAGGAGAAGTAAACCATCAGCACTGACGGGTGGATTGCGGAGTCCATCTCGGTCCCTTTCGTTGAGATCCCGGCTGCTCGCGACGAATGCTGTCGGGCTCAGGCCAGGATCTTCGCCTTCTGTGATTCGAACTCGGCATCGGTGATGACGCCCTGCTGCTTGAGATCGGCCAGCTTGGCCAGCTGCTCCGTCGGGTCAGTTCCCTTCCCAGCAGTCTCCTTGACGTATGCGTCGAAGGCCTCTTGCTGTTGTGCCGCCTGCGCCGCCGCACGCTCGTGCATTTTCCCGCCTCGGGCGATCAGATACACGAAGATGCCGAGGAACGGCAAGATGATGACAAAGATGACCCAGAGGGCTTTCGCCCCTCCGCCCAGATCGCGACTACGAAAGATGTCCGAGAACACGATGATCAGGAGCCAGAACCAGATGATGAGGAGGAAGAAGCCCAGCATCGTCCCGAAGAGGTCAGCCAGTGGGTAGGTGTAGGCGATCAACGAAGTTCCTCCCTAGTTGGTTACGTCTCGAATATTCTCCACCTGGGCCCCACGCCTGTTCTCGCGGACGAGTAGATGTCAATCGGCGCAGTGTCTGCGGAAATATCGAACCACGCCAACGACGGGATGGCATCACCCTCGGCGGGTGACTTTGAGGCGGCACCCCTGTAGGTGCTCAGAGAATCCCGATTTCCCGGGCTCGAGAGATGGCGCTGTTGCGGTTGGCAGCACCGAGCTTCCGATAGATGTGGGCCATGTGGGTCTTGATCGTGTTCACCGAAACGTAGAACTGATCGGCAAGTTCGGTGTTGGTGAGCCGGCTCGGCAGGTAGGACAAGATCTCTAGCTCTCTGTCCGTCAACGCCTCTGCGAGCTCGCTTCCCCGCGAGGGCGAAGTGAATGCCTGGGCCCGTCGGATGACCCGCTCTTGAAAAGCAGAATCGGAGCCGGGCAATTCGCGGACCATTCGCGGTATCGCCGGGCCGAGGTGGACGAAGGACTCAACCAAAGAGTGGCTCTCGGCGACCGCCATCGCTTTCGTGAGCTGGCGCCGAGCCCAATCAAGAGATCCATAACTTTCCGCGAGCCAGGCGCCCAGGAGAAGACTGTCCACGGTCGCCAGAGGCTGGGAGGAGTCGGACAAATCCGGGAACGCCTCGACCAACTTCCGTGCCACGTCGTACTCGCCGAGTGTCAGTGCCGTCGCCGCTCGCTCGAAGGCCAGCACCAAGGAGTCTGAGGACCCGGTGCGCAGCGAGCGCTGGCTTTGCTCTGCTGACCCACCGAGGCGGAGAAGACGGCTCTGGAGGGCAAGGAGACGATCGGCGACCACGGGAGGCGGTGGTGCCCCCAGGTCGTTTCTGGCCGAGAGGACCGTCGTCATCGCCTCTTTTGCTCTGCCGTCCGCTTCCAGCAGGAGCGCTGCCTCGAGGTGGCCGAACCATGAGAGCTGGTTTCGCTTGTTTGCCTCAGCCCGCACTATGCCTTCATGGAGGGACACCGATGCTCGTCCAGGCTCGCCCCGTTCCAAGGCCACGAGGGAAGAGGTCAGGTAGGCCTCGGCCACGGACGGATGCGCCAACAGGCCGACCTCCTTGGCAATGGCCAAAGCCTCGTCGGACAGAGCAATGGCTCGTTCCGTATTGCCCCTCCAGGCTTCGAGCAATCCGAGCGAGCCGAGGCCGCTGACCTTCCAGATCGGATAGGTCGCTCCTTGGGTGGCCAGCCCTTGGCCGAGCCAGTCCCGGGCCAGCTCGAGATCACCGGCTTGGAAGTGTGCCCGGCCACGTGACAGAACGGCCATCGTCTCGAGCGACGCTGGATGCGTCAGGTTCAAAATGACGGGGACCTGGGCGTCTCCGAGACCGGAAAGCTCGTCGAGCGCACGGACGGCCATGTCGATGGAGACCTCCGGACGGGGACGCCATTGGACCATTGTGGCCAGGAAGACCTGCGCGCATACCCGTTCACCCGCCGACGAATCGGGATGGGTTGCTACTCGTCCGAGAATGTCCTCTGCTCCTGCCGCCAGACCTTCGACCCCCATCAGCATTCCGAGAAGGAGGCTGATGTCCGTCCTTTCCGCCCGGGCGGATTCGGGAACCTGGGAGATCCAGCGAATGACGGTGGCCATTTCGCCCTTTTCGAAGACTTCGGATCCCCGGGCCATGATGATGTCGAGGGCAGCGTCCCAATTCCGCGCCCGGAGGAGGTATTCGAGACCGGAGCTCAGGTCCCCCTGGTCGAGGTGCCAGGACGCGGCTTGGTTGAGCAAATTCGCTTCGAGTTCAGGCCTCTCTGCCCGCAGCTTGAAGCGAAGCATGTCCCGAAAGAGATGGTGGAAGCGAAACCACACCCGACGCGTGTCCAGGGGGACGAGGAACATCGACTCCCGTTCGAGCTGCTCGAGAAGGAGCTGCGGGTTCGCCTCGCCGGTGAGGAGGGTGACCAGGTCCGCACACATCGTGTCCAGCACTGAGAGACGGAGCAGGAGCTCGCGGCGCTCACCCGGCTGGGCCAGGAGGACCTCCTCGCTGAGGTAGTCAGCGATGAGACGGTCGTCTCCACTGAATTGGGTGATGAACTCGTCCGGATCGTCGAAGAGCCTGAGTGTCATTCCCGCCAGTTGCAGTCCGGCCGCCCACCCCTCGGTACGGGCGACTAGCGTCGCCACCCTGTCGATGCCGAGTGGTCGACCCGTGATGTGCTCGAGTAACAGGGCAGAGTCGGTCTCGTCGAGGGCGAGGTCGGACTGGCGGATCTCTGTCAGCTGGTCCCGCACGCGATGTCGACTCCAGGCAATGGGGAGATCCGTCCGGGTTGAAAGCACCAAATGGATATTGGGCGGAAGCAAATTGGCGAGCCGACCCAGATCTGAAATGAGGACCGCGTTCGAAAGGTGGTGAAGGTCGTCGAGGACGATCACCACTTCGGGGAGGTCGCCCAACTGTGCCTCGAGAGCTTCGAGCAGCGGCGTCCCGAGCCCACCTCCATGCAGCGACGTCAGAGCGGCGAGGGAAGCGAAATCCGAGTTAATGTCGCCCAGCCCGAAGAGGAGTCTCTGGGCGAATCTCACTGGATCGTCGTCGTCGGCCCCGACTTCCATCCAGACAAAGGCCAGTTCCGGGTGAGTGGCGGCCCACTGCGCGAGGAGCACCGACTTTCCCGCTCCAGCCGGCGCCACAACCAACGTCAGTGGGCGGACAAGCGCCTCGTCCAGTCGGTGCATGAGGGCAGCACGCTCGACCGCGTAGGCCGGCGCGACCGGTGGTGGAGTCATGAATGAGCCCGTTCTCCCGCCCTCGACGTCTGACGGAGTCTCCCACCTGGACCGCGCCTGCGGCAACCGCAATTGCGGGTGCCAAAACCCCGTCAGAGTCCGTTGGTGAGGCCCCTCAGGTGGGGGGGGTTCTGTCACGGTCAGGGGAATCCGCTCACAGAACCGCCCGAGCCACATTTGTTGCTCCTCTTTGCTGCCGAATGGGGTGCCGACTCGCTTCGCGAGTGGTCGACGCACCGCATCCTGACGGCCTCCACGCTGGTCGTGCCCCATTGTTGAGCGGTTGGGATCGCACCGTCGTCACTCATTCGGGGTCATCGTCGATGGTGGGGACCTGAAGAAGGCCGTCTCGCCGCTGAGCCTAAGGGGAACTGATCGGTGCTTCCCCAACTGGGTTCACTGACACCAGTTCAACGTTGAGGTCCTGGAACACACGAAACAATTCATGGAGGGCGTTCTGATCAGCCCGCCCGATCAAGCGAGTCAGCCCTCCTCCAGCAGCGTGAGAAGCCTGGAAGTCTCCAAATGCGGCCAGGAGGGCAGGACTCAGTCGTCCGCGCACTATCACTTCGAATGTACGGGTTGGCACAGCGGTGTTCCTCAAGGTGTTGGAATGTCCCGGGAACCATTTGTCCCGCGGTGTTCTGCGTGTTCTGGGCTTTCCTCTCGAGGCCACCGAAACCGCCCATGACCAGGCGATCCGCGATGAGCCATGCCTGCAGGGCGCTCGGCTGGACGTTCGCGATTCCCGTGCGTCGATGGTCGCACGACCCGGCACCGCGATCTCTCGAGGTCCGGAGAAGGATAGAGAGCACGCGTCGTTCAGTGGCGTCAGCCTGTGAAAATTTACCGTCGGCTTATCGTCCGGCGTGAGGTTGAGACCTTGCTCTTTGAGAAGGCTCGGACGAACCCGAGCCCACGATCACCCTCCGGGGATGACGACATCCATATTTGTCCCCTCCAGGATGAATGCGGTGCTCGTGCGACCGATCATCGGCTTGCCTGCTTCGGGAGACACCGTCGAGTGTGGGGTGATCGGTGCTGCCGAGGTCCCGGTTCGGCCGGACGACGAGTCATGGTCGACGCCGGCTGAACCACAGAGTGGTGCCTACGGGAGAAGGTCCTCTTGAATGCCGGAAGTTTCGAAATTGTAGTGAAGGGGCGGTTGAGCCCCACGTTGATCGCGGCGATTGACGGCTTCGAGGTGAGTCGATGCGACCTCGGCCTGACCCACCTGGTCGGCTGGGTATCGGATCAGGCCCGGTTGCACAGCACGCTGGCGTTGCTCAGGGATCTCAACATCGAGCTGGTATCCGTGAACCCGACGGAGTCTCCGGGATTGGAGGCGCTTGAGCCCATGACGAGCAGCACCCCCAAAGGAGAGACCGATGGCTGACTCGATCAACCGTTTCGTGCTGCCCGTCCACGACCGGCTCCATGTGGGTCTCACCACCTACGACGCCAAGGATCCGGACACTTCATACCCTCCGATCACCGAGCCTCGACCTCCCAGCGGAGCGCCAAACGTCCTGATCGTGCTGCTGGACGACATCGGCTTCGGCGCCTCCTCCGCCTTTGGCGGGGCTGTCAACACACCGACGGCGGATCGTCTGTCCGCCGGCGGCATCACGTTGAGCCGCTTCCATACGACGGCCCTCTGTGCACCGACCCGGGCGGCGCTCCTCACCGGCCGAAACCACCACACAGTGGGGATGGGCACGATCACGGAGACGGCGACTTCGGCCCCGGGTTACACGTCCATCCGCCCCAAGTCCACCGCTCCCTTGGCCGAGACACTCAAGCTGAACGGATACTCGACGGCCCAGTTCGGCAAGTGCCACGAGGTACCGGTCTGGAAGACCAGCCCGGTTGGACCCTTCGACCTGTGGCCTACTGGTAGTGGCTTTGACTACTTCTACGGCTTTATCGGTGGCGAGACCAATCAGTACTATCCAGCGTTGTACGAGGGTACGACGCCGATTGAGCCACCCCTCACCCCGGCTGAGGGATACCACCTGACCGACGACATGACGGACAAGGCCATCACCTGGTTCCGCCAGCAGCGAGCACTGCAGACCGATAAACCCTTTTTCGCCTACTACGCCCCTGGCGCCACGCATGCGCCACACCACGTGGCCCCCGAATGGTCGAACAGGTACAAAGGCCGCTTCGATGCCGGATGGGACTCCCTCAGGGCCGAGATCTTTGCCCGACAGAAGGAACTCGGAGTCATACCGACTGACAGCGATCTCACGGCGCGTCCGGACGAGATCGGCGCCTGGGACGACGTGCCCGAGATCCTCAAGCCTGTGCTGGCCCGGCAGATGGAGGTGTACGCGGGATTCTTGGAGCACACCGACCATGCGGTCGGGCGGGTCATCGACGCCCTTGAGGATCTCGATGTCCTCGACGACACCTTGATCTACTACATCATCGGTGACAACGGAGCGAGCGCCGAGGGCACCCCGAATGGGACGTTCAACGAGCTCTTCTCCCTGAACGGAGCGGCCGCCTTTGAGACGGCCGAGTTCATGGCGGCCAACATCGACAAGTTCGGCACCCCAGAGGCCTACAACCACTACGCCGTCGGCTGGGCTCACGCCATGTGCACCCCGTACCAGTGGACCAAGCAGGTCGCTTCGCACTTCGGCGGCACCCGCAATGGCACCATCGTGCACTGGCCCAACGGTTTCAGTGCCAAGGGCGAAGTTCGGGACCAGTTCCATCACGTCATCGACGTGGCCAAGACGGTGCTGGACGTGATCGGTCTGCCCGAACCGACGATGGTAAACGGGTTTGAACAGCAGCCCCTTCACGGCATTTCGATGAGGTACCTCTTCGATGATGCCGATGCGGCTGACCGTCGAGAGACCCAGTATTTCGAGATGCTCTGCAACCGAGGCATCTACCACAAGGGTTGGACTGCGGTCACCCGGCATAGCATCCCATGGCTCTTCGGGGCCGAACTGCCGGCGCTCGACGACGACGTGTGGGAGCTCTACGACACCACGACGGACTGGACCCAGGCTCACGACGTCTCCAGCGAACATCCCGAGAAGCTGGCCGAACTTCAGCGCCTCTTCCTCATCGAAGCGGTGAAGTACCAGGTGCTGCCGCTCGATGACCGCCGGGTGGAGCGCTTCAACTCGGACCTCGCCGGAAGGCCGTCCCTCGTCACCGGGTCATCCCAGATCGTCTTCGGGGGTATGGGTCGGTTGACGGAGAACACCGTCCTGAACCTCAAGAACAAGTCCTACGCCGTCACCGGGGACATCGAGGTTCCTGCGGGGGAGTCGAACGGGGTCATCGTGGCCCAGGGCGGCGCGTTCGGTGGCTGGTCGCTGTACCTGAATCAGGGGGTGCCGGTTCACTGTTACAACCTCCTCGGGCTGAATCGCGTCAAGGCCACCGGAACCGAGCCGCTCACCCCGGGGAACCATCAAGTGCGGGTGGAGTTCGAGTATGACGGCGATGGCCTCGCCAAGGGCGGAGAGACCACGCTGTTCGTCGACGGCGCTCCAGTGGCCTCAGCCCGACAGGAGGCCAGCATCCCCATGCTGTTCTCCGGTGACGAGACGCTTGACGTTGGCGTGGATTACGGATCTTCCGTGAGCGACGACTACACCCCTGAAACGAGTCGTTTCACCGGAACCGTGAACTGGGTGCAGCTCGATCAGGGGACCGACGACCAGTCCCACCTGATTTCTCCTGAGGACAGGCTCAGCGTCGCCCTGGTCCGCCAATAGTTCAGAAAAGGCCGCGCTCCACCCATCTTCGTACGGTCCAGGAGGCACCCTCTTCGGCAACGACCCGGACACCTCAGGCGCCAACGTGGGGTTCCGGGTGAGGGCTGAGCCACAAATGGGCTGATCGCAGACCCGGGACACCCTCGCAAGGGGCAGCTTGCGAGGGTCCTCGGTCGCGAGACGAGTCCAGTCAGGTCTGCACGTCTGGGAATCACTCGCGGGTGCCTCGCCATGGAAATCGCCCTGTTCGGGTGATGGTGGCGGGCGGGAACAGCGCGACGGTGGTCCTATGCCGAACCTTGGAAGCACCACGGCGAGCAATCCCTCTCTCAAGAGCGCGTCCGCTAACCGCCACCCGTCGACCGCGGAGCGCGTGGCCTCGGGCAAGGCAGCCCGCACGGCCGCCCCGCGGGCATCCCATGAGGTGTGGCAGGCGTCTCCGACACGACCCGATCCCGTCAGTCTGCTCGAGAGCCAGGCCGAGTCACGGGTCCAGGAGCTGGTGCCCATCCGCTACGGCAGGATGCTCGTCTCTCCCTTCACGTTCTACCGAGGGGCGGCATTGATCATGGCGTCCGACCTGGCCACGACCCCGGACTCCGGACTGCGGGTCCAGGCCTGCGGGGATGCGCACCTGAGCAATTTCGGCGTCTTCGCCTCGGCGGAGCGAAATCTGGTCTTCGACGTGAACGACTTCGACGAGACACTTCCAGGCCCGTGGGAATGGGATGTGAAGAGGCTGGCGGCGAGCCTGGCCATCGCCGGGCGCGATCGCGGGTTCTCTGACCAGGAGCGCACGAACGTGGTGCTCGATGCGACTTCCGGCTACCGCACGGAGATGGCGAAGCTGGCCGCCATGAAGGATCTCGACGTCTGGTACGCCCGCATGGACATCGAGAAGGTGCTCCGCGATCTGGGCGACGAGCTCGGGCTGACCGGAAAGAAGCAGGACAACGCCCCACTGTCCAAGGCCAAGGTTCGGGCTGACAAAGCGCTGGCCAAAGCGCGCACCCGCGACAGCATGCAGGCGCTGGACAAGCTCACCCAGGTGGTCGATGGGAAGACACAGTTCGTGAGCGACCCACCACTGCTGGTCCCGATCGAGGAGCTTCTCTCCGAGGACCAAAGCGCCGTCCTGACCGAACGGATGCACGAGTTCCTCGACGACTATCGCGGCTCCCTGCAGAGCGATCGGCGGCATCTGCTCAATCAGTTCCGGTTCGTCGGCATCGCCCGCAAGGTGGTCGGGGTGGGCAGCGTCGGGACCAGGGCCTGGGTCGTCCTGATGGTGGGGAGCAACGGGCAGGATCCGTTGCTGCTCCAGGCCAAAGAGGCGCAGCGGTCAGTGCTGGCCGAATTCGCCGGCGAGAGCGACTACGCCAACGAGGGTGAGCGGGTCGTCGCCGGTCAGCACCTGATGCAGGCGTCGAGCGACATCTTCCTCGGATGGGACCAGGTCGAGGGCATGGACGGCGTGCGGCGGGACTTCTACATTCGGCAGCTACGCGACTGGAAGGGCTCGGCCGACACCGAGCAGATGACCCCCGAGTCCATGGCGGTCTACGGCCGGTTGTGCGGTTGGACTCTGGCGCGGGCTCACGCCAGATCCGGCGACCGGATCGCCATCGCCGCCTACCTGGGGTCCGGCAAGACCTTTGACCGTGCGATCGTGTTGTTCTCAGAGTCCTACGCCGATCAGAACCAGCGAGACTTTGAAGCGCTCCAGAAGGCCGCGGCGAACGGGCGCATCGTCGTCGAGTCCGGGTTGTGACCGTTGTGACTCGCAGAAAGCGTGAATCACCCGATCAGGGTGAGGCCTTCCGCGACGGCGAGTCGTAACCTGAAGCAACACGAAAGGACAGGATCGATCACATGCCAATAGGACCAGTCGAATACATCATCGTTGGATTCCCAGGGAACAAGTTCAACGGAAAGATCGCCCCGGAGTTGGTGGATCTGGTCGAGACCGGCACGATCCGGATCCTCGATCTGATCTTCATCGGCAAGGATTCCGACGGTTCGGTCGTCGCCTTCGAGATCGACGAGCTGGACGCCGCGGCGGGATTCGATCGTCTGGACGGGGACGTTGGAGGTCTCATCAGCCCAGCGGACATCGAGTACGCCGCCGCCGCACTAGAGCCGAACTCATCGGCTGCGCTGTTGATCTGGGAGGACGTCTGGGCGGCGCGCTTTGCTGAGGCGGTGCGCAACTCAAATGGAATCCTGCTCGAGGGAGCCCGCATTCCACACGAGCTCATCGCACCTGTGCTGGCGGATCTTCCGGCAGCAGTCTGAGCCACACACCAAGACAGGAGATTCGACATGATGAGAAGGCGACCTATCGCGAGGGCGGCGGTCCGGACGACAGCGGTGGTCGGAACCGCCGCCGTTGTGGGCGGACATATGGCCAACAAGCAGGCTGCCCAGGCCCAGGCCCAGGCTCCAGCGGAGGCTCCTGCAGCTGCCCCTGCACCGGAACCTGCTGCCGCTGCGCCCGACCCCATTGAGCAGCTCACCCAGCTGGCCGCGCTCAAGGACTCAGGGGCCTTGACGGAGGAAGAGTTCGAGGCGCAGAAGGCGAAGCTCTTGGCCTAGGCGACGGTTGCGCTCTTCATGCAACGCTCAGTCTCCAGGATCTGGCTCCACGAAGCGATCTCATGCTGAAGGCTCGTCTTCCAGAGTCGGAAGTGGAAGTTCAGTGCCTTTGAGCTTCCTCAAGACCCGTGCGACGATCAACACCAGGGAGGCAAGAAGTCGGCCATCGGGCCCTGCACGCGTCCTGGGTGTGGTCGTGGCCGCCCTGTTCCTGGTCTTCGGTGGCAAGCTCACCGGGTGGAGCCTCCTGGTCATCGTCATCGTGCTGGCGGTGTACCTCGGATTCCTGCAGCTGGTCGCGGCCTGGGCCCGCAAGGTCTCGAATCCCATCGCGAGCTCCGGCACGGCGTATGGGACGCCGTGAGACCTCGAACATGCCTGAGCTAGGGGACGCTCCAGAGGATCGGCTCCATCCGTCTCGCCGATCCGCAATCGCTATGCAAGTCGGGCGTCTGGTGACAGCGATTCGCACGGGCGATGAATCAATGGTCGAGACAACAGTGCTGGCTCTGAGCCAGCGCAGCCGCTGGTTGGCGCCACTGGCTCTGTTGGTTGGGGCCTTCGCCATGCTCTTCCAAGGGGTGAAGCTGATCTTCACCAACTGGCGGCTCACGCTGGTACAGGTTCTCCCTGCAATGTGGATCTGGGCGGCGATGCTCGATCTCAAAGCCCATGCGCTGCACGGGAAGGAGTTTCACATCCTGCGCGGGCCGCTTCTCTGGCTCGTGCTGCTGGTCATTGCAGGGCTCACCACCGCCAGCTTCTTCCTCAATGCAGTCTTTGCGACCGCCATATCCAAACCAGGGCCACCCCAGATTCGCCCGGCCTTCACCGAAGCGAAACGACACTTCCGCACGATCCTCGCCTGGGGCTTGCCGGTTGGGTTGGCCCTTGGTTTCGCAACCATGGTCGTCGACCGCTGGGGAAAATTCTGGTTCTCTTTGACCCTCAGCATCGTGGTGGCGATCATGATGGTGACCTATGTGGCCGTTCCGGCGCGGCTCATCGGTGTGAAGTCTGAGCGTTCGAGGCGGGACAAACTCACCGCTTCCGCTGTGGGAGGCGCGGTCGGAGCGGTCGTGTGCACCCCGCCATTCGCGTTGGGCCGCGTCGCCATATTGCTGTTGGGCTCCCACACCTTTCGCTACCTGGCCATCGTGCTGTTGGCCGTCGCCGTCGTCTTGCAGACGGGAGCAACGAGTTCGGTCAAGGCGATCAAGATGAGCGCGAAGCTGGCTGTCGGCAAGGATCCGGCAGATGCGGCACCTGTCATCGAACCTCAACCGATCGAGACCCCATGAGCTCTCCAGTCTGCCCTTGTCGCTTGCCGAATGCGTGCACTCCCAAAGGGGCATCGGGATCCAAAGAGCTCTCTTGTTCTGATCCCTCTGAGGCCAGCGCGTCGCCCCACGAACGAGGCGAGCGAATGTCGCAGAGTTCCTTCCCACCCGGTGAGGAAATAGCCATGACATCGCGCCTTCACGGTCGAGATGGAGGACTGGTGGGATCTGCAGTGGTGTTGATATGACATCGCCCGTTGACTCATCCCTGGGCGATTATCAACGCGCTCATCTGGTGAAGACGGTCGTGCGCGCCGTACTCAGCGCGGTAGTGCTCGTCGCACTGTATTACTTGGTTCCGATTGAGCATCGAGCTCATCAGTCTGTCGCGTTGCGCCTGGCCGCGGCCCTGGTCCTCTTTTCCATCGTCCTGGCCATTGAAGTCCGTCAGATCGCGGAACACGATCAACCGATGCTTCGAGCCGGTGTTGCCATGGCGACGATCATCCCTCTCTTCCTTGTGGTGTTCGCGTGGATCTACCTCACGATGTCCGCCTCGAGTGCCGCTGCATTTGGAATGCATCTCACCCGGACGAGCGCCCTCTACTTCACGGTGACCGTATTCTCGACCGTGGGCTTCGGCGACATCACGCCGAAGACTGACCCTGCCCGAATCGTGGCCATGGTGCAGATGCTTGCTGATCTTGCGGTCCTTGCCGTTGTTGTCCGCCTCATCCTTGGTGCCGCGACCCGTGGGATGGCGCGGCTCCGGACATCAGACGCGTAGGTGCTCGGCGCCGAGAAGAGGGTCTGCTCCGTCTGTGGAGATGCCGCCGACTCGGGCGATCTCTGACGACCACATGACCCTTCGCACGTTGGCGTCTGATCGATCAGGACGAGAATGGGCCGTGTCGAGCCCTCGAAGCTCGTCCCGCTATTGATCGCGGTGAGCCCTCGTGTGGCTGCCGTCCCGGATTGTCGGTTGCGGCACTGAAGCGGTCTGGTCAGCGTGCCAGCGGATCAGGAAGACGAATCGCTCCATGGCATCTTCGATTCGGATGCGGTCCCCTGTCGTGAGCAGATCGAGCAGGAGGCCGGTGACGGTGGCGATCGCAAGCGTCGCAGAAATCTCGTCGACGGCGGCCAACGGCTCGTCGAGCCAGTCGCGAACAGCATGGCTGAGGAAGTGCGCGTAGCGGTCGGGGTGACGAAGCGCGAGTCCGTAGGCTTCGAAAAAGAGCCGCATCAGCGGGCCTTGGTCGGGATCAGACACCCACATCCACACCGCTCCCAGTCCCGAGCGATGTGTCTCTGCCTCGGCGCTGCGGCCGAGCGTTCGCAGTCGGTCGCGGACACAGCCCAGGAGCTCCTCGACGAGGTGCTCTTTCGTCCCGAAATGATGGAGAAGGACCGGTGCTTGCGTTCCGAGTGCGACAGCCAAGGGTCGCAGCGACAAGTCGGAAATGCCGTTGATGACCACGTAGTCGACGGCGCCGTCGAGGAGTTCTTGGCGGCGCTTCGGATCAGGCGGTCGGGCCATCAGCCTGCAAGAACTTGGCGCAGCGGTCGCGAAGTTTCTGGTTGACGCCAAGGCACGCCAGTTACTATAACAGTCGTAAGATTAATTGTGACCCTGTGAGGAGCAGCCCTGACGTGACACTCGACTATCTCTCCATCATTTCGGACGAGACCTCTCGCATCGTGGAGGCGTACGAAGGCGATCGATTGGCAGCTGTTCCATGGTCCGACCGCTGGACAGTCGGCACCGTTGCCCGACATGTCGCGGGGACGCATCACGTCGTGGCCGAAGTGGTCCACGGACGACCCGACGCCGACTTTGGCCTGTTCGGTGAGTTGCAAACGCCGCCGAAAGACTCCCCTGAGTTTGTCGAATGGTTCCGCAACGGAACGGTGTCGCTCCTTGGACAGTTGTCGAGCGCCCCCGCCGACGACGAATGTTTTTCGTGGTTCGCTCCTGGTCGTCACGTTGGCTGGTGGGCCCGGCGCATGGCATTCGAAGCGGTGGTCCATCGCTGGGACACCGACGCGGCACTGGGACAGGAATTCTCGGTCGCACCCTCCATCGCGGCTGACGGTGTCGATGAATTCCTCGATGTGTTCGTCGCAGCGTCGCGGGCTGCGAACGATGCCCCGGCCGGACCGACGATGAGCTTCGAGTGTAGCGATCGAAGTGACCGGTGGTGGCTCGATCTGTCAGACCGCGGAGGCAGAAGCGTGAGGCGCGAGCCTCGCGCAGCATCGGTGGGTATCCGTGGTACCGCCGAGCAACTCCTTCTGATTGTCTGGGGACGGGTTCCCCTGTCCGATGCCCCTGGGATAGAGGTTTCCGGCGATGTCGAGGAGCTCAATCGGTGGTCGGAACTCATTCCGCCCATGTGAGTCCACAAAAGTCTTGCCATCGAATCGGCGTTCGTTGGGGTCAGTCTCGCCGCTGTGGCGGCAGCGGACGAAGGGGACGGGCTGGAAACTAGGTGGACCTGGCGGCACTGATGGGGGACTGGGGTCGAGCACCTGCATACTGCGCCGCCGCTCCCGCTCAACCCCTCGTCAGCGACGCTCCCGCGTCGAGATACGCAGCGAGTTCAGCGATGAGCTCTTGGGCGTCCGCCCGGGCACCGTCCATGAAGCTTGATTTGCGTCGGCGCAGAAACGGGCTGCCCAGCAGGAACATGCCGGGCGAGTCGACAACGCCTCCCTCGTGGCGAAGCATCCCCTTGCCATCGAGGACCGGGATGTCGAGCCACGAGTAGTCCGGACGGAATCCCGTCGCCCAGATGACGGTCTTGATCTCACCGCTCGCCAGATCCAGACCGAGCGGCGGCGAGTCGTCGACCACAGTTGGTGAGAACCGGTGAGGGGGCGGCACCGAGTCGTCGAGGCCCACAGAAGAAGCCCACTCATCGATGGTGTCCAGCAGCCGCCCAAGCTTAAGGTCGGCGAGTTCGCACTTGTTCCGCAAGGATCCGGAAAACTGGGCCTGGCCTCCACTAATTCCGGCCAGTCGACCGACCAGCTTGACGCCGGCATTCGTGAGCGCGTTGAGGTCGAAGTCTGCCCGTTCCGGTGAGCCCGCGAGCTGCATGGACGGGACCCGCCGTGCGCGGACGATGTCGTCGACTTCGTCGTGGCGTTCATCGAGGACGCCGGAGGCGTCCATCCACCAATGAATATCTCGACCCCGGTAGTCGCGAGGACCCCGTACATGCTCGCCCACCGCGAGCGTGACCTGGCGGCCGGAGCGCTGGACCTCACACGCGATCTGCACTCCGGTCGCCGATGCGCCGACGACGAGCACGCCGCCTTCGGCCAGCAGATCCGGGTTCTTGTACGCAAAGGGAGTCAGGGTCGTCACCGACGATGGCACCGCGTCCGACAGGGGCGGCTGGTGAGGCACGTTGAAGGCCCCCGTCGCCACCACGACCGTTTCGCACAGCCATTCCTCTTGGTTCGTGGTCACCCGGTACTGGCCGTCGGTACGTCGCACGGACGAAACGGTGGAGTCGGTCTGCACCGGGGCGTCGATCAGCTTCGCATAATCCGTGATGAAGTCGACGACCTCGGCCATGGTCATGAAGCCGTTCGGGTCGCTTCCCTCGTAGGAATGTCCGGGCAGGCGGCATTGCCAGTTCGGCGTGAGCAGACGCAGCGAGTCCCATCGCTCGGTCCTCCAGGAATTGGCGACCTGCCGTCGTTCGAGGACCACATGGTCGATGGAGCGATCTGAAAGGCATTTGCTCATCGCCAGTCCGCTGTGACCGGCTCCGATCACGACGGTGGTGGTGCGCATCGAGCCGCCCTATTTCTCTGATACGGATTCGGTCAGAGAACCTTGACGCTCACGTTGGTGGGATTCGTGATGATGTCGTACACGGCCGAGCGCTTCTGCGACTGCGCGACGAGCGCCTTGATGTCGTCGGGCGACGCGTCTGCGTCGATGTCGTACGTCACCTTGATGTCGCTGAAACCGTTGCGGACATCGCTGTCCACGCCGAGGATCCCACGAACGTCCATTCCGCCCTCGATTGTCGCTGAGACACTGCGAAGCTGAATATCCCGATTCTGCGCAACGGCAGCAACGCCTGCGGTCAGGCAGCTGGCAAGGCCGACCAGAACGTATTCGACAGGGGTCGCGCCATTGTCCTCGGAGGCGAAAATCTCCGGGTGGTCGGCGTCAAAGACGTAGCGGGTACGGTGGCTCTGCTCCTCGCCCAGGCCGAAGAAGCCCTCGACCGTCGAGCGGCTGTGGGTGCCGTTCTGCCATTCGCAGGTGGCCCGCCATTGGAACTGCGCCGCTTCGGGTGCCTCCGTGAGCGCCGCCCGGGCGCCCAAGAGGGCCTCGACGTTGACGCCGTTGTTCACTGGTGTATCCGTAGTTGTCATGTGCCTTGCTCCTTCTCATGATTCGACGGAGGGATTCCCCGCCGGGTGACGACATCTGTTCGGGTGAGGGTGAGTCGCGTCTGGGCACCGTGAGATGCGCCGATATGCAAGTATCCGCTTTGCGCTCTGCCAGGAACACACCCGAGGAACGGCACTGCAGGTGCCTGTCTAGTCATGCTCCGGCCCCAGGGAGCGGCCGAAGCTGACAGCGGACAGAACCGGTGCAGGCGTGGAAGCGCCCAGCTGAGCATCTGGATTTGCTCCCAGCGCGTCGTTGATGGTCGAGAACGCGAGGCGGAGCGCAACGAATGTCGTGATGGCGAAGATCTGTGTCTCGTCGAAGCCGGCGTCCCGCAGGCGTTGGACGTCCCTGGCCTCAATGGCGTTCGGGTCTGCCGTCACGGCTCGAGCCCAATCGGCGAGGGCCCGTTCTGCGGGCTCCAGGTCGGCGTCAGCGCCCCGAATGACGGCCGCCGCGGCCTCCGGGTCGGTCTCCGCCGCGAGCTTCTTGCCCCAGGCCAACGAGCAATAGGAGTCCCCGAGAGTTGATGCCGTTGCCGTGACCAGGACGGCTCGCTGCCGGAGGGTGAGGGAGCCGGCCTGCGTCGCTTGGCCCATGAGATCGGACAGGCCGTCGAGGGTGGTCGGCATGTAGGCCCACAGGCGCGACACGTTCGTCACGTAACCGACGCCATCGAGGTCGGCGTCGAACAGGCGCTGGACCTCAGGCGTGTGCGGGGGCGCGGCGAGAAAGCCCGTGTTCGACTCCTCGGTTTGAGGAGCCGAAGCGTGGTGCACCGGCCGGGCCGCCTTTCTGGCGATGTAGCCAACGACCGCGACGGGCGCCCGAAGGGGGAGACCGGCGCGGACCCTCTCGCGGGCCAGATCGGCCGCGGTCTCCAAGAACGCCGTCTCACCGACCGCCTGCATCGCCTCGAAAGCCGGGCCGGTCGATGCCAGGGCTCGTGCGTAGACCTCTGGATCGGCGAATTCGAAGACGAAGGGGATGTCGATCCGCTCCACCTCGCCGAAGCCGGCGTCCTGAAGGAATGTCTCGCCAACGCCGGGTCGACCCAAGGCGACCATGGCGGCCTGGTTCTCCACCTTTGTCGTCTCGGCGAGAAGGAAGGGCGACAGCGCCCAGGCGCCGGGAGAGGCCTTGATGTGGCCCCACACCGTCAGCCCGACCCGGCCGCCGGGGACCAGGACTCGGTACACCTCGGCCATCGCATCTGGGGTCGTCCCCCAGATCCCCCGAAAGCTGGTCACGACGTCGAACGTCCCGTCGTCCCAAGGCATGGCGTGCATGTCCCCGACCCGCAAGTCGGCGTCCGGATTGCGATCCCGAGCAACCGCAATGAGGCGCTCCGACGCGTCGATACCCGCGCACCGGGCTCCGCGGAGTCGGGCGAGCTCAATGGCGAGACCCGCCCCGCAAGCGACGTCGAGCAGCCGATCGCCGGTGTCCAAGTCGAGTCGGTGGTGGAGGGCCACGTATTCGCGACAATTCGCTGGTTCGCTGAGGGTGGAAAAGTCCACGGCCCGACGCCCCCAGCCCTCGTCGACCCCGCGCCAACTTTCGTCCTGGGGGGTCGACACCGCAGACTCCTCGGTCACGGTCGCGACCTCGGGAGGGCTGGGCCGGGGATCACGGGCAACTCCGACAGCCCGCGCAGCACGAGGCCATCGCCGTGCCCCCAGCGCAGGTCCGCCGGCGGCACCGCGAGCGAGAGCTGCGGGAATCTGCGGAGGAGCGACGCAAGGGCCACGTCGCCCTCCATCCGGGCGAGCGGCGCACCGAGACAGTGATGGATACCGTGCCCGAAAGCGAGATGACGGGCTTCATCCCGTTCGAGGTCCAGATTCTCGGGACCGCCATACCGCTCTTCGTCCCGATTGGCCGCCGCCAGGCAAATAATGACCTGTTCACCGGCGGGAATCGTCACACCTCCGAGAGTCAGGGGTGCGGTGGTATACCGAAAGGTCGAATGGGGGACCGGTGCGTCGTAGCGGAGGAACTCCTCTATGGCCTTGGGAATCCCTGTGGGATCGGCGCGCAGCTGGGCCAGCTGAGCCGGGTTGCGGAACAGGGCGACGAGGCTGTTTCCGATGAGACTGGCGGTGGTGTCGTGTCCGGCGACGATCAGTTGAAAGATCGTCGAGAGCAGCTCTTGGGTGTCGAGACGTTCCTCTCCATCGCGTGCGCTGATCAGATCGGAGACGAGATCGTCCCCGGGCTCGGTCCGTTTGGCTTCGACCAGTGCTCGCAACGTGGCGACGACGGAGTCGGACGCCACCTTGGCTGCCGCATACTCGTCCGGGGTGGATGTGGGGACGAGCATCTTGGTGAACCCTTCGGCCAGTGAGGCACGGTCGCGCTGGGGTACACCGAGAAGCTCGCAGATGACCGTGAATGGCAGCGGAAAGGCGAACGCTGCCACCAGATCGATCCGGCTGTCAGGTCCTTGATCAGCAATGTCATCGAGGAGGTCGTCAGTGATGGTCTGGACTCGAGCACGCAGTGCTTCGACGCGCCGCGTTGAAAAGGCGGCTGACAAGAGCCGCCGCAGGCGAGTGTGGTCGGGCGGGTCGACCGTAAGCACGTGCCGAGCGAAAGCTGGCCCGGGCAGGCCCTCGGCCACGACGCCCGAGCCGGTCGCCAACGCGGCATGCATGTCCTTGGAGAGCCGCGGATCGTTGAGGGCGGCACGCGCTTCCTCGTACCGGACGACGAGCCAGGCACCGTGCCCGTCGGCCAACGTCACTGCATGCACCGCACCGAGCTGGCGGACCTGTTCGAACACCGGGAACGGGTCGTCGAGGTCGTACGCCCCCCAAGCGGCCAGTGCCTCCGTGATGGTCATCTGTCACCTCGCATCAGGGCGCTACCGGACGGTCCCAAAAGGGCACTCGGATCAGGGGTAGCCGAGGCCTTCGCTGCAACCCCTTTGTACCTCCCCAATCGGTTCCTGTCGATAGCCCAGATTGATCGTCTGCTGGGTGTGAGCTGGGATTCGCCCGGTCCACAATGTATAATCTTATAAACCCGATCGGATTAATGCCATTTTGCAGGGGACCCCTTCCTGGGGGTGAATCTCTACGCTGCCGCCAACGCCCGGCCCTCGTGGCGCTGAAGCGGATCCAGGTCGCGGTCAACGTCTTTCGGGCACCGAGTGGCGCTGGTTGGCTGGGTTCGGGCGCTCCTTCCGGCGCCTCCGGCCTTGGCTACACGGCGCCGAACCGGGCAGATCGAGCCAGGCGGAGGATTCGTCGCCTGAGCCTGATCTCCACTCACGAGAAGCGCGCGTCGCCGGAATGGCATCAGCCGTGAAGCCCGCTCGGTGGAAGATCGCTCTCCGACGGGAGCAGACCGGGTGGAGTGAGTGGGAGCTGGGTGGACGGAACACTCGGTGGAGGAGAGGAGCTGACTTCCTGAACGAGAAGGCCACCTTGGCAGGTCAGGTGGCAGGTTCTGTGGGTCTGCTTGCTCACAGAACGACGATCGATCTCGACGCTCTCCGTTGTCGGCTGTGCTGTGCCATGGCGCAAGCCGTGTCGCTATGGTGTGGTGCTCATCAGAGGCAGCGATGGAGGGGAAACAGTGACGATCCGTGTCGTGCAGTGGACGACGGGCAACGTCGGCAAGCAGTCGGTCGAGGCCGTCATGAAGCGCCCGGATCTCGAGTTGGTCGGTTGCTATGCCTGGTCCGGGGAGAAATCCGGCAAGGACATCGGTGAGCTGTGCGGCCTCCCCCCGATCGGGCTCATGGCGACGCACGACGTCGACGCGCTGCTGGCTCTCGAGCCAGACTGCGTGATCTACAACCCGATGTGGTTCAACGTGGACGAGATGGTCCGCATCCTCGAGTCCGGTACCAACATCGTGGCCACGGCGGCCTTCATCAACGGTCAGTCGTACCCTGACGACGGACGGCAACGGATCCTCGATGCCTGTGCGAAGGGTGGCAGCTCGATGTTCGGCAGTGGCGTGAGCCCGGGTTACATCGAGCTCATCGCGGTGGCGTTGGCCAACGCCTCGGATCGCATCGATCATGTACTGATCAGCGAAGAGGCTGACACCACTGCGTACGACTCGCCGCCCACTGAGATCCCCGTCGGCTTCGGTCGGCCGGTTGACGACCCCGCCCTGCCCGGCATGACCGCGGCGGCGACAGTGGTCTTCAGCGAGGCGGTAGCCCTGGTGGGTGACGCTCTCGGCGTCGTCTTCGACGAGATCGTGTGCGAGGCCGAGTACGCCAAGACCACCAAGGATCTCGACCTCGGGTCGTGGTCGTTGGCCAAAGACACCGTTGCCGGCGTGACGATCCATTGGCTCGGAAAAAGAGGCGGCAAGAGCATCGTGGAGATGCGGGCGCGGTGGCGAAAGGGCGACGCCCTCGAGCCCGACTGGGATGTCGGAATGGGGTGGACGATCGAGATCCAGGGCCGGCCAACGATCACCACGAAGATCGACATCTTGCCCCCGCCGTACTTCGAGGCCACGACGATGGGAGAGTTCATGGTTCTCGGCCACATTCTCACGGCGCTGCCGGTGATCAATGCCATCCCGGCCGTCGTGGCCGCGCCACCCGGGATCGTCACCTACGAGGACATCCCCGTCCCGCTGCCCAAGGGCTACGTTCCGGCCTGATCGATAAGTTTCTGATTGTCAAGAGGGAGAAGGGCACTCGACGGAGGTCGATCATGACGGAGCGATTCGCTGATCGGTGCGCAATCGTGACAGGGGCAAGCCGCGGCATCGGCAGGGCCGTGGCCGTCCAGTTGGCTTCGGAAGGTGCTGATGTCGCAATCGTGGCCCGAAGCGTGGAGCCGGGCAGCAAGATCTCTGGGAGCCTGAACGAGACGGCAGAACAGATACGTGGGCTCGGTTCCAAATGCGTGGTCATCGGTGCCGACCTGAGCGACGGAGATGACCGTGCCCGAGTCATCCCGGAGGCCATCGACGGTCTCGGACGCGTCGACATCCTCGTGAACAATGCCGCGGCAGCCATCTACCAACCGCCCGCGACCTACAGTCTCAAGCACCGCCGCCTGTCCATGGAGGTCAACTACCAGGCCCCGGCGGACCTGATGCAGGCGCTCGTCCCGCATCTGGCTGAAGCTGGCGAAGGATGGATGGTGAACCTGACCAGCAGCGCTGCGTACCCTGTCGTCGGTCCTCCCTTCGAGGTGAAGGTCGAGATCGGTCTCTACGGAGCGACCAAAGCAGCGCTGAACCGGCTGACGAACGCCATGGGCGCCTCTTTGTACGGGAGCGGTATTCGTGTCAACGCAGTGATGCCCAGAGCTGCCGTCCTGAGCGAGGGGGCCGACGTCTTGGTGGGTGGGCTGCTGCGACCTGACCAGGTGGAACCGATGGAGACCATGGTGGAGTCGGTCCTGGTCTTGTGTGCCTGTGAGCCGGACCGCACCGGTGGGGTCTACGTCAGCCTCGACCTGTTGGCCGAACATGCCTGACCGCATGTGGAAGGAAGAGTGATCTGATGCTGATCGACCTGACCGGCCGTAGCGCCCTGGTGACCGGCGCCGGTCGAAGTGTGGGGAGGGGCATCGCCGAGGTCCTGGCGTCGGCGGGAGCCTTCGTCTACGTGAACGACCTTCATGGGGACAGGGCAGCCGAAGTGGTGGCCGCCATCAAGTCCAACGGGGACGACGCTTCGGCCGCGATCTTCGACGTCACCGATGCCGCCGCCGTCGATGCCGGCTTTGGTGCCATTTCGGCCGATGGAAGAGGCGTTGACATCCTGGTCAACAACGCAGGGATCGCCGAAGGATCCTCGACCAAATTATTCAGCGAGTCGGGCCCCGAAGACTGGCTTCCAACGATCGACCTGAATGTGTTCGGGACCATGAACATGGTCCGAAGAAGCCTGCCGGCGATGATCGAGCAAGGCTGGGGGCGGATCATCCAGATTTCGTCGGGGGCGGGTTCGGTCGGCCTGCCCATCGGGGTGAGTACCTATGGGGCTTCCAAAGCGGCGGCCGAGTCATTGATCCGACACGTCGCGGTCGAGAACGGCAAATACGGGATCACGGCGAACGCCCTTGCCTTAGGCCTGATGGCCAATGTGGCCGACTTCGCGAATGAACAACTCGACCGGATGCTTGCCACGGTGCCCGTCCGCAGGTTGGGAAAGCCAGAAGAGGTCGGTCTCGCCGCCGCCTGGCTGTCGTCGGAGGGTGGCGGCTTCGTCACCGGGCAGGTCATCCACGTGAACGGTGGGTCCACCTTCGGGCGGTAAGAGGTGCTCATTGCCGTATCGGCACCCTCCCAGCCGACTCCACCTCCATCGGTCAGTCGCGGAGGGCGGGCGCAACTGCGCATCCGATGCGCGAGTCGGCCATGCCGAAATACAGATGCCACCGGTCCTCGAACAGCACCAGCGACTGGGCGAAGCAGACGTTCGACACCTGGCCCTCCTGCGCATCGACATCGTCGGCCCGCAGGAAGGGCTTGCTGTCCCGGGCGATGCACGACGCAGGGTCCTCGGCGTCGAACAGCGCCTGACCTGGCTGGTAGGAGAGTGGCTCCAAAGCGGGGTCTCCGTCGACGTAATGGTTGGCGCCGTTGTAGATCAAGACGATCCCGTCCGTGGTGGAAAGGGCCGGTGGCCCGGGTTCGACGAAGAGTGAATCGAACCGTCGCCGTCGGGGCAACAGAATCGGCCGGAGCACGCGCTGGCCCGATACGACGTTGACGTCCCAGGGCCGGTCGGCCGAGGGGTCGTAGGAGAGGTAGCGATCCCGCGTGGCGTCGAACTCGACGGGCGTCCATCGGACGAGGTCCTCCGACGTGGCGGCGAAACACGTTCCCTCACCCCAGTACATCCAGAATCGGCCGTTCGTGCGTGCCGCCACCAGGCGGCCGCCGCTCACCTCGGTCACGATCGAGCCGCTCTTGGACGAGCGCAGCGCAGACGGTGTCGATGCAAAGGCGGGGCCGTGCTTGGTCCAGTGGCGGAGGTCGTCCGATGTCGCCACGAAGAGCGTGCCCACCTTGCCGTCGAAGGCGGTGTAGGTGACGACGAAGCCACCGTCGGGAGATTCGACCACCCGGGGGTCCTCGCAACCGCCCGGCCACTCCCAGGCTTGCCAGGGGTCGTCGTCCGGGAACAGAACGGGCTGAGGGTGGACCGCGAACAGCAGCCCGTCGTCGCTCACCGCCAGGCCGATCCGGGAGGTACCGGCGAAGCGGCCGACCGTATCTTCCCCCCGGAAGAGCATGTGGACGCGTCCCTCGTGGACGACCGCACCAGGGTTGAAGGCATCCTTCGCGGCCCAGGCCACGTCGATGCCGGAAACGGGGCAGATGAAGTGGACGTCGGGCAGGTCGGCCAGGATTTCCTGCTGGACCGGAATGAACGGCCCGATGCGCCAGCTCTCGGTCACCCCGTCGCCTCCCGGGCGAGGACCTGTGCGCTGTCCCGCACCGAGCGATCGCTGTCGATGATCCCGAAGGAAACGTCGTAGCCGTGGAGCCACTCGTAGTTGTCCACAGCCGTCCAGTGGAACAGCCCTCGCACGTCCATACCGCGGGCGATGGCGTCATGCACGATCGCGAGCCCCTCGGTCAGATAGTCCGCCCGGGCGTCGTCGTCGTCGGTCCCGATCCCGTACTCGGCGACGAGGATCGGCGTCCGGGGCAGCTCCTCGTGGATCCGGTCGAGCACCAGGCCGAGCCCACCGGCCCAGATCCCATAGCCGAGCGGTGAGAGGGGAGCATCGGGAGGGTGGATGTTGAGCCTTCCCTCACGGACTCCCATGGTTCCGTAGTACGAGAACCCGATCATGTCGACGAAGCCGATGAGGTCCGGCCGCTCGACCGCGTCCCGTCCAGGCACCTGGAGGACGCCGTCCCCGAAGAGCCGGACCCAGGGGGCCCAGTAGTACTCGAACAAGGCCCGCGCCATGGACACCGTGGCCGGGTCGTCATCCTGGGGCACGATCGGGGACAACCCGAAGATCGAGGAGACGGGCGCACCTGTCTGCCTCAGCCGCACAGCAGCCTCGGCGTTGGCCAGGTGGATTGCCTCGTTGACCACGGCCATCTCGGCCGGATCGTCGTGACCCGGCGGCCATCCCCGTCCGCCATAGGCGGCTCGGGCGTAGTAGTTCACCTCGTTCACCGGCTGCCACCCGAAGACAAGGTCGCCGAAGGTCTCGGCCACGAAGTCGACGTGGCGGCGCCAGACCTCTGTCCGATTGGACTCGACCAGGAACCCGCCGGACGCCAGGAACCAGCGGGGCAGCGTGAAGTGGTGCAGGCTCACCCAGGGCGAGACGCCCGCGTCGTGGGCAGCACGCAGGACGTCGCGGTAGTGATGGATGGCGGCCGGGTCGTGGACACCGGACTCGGGCTCGAGCCGCGCCCACTCCACCGACAGGCGGTGGTGGGTCAGCCCGAGGCGGGCGAGGAGCGCGAAGTCCTCGGCATAACGGGTGCCGAAGCCGTTGCCTTCACCCGACAGCGGGGCGTGGCCCGAACGTTCCCACTCCCACCAGTCCGAGGCGGGCGCCGCTCCTTCGCACTGCGTCGACGACGCGCCGGTGCCCCACCAGAAGACTTCAGGCCATTGCATGGGCAAAAGTATGACAAGCGGGTGATGATGGCGCCTCGATCACGGGCCTCGGGTTCCAGTGGCAGATGGACCGACGACGTGGACAGGCTCATTTCCTCTCTGCAGGGCGTGTTCGAATGGCCGGCCCTTGATGAGCCGCCGGGGGATGGGCGCTCATGCGGAGGCTGCGAGCGGCCCGCCGTCGGCAAAGGCATGGCGGACGAAACGCTCGGCGATCCGCTGGTTCCCCGCGTCGTTGGGGTGCACGTGGTCGGGGAGGTCGCCCGCGTCGTCCTCGCCGAAGAGCTCGAGCCCGCTCAGGTAATGCAGATTCTCGTCGCCGAGTCCCTGTCGGACCGTGACGACCGCCTCGATTGCCGCGCGCATCTTGCCGCGTTGTGAGGCTGTTGCGGCGGAGTTCATCGGGAGCATCGACGCTCACGGTGCGCCCCTGGGCGTTGAGGCGGAGGGGGCCGGGATGGTTCTCGCCGAAAGGTGAGAAGATCGGTGAGACGACGAGGATCGGCGTGTCCGGCTTCCCCTCGCGGATGGTGTCGAGGAACCCGTGCAGCACCGGGCCGAACGGGCGCTCGCGCATGGCGTCCTCGGCGATGATGTTGGCAGCCACCTTCATTGAGATGATGTCGGCATCGAGGTCGCGAATGGTCCGGGCCACGAACGGATCGAGCATGCACTGTCCCGCGAAGCCGAGGTTGGTGTGGTCCAGCCCGACCGTCCGCGCCACCATCGCCGGCCAGGTCCAGGTGGGGGTGAGGGCACCCGCGCCGTGGCTGATCGAGCTCCCGTAGTGCACCCAGCGCCGGGCTGTTCCGACTGCTGTGGCCTCGACGGAGGCGCCGTCGTCGACCCGCAGGGCCCGGAGTTCCACCGCCGAGGCCTGGGGCAACCACAGCTCGATCCGCTTCGACTGCGGCGCCAGGCCCGCAAAGGTCACGGTGGCCGGTTGGCCGGGGTCGAAGCTGAGCTCGTCGCTGGCCGGGCCCAGGTTGATCACGTGACCGACGGGAGTCTCCATCAGGGCGACCACGTCCCCGTCCACCACGAGCTCGAACGGCGCCAGCTTGAGCTCACGCGGGAGTTGGCGGATGAGCGTCAGCTGGACGTCGAGCTCGAGAGTGGTGGTCGTGCTGGTGAACTCCAGTCGCACGCCTGCCGGCATCTGGACGACGGCCTCGAGTGCCACGTCGGAGAGCTGAGGCTTCGTCCAGGCCGGAAGCCGACGGGGCACAAAGCCCGTCGCCGTCGCCTCGAGGTCGAGGGCGCCCGCGAAGCGGAGTGCCTCGGAGTCGATGGGAACGTTCCTCATGCCCGCACGAACCTATCGCATACAATATGCAAAGATCGTTTCGGACTCGGGGTGCAGCCGGCAGCTGCGATGGACGGGTCGCCCTACGGGGACCGACGTGGGGGAAGAGCAATGGCGAATTCCACAGCACGCTCGCGAACAGGACGAGTCGTCCCGGGAGCGCGGACGGGGCCACCCCAGCCGAAGAGGCGGACCCATGGCGTCCGCAGAGCTGTTCGGACCCTTGCCACCGTCTTCGTCGTGTTGGGGGCGGGCGTCCTCTCCGTTCCCACGCGGGCTGGAGCCGCGAGCCCCGCCGACCAGGGCGTCACGTCGACGAGTGTCAGGATCGGGATACCGGTTATCGACTTCGCTGCTCTGGAGAGCGTCGGAGTCACGTTGAACGATGGCAACTTTCAAGACGCCTTCAACGCGCTGACGGCCCACATGAATGCCCATGGAGGCGTTGACGGTCGGAAGGTCGTGCCGTATTTCGTCGAGACGAATCCGGCGGTGACAGCATCGGGCAATACGTCGTGCACGGAGCTCACCGAGGACGACAAGGTCTTCATCGTCATGTTTCCCGTGTATCCGGATTGTTATCAGCAGGACCACGACACGCCCGTGATCGGGGGAGTGTTGCCGGGTGCGCTGCCGGCGAGCGCCGCTCCTGATTTCAGCCTGACGCCACCGGACGCCGCCTATGACCCCGTTGAGCTCGCCGCCTTCAGCAAGAGGGGTGACTTCAAGGGCAAGAAAGTCGGCCTCTTCTACGGAGCAGATGCTGCAGCATCCGAAGTGAAGGTCGTCCAGTCGGACCTCGAGAAGTTGCACGTCGACGTCGTTCTGTCCGCGGACGACAGTGTGCCCCCGACCGATACGGTGGCGGTCGACGAGGAAGCCCAGGCCATCGCCCTGCGCTTCCAGAGCGCCGGTGTCAACGAAGTCGTCGGCGTTGGTGGCACCGGCGCGACGGTCTGGCCACGGGCGCTTCAGGACAATCAGAGCACGTACAAGCCGCCGTGGATCGCCACCAACATCACGTCACTGGCGTCCTACGTCGAGTCCGCGAAGGGAGGAAATCCCTACCTCGACAACGTCATGGGTGCGAGCCCGGCGCCGTCGGCGTACCAGGAGTGGATGGATCCGGCGATGCAACGATGCGCAGCGATCGTTCGCAGGGCGTATCCATCGGACACCATTGGGTCACCTCCCGATCCCAACAGTCCTCAGGCTGCGTCCGACAGTTCGAATACACCCTATGCCGCGGTTGAAACCGCTTGTCAGGACCTGGCGATATTCGCCAAGATCGCCGAAACGGCAGGAAAGAAATTGACCGTGGCGAGCTTCACCGAGGCGGGCTACCGGCTGAGGGACGTCACCTTTCCCGGGTCGGGCGGACCAGTGTCGTTCGGACCCGATCAGCCCTATGCCGTAGGACGAGCGAACATCGTCGTCTATGACGCCCGATCCGGGACGCTGGTGGCTGCCCCCGCCTCGTCGACCTTGAAGTAGTCCCGTCGTCCGTTCAGTGACCTGGGGACGGCCAGTGTCTCACGCTCATGCGTGCGGATGGCGCCGAATTCCGCTCCGGGTCGTGGGCACGAGGAGCAATGCTCTGAGATCGGGCGCCTCCCCGATGATGGCTCGCGCGGCGTTCACTCCATAGAGCTCGGTGGCGAGAGCGAACCGTGCGAGACCACTGTGGAGGCGGTCTTGAGCGCCCCAGGCCGCGCACTCGTCATTGAGATCGAACCCGTATCCGCACCAGGCATGACCGATGAGATCGTGGACGGCACGAAAGCGATCAAACGCACCACCGAACGAACAGTCGAAGAGAGGATGCAGGCGCTGCCGGGCAGTGGTGGCAGAGGTGACCTCGAGCGTCCCTTTGGTGCGTACGGCAACGATGAGCTCTGCGTCGTCTTCGTAGGGGTGAGGACAACGGGTGAAGGCCACTCGGACCACTCCGTGGCAGCCTTCTCGAGTGAGGAGGCTGAAGAGGTGATCGGTCTCCAGTTGGAGTTGTCTGTACGCCCCGATCACCTGGGGATCGCGATGAGCGCTTCGAGACTCCAAGTACCACTCGCCCACCACGACCGCCGCCGGAGGCCCAACCTCGGAGGTTGCGCCCACGTGGATGTCGTGCCGCATCTCGTCCTGCCTTCCGACCTCTCCCTACGACCTGACCGCTCCCGGCCGGCCTGGCCACCGGTCGGGTTCGGCAACGGACCTGCTCGTCCGAGATCGTCTGGGTGGAATTCTGGCCCCCAATTGGAGCGTACCCGTCCTCCCCAGAGCCGACCCGGGCTCGGAGGGCGACGCCGAGGGCATCAGCGTTTGATGCCGATGTTCTTGCCCTCGGTATACCGGATCGGCTCCTCCAGCGTGTCGACGAGGAACTGATCGCGATCCCCCCGGTCCCAGGCCTCCCTCAATCCCGGGGTCGCCAGGTCGAAATCCGGTCGGATCTTCTGAAAGAGCGCCCGCAGATCCATGTGCAGCTCTGTCATCGTTGGGCGGCCCCAGTACCAGTAGCCGTTGTAGATCTTGAAGATCTTGAGGCCGGGTTCGAGGACGAACGTGTGGGGGATCATCGGGTCGTGGGGCTCATCCGTGAACTCCTTGATGTCGAGATCCTTCTGGATCATTCGATCCGGGTCCGACAGAAACGGCCATGTGGCACCGAAGGCGTCGCGGAATTCATTGATGTTCAGCTGGTTGTCGGTCGAGATGAGAACCAATCGCGTGTAGGCGTTTCGAAAGTCGGGATACGCCTCGACCAAGTGCCCGAGAAACCGGTGCTCTTTCGGATCGAATCCGCCCCGCGACAAATGGAGCACCATCGCGTTGCCCCCTTGCAGCTCTGAGAGAGATCGCCGCTTGCCGGCCTGATCGGTCAGCTCGTAGTCGGGGAACGTCCCGCCGGCACGGATGTCGCTGCGCATATTGCCTCCTCACTTGAAACGTGTGGTCGAGGGGATCCGGTTCAGCATCGCACGCGCCGTCCGTCAACTCACGCCATGCCGGAACGCGATGCTCATCCGGGGGCCCGACGCCTTCACCTTCGGAACGCTGTGCTCGAAACGACGCTGTGTCTGGCCACCGGTGACGAGAAGGTCGCCCTGACCGAGCCTGAACCCGCGCGACTTCCCACCGCCTTGCGGTCGCAGCAAGAACGTCCGTGGCTGGCCGAGCGACACAAGCGCCACGACGGGATCCACGATGTCGGAGGGTATGCGGTCGCGGTGCCAGGCCACACTGTCGCCGCCGTCGCGGTAGAGATTGATCCCCATCGAATCGAATTGCACGCCGTAGCGCGTGGAGAGCGATGCCCGAGCATCCTCCAGCCACTGAACCGAGCGAGAGGTCTGCGCGTCGATCTTGAGCCAGGAGGTCAGCCGTGGTTCGTCGACCTCCCGGTCGTACATCCGACGATGCCTCTGGCTCCAGACCGTGTCACGGAGGAGCTCTTCGAAGGCCCGGTCGGAGCCCGACACCCACCCCGGGCAGTGGTCCACCCAGGAGTCCCCGTCGAGCTGGATCCGTGTGAGGGTGTTGAAGGACACGTCGACGACGGTGCTCTGATTTCCCCACAGCGAAGGTTGCCAGGCAACGGCCGGTGCGATCGGAGAACTGCCCACCTCGTCCGTTGTACCCGGAGGGCTCGCTTCGCCGATCCGGAGCGACGCCGGTCGGCTCTGTTCGACCCCTTCGGGCGGACGGGTGCATGTCCGCCGGGTGGGTGTGGCATGGAGATGGTCGGCGACCCCGCCGCATGGGCCCGAGGAGGGGCGCGGCGAGGGGGACGAGTCCGGGGGCCTCATCGGCTTCCGGCTGGCTCCCCGAGAAACTGGACGGTGCCGCCCGCGAGTGCCGGACCTGTGGTGTGCAGGTGGCAGCGGACCGTGCTCCCGGCCGGTGTCGTGAAGGGCTCAGGGTCGACCTGGGCACACACATCCATGGCGAAGGGGCAGCGGGGCCGGAATCGGCACCCCTGTTCGCCGGTCACCGGCTCGCCGACTTCGCCACGCAGGATGATCCGCTCCCGCCGCTGTTGCCGGAGCGGATCCGGCACCGGGATGGATGAGAGCAACGCCGCCGTATAGGGATGGGTCGGCCGCTCGTAGACCTCGTCCGCAGGGCCCTCTTCGACGATCTGGCCGAGATACATGACCGCGATGCGGTTGCTGATGTGGCGAACGACCGAGAGGTCGTGGGCGATGAAGAGATAGGCCACACCCAACTGGTGCTGGAGATCGGTGAACAGATTGATCACCTGGGACTGCGTGGAGACGTCGAGAGCGCTGACCGGCTCGTCGCAGACGAGCAGCTGGGGCTGGAGTGCGAGGGCGCGGGCGATGGCGATGCGTTGGCGTTGGCCGCCCGAGAACTCGTGAGGTTGACGCTGCAGCACGTGCGAACCCAACCCGACCTGTCCCAGGAGCTCGACCACGCGTTGCTCCCGCTCGGCTCTGCTCATCGAGGTGTGGATGGCCAGCGGTTCCCCGACGACGTCGGCGATGCTCTGCCGGGGATCGAGTGAGGAGTACGGATCTTGGAACACCATCTGCATGCTTTCGCGATGACGGCGCAGCGCGGGCCCGCGCAACGAGGTGATGTCCTTGCCGTCGACGACGATCGTCCCGCTGGTTGGGTCGATGAGGCGAAGGATCAGCCGGGCCAGGGTCGACTTCCCCGAACCGGTCTCGCCCACCAGACCGAGTGTCGTTCCGGGGTCGACGCTCAGGCTGACCCCGTCAACCGCCCTGACCGCCCCCGTCGTCCGACGGAGCACGCCGCTACGGAGCGGGAAATCCATGACCAGGTCGGTCACCTTGAGCACCGGTGCTGCGGCAGCGACCACCGATTCGGTCCCGCCCGGGGTGCTGGGCGAGGCGCTGGTCTCCAGGTCGGCCACGCTCGCCAGCACGAGCTCGTCCTGGCGGACACAGCGAGCCAGCGTGACCCTCGATCTCATGTCCGTTGCCGGTCCCGTGGTCGGACCGTCCACCCGGGCCGGATCCCGCAGGGACACTGGCTCCGCCCTGCAGGCGTCCAGGGCGTAGGAGCAGCGCGGCGCGAAGCGGCAACCAGCCGGGAACTGGTCCGCGCGCGGCACCATTCCTGGGATCGCGTGCAAAGGCTCACCCCGCGGGGTGAGCTGTGGGATGGCGTCGAGGAGCGCTTCGGTGTACGGGTGGCGGGGGCGACCGAAGAGGTCCACGGCGGCCGCTTGTTCGACGATCTGCCCGGCGTACATGACCACCACGTCGGCGGCCACGTCGGCGATGACTCCCAGATCGTGGGTGACGAAGATCATCGCCATGTCCTCTTCGCGCTGAAGTGTGTGCAGGAGCGCGATGATCTGCGACTGCGTGGTGACGTCGAGCGCTGTGGTGGGCTCGTCGGCGATCAAGAGCTTGGGTGAGCACGACAAGGCCATGGCGATCATGACCCGCTGGCGCATCCCCCCAGAGAAGGCGTGTGGGTAGTCCTGGGCCCTCGCTGCCGCTTGTGGGATCTCGACCCGGTCGAGCATCTCGATCGCGACCTTCCAGGCGTCGGCCCGACTGATCTCTCGGTGCGCTCGTACCTGTTCGGCAATCTGGTTCCCCACCGTGTACGCCGGGTTCAGGCTGGTCATCGGCTCCTGGAAGATCATCGCCATCTCGTTGCCCCGCATCTGGCGCAGCCGGGAGGGGCTGATCGTGGTGAGCTCCTGCCCCTCGAAACGGATCGAGCCGCTCACCTGGGAGACCTTGGCCGGAAGCAAGCCCATGACGGCCAGGGCGGAGACGGTCTTGCCCGAACCGCTTTCGCCCACCAAGCCCAGGGTCTTTCCCCGGGGTACTGAGAAACTTGCCTCCTCCATGACCGGCAACCAGGTCCCGCGGGTGAGGAATTCGATCCGTAGGTCGACCACCTCGAGGAGTGCGGCATCGGGCGTGGGCCCGGGTGTGGGCGCCTCCTCCTCCCCGGGCCGCCCGATCCCCCGTACCCGCGCCATCGGCCCTCGCCTCGGCGCTCGCTCGCCGCTGACCGGACTGCTCCCCCGGGGTCGCTCCCGGCCGAGGGAGTCCCGCAGCCCGTCGGCCACCAGGTTGAAGGCCAGGACGGTGAGCATGATCGCCAACCCGGGGAAGACGAGCGCCCAGGGAGCCGTGTTGATGAACTGGAATCCCTCCTGGAGCATCCCGCCCCAGCTCGGCGTGGGTGGCTGTTCGCCGACGCCCAGGAAGCTGAGGCCGGCCTCCGCGAGGAGGGCGAACCCGAGGGCCAGCGCCATCTGAATGATGATCGGAGAGGCCACGTTGGGCACGACATGACGCCCGATGAGGCGTTTGGAGGTCGCCCCGAGGCTCCGGGCCGATTCGATGTAGGCCTCCTCGCGTACGGCGATGACCTCGCCCCGGAGGAGTCGCACGAAGCCCGGGACGAACACGATGGCGATGGCGATGGCGGCGTCGTTGATGTCGGCACCGAGGAGGGCGGCCACGGTCAACGCCAGGACCAGCGGCGGGAAGGAGAAGAGGGCGTCCATCGTCCGCATGATCACGGAATCGACCGCGCCCCGGAAGAACCCGGCGATGAGGCCGAGAGGGATGGCGACGATGGCCGCCAGGGCAACGATCTCGAACGAGACACGCAACGAGATGCGAGCGCCCCAGATCAGGCGGCTGAGGATGTCGCGCCCGAGGTCGTCGGTCCCCAGCCAATGGGAGGCGGACGGTCCTGCGTTGATCGCGTTGATGTCCTGGGCGTCGGGAGCGTGCGGCGCGACGAGAGGAGCGAAGATGGCGGCGACGATCACGATCAGCAGGAAGACCAACCCGGCGATGGCCCAGCGCTGATGGAGGAAGCGGGCCCAGAATCCGGGCCGCCGCTCGGGCAGCTCGTCCGGGCTGTCACCCGTCTCGGGGATGTCGGTCAACCCGACGAACGGGTCGCCGGCGTCCGGGGTGCCCCACGTACTCATCGGACGGTCCTCACGAGAGCCGGATCTTCGGGTTCAGATAGGCGTAGATGATGTCGACGACCAGGTTGATGAGGACGAAGGCGAAGGCCACCACCAGCACCACGCCTTGGATCTCTGGGATGTCCTTGTCACTGATGGCCTGGATGATGTAGGTGCCCAGCCCGGGCAGGGAGAAGATCTGCTCGATGATGAGGGTGCCCCCGAGGAGGTACCCGAACTGGATGCCGATCACGGTCACGGCCGGGCTCAGGGCGTTCTTCAGGGCGTGCTTCCCGACCACCATGCGTGGGCTCAGCCCCTTGGCCACCGCGGTCCGCATGTAGTCCTGGTCCAAGGTGTCGATGAGCGCGCCGCGGACCTGGCGCGCGATCACGGCCGAGCCGCCGATGCCGAGCGCCAACCACGGCAGCAGGAGGTCCTGAAACCACTCTGCGGGCGACTGCGTGAACGGTGTGTACCCGAGCGCCGGCAGCCACTCCAATTTCACCGCGAACACGATCACTAACAACATGGCGAGCCAGAAGTCGGGGATGGCGACGGCGATGCTCGAGCCCACGGTGACGCCGCGGTCGCGCGCCGTGCCCTGATGCAGCCCGGCCAGGATGCCGGACGGGACGCCGAGCAGGATCGCCACCACCATGCCGCCGGCCGCCACGCTCAGGGTCACCGGGAAGCGGGCGGCGATGCCGGAGGCGACCGTCTCGTTGTTGAAGAGGGAATTGCCGAGGTTTCCGTGCAGCGCCGCCCTCAGCCAGTTCCAGTACTGGGCGAAGAAGCCTTCGTTCAGGTGCAGCTGGTTCGTGATCTTGGCGATCTCCGCCGGGGTGGCCTTCGTGCCTCCGGCCAGGGCGATGGCGGGGTTGCCGGGGATGATCAGGATGAGCGAGTACACGCCCACCGTGATCAGGAAGAGCAGCAGGAAGGTGATGAGCAGCCGACGCGCGACGAATGTCAGCAGTGATCCACTGCCGCCCGACGCCATTACCGCCGTCTAGGGCACTGCGCGGGTGTAATCCGATGCACTGGCGGCTGTTCTCCTGGCTACGTCGAGACGTCCGCTAGTTCTTGATGTAGATGCCGGCGAGGTCCGAGCGGCACTGACCGATCGGCGCCACGACGTTCCCGCCCACCCGATTCTTGTTGTAGGCGACGATCGAGGGCATGAACGCGATGGGCACCAGGAGCCCTTGTTGGAGGACCATCTTGTCGATCTGCTGCATCAGCGGGCCCTGCAGGCTCGGGCTGAGCGATGCGTTGGCCTGTTCGATCAGCGGCGTCAGTTGGAGGTTCACCGAGCCCAGCCCGTTGGCCGGGAAGCCTGAGGGCTCGAACATGGCCTCGTAGGCGTTCGACAGGTCGGCTCCGTTGGTGAGCTGCTCGCTGAGGAGCGCGTCGCCCTGCTTCTTGATATAGACGTCGGTCAGGAAGTCGGCCCCCGGAATCTGCTGCAGGTTGGCCGTGAACCCGGCCGCGGCCATCTCCGACTGGAGCAGGGCGGCCGCCCTGGCGTAGGTGGCGTCACCCGACGGGATGATCAGGCTGAAGCTCACGCCCTTGGGGTAGCCGGCTGCCTTCAGCATGGCCTTGGCCTTGGCCGGGTCGTAGGGGTCGGGGATGCCGAGTGACTTGGAGTAGCCCGGAGACCACGACGGCACGGGCTGATAGGCGGGAGCACCGAGCCCGTCGAAGACGACGTTGTTCACTGCCGCCCGGTTGACCGCGTACTCGAGCGCGGCACGCACCTTCTCGTTGGCGAACGGCCCCGTGTTCTGGCGCAACTCGATCTCCATGGCGTCGTAGGACTTCGTGACGGAGATGCCGATGTTCGGGTCGCTCTTCAATTGTGGGTAGTTCTCGGGCTCGACCTCGATCATGTCGACCGCACCCGACGTGAGGGCCGTCGCCGCCTCAGGACCCTGCGTCACCTGGGTGAAGTCCACCCCACCCAGGGGGTACGCCTTCGAGTCCCAGTACTTCGGGTTCTTCGCGAGAACGATGGACGAACCCTGGCTGTAGCTCTTGAGCACGAACGGGCCCGCACCCACCGGCTGGGTGGACTGCGTGGCGATGGCGTTCGCCGGGTAGATCTGGCCGTCGACGTAGGTGGACGCCCACAGGAAGTCCCCGGCGGTGGGCTTGCTGAGATTGACGACCACCGTCGAGGGACTGGGCGTCTCGATGCTCGAGATTGCGAACAGCGACGAACGCAACGGGCTCGTCTTCGTGTGGTTGAGGCTGGCCGCCACATCGGCAGAGGTGACGGGTTGGCCGTTCGAGAAGGTGAGGCCGGGCCTGATGGTGAAGGTGATCGTCGAGCTGTTGTTGGACACCGTCCAGCTCTGGGCCACGCCACCGCCGATGCCGGTGTTCCCCGGGGTCGTCATCGACTGGTAGATGTTCGACGTGACCGTGTAGGAGCAGTCGTTCTCCTCGGTCGCCGGCGCGAAGTCGTTGTCGAACTCGTTGTTCAGGTCGAACCCGTACTTGAGTACCCCGTTCGGGTTGACGCCGGAGGATGCAGCGGCCGGCCCGCCGGAGGAGAGCGCCAGGGTCAACGGTGTCAAGAACGCAACGGCGACGCCGGCGACAGCGACGTTCCGACCTCTCCGGCGTGGTCGCCAACTGTCGGCCCGACGTTGCCCACCCGTACGGTCCGGCGCCTGCCTCTCGAACGTCATCTGTATCCCCCCGACTCGGTCGGGCGAGTCCCACTTCGTGGTATCGCCGAGACCATCCCAAGTAGCGGCAATATATCCCGTGCCTGACACCAGTGTCAGGTTGCCCGAACCAGGCGGCCGGCGCCGCCATGGTCGCGCCGCAGTCACGCGACTCGGGCATCAGGTCTCACCGAATGGTCTAGGCCGATCGGCGACCCGCCTTGATCTGGCTGCGAAGGGCCTTGAGCGCTGCGACGAAGATCTCGGAGAACGTGGGGAAGGGCTGGATGGTGTCGCGCAGCACGTCGAGCGGCACGCGGGCCCGGATGGCCAACGTGGCCTGCTGGAGCCACTCACCGGCCTCGGGGCCAAGAGCGTACGCTCCGAGCAGTCGGTCGCCGTCGCTGAGGACGGTCAGGAACCCGTTGGATTTTGCGTAGGCGTGGGTGTAGGTCGCGGTCTTGGCCACCTCGGAGAGTGGGGTGGTGGCGCTGAACGGGGCCTCGGTGGCCCCCACCGACGCTGCTTGGGGGTCCGTGTACACCACGTCGGGAATGGCCTCGTAGTTGGCCGGACGGGGTTCGCCGAGGATATTGGCGGCGACGACCTCGCCCTGGTATTTCCCCACGTGGGTCAACAGCCGGACGCCGGTGACGTCGCCAATCGCCCACAGCCGGTCGCCGACCCGCAGGTGGGTGTCGACCGGGACGCCGTGCGCGTCGGCGTGGACGCCGACCGTGTCGAGGCCGATCCCGTCCACGCGGGGGCGTCGGCCGGTGGCGAGGAGGAGGTGGTCGCCGCGCACCTCGCTGCCGTCATCGAGTGCCAGGACGTAGTCCTCGCCGTCGCGTCGGGCCCCGGTCGCCTTGACGCCCAACATCAGTTCGACACCGTCGCCGCGCAGCACCTCGCCCAGCGCCTCGCCCAGCGGCGCCGGCTCGTGGCTGATCACGCGTTGCGCCGCTTCGACCACGACCACCTCACCGCCCAGGCGGCGCACGGCCTGGGCCATCTCGACGCCGACCGGCCCACCACCCAGGATCAGCAGGCGCCGTGGCACGGCCTTCATGCCGGTCACCTCGCGGTTGGACCACACACCCTCCAGGTCGGCCAGGCCCGGGACGGGTGGCACGACCGGATCCGAGCCGGTCGCCACCACGATGTTCTCCGCGGTGTGGGGCACACCGTCCACCTCGACCACGCCCACCCCGGCCAACCGTCCCGTCCCGCGGAGCAGGTCGATGCCCTTGTCCGCCAGCCAACGCTCCTGGCCGGCATCGGAGTAGTTGGAGACCATGAAATCGCGATAGGCCAGCGCCGCTTCGACGTCGACTTGGGCGCTTGACGCCGCCTCGCGGGCCTCCTGAGCCGCCTCCCCGGGGCGCAGCAGCGTCTTGGAAGGGATGCAGGCCCAATAGGAACACTCGCCGCCGACGAGCTGGCGTTCGACGACGGCGACCCGCAGTCCGCCGTCGGCCAACTCCCCAGCGCAGTGCTCGCCCGGCGAGCCGCCGCCCAAGACGATGGCGTCGTAGCTGCTCATGTGCTCGCCGCCGGGGCGCCGGCCTCACCGGAGGGCGCGGACTGCTCGTCCACCATGTACTGCGCGTACCAATCCGGCCAGTCCGGGTCGGCATGCCCGATCTCCTCTTCGTGGTGGCCGTGAGCTTCTTCGGCCCGACGAAGAGCGGCGGCCAGGTCGGTGGCGGAATCGTAGGTGGCTGCCATCGGTGAACCTCCTGTTGGTGAACTGCGGCCGACCCGGCGAGTCTCCGCTCCGCGAGGTCAGCGCCCGGGAAGGCGCGTTGTCACCTCTTGAAGAAACCAGTTGTTGCCGTCCGGATCGCTGAACGAGGCAAACGATCCATAGGTCTTGTGCTCTGGAGCCGGACCCGCAGCGCGTGCCTCGGTGCCGGCGTGGTGGAACACTCCACCTGCGTCATGGAACACCTCGCTCACCTCGACACCACGTCCGACCAGCTCGGCCCGGGCCGCCTCGATATCGGTGACGACGAGCTGCAGGCCGTCAGCCGAGCCCGGTACGGCCGCGGTGATGCCACTGCCGAAGATGACGGAGCATGCCGAGCCTGGCGGCGTCAGCTGCACGACCCGGAAACCGCCATCGCCGGGGAAATCGGCGTCGAGGCGCCATCCCAGTGACGCATAGAAGCCCTTGGCCCGGTCCACATCGGACACGGGCAGCACCACCACTTCGAGTTTCATGTCCACGACCGCAGCTCCTCTCCGTCGGGCCGATAGCCACTGGCCCGCCCACGGGAGCAGGTCCTCGCACCACACTCGCGCTGCTCGTCGTCGGTGTCCAGACCCTGTCTCTGATCCGAGCGGGCCGCGGTCGATACGGATTCGATGACCTCTTCAGGCCGAGGGGCCGCCCGGCGCGGTCGGGGCTGAAGCCGAGGATCGATCCGACGGATCCGTCGGGGCGGGGGCATCTCCGGCAGGCGATTTCTGTCTGCCCTCGGTCTCGGAGATGGCCCACGCAGCGTTGACGAGCCCGATGTGGCTGAAGGCTTGGGGGAAGTTGCCCAAGAGCTCGTCGCCGACGGGATCGACCTCCTCGGAGAGCAGGCCGACGTCGTTGACGAACGCCGCGGCCCGCTCGAAGACGCTGCGCGCCCGGGCCGTCTGTCCGGCTCTGGCCAAGGCTTGAGCCAGCCAGAAGGTGCACAGGAGGAACGTGCCTTCTTCACCCTCGAGCCCGTCATGGGACCGGTAGCGGTACACCAGCCCCCGCGCGTCGGTGAGGCGTTCTTCGGTCGCGTCGATCGTCGCCAGCACCTTGGGATCGTCCGCGGGCAACAACCCGACCAGAGGCAGCATCAGGCTGGAGGCGTCGAGCTCGTCCGAGCCGAAGGACTGGGTGAAGGCGTTGGCCCGGTCGCTCCAGCCTTTGGTCAGGATCGCCTCACGGATCTGGTCCTGAGTGTGCTTCCATGCATCGACTCGATCGGAGGCGTCGAGTTGACCGGCCAACGCCACCGCCCGGTCGAGCGCCGCCCAGCACATCAGCTTGGAGTACAAGAAGTCGCGGGGCTCGCCCCGAATCTCCCAGATCCCTTGATCCTTCTCCTGCCAGCGCTCGGCGGCGGTGTCGGCCAGTTGGACGAAGAAGTGTCGCGTGGCTGGTGCCAGATCGGGTGGCTGACCCCACTTGTCCGGGGCGGCCGTCGGCCCAACCCGTCCCGAGGCGTCGAACAGGTGGTCGGAGAGGCGGTACACGGCGCTGAGCAACTCGCCGTAGACGTCCAGTTGGCGCTGGTTCCAGGCACCGTTGCCGACCCGAACGGGGCCGGAGTGTCGCCAGCCCTCCAGGCGCGGCAGCTCCCGCTCGGTCAGATCCCGCTCGCCGCCGATGCCGAACATGATCTGCAGGTCGCCGCCGCGGTCGAGCGAGCCTGCCGCAGAGGTGGTCACATAGTCGAAGAACTCGTTGGCTTCGTCGGGGCAGGCCGCCACCCACAAGGCCTCGATCGTGAAAGAAGCGTCCCGGACCCAGGTGTAGCGGTAGTCCCAGTTCCGCGTGCCACCCACTGCCTCCGGCAGCGACGTGGTGGCCGCCGCGCAGATCGCACCGGTGGGGGCGAAGGACAGTGCCTGGAGGACCCGCCCGCTCTGGTGCACCAGGTCTCGCCACGGGCCCTCGTAGGCCTGGTGGAGCTCCGACCACGACTCCCATGCCGAAACGGTGTCGTCCAACCGTGCGCCGATCTCGGATTGGCTCCAGACTCTGGCCGGGTCTGTATCGGCCTGCTTGGCGTGGTGAAGGGCGAAGCCGGCGCTTTCGCCCTGGCGGAGCTGGAGCTTGCCCGAGACCGCCGAGCGGTCGACGGCCAGAGACAGAGGAGACGAGAGGACCAGCACGTCGGCGCCCCCGAACGCGGTCACTCCGCCGTCGACGGCATCGAACAAGGGATGGACCAGCCCATACTCGGGGCGCGGGACGTACTCGATGGCCACCTCGACTTCTCCATCGACACATGCCGCGCGCCGCAGCAGGAGATGCGGGGCGCCCTTGCCGAGCTCATGCCCCCGGTTGCCGTCGCCCATGGCCAGGGCGTCGGTCAGGACGACCGTGCCCGTCGGCGTGTGGAAGGTGGTCTCCAGCACCATCGTGCGGTCCAGGTAGCGGCGGGTCGCTTGTATGGCGCCTGTCGCACCGATCGACCAGTGGCCGGCTTCGTCACCGAGGAGACGACCGAAGATCGACGGGCTGTCGAAGCGTGGGAAGCACAACCAGTCGATCGACCCGTCCCGGCTCACCAGCGCAGCGCTGTGCCGATCCGAAAGGAGCGCATAGTCGGCTAGAGGGGTCGTGCTCATATGACCTCCTTCGTCCGTACGTCAGCGGGATCGTACCCGGCAGCGAAAGTCGAGGGTCCGGGCGGGCGCCGTGGGGGATCCCACCGTGCTCCGCGATCCGATGCGGACCGTTGATGATCGTGCAGAGAGCTGGAATACTCGCTTCGCGAGTCGGGAGGTCCACCAATGATGCGGATCCACCAACCAGACCAGGCCATCTTCAGGTCGGTCCTGCCCGAGGACATCGACTGGAAGCCCTTCCCGGCGTTCCCGCCGTCGGTGCGCCTGGCGGTCGTCGTCGGTCAGCCCTCCGAAGCGGCGCCCTACGTCATCAGGGTCAAGGTGCCCTCAGGCGTCAAGTTGATGCCGCATCAGCATCCGGAGGACCGCGTCTATACGGTCATGTCCGGCGTTTTCTACATCGGTCTGGGGAGCCGGTTCGACGACGAACAACTGCAGGCGTACCCGCCGGGCGCCGTCATCGTGCTCCCCGGTGGTACCCCTCACTTCCATTGGGCAAAGTCCGGCGCCTATGTCACACAGGTGTCGGCCATCGGGCCGCTTGGTCTGGACTACATCGACCCGGTCGACGACCCGAGGAACAGGTGAAGGACGCGCTCCCGTGGTGACGGCGGTGCAGCGCAGGCGGGGGTGACTCGGCGGTCGCGAAAGGATATTCTCGTGCTGTCAGCTGGCCCGTCGCCAGAAGGGACGGGCTCGACTCCACCCCGAAGGCTGCGCGCCTGCGGCGACGAGGGAGGCGATGATCCATGCGATCCGACATCAAACCCGGCGGCACCTTCCCCGACTACGCCCTGCCGGATCACACCAACACGGTGCGCAAGCTCAGCGAGATCCAGGGCGAGGACCCGCTGATCCTCACATTGGCGCGTGGCAATTACTGCCCGAAGGAGCACCAGCAGCACCTGGAGCTGGCGGCGAACTACTCGAAGGTCGCCGTCGCCTACACCCAGATCGCCACGATCTCGACCGACGACCACCATTCGTCACAAGAGTTCCGTGGCTCGGTGGGCGCCCAATGGGCCTTCCTGTCCGATCCCGCCCGGACGGTGCAGAAGGACCTCGATATCCAGGAGTACACCGACCCCGAGCACGACCCGATGATCCCCCACACCCTGGTCCTCAAGCCGGGCCTGGTGATCCACAGCCTCTACAACGGCTACTGGTTCTGGGGACGCCCGTCCTTCGCCGACCTCTGGCGCGACCTGTGCGCCGCCACGAGCGAGATCCGCCCCGACTGGGACCTGAGCAAGCCCGGGCTGCGCGAGGCCTGGAGTGCGGGCGACTACTCGAGCTTTCACGGATGGAACAAGCGGGCCCCCGGTTCGACGCCGACCTCGTACGAGTCATAGCGGGTGTTCCTGGGTCGGCCGGGAGGGTCCGCATCGAGGCTGGTCGGCGACGGCGGGGGAGTCGAAGCGAAAGGGTAGGTGGTGGTGGTGGTGGTGCGAACGCCGGTCTGCGAGCTGCTCGGGATTGAACAGCCGATCGTCCTGGCGGCCATGGTGGCGGTGCCCGAACTGGCGGCAGCGGTCTCGAATGCCGGTGGGCTCGGCATGGTGACGCTGACGTGGTCCACTCCCGCCGGTGACGTGGTTCGCGAGACGGCGGCGCTGACCGATCGTCCCTTTTGCGGCAACTTGGTTCTCACCTCCGATCAGCACCATCGTCTCGACGAGGCCCTCGAAGCGGGACTGCGAATCGTGTCGCTGTTTTTGGGGGATCCCGCGGGCTACGTCGATCGGGTCCACGATGCGAACGGACTCGTTCTGTGTACGGTCGGAAGCGCCGAAGAGGCTCGGCGGGCAGTCGCCAGCGGAGTCGATGTCATTGTGGCGCAAGGTTGGGAGGCTGGGGGGCACGTCGGGGGTCAGATTGCGACGCTTCCCCTGGTGCCCGCCGTCGTGGACGCGGTGGCGCCGGTGCCGGTCATCGCCGCCGGCGGGATCGGGGACGCTCGCGGCGTGGCCGCCGTGGTCGCCCTGGGCGCTCAGGCGGCCTGGGTGGGAACCCGGTTCCTCCTGGCCCGGGAGATGCCCATCCACGAGGAGTACCGCAGTCGCCTGATCAAGGCGAACGAGACCGATGCGCAGTGGTACCCCGATCTCTACGACGTCGACTGGCCCGACTCGCCCCACCGCGCCCTGCGCAACTCGACGGCCGAGATGTGGGAGGCCGCCGGGCGGCCACCCCTGGAGAGTCGACCCGGATTCGGCGACGTCGTCGCCCACTTTGCCTCGGGCGAGGCAATCGTCCGCTACGAGCCGGCACCGCCGATGGTGGGGACCACGGGTGATATCGAAGCGCTCTCTCAGTGGGCAGGTCAGAGCGTTGCGCTCGCCAGGCAGTCACAAACAGCGGCAGAGATCGTGGCCGAGCTCGTCTCCCGCCTGTAACCGGAGCCGACGTGCCACCGGCGTCGATGACGCCGTCGGTCGAGCGATCGGAAGCTTCGCAGGATCGCCCGAGAAACGGTAGAACGTACGGGACCGTGCGACGTTGACGCACGCCCTGGCCCACGGTTGACTCGTGATCCGGCAGGCCTGGGCGGCTCTGGGTGGAAGGTGCAGCCTGGGTGTACGGAGGCTCCGCGAGGTGCCTCCGCTCGATTGAAGATTTGGAGCGAAGGATGAACTTTCAGGGTGTCGTGATGAACGTGGCTGATCTCAACCGATCGATTGACTTCTATCGCGAGGTCCTCGATTTCACGTTGCTGTCCCAAATGGACCAACTGGCGGCGATCAGCGCTCCAGGGAGCGACAGGCCTCAGGTCATCGTGTTGCGAGCGCTGGGGAGAGGTCTGGTCGGGGGAGCTGGCCGTGTCGGTCTGGAGGCCTTCGTCGTGGAGGTCGAGTCAGACGATGAACTGCAGAGGATCGCAAGCGAATTGGAGGATCGGAAAGCCCTCGACTCCCGGCGTGACCACACCGATTGGGTCGCAGTCGTCGGCCGTGACCCGGACCGGGTGGCCGTGGTGGTCACCTGGCACCCCGGCGGGATCACTGAGGACGGCTGGAGAACGCTCGACGATTTTCTCTACGGAATCGGCGAATAGGCCAACGCAGAGGGCCCTCTGGCGAGGGACCCGGGGACCGACCGGGGCGTACTCCGTTCGGCTGCGGCACGAGCCGGAGTACGGAACTGGTGACTCCGACGTCCCGTCGATCTCCTTCGCCTCGTCGTTCGACACGGCGAACGTGATGACGACGTCAGGATTGACCGTCACACGGAGCCCGTGCACCCGCAGGCATTCGCGTTCCCCGCTGCCGGCCCGAGGGCGGCTGTCGTTGTCGTCAGCCGGCAGGGGACAGTTGGTACGTCAGCGTGTTGCCACCGCTGGTGAACGTCAGCGACAGGTCCTTTCCGCTGCAGCTGTACGAGCCCTGTTCGGGCGAGGACGTGACGGCCCTGGTGACGCCCGCCACCGTGATGGTGGCGTCGTCGGTGACCGTCGAGACCGGGAAGGAGCCCGAGTGCGCCGTGGTCTTGGGTGAGAAGCCGTAGTGGTCGGTCACGGTGCCGTTGAACTTCGCTGAGCCCTCGCTGCCCGTGAGGGGTGCGCCGGGCGTGAAATTCCCGAGTGCGTTCCCATTGGACATGATGTCCACCGTCGTGCCGGCACCACCGGTGAAGCTCAGGCCGGTCGTACTCAAGGTGATGCTCGTCACGTTCCAGTTCCCCTCGAGGCAGGGCCTGCTCCCGCTCTGTTGATTCCTGTTGTTCTTGGGCTTGTGGTTGGTCTGGTGCTTGTGATGCGTGGACGACAAGTCGGCTCGGGCGGGGGGCGCGCCCAGTGCCTGCGCGTCCGAGCCTCCCGCAGCGCCGATGACGAACGCGGCCGATGTGGCCAGAGTCAGTGCCCCGAGCCACATGTGCCGACGCCACGGCTTGGAAGCGGACGATGCGAGCAGGTGCATGCAGTAAAGGATGATCCGCCATCTGCGAATTGTCTACCTCTACTCCTCCGTGCGGGTCGCGGGTGCGGATCCCCTCACGACAGAGGCGAGCCGACCGTCCTCATGGCGAGCTCTCGTGCCGCCAGCCGTCTTTGTATTCGGCGTCGTGTAATCCACGGACCAGGTGGGCGTAGTGGTCCAGCCGATCGGCAGCGGCCTGAGCTTCGTGATAGTCCTTGCCGTGGTCACGAGCGGCCGTCTTCTGTTCGGCTCGCTTCCGCACGATACGGAGCTCTTCGTGGGCGTTCTCGACAATCTTCTCGAGAGTCTGCTCAAGGTTCATCGTTCTCCTCTTCCTCGGAGTGTCGTTGGCTCGGTGGAAAGTGACGGTTCGTCGGTGGCGGATCGGTGGGGCGCCGCATCAGATCCCGGTGTGCTCGGCCCGGACCGGATCGGGGTCCGGCACATGCGGCATCAGGGCGTTCGGGGGAATGGACCCGAAGCGACCGGCCTCGAAGTCCTCCAAGGCTTGCCCGATCTCTTCGCGGGTGTTCATCACGAACGGTCCGTAGTGCTCAACGGGCTCTCCGATCGGCCGGCCTCCCAGGAGGAGGATCTCGAGGTGGTCGGTGCCGGAGTCCTGGCGGTCGTCCGCTCTGACGGCCATCCAGTCGCCGGGATCGAACGCCACCAACTGACCGTCTCGGACCGGCCTCCCGTCGCTCCCGGCGCGTCCCGATCCGGCGAGCACGTAGACGAGGGCGTTGAAGCCGGGATCCCAGGGCACTGCGAGCAGAGCACCGGGAGAGACGCTGGCATGCATCAGCGCCATCGGCGTGTGCGTGGAGCCGGGCCCCTGGTGTTCACCGAGCCGGCCGGCGATCACCCGCACCAGGGCGCCGCCGTCGGGGGTCGAGACGAGAGCCACCTGGTCGGCTTCGAGCCCTTGGTAGGCCGGGGGGATCATCTTGTCCCTTGCCGGCAGGTTCACCCACAGCTGGATCCCGTGGAAGAGACCCCCTGAGACGACGAGATCCTCGGGTGGCGTCTCGATGTGCAGGATCCCCCCACCCGCCGTCATCCACTGTGTGGCCCCGTCGGTGATGAGGCCACCGCCCCCCTGCGAGTCCTGGTGGGCAAAGGTCCCGTCGATCATGTACGTCACCGTCTCGAAGCCCCGATGAGGATGCCAGGGGGTTCCCTTGGGCTCACCCGGCGCGTAGTCGACCGCGCCCATCTGGTCCATGTGCACGAAGGGGTCGAGGTCGGCCAGGCTCAGGCCGGCGAAGGCCCGCCGCACCGGGAACCCCTCTCCCTCGAGCCCGCTCGGGGCGGTGGTCACGGACCTGACCGGCCGTTCGGCCGTCGCCTCCCGGTCGGGAACGGGGATTGTCGGCAGCTTCGACAGGTCATCGACGGTCACAGCAGGCATCGGCGCCTCCTTTCGGTCGGGCGATTCGGTCGGTCGTTCAGAGTTGTCGTCACTCGACTCGCACTGGGTCTCACGGTCTCGTTGCGAGTCGCGAGATGCCTGCAGAGAGACTAAGGGCCACGCCGGCGCGTGTGCGCCTCGAACCCTCGTGGGACGATGTCGGCATGGTGATCCCGCTGATGCTGGCCACCTTGACCGACCGTCGTGACTTCGGCGACGACTGGCTGTTGGAGCGCAAATTCGACGGAGAGCGCTGTGTCGCTCGCAAAAGGGGCACTGTCGTGCGACTCGAGTCGCGCAACGGCAAGGATCTCACGGGCACCTACCCCGAGGTCCATGCCGCTGTGGCGGCTCAACGGTCCCGGGATCTCCTGCTCGACGGCGAGGTGGTGGCCTACGACGCTGACCAGACGTCCTTCACCCGTCTCCAGCAGCGTCTCGGACTCACCGCGCCCTCTCCCGCGCTGGTGGCCGGGTACCCGGTCGTCTACTGCGTCTTCGACCTCCTGGAGGTCGATGGTGAGGATCTCGCCGCCCGGCCGCTCGTCGAGCGTCGGGCCCGGTTGACGAGGACGATCCGGCCGAGCTCGGCGTTGGAGCACACCGAGTCCTGGCACGGTGACTCGCAGCGGCGGTTCGCCGAGGCCTGCCGATCCGGCTGGGAGGGGCTCATCGCGAAGCGCGCCGACGCACCGTACGTCGCCGGCCGATCGAAGGACTGGTTGAAGCTGAAGTGCGTCTGGGAACAGGAGTTCGTCATCGGCGGTTACACCGAACCCGCCGGCAGCCGGACAGACTTCGGTGCCCTCCTTGTCGGTTACTACGAGCACGGCTCCCTCCGCTACGCCGGCAAGGTCGGCACCGGCTACACCCACGCGATACTCCGCGACCTCGGTGGACGGCTGCGCAAGCTGGAGTTGGCGAAGCCGGTGTTCGTGGACGCGCGGCCGATCCCGCGCGGCGCGCATTGGACGAAGCCCGAGCTCGTCGCGCAGATCGGATTCGCCGAATGGACGAGCGACGCTCGGCTGCGCCAGGCGCGCTTTCTCGGACTGCGCGACGACAAGAGCCCGGCTGAGGTCGTCCGGGAGCGGCCCCGGTGAGCAGGGCCCGCCCTCATGGGCCGGCGGCCACAACCTTCCAGGTCAGGAGCCATTTCGGACCGTGACTCTGGCCGCTCCTCGTGGCGCGGAGCCCAGACCGAATCCTTGCGTCGGACGAGGAGACCGGGAGCTGGCTTAGCCTCTCGTCCGTGACAGACGTCGAGGTGTTCGTCGATCCCAGCTGCCCCTGGGCCTGGGTCACGTCGCGTTGGGTGCGAGAGGTCGCGCCCGCTCGCGACCTGACCGTCTTCTGGCGCTCCTACTGCCTCGAGATCCGGGACGACTACGACGTGGCACCGACCGTTCCCGAGGAATACCGGCAGCAGGCATTGGAGGGGCACGCCATCTCCCACCGGATGCTGCGGATCTTCGAAGCAGCACGCGCTGAAGTCGGCGAGGATGCCGTGGACCGGATCTACTCGGAATGGGGCCGGCGGTACTTCGTCGCGAAGCGCCCCCGGACCACGGAGATCCTTGCCGACTGTGTCGTTGCAGCCGGGCTCGAGGCCCGCTTGCTGGACGCGGCCGACGACGAGAGGTGGGATGTCCCGATTCGTCGGGCCATGGAGGTCGCCTCTGCCTTTGGTGGGCCCAAGACACAGACGCCGGCAATCGTCGTGCGATCCGATCCGCCCCATGGTTTCAAGGGACCCGTGATGGCACCGGCCCCGACGGGACCATGCGCGGTCGAGCTCTGGGACGCGATCCAGGTGCTCTCGCGCTACGACGGGTTCTTCGAGATCACGCGACCACGCGTGCACGCACCGCGGGAGCACCTGCCGACCTGACGCGGCCCAGGGCCGGCTTTCCACTCCGCCGGGTCGGCGGTCCGACACTGCTGCCAGACTTGGGCCGATGGCTGACGGCCCCCACCCGGTGCGACAGTTCTTGAAGACGGTGGTGCGCCCGGCGATCTACGGGCCGCGTGCCCCGCTGGAGGTGTCGGCCCACCACCTGCACGGCGAGCCCATTCCGGCCGTCGAGGCCGTTCGTCGCCCCTTCACCCCGTTCGAGGTGGGCGATGCCTGGGGAGGCATGTGGGATACCACGTGGTTCCGGCTCAGGGGATCGATCCCGGACTCGTGGGCCGGGGCCGAAGCGGTGGCCCTCGTCCACCTCGGAGGTGACGAGTTGGTCGGCTTCACCGCCGAGGGGCAGATCTGGGACACCGGGCTCCGGCCCGTCCAGGGACTCCACCACCGGCACCGTGAATTCGTGCTCGCCCCCGAGGCCCACGGGGGCGAGCCGGTCGAGTTCTTCGTCGAGGCCGCAGCGAATCCGATCCCGCCCTGGCTCCTGGCCGACTGGCCCCTGCTCCTGCCCGACTACCGGGGCGCACCGCTCTACACCCTCCGGACAGCCGAGCTGGCGGTCGCCGACCGGTCGGTCGAGGGGCTCCTTCTGGACCTGCAGATCCTGCTCGAGCTCGCCGCACTGGACCCCGACCGATCCGAGGAGATCATCGGGGTGCTGGACAAGGCGCGGGGCATCGTCGATCCCGAGAACGTCTCTTCCTCGGTCGCCCCGGCCCGGGATGTGCTGGCTCCGCTCCTCGACCGGCCCACGTCCTCGGCCAACGCCGTCGTGGCGGTCGGTCACGCCCATATCGACTGCGCCTGGCTGTGGCCGCTCCGCGAGACCAGGCGCAAGTGCGCCCGGACCTTCTCCAACCAGCTGCGCTTGCTCGAGCGCTACCCCGAGCACCGCTTCGTCTGCAGCCAGGCTGTGCAGTACCAGTGGATGAAGGACGACTACCCCGACCTGTTCGAACAGATCGGGGAACAGGTCCGCTCGGGAAGGTGGGAGCCGGTCGGGGGCATGTGGGTCGAGCCGGACACCAACGTCCCCTCGGGCGAGTCCCTGGTGCGCCAGCTGGTCCACGGCAAGCGATTCTTCGCCGAGGAATTCGGGGTCGAGACGCATGAACTGTGGATTCCCGACGTCTTCGGCTACTCGGCCGCCCTGCCCCAGATCGCTCGCGGGGCCGGCGTCACCTCACTCGTCACCCAGAAGATGTCCTGGAACGACACCAACCGCTTTCCACACACAACCTTCTGGTGGGAGGGTCATGACGGCAGCCGGCTGTTGGCTCACTTCCCCCCGGCCGACACCTACAACGGCGACTTCTCCGTCGTCGAGGTGGCCGCCGGTCAGGACCGTGGCGTCGGGCCCAACGGCACCGCGCGCAACCTGTACCCCTTCGGGTACGGCGACGGAGGCGGTGGTCCGAACCACACCATGGTCGAGCGCTTCCGCCGCATGAGCGATCTCGATGGCCTCCCGCGTGCGGAAATCGGCACGGTCGGAGAGTTCCTCGATCGATTGGGCGGGGAGGCGGACGACCTCCCCGTGTGGGTCGGCGAGCTCTACCTCGAAGCCCACCGGGCCACCCTGACCACGCAGGCCGCAGTCAAGCTGGCCAACCGTCGTGCCGAGGAGGCCCTCCGGGCCGCCGAGCTGTGGTCGGTGGCGGCGTCGCTCGACCGTCGAGCCGACCTCGACGGAGCCTGGAGAACGCTCCTGCTCCACCAGTTCCACGACATCCTCCCCGGGTCCAGCATCCACTGGGTCTACGAGGACACCGCACGTGAGCAGGCCGCGGTGCTTGCCATCGCTGCCTCGGTCGTCGACGAGGCGCAGACCGTCCTCGCCGGGGGAGAGGCGGCCGGCGGCCTGGTGGCGTTCAATCCGTCTTCCACCGACCGGACCGAGGTGGTCGAACTGCCCGACGGTTCGCTCGCCGTCGTGTCGGCACCGGCGTGTGGCTGGTCGATGGTGCGGCCCGACCACCAGTCTCCCGGTGGCCCGGCGCCGGTGACCACCGGCGACGCCTGGCTGGACAACGGACTTCTCCGTGTGGAGTGGGACGGCGACGGTTTGCTGACGTCGGTGCGGGATCTCGTTGCCGACCGCGAGGCGCTGGCCGAGGATGGGCGCGGCAACCTGTTCCAGCTCCACGACGACCATCCGCGTGCCTTCGACGCCTGGGACGTCGACCGCACCTATCTCGACCAGGTCACCGACCTGGCCGCCGTGGACTCGATCGAGGTGGTGGAACGTCATCCGCTCCGGGGCGCGGTCCGGTTCATCCGCTCCTTCGGGGCCTCGACCATCACCCAGACCATGCGCCTGTCCGCAGGAAGTCGTCGGCTCGAGTTCCACACCGACGTGGAGTGGCACGAGCGGCACCGGTTCTTGAAGGTGGCCTTCCCCGTCTCCGTCCGTTCCCAGCGCGCAACCTACGAGATCCAGCACGGCCACCTCGAACGGCCGACCGTGGCCAACACCAGCTGGGACGAGGCGCGCTTCGAGGTCTGCGGCCACCGGTGGGCGGATCTGAGCGAGCCCGGCTACGGCGTCGCCCTGCTCAACGAATCGAAATACGGCTACGACATCCTCGGTCACACCATCCGGCTCTCGCTCCTTCGCGCCCCCGGCTTTCCCGACCCCGAGGCCGACCAGGGCTCACATCACTTCGCCTACGCGCTGGTCCCCCACGAGGGCGACCTGCGCGAGGCGGGCGTCATCGCCGAGGCCGAGCACTTCAACCTCGCCCTCTCGCTGCGTGCCGGTCAGGGCGAGGGCCGGGTGGTCTCCGTCGATCGGCCGGGGGTGAGTGTGGAGGCCGTCAAGTGGGCCGACCGTTCCGATGCCGTGGTGGTCCGCCTGTGCGAGGTGTGGGGCTCTCGGGGTCCCGTGCGCGTGACGCTGCACCGCCCCTTCGTGTCGGTTGCCCGCACCGATCTGCTCGAACGCACCGTGTTCCCGCTGGCCGACGACGACGGAACCGTCCAGCTCGAGCTCCGGCCCTTCGAGCTGGTCACGCTGGCCTTCGACCTGGGCTGAGCCGGTGTGCCTCGGCGGCACTCAGGTCACAAGGACGCCAGCTGCTGCAGTTGCTGCGGCGTCAGGTGCACGACGTTCTTCGGGTTGCAGTTCCAGATGGACTGAGTCGGGTCTGTGAGTGCCTTGTCGTAGACGAACTTGTCGGGCTCGACCTTGAGCAGCGCAAAGCAGGGCGATGGTTGGGGCTTCTGGTTGGACAAGCTCAGGCTCGCAATCGGCGCCTGAATCCCTCCCGCGTCCCAGTCCTTTGTGGCCGCGGCGTGGTCCAGCACACAGGAGACCGTGAGATCGGTACCACAGGCCGAGGCGGACTTGGCCCACAAGAGCCAGGACTCCGCGCCCTCCTCGTCGTCGAAGTCGACCGCGTCGCCCTTCGCATACGTGTGCATGACGTCGACGAGCTGCTCGGTCGAGGGGTTCTGCGAGGCCATCTCGAGCGGCCACCATGCCGTCTCGAGGTAGACCGGCGGGAGGCCGGGGTTGGCGGCCACGCCGCCACTGGTCGTGGAGTTGTAGAACTGGACGCCGAGGATGACGAAGGCAGGGTGGTAACCGGCGGTGGTCATCGCCTGGAAGTAGGGGACGATGTTGTCGTCCAGGGAGGGCCAGAGGGCCTCGACCCCCTTGCTTTGTGCCTCCTCGACGTAGGGCGCCCAGTCGGTCACTGCTATCGGCGGCTCCTGGAAGTCGACGACCTTCCACCCCTGCGCCTCCGCGCCGAACGCGTACTTGTGCTCGGGCTCGAGGACGGAGGGCGTGTTGGCCCCGCCCATGCCGGCCTTCTTGACCGCCTGCGGATAGGCCTTGGCCAGCGCCCGGAACCATCCCGAGGGCCAGGTGTCGGTGTTGCCACCGCCGGGATTGACCTGGTCGGAGGCGACCTCGGAGGCGTCGGAGGCCAGGTAGCCGCTGATCTGGCCCAGCCCGCACTGCTCTCGAATGGGGACGGACGGCTGGTCGAGCGCCATACCGCCGCCGACCGCCATGAAGTCGCTCTGGCACGCCTGCTCGGTCACCTGTGCCGCGTTGAACAGCGCCGCGTCGCGGTCGTCGATCACGATGTGCCGCCCGTCGATGCCCCCCGAGGCGTTGCACCATGCGGCGAAGGCCTGGGCCTGTTGCACGAGCTCCTCCTCGAGCCCGGGTTCAACGGTGTTGGCGGCGTCGTTGAAGACGGCGATGTGAATGGTCTTGGCCCCCACCCCCCGTACCGCAGAGGCCCCGCCGGGACCGGGTTCGCAGATCTTGCCCACCCCGGGCCACTCACCGTTTGCGGCGACGCTCGAGGTGAGCGCGTGGCTGGCCGACGTCGCCGCGCCGGTGGGGGTCGATGTGAGTGCGACCGATGCGCCGGCAAGCACGACGGCGGCAAGGGCGATCGGCCGTGTCGCTCTGCGCAGCTCGAGGAATTCCCTTCGCAACATCATGGGTGCCTCCCATGCTGCGTCGACTGACCGGTGGCTCCGACCGGCCTCCAATCTACGATGGATCCCAGCCCGGGCGACTGTCGCCTCGGGGAGCCGAGAGGGCGGACGGGACCGGCTTCTCCAATCCCGCCGGGAGACGTCGTCGGCCCCTTCCCGCTGTTGCCGGCCCCGACCTTCGCGTCCTCGATGGTCGCGCTCGCGTTGTTCGGCGCACCATCTCGGCCATCACAAGACAGCAGCAGAACGACCTTGCGTCACGCCTGCGGTCGGCCCTCTCCACGGCGGGCCATGTCATCGGATGGCGCCGCCGGCCCGCCGGCCGAACCATATACTATGAAACCTAGCGAAATAATAGGTTTTAAGCGGCGGGCCGGGGACGTGGGCAGGGAGCGCTCTCCTGCCTCCGAGCGGCGAGAGAGAGGTGCGTGCTCCGATGCCAGAGGCAACCAACGGCAGAGACGTGGCGCACGACGGAGCACTGCGGGTGGAAGACCTGTTCTTTCTCGATGATCTGCGGGCGCTCGGCGTTCCCTGGATCGACAGGCTGATCGACCGCTGCGCCTCGCACGAAGACGTCGAGATGGCCTGGGCTCTGATCCACATGGGGGGCCCGGACGCCGGCGATGCCGACGATGTCCTCGAGCTGTCCGCTCGCACGCCACCGCTGCAGAGGTCACCACTCGAGGACGAGGCCCGGAAGCTCCTCGGCGTGATCCGTGTCCGGGAGGGCTACCGGTCGTGAGTGCCCGGCCGACCCGATGGCAGGGTCGGTAGAGCCGGGATCGGGGGTGGACCACTTCCACCACCGGGCCGTGCCAGCCCCCGTGGAAGGTTTGGGCGAGTCTCCGTGTTGTACGGGGCGTGGTTCCTCTCTCCGTGCTCGATCTCGCCACCGTGGCCACCGGGTCGACCCCCGCCCAGGCCCTGCGTGAGACCATTGAGGTCGCGGCAGAGGTGGAGCGGCTCGGCTACCACCGATTGTGGGTGGCGGAGCATCACGGCATGCCCGCAGTGGCCAGTTCCGCGCCGGCCGTCCTGATCGCACACCTGGCCGACGCCACCACCACCCTGCGGGTCGGCTCGGGTGGCGTCATGCTGCCCAATCACGCCCCACTCGTGGTGGCCGAGCAGTTCGGGACCCTCGAGGCGCTGCACCCGGGACGGATCGACCTCGGGCTGGGGCGTGCTCCCGGGACGGACCAGGTCACGGTCCGGGCACTGCGGCGGGCGCCGGAGATGCAGGCCGACACCTTTCCCGATGACGTCGTGGAGCTGATCAACTACCTGTTGCCGGGCGACGGTCCACCGGGCCACCCGTTCGCGAATCCCGGCCGCGGCTATCTGCCCGAGGTGTGGCTGCTGGGATCGTCCCTCTTCAGCGCGCAGCTGGCGGGGATCCTGGGACTGCCGTTCTCTTTCGCCTACCACTTCGCCCCCGCGCTCCTCGATGCGGCGCTGAGCGCCTACCGGTCGAACTTCCGCCCGTCGGTGCTGCACGCCGAGGCCAGGGCGATGGTGGCCGTGTCCGTGCTCTGCGCCCCGAGCGAGACCGAAGCCCTCTGGCTGTCGGGCTCGACCGCGCTCAGCATCCTGCAGCTGCGGACGGGCCGCCTGGGCCCGCTGCCCTCGCCGGAGGAGGCGGCGCGGTACCCGTTCACCGCAGCCGAGAGGTCGATGGTCGACGAGGCCATGTCGACCCACCTGATCGGTGACCCCGACGTGGTCACCGAGGGCCTCCGAGAGTTGCAGGGGCGCACCGGGGCGGACGAGATCATGCTCTCGACCCGGTCGCACTCCTACGAGACCCGGCTGCGCTCGCTGTCCCTGATCGCCCGGAGCTGGGGGCTGGGCCCCTCGGCGTCGGATGGCGACGACGCTCGACGGGCGGCCGACGCCGGTCCGCCGACCCAACCGGTCACGCCCTGAGCGCCGGAGCGGCTCGCCACTCGGCCCGGCTCGACCCGCGCGGGACGAGGATCGGGTCGGGCCAGCGCGGCGGCGTCCGCGAGAACCGCACGGCGGGGGCGAGCATGTGGACGTCCCCGAGGGGGCTCGGGGCGTCGTAGGGGAGCGGCTCGCGCAGGCGGTGCTCCTCGTCGGAGCCGGCGAGCGCAGGGTCGACGAAGCCGAGTGATCCGCACCACATGGCGGTCCTCGTCAGGCTCACGGTGACGTGCCAGGAGCCTCCCTCGGTGGTGCGCTTGACCAGCGCCGCGATGGCGCCGACGGCGCCCAGGTAGCCGGTGATGTAGTCGTTGACGAGCACCGTGACGGGAAGCCGAGGCTCGGCCCGGCTGCCCTCGATGGTCATGAGACCCGATGCGGCGGAACCGTTCATGTCGAAGCCGCCGCGTCCGGCCCACGGGCCGCTCGGGCCGTAGCAGTTCACCGAGACGTACACGATCCCGGGGTACCGCTCCGCCAGCTGCCTGGGATCGAGCCCGCGGCGTGCGAGCGAACCAAGCCGGTGGTTGTCGACCACGACGTCGGCCCCCTCGAGGAGGCGTGCGGCCCGTTCCCGGCCGGAAGGACGGTCGAGGTCGAGGTAGGCACTCCGGGAGCCGACGTTGGCCTCCGCGTAAATGAACTCGTGCTCGTAGTCGTTGGGGCGGGTGGCGCAGAGCACGTCCGCCCCGTGCTCGGCCAGGGCCCTCCCGACGGTCGGGCCGGCGACGGCGTGGGTGAAGGACAGCACGCGGAGGCCGTCGAAGGGCCGTTCGGCCGCTCCGAAGTCGCGCACCGGGGCGTCGCCGATCCGTTCGAGGCCGATGACCGGCTGGGTGGCCAACCGCGCCCCCTGCTCGTGTGATCGCCACTCCGCCGGGGTGCGCACGACGCAGATCGGCAGGCCCATGGCGTTGGCGGTCTCCTCGAGCTCCGCGGCGTCCCACCGGCCGACCGCCGCCGCGACCCGGGCGGAATCGGGCGGCACGTCGAGGAATCGGCACCACGCGGCGACCAGGTGCGGATAGACCGCCGAGGGCATGACCCAGCGGCTGTCCGCCGTACGGTACGGCGTCACCAGGAAGGGATTGTCGAGCACGAGCGGATGCGGCGCCACCTCGCCGTTCAGCGTCGGACGCCAGAACGCGCCCGGATTGATGGTGTGCACGGCCTGGCGCAGGTCGAGCTGGAGGTCCTGTGCCGGCCCGCCCCGATGGCGATGGAGGGCGACGGCCGCCACCGCCCCGGCGATGAGGGGGACCCCGATACACGCACCGAGGCGATGTGCCGCCGGCACGATCGGATCTTGTCCGGCGAAGGAGACCGAGGCTCCGGCCTCCGTCTTGGAGAGACCGACGTGCGACAGCAGGTCGTCGAGAGACGCCACCGGATCGAAGGCACCCGGTTGCGATGCGGGCGATGCGGCTCGGCGGTCCATGTCCCCCCGGTCGACGGCCGGACGTGGTGTCGCGGTCATCGGAGAGCCGCGCTCGCGGGCGCAACGTCGGAGTCGAGCGGCAGCGAGAAGTGGCGGAGCAAGCCCGTGAGGGCGCGGGGCCCCAGGTCGGCGCGCGCCACGGCGCCCGCCGCCCCATCGGTCAGGGCCTGGATGTCACTGCCCTCGCTGACGGCGACGACCATGCGAGCCAGCTCGTCCACCGGAAGCGTGGGGACTCGCCCGGCGCGTTCCATCGCCTCGATCACGAGAACAGCGAGCTCCGAGCGGATACGCCGCTCGTGCTCGACGAGGAGTTGCGCGACGTCCGGATGGCGGATGGCGTGCAGGGAGAACTCCACCGAGACGAGCGTCCATTGCCGGTCCACCACGAGGTCCGGGACCCGCCTGCGCCGGTCGGGCGCTCCGTCCAACTCGCGGCCGGCTGTCATCGCCCGACGGATCCACGCTGCTCTGCGCTCCCAGCTGCGGTCGAGCAGCGCCAGGAACAAGGCGTCCTTGTTGGCGAAGTTGGAGTAGAAGGCGCCCTTGGTCAGCCCCGCCTGCGTGCAGATGTCGGCGATCGACGTCGCGCCGTACCCCTGCTCGGCGAACAGCTCCATTGCCGCATCGAGCAGGGCCGTGATCGTGAGGGGCCTCCGCTTCGTGATCCCCCGGGGCATGCCGCGAGTTTATAGGATTCTGATCAGTATGCAATACTGTTCGGAATGTTTTAACGGCGGGATCTAGGTCGATTTCGGTGCAGCGCGTCGCCAGGTCTCGAATCGATACGACACCCCGCCCTCCTCGTGGTCGTCGCCTTCGAGGGCGAGTTGGAACTCGGCCCGGTACTCGGGGAAGAACTTGGTGCAGTCGAAGTCGCCGACGACCTGGGTCAGCAGCAGCTCTGCTGCTTCGGCGATCGTCTCCGCGTAGACGGTGGCACCACCGATGACCCAGATGTCCTCCCTCGGATGAGCAGCACCCAGCTGGTCGAGGCCGGCCACTGCCCGGAAGCCCTTTCGCAGGCGACCACCCTTGGCGCTCAGCACGAAGTTCTCTCTTCCGTGGAGCGGCGCCGCGAATTCGCTGTAGGTGGCGAAGCCCATCAGGATGAGCCCCGTGGCCGTCTTCTCGTGGAAGTACGCGGTGTCACCGGGGAGCTTCCATGGGATGCCCGAGTCGGTGGCGATGCCTCGTCGAGAGTCGATGGCGGCGATGAGACGGATCATGTGATCGAACGATCCTTCGAACTGTCCGGAGCCAGGAGATGACCGCGAGTCCGGCGCGTATGCTACCGGGGGACCTCACCCGACAGTCGGGGGGCACAGTGGAAGGTCGACAACCGCCTCGGTTGCATCTCGAGCTGGTCCGCGCGCCGGACAGCGTGGCCGCCCGGTCCGCGGCCACAGAAGCCGCCGGCTGGGACGTGTCCGTGTGGGACCCGGCGACCGTCGCGGACGATGACCTGCCACGAGCCCTCCCGCGTTGCGACGGGGTGGTGATCGGCGAGGGCGATGGGGGAGTCGTGGCGCCGACTTCGCCGGCCAGCACGGTGGTGCCCCTCGTCCGTTACCCCCGCCCCTCACAGGGGTCGTGCTCGGGCGAGCGGACGACGGGGATCTTGCTGGTCCTCATCTCGGCCAGGCAACGCGAGTCCGCTCAGGAGCTCCGTGACTGGGGCGACTTCGTGCACCTGCGCCACATCGCCGAGGCGGCGGTGCCCCTCTTCCGGACGATCACGCCCTGGGAGAACGAGTCCGCGGGGACCCCGCGCTTCTGCCACCTCTATGAGATGGTCGGGGACGATCCCCAGGGCACCTTCGAGCAGATGACCCCGCGGGTGCGGGAGCGCCTCGATCGCGCCACGTTCAAGGAGTGGGCTTGGCACCCCCAACTCGTGATCGAGGAGTCCCGGACCTATCGCCGACGGGCGCCCGACTGATTCGGGTCCACTGCCGTGGGCGTCACCGGGTGAGCAGGATGCACCCCGCGATGGGCCCCCCACCGTTGGAGACCACCGCCACGTCCCGTTTGCGGATCTGGCGCTGTCCGGCCTCGCCCCGCAGTTGCAGGCACGCCTCGTGCAGAATCCAGTTTCCGTGCATCCGGCCCGCCGACAGCTGGCCCCCGTAGGTGTTGAGCGGCAGCGCCCCCTCGAGGGCGATGCGCGTGCCGCCCTCCACGAACGGACCCGCCTCGCCGTCACCGCAGAATCCGAGTGCCTCCAACCAGGCGATGGTCAAGAACGTGAAGCCGTCGTAGAGCTGCGCGACGTCGACGTCCGCCGGCTTGAGGTCGGTGCGGCTCCACATCTCGGCCGCCGCCTCGACCGACGCCATCTTCGGATAGTCGGGCCGTTGGTCCCATCCCCCGGGGCCCAGCGACCCGCCGCAGGCACCCACCCGGACAGGATGGTCACAGCCGGACGCCGCGGCCGCGGTCGACACGACGAAGGCGACCGAACCGTCGACCGGGACGTCGCAGTCGAGGAGACCGAACGGTTCCGAGATCATCCGCGCCGCCAGGTAGTCGTCCATGGTGAGCGGGTCCCGGTAGGCCGCCCGTGGGTTCAACGCGGCGTTCCGGCGGCTGTTGATGGCCAGCCAGCCCAGTTGCTCCTTGGTCGTGCCATAGAGGTGCATGTGTCGCCGGGCGTGGAGCGCGAGCCAATTGGCGGCCGAATAGGCGTGCGCCGCCAGAAGCCGGGGTATGTCGGACATCAGGCTCTCCATCTCGTCCGCCTGCGGCGACGGGCCCCGGTCCGCGGCTGGTGACGGCGGAGCCGGCGCCCCGTCGGCCGTGCCCGGCTGGGGCATCACGGAGCCCCCCATCATGTTGACCGTCCGGTACACCAGGACATGGCGCGCCTGGCCCGTTGCCACCGCGTGGAACGCATTGACCACCGGGCTGAGCAGGCCCCACCTCCCGCTCGCGGCGCCGGTCCAGGTGTGCTCGATCCCCAGGCGCGCCGCCGCCTCGGCGACGGGCGTCTCACCCATGGTGGCGATGCCGTCGATGTCGGCCGGCGTCAGCCCCGCGTCCTCGATGGCCTCTCTGGACGATTCCGCCGTCAGGTCGAGTCCGGCGATCCCGGTCTTGCGACCGATACGCGAGATCCCGATTCCCGAAATGATGGCACCCTGCTCGACGATGTCGCTCACACGCGGAAACCCTACAGTGGGCGCATGACCGAGGTCGCTCCGCGCATCGTCCCGTCCCTCGACGACGTCAATCGGGAGTTCTGGACGGGCGGCGCATCGGGCGAGCTCCGCATCACCCGCTGCCGGTCCTGCCGCCGATGGGTCTTCCCGCTCTCGTTCGCCTGTCCCGATTGTGGCGGTGCGGCAACGTACGAGACGACGAGCGGGCGAGGGACGGTCTTCACCCATACCACCAACGCGCATGCGTACAACCCTGCCGTTCCCGTCCCCTACGACATCGCGATCGTCGAACTGGTGGAGCAGGAGGGCCTCCGCTTCACGACCAATGTCGTGGACTGCCCTCCCGAGGACGTCCACATCGGCCTGCCCGTGCGGGTGCGGTTCGAGCAGAACGGCGACGTCTACGTCCCGGTGTTCGTCCCCGAGCGGCGAACGTGAATTCCGGGTGCCCTAAGATCACCCCACGCCACCGAGGAGGAGAGTTCCGTGACGGACTACAAGTACATCCAGTACGAGACGGTCGACGACGGCCGGATCGCCCGCATCATGTTGAACCGCCCCAAGGCGCGGAACGCCCAGCACCGAGGCCTCCTCGTCGAGCTCAACGACGCGTTCCTGGCGGCGGAGGCCGATGACGAGGTGCGCGTCGTCATCCTGAGCGGAGCCGGACCGATCTTCTCGGCGGGGCACGACATGGGCTCGTCCGAGTCCCTGGCGGAGCGCACGCCGGGTCCCGATCTGCATCCGACGTTCGAGATCAACGGCGCCACCCGGGAGGGTGCGGAGTCCCGCATGCTGGGGGAGTGGCACTACTTCTTCCAGAACACCCTGCGCTGGCGCAACCTGCGCAAGATCACCATCGCCCAGGTGCAGGGGACCGTCTTCGCCGCCGGCCTGATGCTCATGTGGGCCTGTGACCTCATCGTGGCGGCCGACGACGTCTCGTTTGCCGACGTCGTGGGGACGCGATTGGGGATGTGCGGTGTGGAGTACTTCGCCCACCCGTGGGAATTCGGGCCCCGCAAGACGAAGGAGCTCATGTTGACCGGGGACTCCCTCAGCGCAGAGGAGGCGCATGCACTGGGGATGGTCTCGAAGGTGTTCCCCCTGGACGAACTGGGGGACCGCACGTTGGAGTTCGCGCGCCGCATCGCCGCCCTCCCCACCATGACGGCGTTGTTGATCAAGGAGTCCGTCAACCAGTCGGTCGACAACATGGGGTTCTACAACGCGCTGCAGTCGTGCTTCACCATCCATCAGCTGAACCACTCGCACTGGGCCGAGATCCACGAGAACCACTACCCGGTCGGACTTCCCGAGGATGGCCTCGACGATTGGCGGGCCGCCCCTCCGGTGGTGCCGGCCGTCATCGATCAGGTGCGCGCCCCGGACCCCGTCAAGTGACGGCTGGGGTGCCCGGGCCGGGGGCGACCGGATGAGCGAGGGCGGGGGGTCGGCCGCCGTCAAACGCGAGCTGATCGCAGAGGTCGCCCTGTCCGCCAAGCGCTTCTGGGACCTGGAGCTCACGTCCGGGCTCGACGCCGGCGACACCAGCTTGCGGGATCCCGAGACGGGCAACATCTACATACTGCCCAGGCCGCACCCCGACCGGCCGTTCGCCAACTGGAGCCAGATCGGCGACGAGCACGTCGTCGTCGTCGACCCCGCCGGCAGGGTCGTCCTCGACAACGGGATGCGGCCGACCGTCGAGCTGCAGACGCACCTCGGCGTCTACGACGCCCGGCCGGACGTGCACGCCATCGTCCACAGTCACGGGGAATGGTCGCAGATCTTCTCGGTGATGCGCTGGGACATCCCGACCTATACCTCGGAGACGTATCTGGTGGCGGGGCTCGGGCCGATCAGGTGCGCTCCGTCGGGCGGGGTGGCGACGGAGGAGGTCGCACGCCAGGCCGTGGCGGCGCTCGGGAGCCGTTCCAAGGCCGCCCTGTTGCCCTCGCACGGAGCGGTGTGCGTGGGCGGGACCTTCGAGGAAGCGTTCCATGTGGCCCGGATGGTCGAGCGGGCGGCCCGCCAGGCCACCTTCATCCGGCTTCTCGGGGGCGCGCCGCAGATGACGCTGCACGACCTCATGAGCCCCGAGAGCTACCAGAGGATGCAGGCGGCCGCCGATGCGGCCGGGGAGTCGGTGGAGGACATTCTGGCGCGCTCGCTCTGAACCGTCCCGCGCCGGCGCGGCGTGTCAGCCCATTTGGCCCTCGTACGGGTTGTTGAGTGTGAAGGGCACGTCGGCGAAACGTGCTGCCTCGGACTTCAGCTCGCCGACCGACCACAGCCCGTCCTTGGCGATCGCATCGATGATGGCGAAGGGCTGGAACAGGTGGACCGTCCCTCCCGACACCAGGAAGATCCGTCCGTGAATGGGGCAGTCCTCGGTTGCCAGGTAGGCGACGAAGGGAGCGATGTTGGCCGGGGCGATCGGCGACCACTCGTCGCCCGACGCGGCTGATCCCTCGGGGCTGAGACCGCTGGTCAGGCGGGTGACCGCGGCCGGGGCGATGGCGTTGACCCGCACGCCGTAGCGGGCCAGCTCCGAGTCGGCGATCATCGAGAAGGTGGCGATGCCGATTTTCGCCGCCCCGTAATTGGTCTGGCCGGGGTTGCCGAAGAGGCCGGACGCCGAAGAGGTGTTGATCACCGCGCGTTTCGACTCGCGGCCCGACTTGGACTGCTCGCGCCAGTAGGCGGCGGCCCAACGGGTCGGGCAGAAGTGTCCCCGCAGGTGCACGCGGATGACGGCGTCCCATTCCTCGGCCGACATGTTGACGAGCATGCGGTCACGCAGGATCCCGGCGTTGTTGACGAGGATGTGGAGGTCGCCGAAGGTGGTCACCGCCTGGTCGATCATGCGCTGTGCGCCGTCCCAGTCCGCGACGTCGTCGAAGTTCGCGATGGCCGAACCGCCGGCGGCCGTGATCTCGTCCACCACCTGTTGCGCGGGCGAGGTGTCCGACCCGGTGCCGTCGGTCGCCCCCCCGAGGTCGTTCACCACCACCTGGGCACCCTCGGCGGCGAGGAGCAGGGCATGCGCCCGGCCGATGCCCCGTCCTGCTCCGGTGACGACCGCCACGCGGCCTCGCAGTTCATTCATGGCTCTGCCACCTCTCCTGTGAACGGGTCGGTCGACGACCCGGTGTGCAGGCGCGCCGCCCCGTGCGCGCCGCACCTGATGTGCTACAAACGGACGTGTCGGAGTTGGGCATCCGCACAGGTTCCCACCACGGGGACCGGCGCCGCCGGAACGGGTCTCGGCGGAACGGCTCGGCAGGAGGAACGGAATGACGCAGGCGACAGAGGACGGGAACGAAGAGGCGCCGGCGTTCCGGGGCGACCTCGAGGGGATGGAAGATCTCTTCGACCTGGCGGACCCACAACCCAAGTACCGCGCGCTCATCGACATGGGTGGCGTGATCGCCCCCACCGAGGGCTTCACGGTGGTGGCCAGCCGGGCCGCGGTGGACGAGGTGCTGCGCGATCCGGCGACCTTCACCTCTCGCGACATCGTCCAGCTGGGGAACGTCCGCCCGCTCATTCCCCTGAGCGTCGACCCGCCGGAGCACAAGAAGTACCGCCGGATTCTCGACCCGCTCTTCGCCCCCAAGAAGATGGACGAGATCGAGGACGACGTCGCGTCCCGGGTGAACCACTTCATCGACGCCTTCGTGGACCGCGGCTCGTGCCAGTTCACCGAGGAATTGGCCGTGCCCTTCCCCTCGGCGGTGTTCCTCGGGTTGATGGGCCTGCCCTGGGAGGAGCTCGACACCCTCCTCCGCCTCAAGGACGGGATCATGCGTCCCGGTGGGGGCGGCCTCGGCCCCGAGGAGGAGATACGGATCCGGGCGGAGACGGGCACGGAGATCTACGCCTACTTCGATGCCATTCTCGACGAGCGTCAGCGGCATCCCGAGGAGGACATCCTGACCGGGTTCCTCGGGGCCGAGGTGGACGGCGACAAGCTGACCCGCGAGGAGATCCTCGACATCTGCTTCCTGTTCCTGATCGCCGGCCTCGACACCGTCACCGACTCGTTGACGTGCTTCTTCGCCTACCTGGGCCGGCACCCCGAGCACCGGCAACAGATCGTGGCGGACCCGTCGGTGATCCCCAAGGCCGTCGAGGAGATGCTGCGCTGGGAGACCCCCGTCGCCGGGACGGCCCGCCTGGCCACGAGCGACAGCGTCGTCACCGGCTGCCCGGTCGCCGCGGGGAGCCTGGTCTTCGTGTGCATCGGGGCGGCCAATGTCGACCCGGCGGAGTTCGAGGGCTCCTCCGACGTCCGGTTCGACCGCGAGGTCAACCGGCACCTGGCCTTCGGGGGCGGGGTCCATCGGTGTCTCGGGTCGCATCTGGCGCGCCGGGAGCTCCGTGTCGCCCTGCGCGAGTGGCACCGCCGCATTCCCGAGTATCAGGTCAGGCCCGGCCTCGAGCTCGAGTACCCACCGGGGCTGCGGATGGTGCAGAACCTGGAGCTCGTCTGGCCGACCGCCTAACGGCGGCACGGCAGCTCAGACCTTCATGATCCGGGCCAGATTGCCGCCCATCACCTTGGCCGTGTCCTCGGGCGACATCGACTGCTCCACGATCTCGGAGTAGCTCAGCGGGTCGGCCAGGCCCTCCCTGTGGGGGAAGTCGGAGCCGAACATCACGTTGTCGACACCGATCAACGCCGCCAGCCCGGCCGGGTCGGGCTCCTGGAAGGCGTGCACGAAGATGTTCCGCCGGAAGATCATCATGGGGTCCTCTTCGAACATCTCCGGCGAGCGCTCGTAGACCTCCTCTATGTGGCGGACCAGCGGACGGACCCACTCGGTCCCGAACTCGACCGGCGCGAAGCGCAACCGCGGGAAGCGCGTCGCCACGCCGTGGCCGATGATCGAGGCCACCCCGTCCCTGATCGGGGACTTCTGCGAGGCCAGCGACAGGAAGGCCGGCGACCCGTTGAGGCCCGGAATGCCGCTCCCGAACGGCCGGAACTCACTGCCGCCGAGGCCCTCCCACTCGTTGGTGTAGCGCTGGTAGCCCGAGTCCGTCTGGTGCATGCCCACCATGATGTCCGCCTCCTGGACGGCCTCCCAGAAGGGATCGAACTCGGGCAGCGCGAACGATCGGCGGCCCTTCCACGTCGGGACCGGCGCCGTGTGCAGCAGGAACGCCTTGGCGCCGTGCTCGACGACGAACTCGAGCTCCTCGAGGGCCCCGTCGAGGACCGAGAGGCTGATCATGGGCGTCGGGAACATGGCGCCTTCGTAGTTGTAGGTCCAGTGCTCCAGCATCCAGCGGTTGAAGGCACGCAGGACGACCTGAATGGCGTCCGGGTCGTCCGCCAACCGCTCCTCCACGCCGGTGGCCAGCGTGGGCCAGATGAGCGACCTGTCGATGCCCATGTCCTTCATGAGGGCCAGGCGCGGCTCGGGGTCGAAGAAGGCGTCGACGGACGGGATGCCGCGCCGGTGCTGAGGGTCGGCCTCGGACCCTCCGGGGGGCGCGACGCGGGCGAAGGTGGGGTTGGGGATGAAATCGCTGATCTTGTCCTTGAACGCGATCTTGGTGCGGTTGTTGACGTCGACGTACTTGACGAGGCCCTCGAACTCGCTGGGGACGAACTTCGTCAGGGCATCGGTGTTCTCGTACATGTGGTTGTCGGCGTCGAACACCGGGTAGGGCAGCCGCCGCTCGCGCATGTAGATGAACGCATCGGAAACGTAGTCCTCAGTCATCGCCCTCCCTTGACCGCGGATCGGCCCCACGCCGCACCCGGCCCGAGATGCTACCGCGGTCGAATACGCTTCGCTGGGCAGATGCCCAAAAACCTGGAATACGCTGGCGACGAGGGATTTCGGACGGGGCCGGCCTCGGGGTCGGGCCGTGCCGCACCCCGGCCCGAGCGCCCGCCCCAGGGGCCCGCGCCGGCGGCGCGCCGTTACGATGCGGCGAGGGTGCGGCCGTGACGGGGGTGGTGCCCCGCCGGACAGCGTCAAAGGAGCGACACCGGTGCGGCAGCTGCTGAGCGGGATCAACGTCGTGGAGCTGTCCGGGGGGATCGCGGGGAGCTACTGCGGGAAGCTGTTCGCCGATCTGGGGGCCGACGTGGTCAAGGTCGAGCCCCCCTCGGGTGACGAGCTGCGCCACCGGGAGAGTGCGGCCCGGGGCCCCGACGGCTCGTTCCGCGGCGGCGCCTTCCTGCACCTCAACACGAACAAGCGCAGCACGGTCGTCGAGCCGGCGGCGCCCGGCGGCCGAGCCCGGTTGGACGACCTCCTGCGCGGTGCGCAGCTGGTGATCGAGGAGACCGGTCGCCGCCGGCTGCCAGCCTGGGGGCTGGCCTGGAACGCCTTGCACGAGCGGTGGCCCGCGCTCTCGGTCGTGCGCATCAGCGGCTTCGGTGCGACCGGGCCCTACGCGGGGTACGAGTGGGACGACATCGTCGTGCAGACCATGAGCGACGCCCTGGTGCGTCCCCGTTCCGACGACGGCCCGGTCCGGCTGCCCGGTCATCTCGCGCTGCACCTGGTGGGCAACATGGCCGCCCTGGGCGCGCTGGCCGCCGTCATCGGCGCCGAGTCGACCGGCACCGGGTCCTTCGTCGACTGCGCCGCCCTGGAGGTGCTCTCGACCCTCCCGGCGCGGGCCACCACGCTGCTGGCCCACCAGTACCGCGACGGCGCGCCGGGGCCGAGCCTCGTCGGCGCGGCCCGCGAGACGCTCATTCCGGGCGGGGTGCACCCCTGTGCGGACGGCTTCGTCTCCATGATGTCGACGCCCCAGCAGCTGGGTGAGCTCCTCGACGTACTCGACGACGACGCGCTGCGGGAGGCCTTCGCCCGTCCCGACGCCTTCGAACGGGGCGAGACCAAGGAGGCCATGGACGCCGCGCTGTACCCGTGGCTCCTGGCGCGGACGCGGGCGGAGGCGACGGCCGAGGCCCAGCGGGGCGGGTGGCCCCTGGCCGGGGTGAACACGCCGGCGGAGGTGCTCGAGGCGGAGCACCTCGCGCAGCGCGGCTTCTGGGTGCACGCCGATGATCCCGTTGCCGGTCCGATCGACCTTCCGGGAGCACCGTGCCGCTTCGCCGAAGGGGGGTGGGCGATGCACCGACTGGCCCCGGACCTCGGCGAGCACGACGGCGGGTGGGCGGCGCCGACAGGAGCCCGCGCCCGGCCGCCGGCTCCGGCGGCACCGGCGGCACCGGCGCAGGCCGCGGCGACGGAGCCGGCGCTCAGCGGGGTCCGCATCGTCGATCTGACCACGGTGTGGTCCGGTCCCTTCGCCACGATGCTGCTGGCCGACCTCGGGGCCGAGGTCATCCGGGTGGAGAACCCGTGGATCCTGCCGCCGACCACCAAGGGGTACGAGCCCCGACCCACCATCGCCAACCCGGGCTTCCTGGGCTCGCTCTACGGCCCGGGCGTCCCCGACCGCCCCGACCGGCCCTGGAACCGGCACGCCATGAACAACACGCTGGCCCGCAACAAGCTCTCCTGCACCATCGACACGCGCCGTCCCGAGGGGCGCGAGCTGCTGCTGCGGCTGGCGGAGAAGTCGGACGTCTTCATCGACAACTTCAAGGCCGGGAGCCTGGACCGCATCGGCATCAAGACGAGCGAGCTGCAGGCCCGCAACCCAAGGCTCCTCGTGGTGCGCATGCCGGCGACCGGGCTGACCGGTGACTGGTCGGGCTACACGGGCTTCGGGGCCCAGTTCGACGGGCTCACCGGCATGTTGTGGTTGTGCGGTCACCTGGACTCGGAGCTCGTGACCAGCCCCGGGACGACCTACATGGACGCGGCCTCCGGTCCGGGGGCCGCCTTCGCCACCGTCGCCGCGCTGCGCTACCGGGCCGGTACCGGCCGCGGGCAGTTCGTCGAGTTCGACCAGAGCGAGAACATCCTCAACCACCTCGGGGACGTGTTCGTCGACTGCCAGCTGGGCGTGGCGGCGCGGCGCTGGGGGAACCGGGACCCCTGGCGGGCCCCGCAGGGGATCTACCCCTGCGGGGGCGAGGAGCAGTGGCTCGCCATCTCCGTGGGCGACGACGAGGCATGGCGTGCGCTCGCCGCCGTCATCGGCCGGCCCGAGCTCGGGCGCGACCCCCGGTTCGCCGACGTGGGGGAGCGCCGTCGGCACCACGACGACATCGACGCGATCCTCGCCGCCTGGACGGCCGGGCGGTCGTCGCTCGACGCCTTCCACGCCCTGCAACGGGCGGGCGTGGCCGCCGGCCCCCTCCTCGACGACGCGCTGTTCGGCGCCGATCCCCACCTGCGCCACCGCGCCTGGCAGCAGCCCCTCCACAGTCTCGACGTGGGCACCCATCCGCACCCCGGCCCGCCCTTCCGCGGGGTTCCCCTGGCGTGGCGCCGCGGCTCCCCCGTCCTGGGCCAGGACAACGAGTACGTCTACAAGGAGGTTCTCGGTGTGTCGGACGAGGAGTTCGAGGAGTACGGGCGGGACAGGATGTTGGCCGAGGACTACCTCGACCCGCAGGGCGAGCCCTATTGAGCGCTCAGCGGCCCACCGCAGGCGCTACGTGCCGGGGAGGATGGTCCCGCAGAACGACTTGCCGCTCTTCGGGAACGCCACGTACTTCCCGTTGATGAACTGCACGTAGGAGAAGCACTGGGTCGGGGGGTTCTTCCCGAAGGCGTCGAAACGGACCGGCCCGGTGGCGAGGCCGCTGTCGGTCCAGTCACTCACCTTGCTCAGGTTGGTGATGAACGACTTTCGTGTCGGGTCCTTGCCGGCCTGTTGGAGGCCCTCGACCATCAGGTTGGCGACCGGCCAACCGTCCGCCGAACCGAGGTCGGGGATCCCGCCCTTGTAGCCGGGGTCGTATTTCTTCAGCTCGGCCAGGAAGGCCAGGCTGGCCGCGTTGGTGTAGGTCGGGGAGGACACGATGCCGGGGAAGTAGGCACCCTCGGCCGCCGCCTCGTCCTGGGCGTTCTGGTAGATGTCCTGGGTGGGACCGGCGGCGAAGATGATCTTGACCTTGTTCAACCCCGCCTGGTGCAGCGCCGTGGCCATGGCGAGGCTGGAGGACAGCACGCAGGCACACTCGGCGGCGTTGCAGCCGTCGGCCTTGAAGCTCAGCGCGAACGCGGTGAAGTTCACCGACCCGATCGGGACGATGGTCTTGTCGCAGGCCTGCAGGCCGTCGCGCGCGATGGAGTCGTAGACGCTGTTGCCCTGCTGAATGGCCGCCGAGACATTCGACTCGACGTAGCTGATCTTGGTGGCCCCGATGGCCTTGTAGAAGCCTCCGTCGCCGTAGGCCGGCCCGTTCGCCGTGGCGTCGCCCGTGACGGAGAACAGGTTGGTGTTGGGCTGCTGGTACCACTCGGGGCCGTCCAACGCCAGGCCGGTGACCGGGATCCCCGCCGCGGCCAGGTAGGGAGCGGCGCCGTAGAAGGCACTGCTGAGCTCGGCGATGGCGAAGACGCCCTTGTTCTCCACCAGGTCCTTCGCCCCGGTCTCGGCCCCGGCCGGCGTCGACGTCGTGTCGTCGACGACCCAGGTGATCTTGCGCCCGTCGATCCCGCCGGCGGCGTTGATCGCCTTGAAGCGGGCCTCCATGGCCCCCGGCGTGTCGGCGAACGACGACGAGGCCGTCCCGCTCAGGTCGCTCAGGATCCCGATCTTGATGGTCGTCGGGGTGACGCCGGGCGCGCTGGCCGTGTTGGCCGACGTGCTCGATCTCAGCCCCGACACGCTGGCGCCGACCTGCGCGGTACAGACCAAGATGGACGCCATCAGCACCGAGAGGCCCATGGCGACCCTTACACGAACGAAGTGTGTTCGCACCCTTCCCCCTTGTTCTGCGGAAGCAGGATGGTACCCATCGTCCCGGCAGAATTGCCGTCGCGGTCGGAACCCCCCGACTGGGCACACGCCCAAGAATCTCCGCCGAACTGTACCCTTGTCGATGGTGGAGGTCAACGAAGTGGCGGGCGTCGCAACCGCAGGGGCCGAGGGAGGGAGAGCAGTGGAGCGTCGGGACGACGGGGACAGCGGCGCGTGAATGAGCCGGCCGGTCCTCTCCGGGGGGTACGTGTGCTCGACCTGAGCTGGGGGGTGGCGGGACCCGTCGGCGTCCTGCTCCTCGCCGAACTGGGTGCCGACGTCGTGAAGGTCGAGCCCCCCGGAGGCGATCCGTTCCGCGCCCAGAGCGCGTACCACGTGTGGAACCGCAGCCGGCGGTCGGTGGTGATCGACCTGAAGTCGGCGTTGGGCCGCGAGGCGTTCCTGGCGCTGTGCGACGGGGCCGACGTGGTGGTGGAGACGTTCAGCCCCGGGACCATGGGCCGCCTCGGGCTCTCCTACGCCGAGTTGTCGGAGCGCTTCCCGCGGCTGGTGTACTGCTCGGTGCCGGCGTATCCGCCCGGGCACCGCTTCGCCGGCCGGCCCGGGTGGGAGGGCACCGTCCAGGCCCGCTCCGGCATGCAGGACGAGCAGCCCGGTTGGCGGCCCGGGCCCGTGTTCCTCCATTTCCCCGCGCCGAGCATGGCCGCCTGCTTCCTGTTGGCCACCGGCGTGCTCTCGGCGTTGGTCCATCGCGAGGAGAGCGGTCGCGGGCAGCACGTGCAGACCTCGCTGTACCAGGGGGTGCTGGCGTACACGACGCAGATCTGGCAAGAGGTCGAACGCGCGCCCGCCGGTTACCGCAGCGTGATGGCCAAGACGTACCCGCCCGGTGTGCATCAGCCCTCGCTCTTCGAATGTGCGGGCGGGGAGTGGATCCACGCCGCCACCATGAACGGCATGACGCCGACGCGCACGCCCGAGGAGATTCTCGGTCTCGACCCCGTGGACCAGCGAGCGATCCACGCCGATCCCGAGCTGCGGGCCCGCCACGATGCCCGCCTCCGTGAGGCCTACCGGGAGCGGTCCCGGGAGGAGCTGATCGAGGCGTTCCACGAGGCGGGGCTCGGGGCCGAGGCGGTGGCCCCGATGGCCGAGGTCTTCTCCCATCCCCAGTTCGTCGCCAACAAGATGGCGGCGACCGTCGAGGACCACGAGCTCGGTCGGACGACGCAGGTCGGCGTGCCGGCCGTCCTCGCCGCCACCCCCGGCGCGATCCAGGGCGGTCAGCCGCGGGTGGGCGAGCACAGCCGGGAGGTCCTGCTCGCCGCCGGGTACACCGACGGCGAGGTCGACGCGATGGTCGAAGCCGGGGTCGTGGAGGAGGCTTCGCCGTGGGCCCGCTGAGCGGTGTCGTGGTGCTCGATCTGGGCCAGTACCTGGCCGGGCCCTTCGCCACCATGCTGCTCGGAGACCTCGGTGCCGAGGTCATCAAGGTGGAGCCGGTACGCGGCGACGGCATGCGCATGGCCGCCATGCCTTTCCTCGGGTGCCAGCGGGGCAAGCTCGACATCGCCGTCGACGTCAAGGCTCCCGAGGGCCTGGAGGCCGTGCTGCGGCTGGCCGAGCTGGCCGACGTGGTCCACCACAACATGACGAAGGGGACGGCGGCCCGCCTGGGGGTCGACTACGAGGCACTGCGGGCCCGCCATCCCGAGCTCGTGCACTGCAACACGTACGCCTACGGCGCCGAGGGGCCGCTCTCGCACTTCGGCGGGCTCGATCCCCTCTACCAGGCTGCGTGCGGGCTCGAGTACGAGGCCGGTCCCGTGGCCGAGGGCAACCCGCCGCTGTACCTCCGCTTCGGCATGACCGACACGGCCAACGCGATGGTCTCGGCCGTCGGGGTGCTCGCCGCCCTGTACCACCAGCGTCGCACCGGCGAGGGTCAGGACCTCTGGACGTCCCTGCTCAACGGCGCGGCGGTGTTCAGCTCCGACGTCTTCCTGGTCGAGGGGGAGCCGGGCCCCGTCCGTCCCGGGCTCGACCGGAACCAGACCGGCCTGTCCCCGTGCTACCGGTTGTTCGAGACCCAGCAGGGCTGGATCCAGGTGGCGGCCTTCGGCCCGGGGCAATGGTCCCGACTGTGCCGGCTCGTCGGCCGGTCGGATCTCGAGCACTACGACACGGTGGCGGCGCGGATCGCCGCCCGCGCCGACATCGAGCCCGCCCTCGAGTCCGCCTTCCGCACGCGCACCGCCACGGCCTGGCAGGACGACCTGACCAGGGCCGGGGTGGCGGCCGAGGTGTCGATCGACACCAACGACGGAGAGGTCCCGCTGCACGACGCCGACAACGAGCGCCTGGGCCTGGTCGTCGAGTACCCCCATCCGACGCTGGGCCACGTGCGCCAGTTCGGCACCCTGGTCGACTTCTCGGAGACCCCGACCGGGCCCTACGGGCCGGCGCCCCTGGCGGGGGAGCACACGCGCCAGATCATGGAGCGGATCGGCTACTCGCCCGAGGAGATCGACGACCTGTTGGCCCGGGGGATCGTTTACGAGCCCACCGAGGACTATCGCTGGGCGCAGTGAGCCGACGCCACGAGTGCCCCTAGTGGCTCTCGTGGGACGGCGCGCTGCGGGGGACGTCGCGGAACGGGACGTCGAGGTCCACCCTCCGTTCCCGCGGCAGCCCGAGCACCCGCTCGCTGATGGCGTTGCGGGCCATCTCGGTCGTGCCGCCCGCGATGCACGACGTCTGGCGCATCAGGAACCGGATCCCGATCTGGCCCATCTCGCGTTCGGTGTCTGACCAGGCCACCGCGGTAGGCCCGGCGAGGTCGAAGGCGATCGTCGAATTGCGCACGGCGGCCGTGCCGTACCAGAGGCGGGTGATGGCGGCCGACTGGTCGGAGGCGGCGCCGCTGCGGATCTGCTCGGCGATGCGGCCGGAGAGCGCGTCGCCGACGAGCGCCATGGCCAGCGATTCACCGATCTGCTCCTTCGTGCGGACGTCGTCCCCGAGCCCGCGGCGCTTGAGCGAGGGGAGCAGGGCGGGTGGCCCGCCGGTCGGATCGAGGGCCACCGCCGGCTGCCCGGCCGGTGCCGTGACGTAGGGCGATCCGCCCGCGATCGTGCGCTCGTGGTACATCCACCTGACCGCGACGCCCCAGCCGTCGTCCACGGGGCCGATGCGCTGGGAGTCGGGCACGCGGAGGTCGGTCATGAATTCCTGGCAGAACTCCCGCGAGCCGTTGAGCATCTCGATGCGATGGATCTCGATCCCGGGTTGGTGGATCTCCACCATGAAGACACTCAGGCCCCGGTGCTTGGGGACGTCCCAGTTCGTGCGGGCCAGGCACAGGGCCCAGTCGGCCCACCAGGCCCCCGTCGTCCAGATCTTCGAGCCGTTCAGGACCCATTCGTCGCCGTCCCGGACCGCCGTCGTCTGCGCACCGGCCAGGTCCGACCCTCCGCTGGGCTCCGACAGGAACTGCATCCAGAAGGTCTCACCCCTCAGGATGGGCGGGACGTGGCGCACCTTCTGCTCCTCCGTCCCGAACTCGAGGATCACCGCCATGCACGGGGTCAGCGTGGGGACCTGCGTGTCGGCGGGAAACTCGTAGCCGCGGATCTCCCGGTTGAACGCCGCCTGGTGCGCCGCGGTGAGACCCTGGCCGCCGTAGGCCCGCGGGACGCAGATCCCGGCAAAGCCACCGTCGAACAGCTTCCGCTGCAGGTGCCGGCAGTGATCGATGTGGGCCACCTCGTCCTCGTCGGAGCGCCGGACCGCCTTGAAGCCGCCCACGCCGTCCGCCGCGCGCTGCAGGTGCTCGGCCAGCCAGGCGCGCGCCCGCACCGCGAAGTCCTCGACGCTCTCCCCGTCCCCGCCGCCGGCGCGGCCGACATCGGTCACGGGGCCACCCCGCTCCCGTCGAGGATGTCGGTCAGGCGGGCCGCGTGCTGGCCCGGGGTGCCGAAGAGCGCGGTGTTGGTCACCACGCGGCGCAGGAACAGGTGGAGGTGGTGGTCGAAGGTGACCCCGATCCCGCCGTGCATCTGCACGCAGTCCTGCATCAGCTCGACCCCGTATCGCCCGACGTAGAACTTCGCTGCGCTCACCAGCTCGGAGCGGTTCGCCGCGTCGCGGTCGACGGCGTCCGCGGCCCGGGCCGAGATGGCGAGGCTCGCTTCGAGCCACAGCTTCATGTCGGCGAACCGGTGCTTGATCTCCTGATAGGACCCCAGGGGGCGTCCGAAGGAGTACCGGCTGAGGGCCCATTCCAGCGTGGTGTCGAAGGCCCACTGCATGGCTCCGCACATTTCGGCCACCTGCACGGTGACCGCCAGGTCGAGGAGCCACCCGACCGCCGTGCCCGCTGCACCCGCTTCTCCGACGAGCGACGACCGGGGCACCCGGGCCCGGTCGAACTCGAGGCGGGCGAAGCGCTTGGTCATGTCGAGGCTGTGGAGGGGGGCGCAACGCACGCCGGGGGAGCCGGCCGGCACCAGGAACTGGCTCAAGCCCGGCCCGCTGTGGGCGCTGACGAGGATCCAGGACGCGTCCGCACCGCCCTCGACGGGTGACTTGACGCCGTCGAGAAGGAAGCCGTCCCCCGATTCGGTGGCGCGCAGCGACACGTGCCCGAGCGCATCGTTCGGCGGCGCCTCCGCCAGCGCCCAGGCGCCCGTCGCCTCGCCGTTCAGCAGGTCGCGCAGCGGCTCGTCCTGCTGGGCGCGGCTGCCCCAGCGCCCGATGGCGGCGGCCACGACGTTGCTCCCCAGCAGGGGACCCGGTGCCGCGTGCAGCCCGAACTGGTACGCCACGAGGGTCAGGTCCCGCACCCCCTGGTCGCTGACGCTCCCGCCCCCTGCCTCCGGTGGGACCACCAACGACGTCCACCCGAGCTCGGCGCCCCGCTGCCAGAACCCCGGGTCGTGCCCGGACGGCCGGTCGGCGAGGACCCGCATCTCGTCGAGAGGGCACTCCGCCTCGAGGAAGCGTCTCGTCGTGGCCTCGAGGAGCTGCTGGTCCTCACTGCGCGTGAACACGTTCCGGATGCTACCGACGGGGTCCGCGGCTGGTCCCGGCTGTGGTTCGCCGGGTTCGCCGGGTTCGCCGGGTTCGCCGGCGCGCCGCGCGGGACCGCGCCGCGAGGTGACGATCGAGGGCCGTCGGGACCCCGGTCAATGCAGCACGATCCCGCCGGTCACGTTGAGGGCCTGCCCGGTCATGAAGCGCGCCTTCTCCGAGCACAGGAACGTGATCACGTCCGCCACGTCCTCGGGCTCGCACAGTCGGCCGAGCGGCGTGTGATCGATGTAGCTCTGGCGCACCTCCTCGGGGTCCATGCCCCGCAGCCGGCCTTCCCACACGACCTCGCGGTCCTGCATCGGCGTCCGGACGCAGCCGGGGCAGACCGCGTTCACGCGCACGCCGAAGCGGGCCACCTCCCGGGCCACGCTCTGGGTCAGCCCGAGGACGGCCCACTTCGAGGCGGAATAGTGCGCCAAGAGGGTCGTTCCCTCCTTGCCGGCGGCCGAGGCGATGGAGACCACGCAGCCTTCGCGCCGGGCCACCATGGAGCGCACCACCTCGCGGGTCACCAGGAACACCCCCTTGGCGTTCACATCCATGTTCAGGTCCCAGTCCTGTTCGGTCAGCTCCAGGAACGGCTTCATGGAGGAGACGCCGGCGCAGTTGACCAGGACCGCGATGGGCCCGACCGAGTCCGACAGCTCGGCGACCGTCGTGGTGACCTCGCGGTCGCTGGTGACGTCCATGCGCCGTACGAGGGCCGTCCCGCCCAGTCGCCCGATCTCCTCCGCCGTCTCCTCGGCCCCTTCCTGGGACGCATCGGTCACGATGACGTGCGCCCCCGACCGGGCGAACTGGCGAGCGACCGTGCGGCCGATGCCGCTCCCGGCGCCGGTGACCAACGTCACGCGCCCTTCGAACTCCTGCATGGCCCAGAACTCCTCGCTCGGTTGGCGTCATTGTGACACCGGGCCGACGCGATGACCGCGACGATCGCTGGTGCCCCGCGTGCTCATGCACCGACATGGCCCGCCCGTCGCTTGATCGCCGATCGAACGCGGCTTAGCTTTCGGGCGACCGTAACCGGATGGGTGCGCGGTCGGCCTGCCGGGTCGACCGGGTCCGTCGTGGAGGCAGAGGTTCGTGGAAGAGCGCTTTGGCGATGTGACCGTGACGATGGACGGCAGCTTTGTCGGGACCGTCGAGATGCACCGGCCCCCGGAGAACTTCTTCGACGTCGAGGTGGTCAGGTCGTTGGCCGATGCGTACGAGGCCCTCGACGCGGAGCCTGACTGCCGGGCCATCCTCTTGTGCGCCGAAGGCAAGCACTTCTGCGCCGGGGCGAACCTCGGAGGCGGCTCGTCGAGCTCCGCGGAGGGGGCCACGGAGGGCCCCGACCAGATGGACCTGGAGGCGGCCCGCCTGTTCGGGGCCGGGACCCCCGTGGTGGCGGCGGTGCAGGGCGCGGCGATCGGAGCCGGCTTCGGCCTGGCCTGCCTGGCCGACTTCCGGGTCGGCAGTCCCGCGGCACGGTTTGCGGCCAACTTCGCCCGGCTCGGTTACCACCACATTCTCGGCCTCACGATCACGCTGCCGGCCATCGTCGGCCAGCAGCATGCCCTCAGCCTCCTCTACACCGGACGCCGGCTGAAGGGCGAAGAGGCGCTGGCCATCGGCCTGTGCGACCGACTGGTGGCCGCCGACGAGTTGCGTGCCGAGGCCCATGCGCTGGCGGCGGAGATCGCCGCCAGCGCACCACTCGCGGTGCGCTCCATCCGCCAGACCATGCGCGCCGGCCTCGCCGAGCGATTCCGGGCCGCCACTGAACGTGAGGCGGCGGTGCAGGAAGTGCTCGAATCGACCTGGGACCTGACGGAGGGCGTCCGGGCCGCCAGGGAACGGCGGCCGGCCCGGTTCGAAGCGCGATGACCGCCCCCCGTCAGACGACTTCGTGAGCACGAGCTCGAACTGGGAGCTGCGCCACCCCTCGCCCGACCTCGTCCGCCACTACCGGGACTCGGGGTGGTGGAACGACGACACCCTGACCGAGATCGCCTTTCGCGGCGTGGTGACGTCGTCGTCGGTGCGTTGCCGGGTGCGCTCACACGTCCACCCGTTCACGGGCACCATCGGCGACGTCGGGGACATGGGCCGCCGTCTCGCCGGCGCCCTCGCTCGTCGCGGCATCGAGTCCGGAGACGTCGTCGCCTTCCAACTCCCGAACTGGGTCGAGGCGGTCGCCTGCTTCTACGGGCTGCTCTCGCTCGGCGTGGTGGTCGTGCCGATCGTCCACATCTACGGGTCGAAGGAGACGGTCCACATCTTGCGCCAGAGCCGGGCCCGCGTGCTCATCACCGCCGACCACTTCGCCCGGCAGGACTACGTCGCGAACCTCGAGGCGGGCCTCCCGGACCTCCCGGACCTCGAGACGGTGGTCGTCGTGTCGCCGGACGGCGCCCCGACGCCGAAGCTGGGCACGGCCGTGCTGTCCTGGTCCGACGCACTCGACGGCGACCCGCTGAGCCGGCCCCGACGGGTCGACCCCGACAGCCCTGCGCTCGTCGGCTACACCTCGGGCACCACCGCCGCGCCGAAGGGTGTGATCCACACCCACCGCAGCTTTCTGGCCGACCAGCGCACGTGGGCCACCTTCCTGGGTGAGGAGCGAGCCCCGGGTCCACGCGTGACGCCGAGCGCGACGCTGACCGCGACGCCGGTGGGCCACATCATCGGGCTCACGTCGGTGTTGCGGCCGCTGTTCTCGGCGAGCCCGCTCGATCTGATGGACACCTGGGAGCCCGGTGCGGTGCTGGAGGCCATGGCCACTGACGGTGTCGCCACCGGAGGAGGACCACCCTTCTTCTTGATCAGCCTGCTGAACCACCCGGACTTCGAACCGGCCCTGCACCTGCCGTACATGGATCGCCTGGTCATGGGCGGTGCCCCTGTCCCCACCGCGGTCGTCCAGCGCGCCACGGACCTGGGCATCACGCTGATCCGCGCCTACGGATCCACCGAGCACCCCTCGACGACCGCATCACTGCAGTCGGACCCCCTCGAGAAGCGGATCCACACCGACGGGCGCATCATCTCGGGCTCCGAGATCCGGTTGCTCGACCCCGCGGGGTCCCCGGTCGCGGTGGGCGAACCGGGGGAGATCCGCTCCCGTGGGCCAGAGCTGTTCGCGGGCTACATCGACCCGGCCCTGACCGCCGACGCCATCGACCCCACCGGGTGGTACGACACCGGTGACATCGGCGTGCTCGACCCGGACGGCTATCTGACCATCACCGACCGCAAGAAGGACATCATCATCCGCGGTGGCGAGAACATCTCCTCGGCCGAGGTCGAGGGCGTCCTGGCCGAGATGGCGGGCGTGGCCGAGATCGCGGTGGTGGCGGCGCCCGACGCCCGCTACGGCGAGCACGGCACGGCCGTCATCAGGCTCCTGCCAGGTGCTCCGGTCTTCGGCCTCGAGGCGGCGCGCACGCACCTGGAGGCGGGCGGTCTGGCCCGTCAGAAGTGGCCCGAGGAGCTGCGCTTCGTCGAGGACTTCCCACGGACGCCCTCGGGGAAGATCCAGAAGAACGTGCTGCGTTCCGCGCTGGGGGTCAGTGGGGGGCGGGACCTCCCCTTCGAGGTCCCGCCGCCGGGGACTCGCTGACCCGGGCGGCTGCGGAGGCGGGGTCCCACCGCCCCATGGTGAAAAACTTGGGCGGGTGCTAAAATGTTTGCCGTGGCCGGGCGGAGCCGGCCGGTTCGCTCGGGGAGGTCGTGCATGCAACTCGAGGACATGATCATGGTGAGCGTGGACGACCATCTGGTCGAGCCGCCATCCATGAGCGACTACTTCATGGACCACTTTCCGGCTAAGTACCGCGACCGCGTGCCGAGGGTGATCCATCGTCCCAACGGCACCGATGCCTGGCTGATCGAGGGCAACGAAGTCTCGAGCTTCGGCCTCAACGCGGTGGCCGGCCGCGTGCGCGAGGAGTGGGGCAACGACCCGGGCTGCTTCGAGGAGGTGCGCAAGGGGACATGGGACGTGGACGAGCGCATCCGCGACATGAACGTCAACGGGGTGCTCGGGTCGATGTGCTTCTCCTCCTGGCCCGGCCTCGGAGGCCAGTACTTCCTGCAGAGCGGGGACCGGGAGCTGGCCGCCTGCATGATCAGGGCCTACAACGACTGGCATGTCGACGAGTGGTGCGGCGCACACCCGGGCCGCTTCATCCCGCTGTCGCTGTCGGGCTTCATTCTCGGGCCCGAATGGATGGCGGAGGAGATCCGCCGCATGGCGGCCAAGGGGTGCCATGCCGTCTCGTTCCACTCGGACACCCATCGATTCGGGCTGCCGGACCACCACGGGGACGAGTGGGACCCGGCCTGGCAGGCCTGCCAGGACACCGACACGGTCATGGTGTTCCACTTCGGGAGCTCGCCCGAGTTCATGCCCCGGTCACCGTTCGACACCATGATCCACACCATGCCGTTCAACACGGGCGTCTTCGCCGCCGAGTTGCTGTGGTCGCCGGTTCTGCGCAAGTTCCCCGATGTGAAGTTCTCACTGGCCGAGGGCGGCATCGGGTGGATTCCCTACTGGCTCGAGCGCGCCGACTACACCTATGAGCGCCACCACCAATGGACGGGGCAGGACTTCGGAGACCAGCTCCCGAGCCAGGTGTTCAAGGACCGCGTGCTCACGTGCTACATCGACGACTACACGGGCCTGCGGCTGCGTCACGACATCGGTGTCGAGAACATCGCGTGGGAGTGCGACTACCCGCACTCCGACTGCACCTGGCCCAACGCCCCCGAGTCGGCCTGGAAGTCGTTTCAGGCGGCCGGGGTTCCCGACGACGAGATCAACTTGATCACCTGGGAGAACGCGTGCCGGTTCTTCAGCTTCGACCCGTTGGGCCACCGGGAGAAGGAGCGGTGCACGGTCGGGGCGCTCCGGGCCGAGGCGGTGGACGTCGACGTCACCCCGAAGAGCTACGGGATCCCGGAGCGGTCCGGGCCCCCGGTGGCGGCGCTGCCGAGCTGAATCGGCCCTCCGGGCCCGGGACCCCGCCGCGAACCGCTCGGGCAGCCGCGCGGCTCAACTCCAGTGGATCGTCTTGATCTCCGTGAACTCGTCCAGACCGTGCGTGCCCCACTCGCGGCCGATGCCGCTCTGCTTGAAGCCGCCGAAGGCGCCGGTCTGACCGATGCCGGCCATGCTCTCGCCCCAACCCGGTCCCTGACCGCCACCGGGCCCCACGTCGGACCCCGGTGAGCCACCCACGCCCTGGGCCAGCACCGTTCCGGCCCTGATCCGCCGCGCCACGTTGAACGCCCGCGCCGTCGAATCGGACTCGACGCCTCCGCCCAGCCCGTAGATGGAGTCATTGGCCAGCCGGACGGCGTCGTCGTCCTTGCCCGAGTAGGGAACGACGGTGAACACCGGCCCGAAGATCTCCTCCTGCGCGATGCGCATGTCATTGGTGCCGATGAACACGGTGGGCTCGTAGAAGAAGCCCTTCTCGAAGCCCTCCGGCCTCTTGCCGCCCGTCAGGAGCTCGGCGCCCTGCTCCACGCCCGACGCGACGTACCCCTCGACCCGCTCCCGCTGCTGCTCGCGGATGAGTGGCCCCAGGTTCGTGGTCGGGTCCAGTGGATCGCCGATGGTCACCGTGGGCGCGGCGGCGGCCACACCCTCCTTGTAGGCGTCGAGGAGGTGCTCGGGCAGGAGCAAGCGGGTGGCCAGGATGCAGCCCTGGCCGCAGTGGGTCAGCGTGGATCCGAAGCCGATTGAGCGCGCGTGGTCTTCGGAGACGTCGTCCAGGAGCACCTGGGCGCTCTTGCCGCCCAATTCCAACTGATAGCGCTTGACGGTGGCGGCACCGTTGGCGACGATGCGCCGGCCGGTGGCGGTCGAACCGGTGAAGGCGATCATGTCCACCATGGGGTTGGAGGTCATTTCGTCGCCCACGTCCCCGTGCCCGGTGATGACGTTGAGCACGCCGGGCGGGATTCCGGCTTCCTCGGCGGCGCGGGCGATCAGGAACGCGTCGAGCGGGGTCCACGGGTGGGGCTTGAGCACGACGGTGCAGCCGGCGGCCAGGGCGGGGGCAACCTTGACGACGTTGAGCATGAACGGGAAGTTGAAGGGCGTGATGGCGCCCACCACCCCGACCGGCTCGTGGAACAGTGCTGATCCCGCCATGACGTTGGGCCCGCCCGTCGGTGCACCGGCTTCGACCCACTCGTAGACGTGCTCGATCTGGGCGGCGTTGGCGCGGAACATCCCGATAGAGCCACCTGCCTGGACGTAGTCGGTGAGGAAGCCGACCGAACCCGTCTCGGCGACGATCAGCTCACGGAGCTCGCCGGCGTGCGCCTCGAGGTATTCCGCCATCCTGACCAGGGCGGCCGCTCGTTCGGCCGGCTTCGTGTAGGGCCAGGGTCCCTCGTCGAAGGCCCGGCGGGCAGCCTCGATGGCCGCGACGGCGTCCTTGGGGGACGCCTCCGGGACCGTTCCGATCACCTGCTCGTTGGCCGGGTTGATGACCGCGATGGATCCGGTCGACTCCCCCTTGGTCCAGGTCCCATCGATGTAGAGGTCGAAATTCCAGCTCTCGGTCACGGTTTCCCCTTCGTCTCGGTCCGCCCCTCAGGGTGCCACATCTCTAAGGCGTACGCCCAATAGTGCCAGGCTCGAAGAGCGGGACAAAATGCTCGCCCTGCTGCTCGAAGGTCACTCGCAGCGGCAGACCGATGGACAGGTCGGCCACCGCGCAGTTGACGATGTTGGTCGTCAACCGCAGACCCGCTTGTTCCGGGAGCTCCACCATGGCGATCACATACGGCACGGGAACATCGGGGTTCCACATCCTGTGGTTGAGGGTGTAGGTGTAGAGCGTCGCCCTCCCGCTCGTTGCCTCCCACGGCAGATCGCGCTGCCAGCACCTCGGACAGATGGGGCGGGGCGGATGCACCCAGTGGCGGCACCGTTGGCAGCGCCGAAGGCGCAACACCCCCTCGCTCCCGGCCGTCCAAAATCCCCGGTTCAGTTCGTCGAGGATCGGAACTCTGCGTAGCGGCGATGACACGATCAGGGCTCCCGTGTGGACGGCACTGCAGTCGCTCGAAACTAACAGTCGTCGCGGTGACACACGCGCAACTCCCAGGACATCTGGGAGGAGGCGGGGGATAGGCTGAAGCGAGGGTCCGGGTGGCGAGGTGCCGAGCTGACGGAGGAGTCGATCGATGTCGGAAGCAGGAGACGCAACGCGTAAGGCACTGCTCGACGCGGCCGAGGAGCTCCTCATCTCCAAGGGCGTAGTCGGAATCACCACCCGAAAGGTCGCCGAGCGGGCCGGCGTGAACCAGGCGCTCGTGCATTATCACTTCGGCACCATCGAGGAGCTCCTCGTGGCGGCCCTCGAACGGGTGTCGGTACAGGTGAAGGAGCGATCGCAGGAGATCTATCGCGATGACGCGTCCTTCGTGGACGGCTGGTTCGAGGAGATGGAGGCGAAGATCACGACTGACTTCGAGCGAGGTTGGGGAAAGGTCTGGCTCGAGAACCTGACGCTCGCCGCGAACCGACCGAAGATCTGCAAGCAATACGTCAAGGCCTCCACGATGACGCGTAAGCTCCACGAACGGCAGGTGAGCGAGATGCTGGAGCAGATCGGCGTCGACGCGGACGATTTTCCCGCGCAGGGCATCGTGACCCTCCTGGACGCCATCACCTCGAAGCTCATTCTCGACCGCCTGGTGGGCATCAAGGCCGGCCACAAGGAGTTGCTCGCCATGCTGCACCGCATCTGGGAGCAGATCGAGATCGAGCATCCGCTCCAGCGGGAGGCCGCGGGGTAGGGCGTCCGGCAGCGTGGTGCCCCACCTGATGGGGAAACGAGGAGGGAGATGGCGTGTCCGAGAGTGTGATGCCGTGGATCGTCGATGCCTACGTGAACGCCAACCCTCCGCACCTGGGTCTCAATTGGAGCCTGACCGACGACACCTACGGGCCCGCACGGACGGAGTCACAGGACCTGGCGCACCTCGTGGCCGACATGGACCGGAACAACATCGCCCGGGCTCTCCTCGCACCGCCTCCCGAGTCCGCCTTGGGAGACCAGGTCGCCGGGTACCGCTGGACCCTCGAGGCGGTGCAGCAGCATCCCGATCGCTTCGGCCTCAGTGTCCGGGTGGACGCCGAACAAGGGATGCGGGCCGTCCGTCACCTCGAGAGCATGGTGGTCAACGACGGCGCTCGGGCGCTCCGGATCGTCCCCTACCGCGATGGGAAGCGGGCCAGCCATCGCTCCTACTTCCCGCTGTACGCCAAGTGCGTCGAGCTCCAGATTCCTGTGACCATCACGGTCGGCATGCCCCTCGTGCAGCGGCCAGGGACGGTGCAGAACCCGAAGCACCTCGACAAGGTCTGCGCGTTCTTCCCGGAGCTGGTCGTCGTGAGTGCCCACGGGGGCGCCCCCTGGACGGGCCTCCTCGTACAGCTCCTGCGGACGTGGCCGAACCTCCACCACATGATCTCGGCCTACCCTCCGAGCCGGTACCCGCCTGAGCTCGTGGCCTTCGCCAATACCGGACGCGGGCGCAAGAAGATGATGTATGCGTCCGACTACCCGCTTCTCACCTTCGATCGTGTACGCAGCGAGTTGCCCGACTGTGGCATCAGCGACGACGCGATGCCGTGGTTCGCCGGGAGGAACGCGGCGAGGATCTTCTGGGACGAGGACGACGGCAGCGCGACGACGGAGGGGTGACCCGTTGCCGACTGCGTTGGAGGGCCTTCGCATCTGTGATCTGTCGGGCCAGCTGGCCGGGGCGGGGGCGACGCGGTTCCTGGCTGCCATGGGCGCGCAGGTCATCCGGGTCGAGGATCCCGTCACGCAGGGCTATTGGGATGTGCTGCGGGGCGTGTCCCCCTTTGTCGACGACCGCCGCGGCCCTGATTTCGGTGGCCCTTTCAACAACCACAACGTGGAGAAGCTGGGCATCACCTTGAACCTCCGGACCGACAGCGGGAAGCAACTGCTGCGCGAGCTCGTCGCCATCTCGGACGTGGTGACGGAGAACTTCGCGCCCGGGGTCATGGCACGCCTCGGCTTTCCCTACGAGGAGCTGCGGGCCGTCAAGGAGGACATCGTGTACGTGTCCAATTCCGGTTTCGGCCAGACCGGGCCGTACCGCGAGTTCAAGACGTGGGGCCCGCTGGCCCAGGCCTGCTGCGGGCTGGCCTTCTCCACGGGACTGGCCGACCGGCATCCGGCCGGCATCGGCTATTCGTACATGGACCACCACGGTGCCAACGTGATGACCATCGCCATCATGACCGGACTCGTCCACCGCCATCGCACGGGGGAGGGTCAGTGGATCGATGTCTCCTGCGTGGAGGCCGGCGCGCTCCTCAACGGACCCGCTGTCCTCGACTACACCGTCAACGGCCGACCGCTGCGGCGACCGGGCTCGCCCGACAGCAATCGGAGCGAGAGCCCGCTCATGGCTCCACACGGGATCTACCCCTCGGCAGGCGGCGACAACTGGGTTGCCATCGCCTGCCGCGATGATCGGGATTGGGGAGCGCTGGCCGGTGTCGCTGCCACGGACTGGTCCGCTGACCGGCGTTGGAGCACGGTGGCCGGTCGTGTCGAGGGGCAGGACGAGCTCGACATCCTTCTCGCAGCATGGACCGGGCCTCTCGACCGGTTCGACCTCGCAGCGGCGTTGCGCTCGGCCGGCGTGCCCGCCGCCGCCGTCCAGCGACCGGGCGAACGCATCGACGACGATCCCGCGACGGCGGACTGGCGACTCTGGCCGACCGTCGCGCACTCGAAGATGGGTGCCGTCCGTGTGGATGGCATCCCCGTGCACTTCTCGAAGACGGATTGGGCGATCACCGCGGCGCACCGTGTCTCGGCGAGCACAACGACGCCGTCTTCGGAGGCCTTCTCGGCTACTCGGAGCAGGATCTCCGCACCTTTCGGGAGGAAGGCGTGCTGTGAGCGGGCGGGGATCCCCGGCGGCGACGGTACGGGGAGCGCTGGACGGGGTGCGGGTCGTCGAGCTGGCGAGTGAGCACGGTGCGTTCGCCGGCAAGCTCCTGGCCGACCTCGGCGCGGAGGTCATCGTCGTCGAACCTCCCGGGGGCCACGGCTCCCGGCGTTTCGAGCCCTTCCTCGACGACGTGGCCGGGCCGGAACGGAGCCTCTGGTGGTGGTACTACAACACGGGCAAGCTCAGCGTGGTGCTCGATCTGGACGACCCCGTTGGTGCCGGCCTGTTCGGCAGGCTCGTTGCGACGAGCGACATCGTCCTCGAGGGCGAGGCGCCCGGGCGGCTGACCGAACTGCGCCTCGACTACGAGCAGGTCGAGCCCGAGCACCCGCAGCTGGTCTGGGTGTCCATCACGCCCTTCGGGCGGGCGAATCCGCGGGCCCGGGAGCCGGTGACGGACCTGACGCTCCAGGCCGGCGCCGGCCCGGCCTGGAGCTGCGGGTACGACGACCATGGGCTCCCCCCGGTACGGCCCGGAGGCAACCAGGGGTTCCACACGGCGAGTCTGTGGGCGGTCGAGGCCACCATGGTCGCGTTCTACGCGCGCTTGACGGGGGGGTGTGGCCAGCATGTCGACGTGAGCATGGACGCGGCGTGCAATGTGACGACCGAGGCGGCGACCTACGAATGGCTGGTCGCCCAGGCGACGGTGCAGCGGCAGACCTTCCGGCACGCGGCGGTCCGGGAGACCCCGCCGAGACTCATGAGAACGGCGGACGGAGGCTCGGTGATCGGCGCCTTGCCGCGGCGGGCGAGCGAATTCCGCGCCGTGCTCGAATGGATCGTGGAGCTGGGCCTCCGTGACCAGTTCGAGGACTCCTTCTTCCTGGAGATGGGGGTGGAGCGTGGGGGCGTCCTCATCCCGGCGATCGCATCGGACCCGGAGGCGGCGGCGATCTACCAGGCGGGCGCGGACGCCCTGCGGTTCGTCGCCGAGCACCTCCCCGGCAAGGCGTTCTTCCTCGAGGCGCAGCGCAGGGGCATTCCGGCGGCCGTGTTGTATTCCCCCGAGGAGGTCATGAGCGACGAGCACCTCATCGCCCGTGGATTCCCGGTGGAGGTCCACCACGACGACCTCGGCCGGTCGTTCGTCTACCCGGGCGCGGCGTTCCAGGCCCCCGCCTCGCCCTGGAAGGTCCGGGGACGCGCTCCGCACCTCGACGAACACCGCGGGCAGATCCTGGGCGCACTGGAGCAGGTGCCGTGACGGGGGCGCAGAGAACGTGACCGAGAAATTTGAATCGCGCGTGATCGTGTCCGGCCTCGGTCTCTCAGAGACCGGTCGGGGCCTGCCGCGAGGCGGGCTCGACCTTGCCCTCGATGCGGCACTGGCCGCGATCGCCGATGCTGGACTGGAGCGGTCCGACATCGACGGCGTGGCGTCCATGCCTTTCGGGGACAGGCCTCCGGAGGAGATCGTGGATGCACTGGGCCTGGAGTTGAACTGGATGGGCGGCGCCGGCTCCGGCGCCCAGCTCGGTGTGTTGATCAACGCCGCCATGGCAATCGCATCGGGCCTCTGCCGCCACGTACTCGTCTACCGTTCGGTCCGCCAGCTGGGAGGCCTGCTCGGCAGCGCGTCCGGGGACCTGCCCGATCCCGTGGGCCCCTGGGAGTGGCACGTGCCCTTCCACGAGTATTCCGCCGTGAACCTGATGGCCATGCAAGCCCGCCGGCACATGCACGAATACGGCACCTCCAAGGAGCAGCTGGGCTGGATAGCGCTGACGAGTCGTCACCACGCGGCGCTCAACGAGAAGGCGGTCCTGCGGGCGCCGATGACGATGGACGACTATCTCGCGGCACCCATGATCAGCGAGCCGCTGGGGCGGTTCGACTGTGACCTGCCGATCGACGGAGCGGTTGGCCTCGTGCTGTCCTCCGCCGACTGCGCGACGGACCTCCCTCATCCGCCGGTTCGCTTCGAGGCCGTGGGGTGCGCCAATCACGACACGCACGGCTGGGAGCCGCGATCGGATTTCCCCGCCATGGCGGCCAAGGACGCGGCCGCGCAGATGTGGGGTCGCACCGACCTGCGGCCAGCCGACGTGGACGTCGCCCAGCTCTACGACGGCTTCTCTGTCCTGACGCTGTCCTGGCTGGAGGCGCTGGGGTTCTGCGGCGAGGGGGAGGCAGGAGGCTTCGTGGACGGCGGCGGGCGGATCCGTCTCGGAGGTCAGTTGCCGCTCAACACCTATGGCGGCCAGCTCTCCGCAGGACGCCTCCATGGCTTCTGGCTGTTCCACGAGGCCGTGCTCCAACTGCAGGGACGGGCCGGGCGCCGCCAGGTGCCTGGCGCGCAGGTGGCGGTCACCTCCGCGGGCGGAGGCTTCCGATGCGGCTGCATCCTCCTGACTGCCTGACCGCCTGACCGCCGCCTCCCCGACGGCCGCACCGTCGCCGTGCGAGGGCGAATCTGCGCCTGCTTGACACTGTGGCGGACAAAGGTTAAGCATATGCTCAAATAAGTGGCTCGGGCAGCCCGGCTGGTCCAGGATTCCTTCGAAGTCCGGGTCGGGAGTCGTGATCGGTCTCGGATGAAGACGTGGGGTGGTCGGAGTGCGCGCTGAGTTGACTCGCCGGAACTAGCTGAGGGTCATGTACGACATCTTGAAGGGCGTGCGGGTCGTCGAAGTGTCGTCCTGGTTGTTCGTGCCCGCGGCGGGGGCCGTCCTGGCGGACTGGGGGGCGGACGTGATCAAGATCGAGCATCCCGTCACCGGCGACCCGATACGAGGGCTGACCAACGCCGAGGCAGACGGGGCGCTGATGAACCCGAACACCGAGCTGCCGAATCGGGGCAAGCGGAGCATCGGTCTCGACATCGCCACGGACGAGGGTCGCCAGATCCTGTACAGCTTGGTGGACAGCGCTGACGTGTTCCTCACCAATTTCCTGCCGGCAGCACGGCAGCGGTTGGCGATCGATGTCGAGCACGTGCAGACCCGGAACCCCAGGGTGATCTATGCACTGGGAACCGGCCAGGGATCGCTCGGCCCCGATGCCGAACGAGGTGGGTTCGATCTGGCCAGCGCCTGGGCCCGGGGGGGTGCGGCGTTCCAGATGACACCGGCCGGGGGCGAGCCCCCGAATCAGCCCGGTTCCTTCGGGGACCTCTCAGGAGGGATGAACCTCGCCGGCGCGGTCGCGGCCGCCCTGTACCGGCGCCAGTGCGACGGGCGCGCCCCGGTGGTGGAGGTCTCGTTGTACGCAACGGGGATGTGGTGGATGGCCCAGGCGATCACCGCAGGCGCAGTCGGCCTGACCAGGGAATTCCGCACCCGCCGCAACCCGTTCAACCCTCTGGTCAATTTCTTTCCGACGAAGGACGGGCGTTGGGTGTGCCTGGTGTTCCTCCAGGCCGACCGGTGGTGGCCCGACCTGTGCCGACATCTCGAGCGGCCGGACCTCATCGACGACCCCCGCTTCGCGCACGCCGAGGCGAGGAAGAGGCACGTCGAGGAGTGCACGAAGGTGCTCGACGAGATCTTCGTGCGGCGGACGCTGCCCGAGTGGCGGGACGCGCTGGCGACCCTGGATGGTGTCTGGGCTCCCGTGTTGAGTCCGGCTGAGATCGGCGAGGATCCGCAGGCCGTCGCGAGCGGGTACCTGCCGGACGTGGACAAGGGTGACGGGAGGGTCTACCGGGGCGTGGCATCACCCGTCCGCTTCGACCAGAACCCGGTCGGGACACTGGCCGGCGCACCCGAGCACGGGCAGAACACAGAAGAGGTCCTCCTGGAACTCGGCTTCGGCTGGGACGAGGTCGTTGCACTGAAGGAACGCGGCACCGTGATGTGAGACATCGGGGGAAGGGACCTGGGTGGTCACGGCGCAGATGAGTGAATCGAGGCAGTAGGTGACAGACAATGGCGCAACCGAATGGCTGATATCTGTCGATGATCACGTGCTCGAGCCGGGCCATGTGTGGCAGGACCGCATGCCGGCCAAGCACCGGGACGCCGCGCCACGACTCGTGCGCGACGGCCAGGGCGAGGCGTGGGTCTACGAGGGTCGACGAATGGTCACGCCTGGTCTCGGCGCGGTGGCCGGGAAGCGCCGGGAGGAGTTCAGCTTCGAGCCGATCACCTACGACGAGATGCGGCCTGGGTGCTACGACTCCGTGGCCCGATTGGAGGACATGGATCGGGCCGGGGTCCTGGCCTCGCTGTGCTTCCCGTCCTTCCCCCGTTTCTGCGGCCAGGTGTTCCTCGAAGCCGATGACAAGGAACTGGCCCTCCTGTGCGTGCAGGCCTACAACGACTGGATGATCGACGAATGGTGCGGTCGTGCTCCCGGTCGGTACATCCCTCTGACGCTCATCCCTCTGTGGGACCCGGTGCTGGCGGCGACCGAGGTGCGCCGGACGGCCGGGAAGGGTGCGCGGGCGGTCGCGTTCTCCGAGAACCCTGCCGTGCTGGGCCTTCCGACCATCCAGCACCGGGGTGGGCACTGGGATCCCCTCATGGCCGCCTGCGAGGAGACCGAGACCGTCGTCTGCATGCACATCGGCTCGTCGAGCAGGCGGCCCACGATGTCGGACGAGTCGCCGATGCTGGTGACGATGTCGTGGGGACCGCCGGTCATGATCGCCGGCGCCATGGTCGAGTGGATCTTCAGCCCGGTGGTACGAAAGTTCCCCGGGATCAAGGTCGCCTTGGCCGAGGGCGGGATCGGCTGGATGCCCTTCTTCCTGGACCGCTGCATCCAGGTCGTGGACAAGCACCGGTATTGGATCGGGAAGGGTGATGTGAAGCATGACTCCCTCTCGGGTCACGTGGAGGTCCTCAAGGATGCCGGCGTCGACTTGGAGGGGTTCTCCGTCATGGACACCTTCCGCAAGCACATCTACGGCTGCTTCATCGACGATCTTCATGGGGTCAAGAGCCTGGATGTGATCGGCGTCGACAACGTCATGATCGAGACCGACTATCCCCACAGTGACTCGACGTGGCCGAACTGCCTGGCCCACGCCACCAAGCAGCTCGAGGGCCTCTCGGAAGTCGATCGCCACAAGATCCTGCGGGGGAACGCGGAGCGCCTGTTCCGGTTCACGCCCGCGCCGGTACCCACGTGAGGGCACAGGAGGTGCACCGATCCGATCGGGTCGTGCAGGAAGGGACGAACGGATGAAGATCAGCCTGTTTCTCGGGTTCCAGGGTGGGGACTGGCTCCGCACCGACACGCCCGGGTCCGGCGGGCCACCCACCATCAGGGACGGCCAGGTCTACGAGGACAACATCTATGTCGCCGACCTGCTCGAACCGCTCGGTTTCGACGCGTTGTTCCAAGTGGAGCATCACGGCTCGCCGTACCATATGACGAGCAATCCCCTGGCCATCCTCTACTACATGGCGGGGCGGACCGAACGACTCGAAATGGGCACGTGCGTGGTCGTCCTGCCCTGGAACAACCCGCTCAGGGTGGCCGAGGAGCTCTCGGTCCTCGACAACATGCTCAAGGGTCGCCAGATCCACGTCGGTGTCGGCCGGGGGAGCTCTCCGAGCGAGTACCGCTACCTCGGGATCGACCAGAACGAAGCCAGCGAGCGCTTCAGGGAGGGTGTCGAGATACTCCGGCTCGCTCTCCGCCAGGAGAACATCTCCTACGAGGGCACGCACTATCACGTCAACGAGGCGACGACCCGTCCGCGGCCGCGATCGTCGACGCTGGGTGAGAAGATCTACGGGGCGCTGGTCAGCAAGTCCAGCCTCGAACCGGTCGCCGAGATGGGCCTCGACCTCATGTGCACGGGCGGCACCTCGGTGGCCACCATGACCGAGAACTGCGAGATCTTCAACAGCGCCCGGGCAAGGGTCGGGCTCGGTCCGACGCGGCCAATCATCGCAGCGCCCGGCTACTGCGCCACGACCACAGACGCAGCGATGGAGGTGGCGGATCGCGCCTTCGGGGGGTACATCGAGGGATCACGCCGGCACTACGGGTTCGACAACCCGCAGCAGTTCGCCGACATCAAGGGCTATCAGCAGTACTCGCCGGGCGGCGGGGGAGATCCGCGCGGTGACTCACCCCGTGACGACTACATCAAGAGCGGGATCTTCGGCACCCCCGATCAATGCATCGAGAAGATCCGCATGTACGCGGAGGTAACCGGCACGGACCACATCGTGATGCTGCACTCCATCGCCGGGATGTCCGTGAAGGAAACGGAGGAAAGTCTGCGGTTGTTCGCCCGCGAGGTGCTGCCTGTCGTGCGGAGCGAGGCCGGAGACGTCGCTCGAGCAGGGTGACCGCTCCGGCCGTCTTCCGCCACAGCCGGCCAGCATGACGGTACGTTGATGTAACTTGCAGAGAAGGAGCTGCTGTGACCATCACTGCGCGCGCGTCGATCGCCGGTGTCTACGAACATCCCCGGCGGGAGATCCCGGACCGCAGCATTCCCCAGATCCACGCCGAGGTTGCCCACGGGGCGCTGGCCGACGCGGGCCTGGAGCTCTCGGACGTCGATGCCTATCTCTGCGACTCGACGGCCGGGTTCGGTGCGATCTCCATGGCCGAGTACCTCAACCTTCACCCCCGGTACATCGACTCGACCGAGACGGGTGGCTCCTCGTATCTCGTGCACGTGGGCCATGCCGCGACCGCCATCGCTGCCGGGCGGTGCCAGGTCGCCCTGATCACCATGGCCGGACTGGCGCGCAGCCGCCGGGAAGCCCCCACCGCCCGGTCCTCCGGATCTCCCGAGGCCGGCTTCGAGACCATGTGGGGCATGTCGGCGGTGACCGCGTACGCGCTCGCCGCACAGAGGCACATGTACGAATTCGGCACCACCAGCGCCCAGCTCGCCGAGGTGAAGGTTGCCGCCTCCCTCCACGCGCAGCACAACCCGCGAGCCCTCCTGCGCACGCCGGTGACCGTGGAAGAGGTGCTCGCATCCCCTCTCATCAGCTCTCCGCTGCACCGCCTCGACTGCTGTGTCGTGACGGACGGTGGTGGAGCAGTGGTGGTGGTGAGCCCCGAGGTGGCCCGAGACCTGGAGCGCCGGACCGTGCAGGTGCTGGGTCACGCCGAAGCGGTGAAGCACACCGACAACGGGCGCATCGATCTGACGTACACCGGCGCCGCCCGGACGGGACCTCTGGCCTTTGCCGAGGCGGGCGTGGCACCGGCCGACGTCGACTACGTCTCCATTTACGACTCCTTCACGATCACGGTCGTGGAGACCCTCGAGGACCTGGGGTTTTGCGAGAAGGGAGCCGGCGGGCGTTTCGTACTCGACGGGGCGCTGGTGGCGCCCGACGGACGACTGCCGTTCAACACCGACGGAGGTGGACTGTGCAACAACCACCCCTCCAATCGAGGTGGCATGACGAAGATCGTCGAGGCCGTCCGCCAGCTGCGGGGAGAGGCGCAGGCGCAGGTGCAGGTGCCGAACTGTGAGATCGCACTGGCCCACGGGACCGGCGGGTCGATCGGCACCAGGATGGGGAGTGCGACGCTGATCCTCGGCCGGGAGGACGCGTGATGGTGGCGCGTCTGCCGGCACCGCCGCCCGAGCGCACACCCGAGACGGATGGGTTCTGGGACGCGACGACCGCGGGTCGGCTTCTCCTGGCGCGCTGTGACACGTGTCGGACGGTGATCTGGTACCCGAAGACCTGCTGCCCCGACTGCGGTGGGCTCTCGGTCTCGTGGGATCAGGCATCAGGGCTCGGCACGATCTACAGCTTCAGTGTGGTGCACCGCGCTGCCGGTCCCTTCCGCGACGCGGTCCCCTTCGTCGTCGCCTACGTGGAGCTCACCGAGGGGCCGCGCGTGCTCACGAACATCGTGGAGTGTGAGCCGGACCAGGTGTTCATCGGACAACGGGTGCGGGTCGTGTTCTGCGATACCGGAGAGGGCAGCGCGCTCTACCGGTTCGCTCCAGCTGACGCCGCATCGTCGGCGAGGGATGCGAGGTGAACGCGGTGAATGCCCGGCTCGACCCGGTCGAGGCCCAGGTGGAGGAGACCGTGATACAGCCGCTGACCGGTGTGCGGGTCCTCGACCTGAGTGCTCGCGCGGGGGCGTATTGCGGCAAGATCCTGGCGGATCTGGGTGCAGACGTCATCAAGGTGGAGTTGCCGTCGGGCGACCGGATGCGGTTCCGGCCTCCGTTTCGCGATGGCCGGAGCGCCCCGGAGGCGAGCGCCCTCTTTGCGTACTATCACCACAACAAACGCGGCATCACGCTGGACTGGGGACGTGACGACGCGGGCGTGCTCCTGGAGAGCCTCGGGGCATCGGCAGATGTCGTGCTGGCGTCACCGAAGGGCGAGCCCCAGCGGCTCATCGGGCTTCTCGAGGACCCGCCTTCCCTGACCTGGGTGCCCGCTTCGGTCCTCACGTGCTTCATCACCCCGTTCGGATTGACCGGCCCATACCGCGAGTGGCGGGCAACCCCCTTCACGTCGTTCGCCATGAGCGGCTATATGCATGCCGTGGGTGCTCCCGAAGGTCCACCGCTGGCCATGCCCGGGCAACAGTTCTACGACGAAGCGGGGATCTGGGCTGCGTTCCTCGTCCTCGCGACGTTCCGCGGCCCACGTCGTCTGTGGGGTCAGGTGATCGACCTCTCCGTGCACGAGGTGGGCCTGTTCAACAAGCTGGGGACCGAACAGTACGGCCTGGCCGGACACATCAAGTCACGGGCGACCAATTTCGGGCCGCCCCCCGGGGGCATCTGGCGGTGTCGTGACGGGTTCCTGGACATCGGGGCACACTCGGCCCACCATTGGGATCTCTTCGTCGACTTGCTGGGTCGGCCGGACGTGCTCTCCGACCCGATCTATCGCGACCGGGTCACGCGGGTGCAGCTGTTCGACCTGCTGACCGACATCATCGCCGAGGTGCTGGCGACGCGGAGCGCACACGAGTTCGTCGAGGCCGGACAGGCGGCGGGCCTGCCGTGCGCTCTCACGCAGACTCCGGCTCAATTCGTGCAGGATCCGCAGCCGGCAGCGCGCGACTTCTTCATCGAGTCGTCCCGCCCGGGCACCGGATCGCTCCGCATCCCCGGCCCTCCCTTCGTCTCCGATCCCACACTGATCGCCTACCGGAGGCCTGCGCCTCGGCTCGGTGAGGCCAACGAGCAGGTGTACGTCCACGAACTGGGCCACTCCGTAGGGGAGTTGGAGCGTTGGCGGGCCGATGGTCTCGTTTAGCGGCCCCACCCACACGACCATGCCGCTGGCGGATGTCCGCGTCCTCTCGTTCGGCTCGTTCGTCGCCGGAAACATCTGCGCTCTCATGCTGGCGGAGCTGGGCGCGGACGTCGTCAAGATCGAGGCCAGAGAGCGCCCGGAGGCCCTGCGCGCCTACGACACGCCCGAGCAGGCGCAGGTCTTCGAGCCGTCGGGGATCCGCACGACGGCGTTGTTCGCCGGGATGACCCGGAGCCTCCGGAGCGCCGCCATCGACATGACGAGCAAAGCCGGACGCGAGGCATTCCGCCGGTTGGTGGAGCAGGCCGACGTGGTGGTGGAGAACCTGGGCCCCGGCACGATGGAGTCGTGGGGGTGCTCGTTCGCCGACCTGAACGCGCGCAATCCGCACCTGGTCATGCTGTCGATCTCCGGCTACGGCCGGTCGGGGCCACTCGCGAGCTTCCGGGCGTACGCGTCGAACATCAACAACTACCTCGGTCTGACGTCCGCCTGGGCCCCCGACGGGATCCACTTCGACTTCGTGGGGGGGATCCACGGCGCATGCGCGGTCGCCGCCGCGCTCGCCGAGGTCGACCGGGGAGCGCCGGGTGTCTTCATCGACATGGCGCAGACCGAGGCCGGTGCCGCCGTCCTGGCTCCCCTGTACCTCGAGTTCCTGGCCAATGGTCGTGACTGGAGCGCCGAAGCCAACGAGGTGCCCGGCTCCCACTTCTCGGGGGTGCTGCGGTGCCTCGGTGCCGACGCGTGGGTGGCCATCGAGCTCGAGGACGCCGACGACTGGGCGGTCATGTGTGCGTTCCTCGAGAGGCCCGATCTCGAGCTCGGCGGGGCCGGGCCGACGCCCGAGCGCCGGGAGTCGTTGCGGCAGGCGCTCGAGGAATGGGCCGCGACGGTCTCTGCGCTCCAGGCGACGCTGATGCTGCAGAAGGCTGGTCTCGCGGCCGGCGCCGTGCAGGACAGCGAGGACCTGTGGCGGGACGCGCAGCTACGGAGTCGCGGCGCCTTCGTCGAGGTCTGTCACCCCGACCTCGGGTGCATCGAATACCCGGATGCGCCGAGCCGGAGCCTCGGAGGGGTGAGATCCAGGGGGCCACGATTGGGCGAGCACACCGCAAATGTGCTCGGGGAGTGGTTGGCCTGTGGCGAGGAGGAGTTGGACGAGCTGCGGACGATTGGTGCGATCTGGATGCCCGCTCCCACGGAGGGCCGGTCGCCACGCTGAAGACCCAGCCGAACAGGAGGACGCACCATGCCCGGGATCAATGAGGGACGCGTGGCCATCGTGACGGGTGCCGGTCGTGGTATCGGCCGCGGCCACGCGTTGGAACTGGCCCGGCAGGGGGCCAAGGTGGTGGTCAACGACCTGGGCGCGGAGGTCGACGGCCGGGGGAGCTCGGAGGGTCCGGCCGGAAGCGTCGTCGACGCCATCCGCGCCGCCGGCGGCGAGGCGGTGGCCAACGGTGACGACGTCTCCGAGTGGGACGGCGCGGGCCGGCTCGTCGAGACGGCTCTTCGCACGTTCGGCGCTCTCGACATACTGGTGAACAACGCCGGGATCCTGCGCGATCGGATGCTGGTGAACATGTCGGTCGAGGAATGGGACGCCGTGATCAAGGTCCACCTGCGAGGCACGTTCGCCACGGTCCGGTGGTCCGCGGAGCACTGGCGGAAACGGGCCAAGGAGGGTCTGCGCAACGAGGCCCGGATCATCAACACCACCTCGGCCACCGGCCTGTTCGGCAACGTGGGTCAGACGAACTATGGAGCAGCCAAGGCCGGCATCGCGGCCTTGACCGTCATTGCCGCCAGTGAGCTCGCGCGCTACGGCGTGACGGTCAATGCGATCAACCCGGGTGCCCACACCCGCATGACCGAGCAGGCGAAGCCCGGATCGTATGTGCCGGTCGAGCCCGGCGCCTTCGACGTCTCGGACCCGGAGAACATCGCCCCCCTTGTGACCTGGCTGGCCAGTCCCGAGTCGGCGCGCATCACCGGCCGGGTCTTCAGCGTGCGCGGCGGGCGGATACAAGTGGTGGAGGGATGGCATGCCGGTCCGGCAGCGGACAAGCACCAGCGTTGGGATGCCGCCGAGCTCGGACCCGTCGTCGCCGACCTCGTCGACCGTGCGGCGCCCAACGCCGACCTCTACGGCGAGATCCCGGGGCGAACCGTCTGAGCGCTCCGCCCGCCCTCAGCGGCTCAGACCTTGCCGGTCCAATTCTTCGTCTCGCGCACCACTTCACCGAACGGCTTGCGCGTGTCGAAGCTCGGCTCACGAGGAAGCCCCAGGGCCCGCTCCCCGACGACGTTCCGCTGCGTCTCGTTGGTGCCGCCGGCGATGGACGCGCCGCGCCCCCGGAGATAGGTCAGCGAGGGCTCGGCGCCGTCGACGTCAGTCGCCTCCCACGTCATGGCAGCGGCGCCGCCGATCTCGACGGCCAGGCGAGCGTGCACCGGGCTGTAGGTCCCGCGGAACAGTTTGACGTAGGAGGCGACCCCGGGCGTGAGGAGGCCCAGGCGGGCCATCTGGGCGATGCGGGCACCCAGAGCGCGACCGACGAAGTCGTTGGTGTGGGCTCGGGCCAGCTTCTGCCGCACGACCGGGTCGCCGAGCCGTCCGACCCGGCGGGCCAGGCGCACGAGGTCGGGCGCCATGGGCCCCGGACCCTCGAGCGGGGTGCCGTCCTCGGGTCGCCCCGCTCCTCGTTCGAAGACGAACATCGTCTGCGTCACGGCCCAGCCCTCGTTGACCCCGCAGAGGCGTTGGGTGTCGGGCACGACGACGTCGTCGAAGAATTCCTCGCAGAACTCCGCCACTTCGTTTATCTGCTTGATCGGTCGGATCGTCAGGCCGGGAGCGTCGCATGGGACGAGGAACCAGGTCAGTCCCTGATGCTTGGGAACCCCCCAGTCCGTGCGGGCGAGGCACATGCCCGAATCGGCCAGGTGGGCGAAGGTGCTCCAGATCTTCTGGCCGTTGATGATCCACTGCTCGCCATCTCGGGTTGCCCGAGTCCGGGCGCCGGCGAGGTCGGATCCCGATGAGGGCTCGGAGAAGAACTGGCAGACCAGCTCCTCTCCCGCCAGGACCCTGGGCACGAACCTGCGCAGGAATTCGGGTGGGGCGTAGGCCAGCATGGTGGGCACGCAGACGTAGAAGGTGGTGATGGTGAGCGCCCCGAAGTCCGGCAACACGTAGCCGGCCGCCTCGTCGACGAAGGTCCACTCGTATTCGCTCGGGAGACCCTGGCCGCCGTACTCCACCGGCCAGGTGATGCCGGCGTAGCCGCCTTCGAAGAGGCGCCGTTGCAGCGCTCGGTTGGCAGCCATCACCTCGGGCGTGAAGTGGTCGATCCCGTGGTCGAGGACGGGACCGTCCCTTCTTTGCAGGTTCTCCGCCAACCAGGAGCGAGCCGCCTGCCGGTAGTCCGCCAGCAGGTCGGACTGCGCAGCAGCAGGGGTGGCGGCGTCGTCCGTCACCGCGCTAGATGCCGTTCATGCGGCAGATGCGTTCGCGGTGCCAGTCCGACTGGCCGAACACGAGGCCGTTCATCGTGATGCGGCGGAGAAAGAGATGGAGGTCGTGCTCCCAGGTGAAGCCGATGCCGGCGAACACCTGCGCGCAGCCTTGCGCGACGTCGACCCCGGCGTCGCTCACCCACGCCTTGGCCATGCTGGCGATCTCGCCCGCGTCCTCCCGGTCCTCCTGCACCGCCCGGACCGCGGCAGCGGCGACGGCCTTGCCCGCCTCCAGGGACAGGCTGATGTCGGCCAACTGGTGCTTCACCGCCTGGAAGGATCCGATCGGCCGGCCGAATGCGGTGCGGTCGATGGCGTACCGGCGGGTCATCTCGAAGAGCGCATCCGTCGCCCCGATGGTCTCGGCTGTGGTCAGGATGCAGGCCAGCCGTAGTTGCCGCTCGACATCCTGCCTGCCGCGGCCGGGTACTCCCACCACCGAGGTCGGGGGAACGATCACGCGCTCGAAGGCGACCGAGGCAAAGCGCTGGGTGATGTCCAGCCCCTGCAGGGGGGTGATGGTGAGGCCGGGGGTCATCGCCGGCACCATGAACTGGGTCGGACCTTCCGGGCCGCCGGTCGTGACGAGAAACCAGTCTGCCGTGGCCCCGGCGGCGACGGGCGATGCGTATCCGGACACCACGAACCCGTTGCCTCGGGGAGTCGCCGTGAGCGTCGAGCCGGAGGCCGCCCCGGCGTCGGCGTCGCCGAGCACCCAGGTGGCCACCCCCGCACCGTCGCGGACGGAGGGCAGGATCTCCGCCCGCTGATCGGGTGAACCGGAGCCGGCCAACGCTGCCGCGACCACGTTCATGCATACGAACGGGCCGGGTTGCAGCGCCCGGCCCCGTTCCTCGGAGATGATGGCGAGGTCGCACAGTCCCTCGCCCGAGACGCTGCCGCCGCCCTGCTCCTCCGGCACCAGCATGGCGAACCATCCGAGCTCACCGGCGGCCCTGTGGTACCCCTCGGGCAGGCCCGTCTCGCTGCCGATGAGGTTCCGCACCAGGGGGAGGGGACACGTCGATTCGATGAACCGTGCGGCCGTGTCCCGCAAGAGCTCCTGGTCGCTGCTGAGGTCAAGTTCCATTGGGGTCGCTTCCGGCTGCGACGGCTCGACGCCTCCATCGGTTCGTCCCGGAACGAGACAGAGCCGCCTTCAGCAGACCGCGGCTCCCCGCTCCCGTCTGCGCGCCCCCACATCCGACGCGCACGACCAGCCCTTTGACCTGGTGGAACCGCACTCGTGTCTACGGTACCATCTGGATGCGAGTTACCTGGGCACATGCCCAACTCAGAATATTGGAACCTGGGATGAGCGGCCTCTGATCCACCGGCGCTGTGGCTGGCGGATCGGATCGGATCGGGGGATGCGGTGCTGCAGTACGTGATCGCTGGCCTGGTCTACGGGGGGATCTACGCCATCACGGCCGCCGGGCTCGTCGTGACCTACCAGTCCACCGGCATTTTGAACTTCGCCTTCGCCTCGCTCGCCTATGCGCTGGCCCGCTTCTACTACTACCTGAACACGCAGGAGCATTGGGCGATCGTGCCGGCGGCGCTGGTGTCGATCGTGATCGCTGGACCGGCACTCGGCATCGGGTTGTACTTCTTCCTCTTCAAGCGGCTGCGGCTGGCCCGTCCGCTCATCAAGGTGGTGGCCACCATCGGGATATCGGTGGCCATCCCGCCGGCGGCGACGCTGATCTTCGGGAATGAGACGATCCTCTCCGCTCCCGGTCTCGCTCCCGAGCCAGTGCGCGTGTTCGATTTCCTGGGCGTGGCAGTGACGATGGAACAGGTCATCGTGTACATCTCCGTCGTCCTCATCGTCGCCATCGGTGTCGTGCTCCTGCGCTACACCGACATCGGCCTCCGGGTCCGCGCCATGGTGGACTCACCGGCCATGACCTCGCTGTCTGCGACCAACCCGGATCGCATCTCCATGGGTGTCTGGGCGGTGAGCACGGCACTGGCCGGGCTCGTGGGGGTCTTGGCGGCACCTGTGGTGGGCCTGGACCCGGGTGACTTCACGCTGGTGATGGTGGCCGCCTTCGCCGCCGTCATCGCGGCCCGGCTGCGCAGCCTCCCGATCGCCGTGGCCGTGGGCCTGCTCATGGGCATCGCGGGGACCCTGGTGCAGTACTTCTTCTCCAATTCGACCTCGTTGAGCGCCGATGTGATCCCGGCCATCCCGTTCATCGTCACGGCGATCGTGCTGGTCTACTTCATGATCCGGGGCACCGCCGTCGACGAATCCGATCAGGTCGGTGGGCCCCTCGACCGGGCCATCATGCCGCAGGGGGATGCCCCGACCGGCTCTCATCGAGACCGTTACGCATCGGCCTTCGGCTGGCAGCTGCCGCTGTTGGCCTTCGGCATCCTCTGCATCCTGCCGCTGGTCGTCAGCACCTACTGGATCGGACTCATAGGACAGGGGGTCTGCTTCGCGATCATCCTCCTGTCCATCACCCTGGTGACCGGCGAGGGGGGCATGATCTGGCTCTGCCAGGCCACGTTCGCCGGCATCGGGGCGGTGGTCGCGGCGCAACTCGCAGTGCACCACGGGTGGCCGGTCATGCTGTCCGTCGTGGTGGGAGGGCTCGCGGCGCTGCCCTTCGGCGTGATCATCGGTCTGGTGACCATCCGGCTGGGCAATCTCTACGTGGCCCTGGTGACACTGACCGTCGGCCTGCTCTTCGACGATCTGGTGTTCACGCAGCAGATCTTCTCGAACTACTCCATCGGGGTCAACGTCAACCTCCCCTCCTTCGCGTCGAGTCCTCGGGCCTTCACCTACCTGGCGCTCGGTGTCTTCGCCCTTGCCTCCCTGGTCATCTTGAACCTGCAGCGGTCGACCACGGGCATGGCCCTGAACGCGGTGCGGTGGAGCCCCGTCGGCGTCAGGACCATCGGTATCAGTGTGCTGCAGATGAAGGTCCTGGTGTCGGGCATCGCGGCGTGCGTGGCAGGGATCGGCGGGGCGATGTACGCGCTCTCCCTCGGATCCGCCCTCCCGACCAACTACTCGGCTCTCGTCGGCCTCATCTGGCTCGCCATCCTGGTGACGCTCGGCATCCGCTCCAACATCGCTGCGTTGCTGGCCGGGGTGTCCTACACCGTTCTCACCGGCGTCGCGGTCGCGTACCTCCCCACTGCCTTCGCGCAAGTCACACCGATCCTCTTCGGTCTGGGTGCCGTGCAGGTCGCCAAGTTCCCGAACGGGGCCATGACCGAGAACGCGCGTCAGGTCCTCTGGGCCTGGGACAAGGTGCGTGGGGTGACGAAGTCGCAGCAAGCCCCCGTGACCAGGGACTCGGCCGTCGTGGGCGGGGACATCGCATGACCGTCGCCGTCGACCCGACGACCACGGAGCGCTCGAGTTCGGCGCTGGCGACCACGGGCGTGACCGTCCGCTTCGGCGGCCTCACCGCGCTGTCGGATGTCACGATCGACGTCCCTCCAGGGACGATCGTCGGGCTCGTCGGCCCGAACGGCGCGGGAAAATCCACCCTCTTCGGGGTGATGTCCGGTCTGCTGCGCCCGGCGCGCGGTCGTGTCTTCATCGCCGGTCGGGACGTCACGACCCTCAAACCGCAGATCCGGGCGCGCCTCGGATTGGCGCGCACCTTTCAGCACCCGGAGCTGTTCATGGGTCTGACTGTGCGGGAGCACCTGGTGCTGGCGCACCGGGCGCACTTCGAGCGTCACCGGTGTTGGAGCGATTTTTTCAGTGTGCGGGGCCTGTTCCCGCCCTCGACGCTCGAGACCGAGCAGGTGGACGCCCTGCTGGAGCTGCTCGGTCTCACGGCGATCGCCAAGACCCAGGTGTCGGTCCTTCCCCTCGGCCTGGCCCGACTGGTGGAGGTCGGGCGGGCCTTGGCGACCCAGCCCCGCGTGGTCCTTCTCGACGAGCCGCTGTCAGGCCTGGACGTCCGCGCCACCGAGAAACTGACGGCGGCCTTCGAGCGTGTCGTGGCGAGCAGTGCCGACGGGCTGTCACTGCTCATGGTCGAACACGACGTCGCGTCGGTGCTGGCGCTCTCCAGCAGGATCTTCGTGCTCAACTTCGGTGAGCTCATCGCGCAGGGGACGCCGGACGAGGTCCGGGCCGACCCGGCCGTCCGGGAGGCCTACCTGGGGGACGAGGACGCCACGGCAGAAGGGGAGGCGGCTCCGGCGGTCGACGGGGGCGATCCCAGTGACGCTGCCGGGGACGTGTCGGGAGGTTCGACCCCGCCATGAGCGAGCCCATGCTGGCCGTCGAGGACCTCGACGTGAGCTACGGAGCATCGCAGGCGCTCTTCGGCGTGTCGTTGGTGGTGGAGGCGGGCTCACTCGTCGCCGTGCTGGGAGCCAACGGGGCCGGCAAGAGCACGCTGGCCCGGACCGTGTCCGGACTGGTGCCCGCCATCGGGGGGCGCGTCCGCTTCGACGGGATGGACATCACGAAGAGGGCCGCCCACAAGCTGAGCGCCGAGGGCCTCACCCACATTCCCGAGGGCCGGGGTATCTTCCCCGGACTCTCGGTGCTCGAGAACCTCCGCATGGCGGTCGGCCAACTCTCCCGCAGCGAGCGTGCCGCGGCGATCGACCGGGCCATCGAGCTCTTTCCCGTGCTCGGTGAGCGCCGTCGCCAGGGTGCCGGGACCCTGTCCGGGGGGGAGCAGCAGATGCTGGCCCTGGCTCGGGCGCTGGCGGTGACACCCAAGCTCATCATCGCCGACGAGATGTCGCTCGGGCTGGCCCCGATGGTGGCGGAAGAGGTGTTCCGGGGGTTGGACGACGCCCGGAAGTCGGGTATCACCGTCGTGCTCATCGAACAGTTCGTGCATCGGGCACTTGCCCTGGCGGACAGCTGTGTCATTCTCACTCGGGGTCGGGTCGGGTGGTCGGGCCCGGCGTCCGAGGCCCATGACGAGGTCATCGAACGGTACCTGGGCGAGGCTGCGCCCAGCGAGTGAACCGACGACGGAAGGACACGCAAGGGTGAACGACGATGCGGCGCTTGCCGACTTTCGCTCCAATCTGGCGGAGTGGTTGTCGCAGAACATCACGCCCGAGGTGCGCGACGCCCAGCGGGCCAGCTCGGAGGGTGAGGAACGTCTCAATGTGCTCCGGGCCTGGAACGCCCGGTTGGCCGATGCCGGGTGGGCGTGCGTTTCGTGGCCCACCCGCTACGGAGGCCGCGACGCCGATGTGGATCAACAGCTCGCCTACCTCGAGGAGATGTCCCGGGCCGACGCCCCCGGCCCGGTCAACACGATCGGGGTGTCCAACATCGCCCCGGCGATCATGTCCCTCGGCACCGAGGAGCAGAAGGAGCGCTTCCTCCGCCCCATGCTGCGCGGCGACGAGATCTGGTGCCAGGGGATGTCCGAGCCTGACGCGGGCTCCGACCTGGCCTCGCTCCGCACGGCGGCGCGCCTGGAGGGCGACACCTTCTACGTGAGCGGACAAAAGACCTGGAACAGCCTCGGAAGCCATGCCGACTGGTGCCAGCTCTATGTGCGCACCGACCCCGACGCCCCGAAGCACAGAGGGATCAGCTGCCTCCTGGTCGACATGGCGACGCCCGGCATCACGGTGCGTCCCCTGCGCACCATGAGCGGGGATTTCACCTTCTCGGAGCTCTTCTTCGACGAGGTGCCCGTCCCCCGATCGTCCCTCCTCGGCCCGCTCAACGACGGATGGCGCGTGGCCATGACCACCCTCAGCCACGAGCGGGCCGGTGTGGCCCGACTCCACCTGGACCTCACGGCCAGTTTCGAGAGCCTGCTCGCTGCGGCCCGCCGGCGTGGACCGATCGTCGACGTGGTACAGCGAGACCGCCTCGCCGCCCTGTACGCCGACATCGCCTGCTTGCGCTTCGCCACCACCTGGGAGTTGGCCCAGATCGGCCGCAGCGGACAGCCGTCGGCCGCCATGGGTGGGTTGGCCAAGCTCTCCTGGGCTCGCGCCAGCCAGGAACTGGCCGACTTGGCGGTGAGCATCTTGGGCCCCGAAGCGCTGACGGCCGGTTCATGGACCAAGACGCTGCTCATGTCGCCGTCCTATTCGATCGCCGGTGGCACCAGCGACATCAATCGCAACGTCGTGGCGGAGCACGGTCTGGGTCTTCCCCGATGACAGTGCGGTCCCGACGTGGGCGCGCCGACCGACGGCGTTCCGGCGCACCAGCGGGGCGGCCGTGCAGCACCAGCATCGAAACAACCGACGACGAGGAGGGTCTTTGATGACAGCAGTCTGGGGGTATGAAGGCAGCCGGGTGATCGTGAGCGGCGGCGGTGGAGCCGGCATGGGGGCGGCCGCCGTGCGGCACTTGAGCGATCTGGGGGCCGAGGTGCACGTGCTGGACCTGAAGGAGCCACCGGTCGCGGTCGCGAGCTACCACGCCGTCGACCTGCGTGATCCCGACGCCACTGCGGGAGCGGTCGAGGACATCGGGGGCACGATCGACGGGCTGTTCAACTGCGCCGGACTGGCGGGGTCGAAGTTCCCCGACCTCGACGTCATGCTGGTCAACCTCGTCGGCATGCGACACCTGGCGGAGCTGGTGGCGGCACGGATGGAGCCGGGGGCAGCCATCGCCAGCATCTCGTCCACGGCCGGATCGGGCTACCTCATGAACATCGGGACGTGGTTGCCGCTGGTGACCTTGCCGGGATTCGACGCAGCAAAGCAATGGTGCGAGGCGCACCCCGAGGAGATCGCCGGCGGGTACGGGCCGTCCAAGGAGGCCATCATCATCTGGACCTTCTGGGCATCGTACGCAATGGCCGAGAAGGGGATCCGGGTCAATTGCATCAGCCCCGGCCCGACCGACACTCCGATGATGCCCGATTTCGAGCACTACGTCGGCAAGGAGTTCATGGACAATTTCCCCGTGCCCCTCGGGCGGCGTTCCACCCCCGACGAGCAGGCCTGGCCGCTCATCTTCTTGAACTCCAAGTTGGCCAGCTACATCACCGGGGAGAACCTGGTCACGGACGGGGGCACCATGGGCGCCGTCATGACCGGCAGTATCGACATCGCAGGGCTCGTACCCGACTCCATGCGATAGCGGCCGAGAGGCCGGTCAGGCGGCGGCCCCCTCCAAGATGTGCACCGCGCACGAGGATCCCAGGCCGATCACGTGCGCCAGGCCGACCTTCGCGCCGGGGATCTGGCGATCCCCCGCCTCGGCACGGAGGTGCTGGCACAACTCCCAGATGTTGGCCAGACCGGTCGCCGCGACGGGGTGGCCCTTTGACTCCAGCCCACCGGACACGTTGACCGGCATCCGTCCGTCGCGCCAGGGGGCGCCGCTGTTGAAGAAGTCCACCGCCCCACCGGGCTCGCACAGGGACAGGTTGTCGTAGTGGACGAGCTCCGCCGTGGCGAAACAGTCGTGGAGCTCCACGAGGTCGAGGTCGTCGGGACCGATCCCGGCCGCTTCATAGGCCTGGCTCGCCGCGTTCTTGGTCACGGTGTGGATGTCGGGAAGGGACTGGCCTGATTCCACCCAAGGGTCACTGGTCAGCACCGAGGCAGCGACCTTGACCGCCCTTCGTTGCTGTTCGAGGGAGAGCGTCTTGAGCTTCGCGTCGGACACGACGACCGCGGCGGCGGCACCGTCGCAATTGGCCGAGCACATGGCGCGGGTGTTCGGATAGGCGATCATGACGTCACCCATGATCTCGTCCAGCGTCATCTTCTTGGAGTAGGCCGCCAGAGGATTGAGCGTCGAGTGCGCGTGGTTCTTCTCGCTGATCCTGGCGAACAATTCGAAGCTGGTCCCTCCCCACTTCTGTCCATACTCCATCCCGATCTGAGCGAACACACCGGGCATCGTCTCGGTCCCCACGCGGCCGTCGAGTGGTGCGACCGATCCCACGCGGCCCTCCGGCGTCCAGGTCTTGGCGTCCTCGGTCCGCTCGCCACCGGCGAGGAGGCCGGCGCCCGCCAGCTTCTCGACCCCGACCGCGAGGCCGTAGTCGACCTCGCCCGCCTTCACCGCCATGATGGTCTGGCGGAGCGCGGTGGCCCCCGTCGAGCACGCATTGGACACGTTGAACACCGGAATGCCGAACTGCCCGATCTGCTGGAGCAGATGCTGGCCGATGGTGCGACCCAGAAGGTTGCCGTAGGCGAGGATCTCCATGTCTCTCATGGTGACCCCGCCGTCCACCAGGGCGCCTGACGCGGCCTCGGCGGCGAGGTCGAGGACGTCCTTGTCCGGACGCTTGCCGAACTTCGTCATGTTGATCCCCAAGATCCAGACGTCGTTGTTCATCCCGATACCCCCCGCGTCACCGTAGCGGCTCCTGGAGTGACGTCGAGGGTTCATGACCCGGTGCGCGCCCCGGTATTCCCGACATCGTCTGCCAGCGCACGCTAGCTTCACGATGATGCGGCAGACTTCTTTCTGCGTGAGCGCGGGAGACGCGGGCCGGAGGCCGGCGAAAGGCCCGAGGACCGGACTGTGACCGATTCCTCCGCTCCGCCGGAACAGGCGGCTCCGTCCCCCGATCCCTTGGCGGTCATCAGGTCCAGGAACTACCTCGTTCTTCTGGTGCTCGGGGCCGTCTTGGGCGTCCCGGTGGCCACGGTGGCGTACTTCTTCCTGGAGGGGGTAGCGAGGGTCCAAACCGAGGTCTTCACCGATCTCCCCAACAGTGTCGGGTTCCATGGGGAACCGCTGTGGTGGCCACTGCCATGGCTGGCGCTGAGCGGCGTCCTCGTCGCCCTGGCCATTCGCTACCTGCCGGGCACCGGCGGCCACGAGCCCTCCGAGGGCTTCAAGTCCGGGGGCCCGGTGCAGCCTGTCGAGCTCTTCGGGATCATCGCGGCGGCGTTCGCCACGTTGAGTCTTGGCGTGGTACTCGGCCCCGAGGCGCCACTGATAGCCATCGGGAGCGGGCTCGGAGTTCTGGCGGTACACCTGGTCAAGCGGGACGCACCACCGATGGCCGCGGTGGTGATCGGCGCCGCCGGGAGCTTCGCGGCCATCGCCACCCTCTTGGGATCGCCCCTGGTCGGCGCCTTCCTCCTCATGGAGATGGCCGGGCTCGGGGGCCCCATGATGGAGATCGTGTTGATCCCCGGTCTCCTTGCCGCCGGTGTGGGTTCACTGATCTTCGTCGGGCTCAACAGTCTGACCGGATTCGGGGCTTTCTCATTGACCGTGTCCTCGATCCCCCACGTCGGGTCGCCCACCGTCGGAGAGTTCCTGTGGGCGTTTGTCATCGGCGTGGGCGCTGCGGTCATCGCCACGGCAGTCTTCAGACTGGCCACCATCCTCCGGCCCCTGGTCGAACGAAGCAGGGTACTGCTCACGCCGGTGGCTGGCCTGGCCGTCGCCGGACTTGCCATCGCGTTCGCCGCCGGGACCGGTCGAAGCTCGTCAGAGGTGTTGTTCTCGGGCCAGAGCGCGCTGCCATCACTCGTCCAGCAGGCGGCAGGCTGGACCGTGGGCGCCTTGCTGCTGTTGATCCTCTGCAAGGGTCTGGCCTATGCGATCTCGCTGAGCAGCTTCCGGGGAGGTCCCATCTTTCCGAGCATGTTCATCGGTGCGGCGGGCGGTATCGCCCTGTCCCACGTCGGAGGCATGCCGATGATCGCCGGTGCGGCAATGGGCGTCGGGGCAATGATCGCTGGCGCGTTGAAGATGCCCATGACGGCCGTGCTCCTGCCGAGTCTGCTTTTCCTCTCCGACGCAGTGACCCTCATGCCGGTTGTCATCGTGGCCGTGGTCGTGTCCTATGTCGTCGCCGTGTGGATCAAACCGAGCCCGCCCCCGGCAGATGCACCGGCACCGGCACCGGCACAGGCGCCCGGTCCAGCTGTCGCTGGGAGTGGCTGACACACCTGTCGGGAGCGTCAGTGCCTCAGCAGCAGCTCGTCGAAATTGACGATGCACCCGCCATCTGGGGCGTCCATGCACTCGAGGTCACGCCCGCTCCCGTGGTGCAATTTGGGACCCCGGTTACGATGGCCGGCGGTGCCGTCGCCAGGAACCTTGCTCCGTCGTCTCAACCACTCGAAAAGCACGGGTGCTCAACGGGGGTCAATCCGAGAATGGCCGTGATGCATCACCTTCCCGAACCCCGGCTCACCAAGATCTACCGCCTGGAGGCGAGTCTTGGCGAGCCGCTCGATCTCGGCGAAGTCCCCGGGGGTCATCGGCGCATCGTTCCACTGACAGCGGGGACGTTCACCGGACCTGAGCTGCGAGGGGAGCTTCTTGCGGGGGTCAGCGCCGACTGGCAGATCCTTCTCCCGGACGGGACCGCGCTCGGAGACATCCGCTACACGCTGCGAACGGAAAGCGGTGATCTGCTTTGTGTCCGATCACGAGGGGTGCGTCACGGGAGCCCCGAGGTCCTCGCCCGTCTTGGACGGGGGGAGGATGTCGATGCGAGCGAATACATCTTTCGTACTTCCACCGAGATCGAGGCTGCGGCCGCCCATCTCGACTGGGTCAACAAGGGAATATTCGTAGGAGTCGCCGGTCGTCAACCCGGAGGCGTGATCTACGAGGTCTACATCGTCGGGTGAGTTCACCAACGGACCCCGGGCCGCACCCCGGCGCCTCCGGCGAGGGAGGCGGCGCTCCTTCGCGCAAGGTCGTGATCGTCACCGGAGCCTCGCAGGGAATCGGCGCCGGTGTCGCGGACGCCTTCCGCCGGGCCGGATACGGGGTGGTCGCGACATCCCGCGGCATCGAACCCCGTGACGAGCCGGACTTCCTGACCGTGAGGGGTGACATCACGGAAGCCGACTCGGCCCAGAGAGTCGTCGAACTTGCCGTCGAACGGTTCGGGCGGATCGACAGTCTCGTCAACAATGCCGGGATCTTCATCGGCAAGCCGTTCACGGACTACACGCTGGACGACTACCTCGCCATCACCGCCGTGAACCTGACCGGGTTCTTCCACATCACCCAGCGCGTCATCCGACAGATGCTCACGCAGCACAGCGGCCACATCGTCAACATCTCGACCAGCCTCGTGGACCGCGCCGAGAGCGAGCACCCCGCTGCGCTCGCCTCCTTGACCAAGGGCGGGCTGGTGGCTGTGACGCGCTCGCTGGCCATTGAGTACGCCAGCCGTGGGGTGCGGGTGAATGCGCTGTCGCTCGGGGTCATCGACAACCTGGCCAACGACCCGGCGTCCTATGAGGGTATGGCCGATCCCATCGGCCGGATCGGCGACATCGACGACGTGGTGGGGGGCATTCTCTATCTCGAGCAGGCCCCTTTTGTCACCGGGGAGATCTTGCACATCGACGGTGGCCAGGCCGCCGGACGTTGAGGGGAAGCCACTCGACGAGCTTCCGGTGTTGGGAGCGTCGCGGCAGGGGACTGGACCATAATCGGGACGCATGGAGCCGAGTTCCTTCGCCCCGGACGTCTTGGAGGGTCAGGTTGCTCTCGTCACAGGCGGGGCCACCGGAATCGGAAAGGAGATCTGCCGCGTCCTCGGTGCCCATGGAGCACGGATCACCATGGCCAGTCGAAAGCAGGAGAATCTCGAGGCCGCGGTGGCAGAGCTGAGGGCGGAAGGGGTGGATGCCGCCTTCGGTGTGTGCGACGTCCGCGATGCGCAGGCGGTGCGGACGGTTGTCGACACGGTCGTGTCCGAGCGAGGGAGGCTCGACATCGTCATCAACGATGCGGCAGGCAACTTTCCGGCTCCGATGTCGAAGATCTCGCCGAACGGATTCAAGGCAGTGGTCGACATCGACCTGCTCGGCACCTACAACGTGACCCGTTGCGCCTTCGACGCCTGGCTGGCGGACCACGGCGGGAACATCGTCAACATCAGTGCCCCCTTTGCGCAGAGGGGCGTCGTCTTCCAGTCGCACGTTGCGGCCGCGAAGGCCGGTGTCGATTCGCTCACCCGGACCTGTGCGGTGGAGTGGGGACCCTACGGGATCCGGGTCAATGCCATCGCACCCGGGACGATAGGGGGAACGGAGGGTGTTCGACGATTCGCCGAAACCGTGACCGGTGGTGATGATCGCCCGAGAAACCCGCTCGGCCTTCAGGGCCACGGATCGGACATCGCATACCTGGCGCTCTTTCTCTGCAGCCCGATGGCGCGCTTCGTCTCGGGGCAGGTGATCGCGGTCGATGGTGCCGGCTCCGCGGATCTGCTCAAGATGCAGGCGGGGCGGATCTGACTTGGCCGCATCACCCACGTCGTCGAGGGGTACGGTCCCTGCTCCAGGAGGCAAGGCCAAGCCGGGAGGGCTGTACCGCGATGAGTGACGACCGGCAGGGTTGGGGCCCGGCCCTGGACGAGATCGAGCGGCGGAAGGCGGAGGCGCTCTCCATGGGTGGCGAGGCCCGCCTCGCCCGGCAGCAGGAGCGGGGCCGCCTCAACGCCCGCGAGCGGATTCTCGCCCTCTTCGATCCCGGCTCCTTCTCCGAGATCGGGCAGCTGGTGGGCACGACGGAGGACCCTCCGGTTCCGGGCGACGCGCTCGTGGCCGGCTCCGGGCAGATCGACGGCCGGCCCGCCCTGGCCGGCGCCGAGGACGTGACCGTGCTGGGCGGGTCCATCGGCAGCGGTGCGTCGGACAAGCGCTACCGCCTCTGCCAACTGGCCTCCCAGGAACGGGTGCCCCTGGTGATGATGCTCGAGGGGGCCGGGCACCGGGTGACGGACTCGGCTGGGGGGCGGGGCCCGGGGGATCTCATGGGACTGGCCGAGCTGTCGGGCCTCGTGCCCATGGTGTGCCTCGTCTTGGGCGCCTCGGCCGGCCACGGCGCCCTGACGGCCCCGCTGTCCGACTTCGCCGTCATGACCGAATCGGCCTCTCTCTTCGCCGCCGGACCGCCACTGGTGAAGTCGGCGACGGGAGAGGAGGTCACCAAGGAGGTGCTCGGCGGCCCGCAGGTGGCGGCCGACGCATCCGGCGTCGTGCACAACGTGGTGGCGGACGACCTCGAGGCCATTGCCCTGGCCCGGCGGTACCTCGCCTACTTCCCGCTCAATGCCTGGGAATCGCCACCGCGCCGGGACGGGCCCGACAGCGGTCCCCGCAGGGTGGACGACATCCTGCACCTGATACCGCCCAGCCCCCGGCAGCCGTACCCCATCGGTCCCGTCCTCGAAGCGGTCGTCGACGACGGCTCTCTCCTCGTGGTCCAGCCGACGTTCGGGCCATCGATCGTCACCGCTCTGGCCCGTCTGGGCGGGCGGAGCGTCGCCGTCGTGGCCAACGATCCCGGCGTCATGGCGGGCACCGTCGACAGCGCGGCGGCCGACAAGGCGGCCCACTTCCTCGACGTGGCCGGAGCATTCGGGCTCCCGTGTGTCTTCCTGACCGACAACCCCGGCGTCCTCGCGGGCACCCTCGCCGAGCGACAGGGGATCCTCCGCCATGCCGCCCGCATGTTCGCCGTGCAGCACCGGCTGGCGGTTCCGAAGCTCCACGTCACCCTGCGCAAGGCGTTCGGATTCGGCTCGTCCATCATGGCCATGAACCCCTTCGACGGCCAGACCATCACCCTGGCCTTCCCTTCGATCACGCTCGGTGCGCTGCCGGCAAGTTCTGAAGGGAGCGCCGTGGCCGACCCGGAGGAACGGGCGCGGTTGGCGGCCGAGCAGGCCGATGCCTCCATCACCGCGGCAGGCCGGCTCGCCTACGACGCGGTCATCGACCCGCGCGAGCTCCGCAACGCGCTGCTCGCCGGGCTCTCCCTGGCCGAGGGGCGCCAGACGGCGGCCCGCGCACCGCGGGGAATGGGGATCCTGCCCTAGAGCGTCAGGCGGGAGGGATCGACTGCGCGAAATGGAACACGTCGTCGGGGTCGTAACTGTGCTTCACCTGTTGCAGGCGGGGGAGGTTGGTCCCGTAGTAGGCCTGCTGCCAGTCGGCCAGAGTGGGGTCGATGTAATTCTGGTACGAGCCGAGCGTCACGGGCGCGAACAGGCTGTGCACGTTCTGGAGCCACCCGGACGCCATCGACACCGCGCCCGGAGTGGGGGGCGTGCTCGCATAGGTGATGGAGCACTGCGCGCACGCCACCGCATCCCGGTGGACGAACGCCGTCTGGTCCGTCGCGACCTGGCTGATCGCCCCGCCGTAGCCGTCGAACACGATGCCGCCGCCCGCACCGGGCAGTGTGGCGGGGAGCGTCGCCAGAGCCGTCACCAGCCCGTTGATCACGGGAGCCGGGAGCGGTCCGCCGACGTAGGAGGACTTCGCCACGAAGGGAGACTGCACCGGTGCGGCGCACTGCGCCACCGGTTTCCCTTCGCACCCGGCCTCAATCATGGTGGCCGTCATGTAGTCCTCGGGTCCGACGAAGCGGTACGTCGTGGCATCCCCGACGGCGGTGGTCAGCGGCCCCAGCGCGGCGGAGCACGCCGACACCGTACCGGCGAACACCCCCGTCACCTTGACCAACCCGCTTCCGACGACCCCGCTGCTGAACAGCTGGCAGTTGGCCCAGAGTTGCCGGGGTGTCGACGGGATCCAACGGAGCCAGGCGTCGAGCACGGTGGGAGCGGCTCCCCACGGCCATTCGAGGGTGAAGAGGGTGATCGCCTCCGGAATCGGGTGGACCCGGAATCCAAACGAGGTCACCACACCGAAGTTCCCGCCGCCTCCGCCGCGGCTGGCCCAGTACAGATCCTCGTCCTGGACCGGTCCGCACCGGCGCAAGACGCCGTCCGCCGTCACCATCTCGACCGTCGCCATCTGGTCGCACGTCAGCCCGTAGGCGCGCGCGAACACGCCGATTCCGCCGCCCAGGGCCAACCCGGCGATCCCCACGGTGGGGCACGAGCCTCCCGGCAGGAGCAGCCCGTTGGCCGCCAGTTGGCTGTAGACGTCGATCAACTTCGCGCCGGCCCCGACCGTGACCATTCCCGGCCCCGATGCGGCCGCTGCGCCGGCGCCCGTTCCTCCAACCGAGATGCCTTGCAGGTTCGACACATCGATGACCAGGCCCGGACACGACGAGTACCCCCCGTAGCTGTGGCCGCCCGAGTGCGCCGCCACCTGGACGTCGTGCGTCCGGGCGAAGGCGAGACACCGCTGGACATCACTGGCAGAGGCACATTGGGCGATGGCCGCCGCGTCCGGCGTGTAGACGGAGTTGTACAGATGACCGGCGGCCGGGTACCCGGCATCACCCGGCAGGAGCACGGCGCCGGTCAACGAACCGGCCAAGGCCCGCCAGTCGGGAGGGCCGCCCTCGTGCTCCTGCTTCCCCGAAGGGGGTGCTGCGCTCTCACTCGGGTGAGGGCCCGGGCTCGAACAGCCGGACGCAGTGCCACCGGCCACCAGACCCGACCCCACCACCGCGGCCCGGCGCAGGAACGAGCGGCGGTCCATCAGCCGCCTCCGGCCCCGGCGACCAAGGTGACGACGCCGATCATGGCCGCCGACGCTACGTCAGCCGGGGCTCGCCGTCAGAGGCGGTCGAGCCGGGCTGCGGTCACCCATCGCCTTGCGTTGGGTTCTGGTGGGCCGGGAGTTTCCTGACGTACCGTGAGCGTCATGGCTGAGGCGACGGCATCCGGGTCTCTCGACCAACCTTTCGGAGATCCCTTCGCCGACCTCGACGAGTGGCGCGATGCCCCGGTTCGCCATCGCTACGTTCACGGCGGATTCGCGGGCACGGAGACCCGGTTCTCGATCTACCTCGCCCCGGAGGAGCTGTATGGGGGCAGGTTCTTCCAGCACATCACGCCGGTGCCGGACAGCGAGAACCTGGCGCAACGGGCGAGTGGTGAGCAGGACAAGATCGGGTTCTCGGTCGCCAGCGGCGGCTACTTCCTGGAGACGAACGGTGGTGGCGGCTCGGGCGGGGTGGGGTCACCCGATCCCACGATCGCCGCCTATCGCGCCAATGCGGCGTGTGCGCAGTACTCGCGGGTCGTCGCCGCCGACATGTACGGCGATCACCGGCCGTTCGGCTACGCCTTCGGCGGCAGCGGTGGCGGCTACCGCACGATCGGCGGAGCCGAGAACACACGGGGTGTCTGGGACGGCTTCGTCCCCTATGTCATCGGTTCTCCCATGGCCATACCGAACATGTTCACCGTTCGCATGCATGCGCAGAGGATCTTGCGCCACCGCTTCGACCAGATCGTGGATGCGGTCGAGCCGGGCGGGAGCGGTGACATGTTCGAGGGGCTCGACCCGGAGGAACGTGCCGCCCTCGTCGAGGTGACCCGCATGGGATTCCCACCGCGCTCGTGGTTCGGTCATCGCACCATGGGGATGCACGCCTTCCCGGTCCTGTACCGGGGGATGGTCCTGGCGGACCCCACGTACTTCGAGCAGTTCTGGACCGAGCCGGGTTACCTCGGCTACGAACCACCGCCCTCGTTGCAGCGGGACCGCGTGCAGCACGAGTGTGCGATCGCGGCCACCATCACCCAAATCGAGGCCGGGGCGCTCGGTCTGACGGGAGCGGCACATCCCGGTCAGGCCCGAGGCGGCGTCGACACGGCCTGGCGGGGACCTCACGAGCCGCCCCTCGTTCCCGTCGCCGTGCGTCTCTCGAGTCCACCCGGCGTGGATGTCGCCGGAGCCGAGCTGGTCGTGACCTCGGGGGCGGCATCAGGGGCACGGCTCGGCCTTCTCTCGGTGGTTGACGACGTTGCCGTCCTGGGCCCGGGCGCGGCCGAGTCTCTCCTCCGGCTCCGGCCCGGTGACAGCGTCACCGTCGACAACACGGGCTACCTGGCGGCCCAGACGTACCATCGACACCAGGTGCCCAAGGACGGCGGCTTCGCGGTCTGGGACCAGTTCCGGAACCCGGACGGGTCGCCCATCTATCCGCAGCGCCCCCTGCTGCTCGGGCCTCTGTTCGCAGCGGGCGCCGCCGGGACGGTGCAGACCGGTCGCTTCGAGGGAAAGATGATCGTCGTGGAATCCCTGCTCGACAGGGAGGCGCTGCCGTGGCAGGCGGACTGGTACCGCTCCCAGGTGCGCGAGCACTTCGGAAGCACCATCGACGACCACTTCCGGCTCTGGTTCACCGACAACGCGCTGCATGGTGACGACGAGATCCAGGAGAGTCCGACGCACACCGTGAGCTATCTGGGCGTGTTGCACCAGGCGCTGCGGGACGTGAGCCGTTGGGTGGAGGACGGGATCGCACCACCACCGAGCACGAACTACGAGGTCAGGGACGGCCAGGTCGTCGTGCCCGCGGATGCGGACCAGCGTCGGGGTATCCAGCCCGTCGTCTCCCTTACCGTGGATGGACGTCCACGGGCCGACGTCGTATGCGGAGAGGAAGTGACGCTCTGTGCCACGTCGGAGGTCCCGCCGGACACGGGCTCCATCGTCGCCGTGGAGTGGGACCTCGACGGAGCCGGCCACTTCCCGGTTCTCGAACCTCTCAATGGGGGAGAGAGGGTCGTCGTCGAGTACCGGGCCACGTTCACCCAGCCCGGCACCTATTTCCCGGCGGTCAGGGTGACGGCGCAACGCGACCGATCGTCGCCGAGTCGCTACGCGCGAGTCCGGAACGTCGCCCGGGTGCGAGTTGTCGTGTCCGAGGCATGAGCCTGACGAGTTCCTGGTAGACCTCCCCCTCATGGCCGATGATCGAATGCTGGACCTGGTCGGGCGCCCCGGTGGGCCTCTGGCCGACGCGGCCCTCTGGCATCTCGAGGTGATCGAAGCCGGGCCCCTGACGCCCTCCATCCATCGGGTGGTCCTCACCGCTCCGGGGATCGACGGCCTGCACCACGCTGCGGGCCAGGACCTCATGCTCAGGGTTCCCCTGGCCGGGGACAGGGTCGTGAACCGGCGCTACACGATCAGGAGGTTCGATCCGATCAGTGCCGCGGTGACCATCGATGTCTCCGTGCACGGGGCGGGCCCGGGAACGGATTGGATCCGTGCGGCGCAGATCGGCGACCGTATCGACGCCATCGGCCCACGCGGGAAGATCACCGTCCGCCGCGATGCCGACTGGCACCTCTTCGTGGTCGACGAGACCGGACTGCCGGGGACGCTTGCGATGATGGAAGCACTGCCCCCGGGGTCGCGGGCCACGGCCATCGCCGAGATCGACTCCCCGGCCGACGAACAGCTACCCGATTCCCCCCGGGCGGAAGCGGTCGATCTCCGATGGCTCCACCGACTCGACCGGTCGGTGCCGGGCGACCCCGTCCTTCTCGCCGAGGCGATCGCGACTCTGGATCTGCCGGCCGGGCTCGGACATGCCTACGTCGCCGCCGAGGCCGGGGTCGTGCGCGGTGTCAGCCGGGGTCTGGGGGACCGGGGCCTCCGGCCGGATCAGATCTCGGCCAAGGCCTACTGGCGGCGGGGCCTGCCCAACGCCGAGCACGGAGAGCCGACCCGCGAGGACTGAGGTCCGGGCCAAGGAGCCCGTACCGGCGCCACGCCTCCCACTACGAGCGGGCTTCTTCGACCGTCAGCTCCGCCGCCGGGTCGGCTTCGAGGCGATCGTCAGGAATCGGTAGGCCGCTGCGGACCGAGTAGCCGTACGTGCCGTCCGCGAGACGCTGCTCGGCTCGCTCCAACGCCGCCAAGCGCTCTTCGAGCTCCCCGCGCACCGCGTCGTCACCACCCTGCGTGGTGAGAGGCTCGGCGGAGTCGAACATGTCCCCCGGCTCATCCGCCGCGGTCCGGTCGGCGGTGCCTGCCTCGTCCATGGCCGCGATGAGCCGCTCCACGCGGCCGCGCTCCGCGTGCAGAAGCTCCCTGGCCCTGGCGTCATCCATACGTGCTCCTGATCAGTCTCTGCCCATGCGGGGGTCGGTCGGCGTGTCCGCAGCTCGTCATCGTAGACCGGGCCTCCGGCGCACGCTCCGGGCGCGGACACCGGACGCCCGCTCGAAATCGATCTTCGGGAGGCGATCAGCTCCCCGTTCTGCCGGGATGAACTGGTGTAGGGTGCGGCGTTGCAGAGAGTGGGGGACGTGGCGGTTCCCTCTCGAGCCGAACGGCATCCCGAAGCGAGCAAGGAGACCACATGAACCTTCCCCTTGCAGCAGTCAGCGGCGGATTCATCGCGCTCTGGTCGATCCTCTACTTCGTCCTCCTGGTGACCCTCGGGGTGATCTCCATCCGAAAAGGTCACTGGGTGATGTTCATCGTCGGCATCTTCCTCCCTCTTTTCTGGTTCATCGGGGCGCTCATGCCCCGAAGAGTCCGCTGACCAAAGCGCCGCCCTCACAGCCCAGACGTGTCGATGCAGCGGCTCCACCGTGCTCCGAGGGCGGTGCTGAGCCATGCTCCTGCGCACTGAGGTGCAACTTCCGGGCGGCCTCCGGGAGGCCGTTCGTCAGCAGGCAGCTCTGACGTTTCGTGCTCCGTACGAAACCCCGGTCACCGTGGCGGTCAACGGCGCGCTGATGAGCTCGGCTTGGTTCTTCCTCCCCGCGGTGTTGCGGGACAAGCTCTTCACCGTGCATGGCACCCTGGGGTTTGCCTTGGTGCTCGCGGCATGGATGTACTCGGACGTCCCCTCCACCAACGTCCTCGGGCCGGATGCGCAACGTGTCGTCGCCGCCATCGACGATCCGGTGATGATGCGCCGACTTCTGAATGCGAAGTACATCGTCCTCTGGGCGTTGGTCACTCCGCTGTGTGCCGTTGTCGCCGTCGTCAACGGACTGATCAACCATTCGTTTCTCTCGACCCTGTACACGGTGATCGCGATCGGAATACTCCCCTTTGGGTTCCTCGCCATTTCGGCCTGGGTCGGGATCCTGTTCCCCTATCATCCGATGCCCTTGCGCTACCGCTTTGCACACCGCGAGCCGCTGAAGCGGATGCTGATCCGGTGGGGGGCGCTCGCCGTCACTCCGTATGTGCTGGTTCCGGTCTTGGCCAGCCTCATGCTGGTGCCGTCGCTTCTCGTGTGGGGATTCACCGCGCCGCACGGCCTCTCCGAGAAGTTGCCCGATCACGACTTCGGTCTCGGGCTTGCCGTCGCCTGTGTCACCGCCTTCGGGTGTTGGGTCGGTGGCCAGTGGGTCGGAGCTCGCATCGTGCAGAAGAGGCGGGCCAGGTTGACGGAATTTCTGTCCGATCCCTTCAGGGGCTAGCTCTCCTCGCGAATCGCCTGGTCGCAACCCGGCGGGATTGGCTGCCGCGGGGCGATCGCGTCAGCGCCGGCGCGGCCCGAGGCCGATGGCGCGCACGAACCGGTTGATCTGGCGGTTGCCCTGCCGGTAGATGACGCGCCGCGCCTCCCGCTGCGCCGCGCCGCCGGCGGCGCCCGAGAATCCTCCCCGCTTGTAGCCGTGCTCCACCGCCTCGACGTTCCCGAGATCCCGGGCGAAGCGGTAGAGCTGCGACCTCGTCGTGCTCACGACGGCGCCCGCTCCTTGGTCGCACGATCGGCCAGGATGACTCGCTCGACGATGGCGCGGAGCTCGTCGGGGTCGGCCGTTTCCTCCATGAGGGTGAGCTCCGCGGGGGGGACGCCGACACAGCCCATGCCGTCGTCGTCGAACTCCGCCATCCGCCACGCCAGCCAGTCCGAGCCATCGGCATCGGCACCGGTCGCCTCCACGGCGTTGACGAGGGCAACGAGCTCGATTTCGCCGGTGGAAGTGACGTCGTATTCGATGAAGAGCACGTTTTCCTCGCCGTCGGCCAACGGGCCCGACGTTACGGCTTCTGCCGCGGCGCCGCTCCACCAGGAACGCCGGAGGGGACGCCGAACCGAGGTGTCAGGTGCCTTTTCGTGCGACCGTCTGCCGCCGTCGTGCGCGAGGCCCTGATCAGCCTGAAGGAGGAGACGTCCCGCAACGTTCCACCTGGAGGTTGATGCCCAGTCCCGAGCCTGACCCCTACGCTGATCCGTGCCGTGGACCGGATGGACGACTGCCTACGAGCGTGCCTGCCGCAAGGCCCAGGTTCCCCGTGAGGCGGGCCAGAGATCCGCACACACCGGGTGCCCGCGCCAGGGCACAGGTCCGGATCACCCGCTTGACCAGAACGGCGATCGTCCTCGCCGGTGGAGCCGCGGCATTCATCGGGATCACCGTGGCCAAGGAACACCCGGGAGGGACCGCCCCTTCGACGGCCCCTCCGACCACCAGCCCGGCGCCGGTCCCGTCGCCCAGCACGACGACCACGACCAGCCCGCCCACGACCACGACCGGTGGCTCGAGCTCGCCCGGCGCCGCCCCGCCCACGACCACCACGAGCCCGCCCACGACCACCACGAGCCCGCCCACGACCACGACGACCCGCCCGGTCGTCACGTCCGGCGGGACCTCGAGATAGGGGCGGCACCGCGGTGCCCGGCGAATTGCGATCGGCCTAGGACGCGCCCAAGATGACCGTCGTGTCCATGGCGAAAGCAGGGTAGGAGTGGAGGAGTTTCTCAAGTCGGCCGGATACGGCGCGGTCTTCGCCCTGAGCTTCATCTCGGCCATGGGCCTCCCGGTGGGCGCCGAGGTGGCCCTGATCTACGGGGGTGTCCTCGCCAGCGGGCAGGTTCCCGGCGAGGGCAAGCCGTTGCAGCTCGGGATCGTCATCGTCGTGGCGATCGTGGGTGAGCTCCTGGGTTCGATGGCCGGGTACAGCATCGGGCGCTTCGGGGGGAGACCCCTGGTCGACAGGGTGGGGAAGTACGTCCTCCTGACCCACAAGGATCTCGACCGCGCCGAAGCCTGGTTCGCGCGGCGAGGAGAGCCGTTTGTGCTCGTCGGACGCTTCATTCCACTCCTGCGGTCCTTCGTCTCCTTCGCCGCCGGGCTCGGTGAGATGGCGCTGGCCAAATTCACGATCTTCACCGTCATCGGCTGTGCCGTGTGGTGCACCGCGCTGTGCTCGCTCGGCTACAGCCTCGGAAGCAGCTACAACCACGTGCTCAAGGCGTTCAGCGACGCCGGGTACGTCCTCGGAGTGTTGGCGGTGCTCGCGGTGGCGTTGGTGATCTGGCACCGGTGGCACGAGTACCGCAAACAACGCGATCTGGGCCCGGCCGAGACCGAGGTCTGACTCGGTCCGGGGGCGCGGGCCGAAAGTCACGAAGCAACCTGACCGCCACCAGAGACACACAATTCCTGGCCAAAGGGACTCAGGGGGCGGCCAAACGGGGCCGACAGGGCCCAATTGGACATTGACCAGTCAGAAAGTCATTGAAGTCACTTTTTGGCGGTGTTACCTTCCGATCGGAGGAACTCCGGGGGGAGGGGAAGGATTTCGATTGTGCAGCGCATCGCCGCGTCGATCCGGCGTCGCGGGGCAACCCGGGCGGTTATCGCCACCAGCGCGCTCCAGCGACCACAGAGCCAGCAGCAACGGGAGAAATTGGCGGTCATCCTCCAGAGCCTCGGGGAGGGCGTCTGCGCCGTCAGCGAGGAGGGCGAGATCACCTTCATGAACCCGGCCGGGGCCGGCATGCTGGGCTGGAACACCCTCGAGACCCGCGCCGACGCGCCCGCCTTCCCTCCGGGCGAAGCGCCGGACTTCCTGCTCGAGCCGGCCCTGCGGGCGATCGCGCTGCGACGCAACGTCACCAGCTCTGACACGCGCTTTCGGCGGCTCGACGGATCGTATTTCCCGGTCACCATGACGGCGTCGCCCCTCGTCGGGGCCTCGTCGCCCCCGGGGGCCGTCATCGTCTTCCGCGACACGTCCCAGCGCAAGGCCTTCGAGGAGCAGCTGGCCCGGCACGCGTTCCAGGACGCGCTGACCGGCCTGGCGAACCGGCGGCTCCTCCTCGACCATCTGGACCACGCACTGCTCCAGACGGACCGGACCGGCAGCCGGGTCGCCGTGCTCTTCTGTGATATCGACCGCTTCAAGGTCGTGAACGACAACCTGGGCCACCAGGTGGGCGACGAGCTGCTGCGGGTCATCGCGGACCGGCTGCGACGTGCCGTCCGGCCCGGTGACACCCTGTCGCGCTTCGGCGGCGACGAGTTCATCATCCTGCTCGAGGGCATCACCTCGCCCGACGACGCCAGCGAGGTCGCCGCCTCCGTCCTCGAGGCGCTGCACAACCCGATCTCGTTGAATGCCGGGCACGAGGTGGTCACCACGGTGAGCATCGGCGTCGCGCTCAGCGAAGACGGCAAGTCGCGCGACGACCTGCTCCACGACGCGGACGTCGCCATGTACCGGGCGAAGGAGCTCGGCCGAGGGGGTCAGTTCGCCGTGTTCGGCGTCGACGGGATCGGCGTGCGCTCCGGCAGCCGGCTCGGCCTCGGCCCTGCACTGCACCACGTGGTCGACCGCGGCGAGGTGGAGGTCCACTACCAGCCGCTGGTGTCGCTGGCCGACCGGCGCATCGTCGGCGCGGAGGCGCTGGTGCGCTGGAACCACCCCGAGCACGGGATCCTGCTGCCGGCCCAGTTCATCGAGCTGGCCGAGGACAACGGCACGATCATTCCCATCGGCCGCATCGTGCTGGAACAGGCGTGCCGGCAGGCGCAGACGTGGCAGCAGGAGTTCGGCGTCACGCTCCAAGTGGGCGTGAACCTCTCTGCCCGCCAGTTCAGGCAGGCCGCCCTGGCCGACGAGGTCGCGGGGGTCCTCCAGGCGACCGCTCTCGACCCCCGGCAGCTGTGCCTCGAGATCACCGAGAGCCTGGCCATGGACGACATCGAGCTGACATCGAGCATCTTGGCGAAGCTGCGCACCCTCGGGGTCCACGTGGCCATCGACGACTTCGGCACCGGTCATTCCTCGCTCGGGTACCTGGCCCGGTTCCCCGTCGATGTCGTCAAGATCGACCAGAGCCTCGTCCGCGACATCGACCACGATCCGGTGCAGTCGGCCATCGTCTCGGCGGTCGTGGCGCTCTCGCCGGCCATCGGCTCGACGACGGCGGTGGAGGGGGTGGAGACCCTGGCGCAACTCGAGGAGCTGCAAAACCTCGGGTGCGACGTCGCGCAGGGGTACTACTTCGGCCACCCCGTCTCGGCGGCGACCTTCGGCAAGATGTTGGCCCAGAGCGCCTCCTTGCCCCCGGACCTGCGCATCGTGCGCGGCGCACGGGTCGGCTGAGCCGGAGAGGAACCGGTTCGGGCCTAACATCGGGCCGATGACCGGCCCTGGACCCCAACCCGGAGCACCCCTTGCCTGAGGCGACCGCTGCCGTCGGAGCGCGACCGCTGCGAGTCCTCATGGCCAAGGTGGGCCTCGATGGCCATGACCGCGGCCTGCGTGTCGTGGCGCGGCATCCTGCGCGACGCCGGGTGCGAGGTCGTCTACGCCGGTCTACGGCAGTCGCCCGAGACGATCGCGGCCATGAGTGCGCAGGAGGATGTCGACGTCGTCGGCGTGTCCATGCACAACGGCGCCCATCTGACTCTGGCCCCCGCCGTCGTGGACGCGCTGCGCGCGTCCGGGCTGGAGACCCCCGTCGTCGTGGGCGGTATCGTCCCGCCGGCCGACGTCGACGTGCTGCTCGCCGACGGCGTCGCGGCCGTGCTCGGTCCGGGAGCGTCCAACGAGGAGGTCGTGGCGACGGTGCGCGCCGCCGCCGACCTCAGCTGACGGCCGCCGCGTCGCGGCGCGGTGCCGCCCGCCGCAGCGCCTCGTGCAGGAGCGGCACGACCTCGTGCCAGTCGCCCACGATCCCCACGTCACAGTGGTCGAAGACCGGCGCCCCACGGTCCGCGTTGACCGCCAGGATCGTCCCGGCGGCCCGCACGCCGACCATGTGGTTGAACTTCCCGCTGAGACCCACGGCGACGTAGAGCCGCGGGGCGATGGAGCGGCCGGTGACGCCGACCTGGCGGGACCGGGGCGCCCATCCCCGGTCGGTCACCTTGCGGGTGGCGGCCAGCTCCGCGCCCAGGAGGGTGGCCAGCGGGGCGAGCAGCTCGTACTCCCCGGGCGCGACGCCGGTTCCCACGCCGACCACTGCGTCGGCCCGGGCGAGTGTCTCGACGTTGTCGTCGCGCCGGTCCGACAGCACGCGGACCCGTCCCCGCGTGCCGGCGGGCCGCGTCAGCACCCTTGCCTCCCGGAACAGGCGGACGGGCGCGGGCAGGACGCCCGGCCGCACGGTGACCATCTGCGTGGCGCTGCGGCACGTGATGTCGGCCACCAGTGCGCCGGCGAAGGCCGGCTTGGCCGCCACCAGCGCGCCGTCGCCCACCGACAGCGCGATGGCGTCGCCCACCAGCCCCGAGCCCGTCGCGGCAGCAACGCGGCCGGCCACCTCGCGGCCGAACGCGGTGCTCGGGACGAGCACGGCCCACGGTGCGGTGTCGCGGACGTAGGCGGCGAGCGCGTCGGCGACGTCTTCGGCAACGAGGGCTTCGGCAACGAGGGCTTCGGCAACGAGGGCTTCTGCAACGAGGTCTTCGGCAACGTGGGCTTCGGCAACGAGGTCCTCGGCAACGTGGCCCTCGGAGTCCGCCGAGCCCTCGAGGACCACGACGACGTCGGCGCCCGCGGCGGCCAGCGGGCCCGGTGGCACCCGACCCGGGGCGACGGCGTGGACCGCCGCCCCCACGTCGCGCGCGAGGCGCGCCGCCGCGCCGAGCAGCTCCGCGGAGACGGCCGGTCGGCCCGGCTCGGCGAGGACGGCGACGACCCGCGCCGCCGTCGGGGGTGCCGCCGTCGGGGATGAGGTCGTCGGGGGGTCGGGCGGCTGGCCGTCGCGGGACGGCGCCGGCGCGGGCGCCGACCGAGCGGTCAGCGCACCGCGAAGGGAGAGCTCCCGCACCGCCGCCTGCACCTGCGCGTCGACCGGTCCGTCCAGGACGAGCCGGGCGCGATCGTGCTCCATCGCCCGGGTCGCGCCGACCACCGTCGGGCTGCCGGCCTCGCCCCAGGGGCCCGGGCCGAGCTCGGCTGCACCGACGCGGGACAGCAGCGCCGGGGGCACGGCCGCCCGTCCCTCGGGATCCACCTTGCAGGGGTCGCACAGGCGCTCGGCCACCGAGAGCACCGCGGGGAGCTCTATCTCCACCTCCTGCATCCCGTCGTCGTGCTCGAGCTCGAGGTGCCACCGCGACCCTCGGTCCTCCAGCCGGCGCACGCCGCCGGCGAACGGGAGATCGAGCAGTTCGGCCACCTGCGGGCCCACCTGTCCCGTCTCCCCGTCGATGGAGTTGCGGCCGAGGAGGATGAGGTCGAAGGGGCCGGCCGCGCGCAGCACCGCGGCGAGAGCCCGCGCCGTGGCCAGGGTGTCGGAGCCGGCGAAGGCGTCGTCGCAGGCGTGCAGGCCGGCGTCGGCCCCCCACGCCACCGCCTCGCGCAGGACGTCCTCGGCGCCCGGCGGCCCCAGCGTCACCGCGGTGCACGTGCCGCCGGTCTCGCGGGCGAGGGTCACCCCCTGGGCCACGGCCCGGCGGCAGTACGGGTTCATCTCGACCCCCACCCCCGTCCGCACCAACCGCCCGTCGGCCAGCCGGAGCGACTCCACCAGCGGCACCTGCTTGGCCAGCGAAGCGATCCGCAGGGGGTCACCCGCCTCCCGCGTCACCGGCCCACCCGCCTCCCGCGTCACCGGCCCACCGCGTCCCCGGAGGGGCTGCGGGGGTCGGACGCGCCGACGAGCAGGCGGGCGCCCCGCGCGTCCCGCTCCACGGCGATGATCTGGGCGCAGCCGACCGCCACAGGGTCGAAGGCGCCGATGGGCCGCACCCGGTGGCCGTGACCGGTCAGGCCCGCCTCCCACCCCGCAGGCGCGTCCGCCTCCACGAGCACCGTGAGGTCCTCTCCCCACCACAGCCGGAACGGCCCCGCCGAGGGCGCGTCGAGCGTCAGCCGCGGTGCGGCGATGGCGGTCGCCGGGTCCTGTCCGGCGTGCAGCAGGCGCGCCAGGAGCTGGACGATGATCTGCGGCTGGGCGTCGCCGCCCATGGCCCCGACGACGTGCGTCAGTGCGCCGTCACCCGCCGTCACGAGCATGGGGGAGAGGGTGTGCGGCGGGCGCCGGCCCGGGCCCACCTCGGCCGGGTGGCCCGGTACGAGGGAGAAGCCGACGCCGCGGTTGTGCAGGAAGACACCCGTGGTGGGCTCCACGAGGTGCGAGCCGAAGTCGAGGGCGTTGGACTGCGTCAACGAGACGCCGAGGCCGTCGGCATCGAGGGCGCACAGGTGCGTGGTGTCCCCGTCGCCCAGGCGGGCCACGTCGGGGGCGGCCGCCCCGTGGCCCGGCGCGACGTCGGGCGGCGCCACGGCGTGAGCGTCCACCCGGGTGGCTGCGGCGGCCAGGCGCCCTGGATCGAGGAGCGCGGCCCCGTCCGCGCCGTCGAAGAGCAGCGAGGGGCGGTCGTGGCCGACGGCGCGCCAGGTCTCGACGAGCAGGTGGGCCCACTGCGGATCGTCGGGCTCGGCCCCGAGGCCGGCGGCCTCGGCCACCACCGCCCCGGCCAGGGTCAGGTAGCCCTGCGACGGGGGCGGCACCGTCCACAGGTCGTGGCCCCAGGCCCCGGCGCGCAGTGGCGTGCACCAGGCCGCCGCGCTCGTGGCCAGGTCGGCCGGCGCGAAGTGGCCGGCGCCGAGCTCGAGCAGACCTCGGCCGAACTCGCCCTGGTAGAAGCCGTCCCGGCCCTGGCGGGCGATGGCGCGCAGTGTGCGGGCGATCCCGGGGAGCCGCACCGTCTGGCCGATGGCGAGCGGGCCCTCCGGGCAGAGCTCCCCGGCCCCCGGGAGGGCGTGGACGAGATGGCTGGCCAGCGCCAGCATGATGGATGCGGCGAAACCGTCGGAGGCCAGCTCGATGGCCGGCGCCAACACGTCGTCCAGCGGCAGCCGCCCGTGGCGCTCGTGCAGGGCGAGCCAGCCGTCGACGGCCCCGGGCACCTGCACGCTGCGGATGTCGCCCCGCAACGGCATGGTCGTCATGCCCTCGGCCCGGAGGCGGGCCGGGTCGGACCCGGCGCCGGCGCGCCCGACCGACAGGAGCGCCTCGGGCGGCGACCCCGGCGGCGAGACCATGGCCAGCACGTCGCCGCCCAGGCCGCACAGGTGCGGGCCGACCACGGCCATCACCGCGCCCGCGCCCACGGCGGCGTCGGCGGCCGAGCCGCCCTGGGCCAGGAGGCCGATGCCGGCCGAGGCGGCCAGCTGGTCGGCGGCCGCCACCATGCCGCGCAGCCCCGTGCGCGGGCCGAATGGGGCGAGGGGGAGCGCCATGTTCAGATGACGACGACCGAGCGCAGCACCTCGCCGCGCTGCATGCGCGTGAACGCGGCCTCGACCTCGTCGATGCCGATCGTCTCGCTGACGAAGCGGTCCAGGTCGAGCCGCCCGTCCAGGTAGAGGTCGACGAGCATCGGGAAGTCGCGCGACGGGAGGCAGTCTCCGTACCAGCTCGGCTTCAGCGCACCGCCCCGCCCGAAGAACTCGATCATGGGCAGGTCGATGCGCATCTCGGGCGTCGGGACGCCCACCTGCACCAGCGTCCCCGCCAGGTCCCGGGCCAGGAAGGCCTGCTCCATCACCTTGGGGTTCCCGACGGCCTCGATGCAGACGTCGGCCCCGTTGCCGCCCGTCAGCCCTTTGATCGCCGCCACCGGGTCGCCGGCGCCGGCATCGACGGTGTGGGTGGCGCCGAACGAGGTGGCGAGGGTCGAGCTTCCCCGGGTCGAGGTCGACGGCGATGATGGTGGCCGCCCCGGCGAGCCTCGACCCGGCCACGGCGGCACACCCGACGCCGCCGCAGCCGAAGACGGCCACCGAGTCACCCGGCCCGACCTGTCCTGTGTACATGGCGGCGCCGATCCCCGCCATGACGCCGCAGCCCAGCAGCCCCACCGCCTCGGGGCGGGCGGCGGGATCGACCTTGGTGCACTGCCCCGATGCCACCAGTGTCCGCTCCGCGAAGGCGCCGATGCCGAGCGCGGGGGAGAGCGGTGTGCCGTCGGCCAGCGTCATCTTCTGCGTGGCGTTGTGGGTCGCGAAGCAGTACCAGGGCCGGCCGCGTCTGCACGCCCGGCACTCGCCGCACACGGCCCGCCAGTTCAAGACGACGAAGTCGCCCGGGGCCACCTCGGTGACGTCGGGCCCCACCGACTCGACGACGCCGGCGGCCTCGTGGCCCAGCAGGAAGGGGAAGTCGTCGTTGATGCCGCCCTCGCGGTAGTGCAGGTCGGTGTGGCAGACGCCGCACGCCTTGACGGCGACCACCGCCTCGCCCGGCCCGGGGTCGGGCACCACGATCGTCTCGAGCGTGACCGGCGCCCCCTTCTCCCTCGCCACCACACCGCGCGTCTCGCTTCCCATCCGTGCTCCTCCCCGTCGCCCGAGCCCACATGATGCCCGATCTGCCTCCGGCGGCCTCGGCCACGGGTCCGCCCGCCTCTCGATCGCCGCCGCGCCCTATCGTGACCGGCCATGGCCGTGGCCTACGTCGAGGTACCCGAGGGCTGGCGGCGCCTGGGCAGCCGCGGCTTCGGTCCCTTCGTCACCCGGGAGGCCTTCGCGCTGCCCCGACGGCACCCTCCTCACGTGGGAGTCGCGCTGGCACCGCAAGCACGCCGGCCGCCTCCCCGGCGGCTCGACCTGGTGGGCTCCCAGAGCCCTGGACTGGTGGATCGGCGTGCTCTTCGCGGTCGGGTCCGTCTGCTTCGCGCTGGGCTCGTTCCCTCCCTACGCCACCGCGCTCGGGCACAACCCCGGACAACATCACCTACTTCATCGGGTCGATCTTCTTCACGACCGCGTCCTTCCTGCAATACGCCGAGGTGGCGTCGGCGCCGACGGCCCTCGACGGGACGCCGCGGGGCGGTCTGCGCTCCCTGCTGCGGATCCGCCACGGCCGGATCGACTGGTGGGCCGCGGGCATCCAGCTGCTGGGCACCTTGTGGTTCAACCGGACCACGCTCAGCGCCCTGCTCGTCGGGCTGGGCGCGTCACCGGGCCACCACCCGATCTGGCGCCCCGACGCGCTGGGCTCCATCTGCTTCCTCGTCTCCAGCTGGCTGGCCTGGGTCGAGGAGTGCCACGGGCCCTTCGCCTGGCGCCCGTCGCGGCTCTCGTGGTGGATCACGACCCTGAACCTGGTGGGCTCGGTCGCCTTCGGTGTGTCGGCGGTCGCCTCCTACGTCACGTCGAGCGGCGAGCTGCTCAGCGTCGCCCTGACCAACCTGGGCACGTTCGTGGGCGCCATCTGCTTCCTGGTCGGGGCCCTGCTGCTGCTGCCCGAGCGCACCCTGGAGGGCCCGTCCGGACGCGAGCGCCGCGCCTGCCCGCCGAGCCGGTCGCAGCGCGCCTGAGCCGGCTCCGTCACCCGCCAGCGCCGCGTCGCGTCGCGCAGCCGCGGATGACGGGAGCGAACGCCGTCACGTCGCGGACGCTGAAGTAGCTGAAGCCCCAGCGCTCCCGGCAGGCGAGAAGGTGCCGGCGATCTCGGCGTGGGTTCCGAGACAGAGGAACGGCGTGGACAGCGTGTCGGCCACGTCGATCCCGGTACGCCCGGCGATGGCGGCGGCGGCGCCGTGACGGTCGTCGGTGACGACGACGGCCTGCACGAGCGCGTGGAGCTCGATGGCGTCCCAGCGGCCGCCCGCCGCGGTCGCATCCACGCGATGGTGTCGTCGAGCCGGGTGGCCTCCCAGCGGACGTCGTAGTGATGCCCGTCCTCCCTGGTCCGGCCGAGCATGGTCGGTGCAACGATGTCGGCATGGCGGACCGCATGGGCCAGGGCCGCCCGGCCGTTGACGCCGACGAGCAGAGGCACGTGCTCCTGCAGCGGCGTCAGGGTCGTCGCCTGATCGAGGCGGTAGTGCGTCCCGCTGTAGGACACCGAACGGCCGTCGAGGAGCGCGCGGACGATCTCCACCGACTCGCCGAGGCGCTCCTTGCGCACCGCCGGCGGGTCGAACGCCGTCCCATGGCCGCGTACTCCGTGAAGCTGTGGCCGGCCCCGAGGCCCACCTCCAGCCGCCCACCGAGAGGTGGTCAAGCGTGGCCAGCTCCTGGGCCAGCGGCACTGGGTGACGCAGGTCGTTGTTGAGGACCAGGGTGCCGAGGCGGATCCGCTCGGTGCGCAGCGCCGCGGCGGCGAGGGAGACGAGCGCCGAGGGCTCCACCCCGACGTGGTCGCCGACCTGGAAGATGTCGAAGCCGGCGTCCTCGGCCACCTGGGCACTGCGGACGCGTCTCGGATAGGTCGTTCGATGTGGCCTGGTAGCCGAAGCGGAAGGGCCGCACCGCGTCGACGATACGGGCGCTAGGGTCGAGGAGCCCGCCGCCGCCCTCGATACGTGCTGAGGAACAGGAACGCGGCCGCCACCAGCGGCAGGAGGATCGCCCCCACCAGGCGCGGACCGGCCAGCAGGAAGGCCAGGCCGACGATCGCACCGGTGGCCAGCGCCAGCTCGGGTGTGTCACCGACGAGGAAGTCCCACCAGAAGTGGCCGAAGGCCCGCACGCGCCCGGGTGACCGCCGTCACTGGGCCGCCGTCACTGGGCCGCCGTCACTGGGCCGCCGTCACTGGGCCGCCGTCACTGGCCGCCTTCTCGGCGACGCGGCCCGGGAGCTTCGTGCGCATGAAGGCCGTGAAGCCGAAGTACACCACGACGAAGAACCCGACCAGCACGGGGATGGCCAGGTCGTCGCCGGGCCAGTGCACCCCCGCACCCTCGCCGACCCAGAACACGCCGAAGCTGGTCAACATGACGCCCACCAGCGTCTTGATCGTGTTCTCGGGGACCTCGCTCAGCTGGCGCGCCACGATGAGGCCGACGATGCCGACGAGGACGGCCGCCGCGGCCGCGGCCAGCGCGGCCAGGCCGAGCCGGTGCTGGGCGGCACCGAGACTGACCACGATCAGCACGACCTCGGTGCCCTCGAGGAAGACACCCTTGAAGGCCACCGCGAACCCGACGCCGTCGCGCCCCTTCGCCCGCGCCCTGCGCCGTCGACTGCGCGCCGCCGCATTTCTCCTTCTCTCCTCCTCCGACGTGATCTCGGCCACGGTGTCGGCGAAGATCTTGTCCTCGTCGTGCGGGTCCTTGTGGCCGCTGGCGCGCAGGATGGCCTTGCGCAACCAGGACAGCCCGAGCACCAGGAGCAGCGCCCCCACGACGACCCGCAGCGCGTCGATCGGGATGTAGCGGATCAACGGGACGCCGACCGCCACCACGAGGACCCCGAGGACGAGGAGCGCCGCCGCGGCGCCCTCCAGCGCCGAGCGCCAGCCCCGGCTCACGCCGGCGGCCACCACGATGGTCAGTGCTTCGACCATCTCGACCAGGCTGGCGGCGAACACGGCCAGGACCAGGACGACTGTGGAGGAGGTGTGCATCCCGGCAGCAGAACCTACCGGAGCGCGTGGCACCGGCCGCCCGGGAGTGACGGCGGTAGTGTTCGGGGCACTGACCTGGACGTCCGCGTCGGTGGTCTGTGCCGAGGGAGGCCGTTGCATGGGTGAGGGAGCGGACACGGCCCGGAAGGGTCGCAACTACGTGGTCGTGTCGGCCGACACCCACGCCTCTCCGGACAGCCTGGAGCACTTCCTGTCCTACGTGGACCCGGCGCAGCGCGAGGCGGTGGCCGCGTTCGGCGACATGTCGAACCTGGCCATCTCCATGTTCGGCGGCTTCGATCCCGGCGAGGTCGACGAGTCGGATCCCGTCCGCGCCACGGCAGCCCGCCGCCTGGCCGGCATGGGGGTCGACATCGCGGCGGCCGAGGGCTGGCTGGCCCACTACGGGACGGACTGGGTCGTGCCGGGCGACGGGGGCGGGCGCCGGCTGGCCGTACTGGAGGAGCAGGGGATCCACGCCGAGGTCACCCTGCCGGGACCGATTCTGGCGGGCGGACTCAGCCCCGCCATGTATCTCGGCGCCGCCACGGACAAGGGCCTCGAGGTGGTGTGGCCCGCACTCCACGGCTACCTGCGCTGGCTGGCCGAGTTCTGCGCCGCCGCGCCCGGCCGCCGGGCCGGATGCATGCCGATCGACTTCCACGACATGGACCGCGCCGTCGAGGAGGTGGCCTGGGCGCGCGCCAACGGCATCTTCGGCGGCGTGATGCTGCCGGCCATGTCGGTGACGTCCAGGTTGCCCGGCTACGCCGACGAGTACTACGAGCCCTTCTGGAGCGCGTGCGAGGAGCACGGCATGGTCGTCAACCTGCACACCGGTGCGTCCGGCTCCGCCACCGACACCAAGTTCCTCTACGACGCGGAGCACGGCGGCATGCTCGGCCTCTACGAGGTGTTCGTCTTCACCCGTCGGCCGCTGTGGTTCATGATCTTCGGGGGCGTGTTCGACCGCCACCCCGACCTCAAGGTCGTCGTGACGGAGAACGGTGTGCAGTGGCTGCCGTCGCTCGTCCGGGACATGGAGTCGTTCTTCGACACCCACGGCGGCGCCCCCGTCCGCTCCTACCTCGAAATGCGGCCCCGGGACTACTTCGAGAAGCACGTCTGGATGGGCGGCTCGCTCATGAAGCGCTACGAGGCCGAGATGCGCCACGAGATCGGCATCGACAAGCTCATGTGGGGCGCGGACTACCCCCACCTCGAGGGCGCCGCGCCCGTGCACCGCGAGACGCTGCGCCACATCTTCGGCGGCATGCCCGAAGACGACCTCCGCCGCATCCTCGGCGCCAACGCCGTCGATCTCTGGGGCTTCGACGGCGACCTCCTCCAGTCCGTGGCGGACCGAGTCGGACCGACCGTCGCCGACCTGGCCGAGCAGTTGGCGCTGGCCGACATCGAGGACACCTTCAGCTGGAGCCTGGCCCGGCCGGTGCCACTGGTGGCCGGCGCCTCGTAGCCACTGCCCGTCGTCTCCGGGCCGGCTCCGCGATGTTGCGATGTCGCGCTCTTCGTGTCTCGGCCGCCGGCGTGACTGCGCCTGCTCCGACCGCTGCCGCGACGCAGCGGTCCCCCCAAAGAACGGTCGCTCTCGTCGGCGAAATGTCGTCAGCGGAAATTTCGCAGTCGCCGCATGCTGCGTGTGCACAACCCGCGTGCTTCCATCGAGACATGGAGTTGGAGAACTTCGCGGAGGCCCTCGAGACACTGGTGGCGTCGGGCGCGGAGAACTACGGCGACGGGCCCTCCATCGAGGAGCTGCACCGGCACCTCTCGCGCTTCGAGGCCTTCGTCACCGAGGCGACGGCGGCCTTCGAGGCTGAGGGGGAGTGGGCGGCCGATGGGGCCAAGACGGCCGGCGCCTGGATCGCCACGCGTTGTCGGCTCCCGCGTAGCGCGGCCCGGCGCCGGGTGCGCCTGGGCCGGAACCTGCGTCACCTGCCCGAGTGCGCCGAGGCCTGGCGCCAGGGCCTGATCGGAACGGACCAGGCCCGGGCCATCGCGGCGGCGCGGCGCCACCGCACCGAGGCCTCCATGGCCCGTGACGAGGGCATGCTCGTCTCCCAGGCGGCGCAGATGGGCTTCGAGGACTTCTACCGGGCCCTGTCCTATTGGAAGCAGCTGGCCGACCCCGACGGGGCCGACGCCGCCGAGGAGGACCGCAAGGCCTCGCGCAACGTCTTTTTGGAGGAGAGCCTGGGCGGCATGTGGCTGGGCCAGATGACCCTCGACCCCATCTCGGGCGCCATTGTCTCGAACGAGCTCAACCGCTTAGAGCACGAGATGTTCGAGTCCGACTGCGCCGAGGCCCGCCAGCGCCTGGGGCGCACGGCGAGGATCGACGAGCTGGCCCGCACCTCGGCCCAGCGCCGGGCCGACGCCCTCGTCGAGATGGCCACCCGTAGCGCCAGCGCCCCCGCCGAGGGGATCCGGCCCGCCCCGCTCTTCTCGGTCTTCGTCGGCTACGAGACGATGTACGGGCGCATCTGTGAGCTCGAGAACGCGACGGTGCTGGCCCCCTCGGCCCTCGCCCCGTGGCTGGACTCGGCCTACTTCGAGCGGGCCATCTTCAGCCTCGGCAACCGGGTCGACGTCAGCGCCCGGGCCCGGCTCTTCAGCGGCGGGACCCGCCGGGCCATAGAACTGCGCGACCGCATGTGCACCCACCCCTACTGCTACGAGCCGGCGGAGAACTGCCAGGGCGACCACATCCAGCCCTGGGCCGCCGGCGGCCCCACCACCCAGGAGAACGGCCGACTGCTCTGCGGGTTCCACAACCGCCTGCGCAACCAGCGCGAGCAGCGCCAGCGGCCCCCGCCGGCAGCGGCCTGAGGGGGCGGGCGGCCCCGCCACCACGCCGGCTGCTTTTTCGCCGGCGCAGTCGAAACCCGTCGTCCTCTGGCACTTCGTCGCGTCCCGGATGGGGTGTACACCTGCATACCAATGAAACCGGCAGGGCGAAGTTCATGCGGACGCGAACGCCGCGGCTCTGGCAGTGAGGGGCGGTAGGGGACGACCGAGCTATTCGAGCTGGCCCACCCGGACCGATGAGCTCTCAGTCGAAGCAGTCGGCGGGGAGTGGGGGTGGGACGGCGTCGAGCCCGGGGAGGGGATTGTCCCACCAGGTCGTTTCCTCCACCCGGTGGCGGATCCTCCAGCCCGAGCCCGTCCGCACCAATCGGTCGTGGTAGGTGCCACCGACCACGAAGAGCCAGGGCCGGCCATCGATCTCCATGCTGTTGGGATTTTGGAAGAGTGACCGGCAGGTGGCCTCGTCGGCACCAGCGGCCAGCTCAACGGCGCGATTGACCACGAGGTGCTGGGTCCACGTGAACGCGGGGAGAACGCTGGCGAGCCAGTCGCGCACCTCGGGGAAGGAGCCGCGGACGCCACCGGCCGAGCGATAGTCGAGCACGGCGTCGAAGGTGAACACCTGATCGAGCTCGTCGAACCGGCGACTGTCGAGAAGCGTCGCGTAGTGGGTCAAGAGGTCGTCGATCGCGATCCGATCGGCGAGCAGGCTCGGGGCGTCGGCCATTCCGAGATCGTACTGTCGAAGGGCCGGAACCACTCGGTGCCGGAACCACTCGGGCGGCAGGTGGCGCACGATCTGGCGCGAAGCGAGTTCCTGCGGCAACCGGCGCCGGCCGGTGCCAGCTCTGCCGCCTTCAGCTCTGGTCCGCCACGACCAATCGGTAGCCCAAGTCCATCGCCGGCAGCTCGGCCAGGTCGGCGTGGCGCCGTTGCCATTCACCACTGGACAGGTCCGCCTCGAGCGCCGCCACACCCCGGGCCACGATGGCGGGGTCGGCCAGCGCCAACCCCGAGCAGTTGGCCCGCACCGCCGGCTCGAGGTACGCCTCCGGCCGGCACCAGTAGGCACCGAGGACGCCGTCTTGCATGTCCCGGGGGACGAGCAGCGGTATCGAGGACGGGGACGGCGACGAGGACGAGGACGGGGACGGGGACGGGGACGAGGAGCCCCCACCGATCGCCTCGGCCACCTCAGCGGCCCCGGGCGCCAGGCTGCGGGTGTACGCACCCACCTCGGGCACGTAGTCCTCGAGGAACCAGAAGCGCGAGTGCAGTTCGAAGTCCATGGTGAGGACCACCCGTCGCGGCGCCACCCGGCACAGCTCGGCCAGGCCCGCCGCCCAGTCGTCCCAGTGGTGCACGGTCAGGATGGCCATGGCCACGTCGGCGCAACCCGATGGGAGCGGAAGCGCCGAGCCGCTGGCCCGGACGGCCGGCGCCCCGCCCGGCCGACGCTGCTCCACCATGACGCCCGAAGGCTCGACTGCGATGACGTCCCGGTCCACCGGCTCGTAGTTCCCGGTGCCGGCCCCGACGTTCACTACGACGCGCCCGTCCCCGATCTGCTCGTTGATCACGGCCTCCCAGCGGGGGTCGGCCCGGCGATGGGCGACGTAGCCCTGCCCGATGGTGTCGTAGACGGGAGAAGACCCAGACGAAGACGACGACGACGAAGACGACGACGAGGGCGCTGGCGCTGGCGCCGGTCCCGACGACATCGTCATGACCCGGCCGTCCTCATCTCCAGCCTCCGAGGGGTTACGCCGCCGACTTCTCCAGGATGTGCACGCCGCAGGCCGAACCGAGCCCGATCACGTGCGTCAGCCCGACCTTGGCCCCTTCGATCTGGCGGTCGCCTCCCTCACCGCGCAGGTGGGTGGCCACCTCCCACACGTTGGCGATGCCGGTGGCGGCGATCGGGTGGCCCTTGGACTCCAGGCCGCCCGAGACGTTCACCGGTGTGGACCCGTCACGCCACGTCGCACCGGACGTGAAGAAGTCGGCCGCACCGCCGCGCTCGCACAGCCCGAGGTTGTCGTAGTGCACCAGCTCGGCGGTGGCGAAGCAGTCGTGCAGCTCCACCAGGTTCAAATCAGCAGGGCCGACGCCGGCCTGCTCGTAGGCCTGGGCGGCCGCGTTACGGGTCAGGTCGTTGACGTTGGGCAGGACCTGGCACGCCTCCTCCCAGGGGTCGGTGGTCAGGATGGACGCCGAGATCTTCACCGCACGTCTCTGCTGCTCCAGCGACAGCGTCTTGAGCTTCGACCCCGAGACCACCACGGCCGCCGCCGCCCCGTCGCAGTTGGCCGAGCACATCGGGCGCGTGTTGGGGTAGGCGATCATGACGTCGTTCATGATCTCGTCGAGCGACATCTTCTTCTGGTAGGCCGCCATCGGGTTGAGCGTCGAGTGGGCGTGGTTCTTCTCGCTGATCTTGGCGAACAGCTCGAAGCTGGTGCCGCCGTAGCGGTGGCCGTACTCCAGGCCGATCTGGGCGAACACGCCCGGCATGGTCTCGGTGCCGACCCGACCGTCGATGGCGGCCACGGCGCCCGTGCGCCCCTTGGGCTCCCAGGTGTTGGAGTCGGAGCCGCGGCTGCCGCCGGCCAGCAGGCCGGCGCCGGCCAGCTTCTCCACGCCGAAGGCCAGTCCCATGTCGGTCTCGCCCGCCTTGATCGACATGACGGCCACCCGCAGCGCCGTCGCCCCGGTGGCGCAGGCGTTGGACACGTTGTAGACGGGGATGCCGGTCTGGCCCAGTTGCTTCTGCACCACCTGTCCGATCGGCAGTGCGCCGCCCATCAGGTTGCCGGCGCCGATGACGCCCATGTCCTTGATGGTCACCCCGCCGTCGGCCAGCGCGCCGCGTACCGCCTCCGACGCCAGGTCGACGGTGTCGAGGTCAGGGTGCTTCCCGAACTTGGTCATGTGGATCCCGAGGACCCACACCTCCTCCGATGCCGATGTCATTGCGCTCATCCTCCCAGGGGTTCGAAGCCGAAGCCGACCGCTTCGGTGCCGTTGTCGTCCGTGCCGATCACCTCTGTGGCCAGGCGTACCTTCATGCCCGTGGTCACGTGCTCGGGGTCGGGGGTCACGTTCACGAGATTGGCCCGCACGCTGGTGCCCTCGCAGTCCACCACCGCCGCCACGAAGGGCACCGGGATCCCCGGTGCGGCGAACGACACGATGGTGAAGGTCCGCACCTCACCGGTCGTCGGCACGGCCACCTTCTTGAACTCGGTGGCTTCGCAGGCGGCGCAGGCGTTGCGGCGGTCGAAGAAGCGGGCGCCGCACGAGGTGCACTCGTTGGCCACCAAATGCGGGTCGTCCCCCAGCTCCAGGTAGTCGACCAGTGGGATCTGTTGCGCCATCACGCCCCCAAGCTCGGGTGGGAAATCATGTTCTCAATCTAGTGGGGCACCGAAAATGTCGGCCAATTGGTGCACTCTTCCCCGATCGACCGGTAGGTTCGGCCCATGCAATTCACACGACTCGGCCGCACCGGCCTCCGCGTCAGCCGCATCTGCCTGGGCACCATGAATTTCGGGCCCGAGACGGATGAGCCGACCTCGTTCTCCATCATGGACTCGGCTCTGGAGGCCGGGATCAACTTTTTCGACTCGGCCAACGTCTACGGGCGCTCCAAGGGCCGCGGGGCCACCGAGGAGATCGTCGGCCGCTGGTTCGCCCAGGGCGGGGGGCGGCGGGAGAAGACCGTCATCGCCACCAAGCTCTACGGCGACATGGGGGACTGGCCCAACGAAGGACGGCTTTCGGCGCTCAACGTCCGGCGGGCCTGTGACGCCAGCCTGCGTCGGCTCCAGACCGACTACATCGACCTCTACCAGATGCACCACATCGACCGTGGGACGGGCTGGGACGAGATCTGGGAGGCCATGGAGGTCCTGCGCGCCCAGGGGAAGATCCTGTACGTCGGCTCCTCGAACTTCGCCGGCTGGCACATCGCCCGGGCGCAGGAGGCAGCGGCCCGGCGCAACTTCATGGGACTGGTCAGCGAGCAGTCCATCTACAACCTGATCGTGCGCGACATCGAGCGCGAGGTGCTGCCGGCGGCGCAGACGTACGGGCTGGGCGTCATCCCGTGGTCTCCGCTGCAGGGCGGCCTGCTCGGGGGTGTCGTGCGCAAGGAGCGCGACGGCAGCCGGCGTTACGCCGGCCGGGCCGCCGAGACCATCGAGGCGCGGCGGGCCCAGCTCGAGGCGTACGAGGATCTCTGCGCGGAGGCCGGCGAGGAGCCGGGCACGGTCGGGCTCGCGTGGTTGCTGACCCGGCCCGCGGTGACCGGACCCATCGTGGGGCCCCGGACACCCGAGCACCTCGACTCCGCGCTGCGGGCCGTCGAGGTGACGCTGGACGACAAGGTGCTGGCGCGCCTCGACGAGCTCTTCCCCGGGCACAAGACGGCGCCGGAGGCCTACGCCTGGTAGATGCCCCCTTGCCCCGCCCTACTTGAGGGATCCGGCCAGCTCGGGTTGAGGCTCGGCGCCCGGGTCCTCGGTGGCGGGGGTGGCGAGGTCGTCGGCGTCGACGGAGAGCCTGGGCAGGATCCGGTCCAGCCAGGACGGGAACCACCAGTTGGCCTTGCCGAACATGATCATGATGGAGGGGACGACGGCCATCCGGATGAGGACGGCGTCGACCAGGATCCCACCGGCCAGGCCGACGCCGAACTCCTTGATGATGCGGTTCCCGCCGAGGATGAACGAGCCGAAGACGAGGATCATGATGAGCGCGGCCGCCGTGATTGTCTTGCCGGTGGCGGCCAGTCCGTTGCGCACCGCCACGCGGTTGTCGCCACCCGACTTGATGTACTCCTCGTGCATCCGTGACACCAGGAACACCTGGTAGTCCATCGAGAGCCCGAAGAGGATGGCGAAGAGCATCACGGGGAGGAAGGCCTCCACCGGACTGGTGCCGTTCACTCCGATGAGCGAGCCCAGGTCACCCCACTGGAAGACCGCCACGAGCATGCCGAGCGCGGCGCCGATCGACAGCAGGTTCATGCACGCCGCCGTCAGCGGGATCACGAAACTTCGGAACACGGTCATGAGCAGCAGGAAGGACAGCAGCACGACCAGGCCGATGAAGAGCGGCAGCTTCGAGCTCAAGACGTTGGCGAAGTCGATGTAGACGGCGGTCGTCCCGCCGACCAGGACCTCCACGCCGGAGTGGCCGACCGCCTGGGGCACGATGTCGCTCCGCAGATGGTTCACCAGGTCGGTCGTCGACGCGTCCTGGGGGGACGAGTCGGGATAGACGTTGACCAGCACGACGTCGCCGTTGCCCGTCTTGCTCGGGATGTAGAGCGGATCGGCCACGCTGTGCACGTCGGGTTGCTGGGAGACCTCGTGGACGACGTTGTCGATGACGGCGTGCTGGTCCGGCTGCACCACGGCCACCAGCATCAGCGGCCCGTTGAACCCGGGCCCGAACCCCTTGGAGAGCATGTCGAAGGCGACCCGGGTCGGCGTCCCGGCCGGGTCGGTGCCCTGGTCGGCCGAGCCCAGCTGCAGCGAGAAGAAGGGGAGGGCGATGGCGGTGATGACGATCAGCGCCACGCCGGCCGAGAGCCACGGGTACTTCTGCACGCGGTCGGCCCAGTTGGGCCAGAAGCCCTTGTTGTCCGCGCCGATGATGCGGGGCCCGTTCTCGGCCAGGTTCTTCTTCTGCTTGCGGCTCATGACCTTGGGGCCGATGAAACCCAGCAGGGCCGGCAGGAGGGTGAGGGCCGCCACCATGGTGAGCGCCACGCCGATGGCGGCGGCCAGGGCCAGTCCGTACAGGAAGCTGACGCCGAGGGCGAACATGCCCAGCAGGGCGATGCACACGATGATCCCGGCGAACAGGACGGCGCGGCCCGAGGTGTTGACCGCATTGATGATGGAGGACTCCACGTCGCGTCCGGCCACGAGGCCCTGCCGGTGTCGCGTCACGATGAAGAGGGCGTAGTCGACGCCGACTCCCAGTCCGATGAGCAGCGTGAGCTCCAGCGAGATCGAGGGCATGCCGATGCCGTGGCTGAGCACGCCGATCGCGCCGACGGCCGTTCCGAGAGCGAACAGCGCGGAGAGGATGGGGAGGATGGCGGCGAAGAACGACCCGAACACGAGCAGCAGCACGACCAGCGCGAGCAGCACGCCCAACCCCGTGCTGTTGAAGGACTGGTTGTTGGCGTTCTCGGCCAGCTGGCCGGTCACGGCGACCTTCAACCCGTCGCCCGACGTCGTGGTGACCGTCTCGACGAAGGTCTTGGCCTCGCTGTTCGAGATGTTGTTCGCCTGCTTGTCGAAGTTGACCTGGAAGAACCCGACCGTCCGGTCGGCGTTGACGGTCGACGTGTTGACCAGGTTCCCGCTGCTGTCGTAGGGGCTCGTGACCGGTGTCACGTTGGGCAGTTCGTTGATCTTGTCGACCATGGTGTTGATGCGCTGGCCGACGTCGGTGTCGGTCAGTCGCGCGTCACCGGAGGTGCCGAAGACGACCTGCTCGGTGTCGCCCGAATGGGAGGGCGCGACGGACTTGAGCAGGTTGATGGCGTCGAAGGACTGCGTGTGGGGGAAGTTGAAGTTGTTCGAGTAGTCGGTGCCGACGACCTCGACCGTGAAGATCGAGACCACTAGGACGAGCAGCCACAACAGGACGACGATGCGGCGATGACGGACACACCACCCGGCCAGGGTGCGCATGAAGGCGATCTCCTCAAGAAAGCTCGACGCGGCCAGCGGCCGGCGTCACGGGAACGGGTCAATCGTACCGGGAGGCCGCACGGCCTCCCGCTCACTCGGTATCGGCCACCTGCGCCAGGGCATTGAACACGGGGAGGGCCAGGCGGTCGGCGGAGGTCGCCGAGCGCGCCACCAGGCGCCCGGCCAGGACGGGGTGGTAGTCCGGGATCTCGAAGAAGGCGCGCCGGCCCATCGTGAGCAGCGTGAGCGGGGAGAGCGCCACGACGGCGATGGAAGACCCCAGCCGGTTGAGGAGCGAGTGCTCCGACCAGGAGTCCCCCCGGCCCAGCAACCCGATGGGCGTGCCGTCGCGCTGCACCACGGCGTGCCCGCCCACGATCACGTGCCACATCCGGACGGGCACGTCCTGGGCCTGGACCACCTGCCCGGGATGGGCGCTGGAGAGGGTGCAACGCGCGCTGATCTCCTCGAGCTCGCCGTCGGAAAAGCCGGCGAAGAGGTCCAGGGAGCGCAGGGTGCCGATGTCCCCCTCGGTCCTGGGATGGGGCGTGTCGGTGCGCACGGATCCTCCTCAGTGGTCCGTGTCTTCAGTGGTCCGTGACCGAGCTCGGCCGCCCGCCGTCGTGGCGGTGGTGGAGGTGGTCGTGGGGGTGGAGGCGGCCGCCCGAGCGCCGCCACAGGACCAGCCCGACGATGGCGAAGAGGAGCCACGGCACGTGCCAGAGCGGGAAGAAGGGCATGGTCGCTCCGGCGGCGATGGCGACGAAGGCCGCCAGGAAGACCCAGGGCACGATCCGGCGGTGCCGCGGTGGCGGGGGAGGGGGCTCGCTGGGCAGCGGCGGCAGGTCGTCGAAGAGCCCGTGGAGATCGCCGCGCGTCGTGGCCGACATGGCGATGTCGAGGCGATTCTTGAACTCGACCTCATCGAGGCGACCCTCGGCGTAGTGGCGCGCGAGCTTGTCGGCCACGGCGTTGCGCTCGCTGTCCGAGGCCCGCATGGTGGCGTCGGGGGCCTGCGTGTCCCTGCGGCCCATCGGGTAGGCGGGATCCCACCGGTAGCGCATCGGGTCTCTCCTTCGTGTGGTTGGTGTCGGTCGGTTTGTCGGTCTTGTCGCCCGGGCCAGTTGGCGGGCTCGAGCGGCGGGCTCGATCAGTGGCTCGCTCGATCAATGGTTCAGTAGGCGCTGCGGGCCCGCTCGCGGGCGAGCAGCTCCTCGGCGACGGACATGTCGGAGTCCTCGTCGGGGATGAGCAGCCAGCCGGCCAGGTACAGCGGCACGGCCAGGCCGCCGAGGAAGGCGAGGGCGACGAAGCCGATGCGGACCATCGTCGGGTCGACGTCGAAGTAGTCGGCCAGGCCGGCGGCGACGCCGGCCAGCATGCGGCCGCGGCCGCCGCGGTGGAGCCGCTGCTCGCCCACGTACCCCGGCGATGCCGGCGGGGGGAGCTGAGCGTGGTCGTCGATGGTCGGGGCGCTCGAGGTGCCAAGGGCGCCTGAGCTGCCTGAGCTGCCTGAGCTGCCCGAGCTGCCCGTGCTGCCCGTGCTGCCCGTGCTGCCCGTGCTGCCCGTGCTGCCCGTGCTGCCCGTGCTGCCCGTGCTGCCCGTGCTGCCCGATCCTGCCGGTGTCTCGTCTGGTGCGGTGTGCATGGGACAAGCCTGACGGCGGCCGGCGTCGCCGTGAATCCGGAAAGACCCTGGTCCGACCCTGAGGACACCCCCGGGTGCTCAGGGATGTCCCTGATAGCCAGGGGGGTCGCGGCGCGCGATCATCGAGGTATCACAGAGGCTCCCGATCCCGGTACGCGTCGGCTCACCGAGGGTGGCCGCCCGACGGACCCCTCGCGAGCCGCGCCCGCATCCGGCGCCCCTGCAACCCCACCGGGCGGGGACTGGTATGGCCTGCACGGCCCGAACGACCCGCATGTGCAATGGGGGAACGGGCACTGGTCGCAGCGTCGACACGGTCCCCGGTCGGGCCGACGCCAGCACCGTCACGATCACGTGGGACGGAAGCTGCGGTCCCTGCGCCGCAGCCCCGACAACCGTGTGCTCGGCGGCGTCTGCGGTGCGGTTTCGAGTGCGACCGGGATCGACGCCACCTGGGTGCGCATCGGGTTCGTCCTGCTGTCCATCGCCAGCGGTGTCATGGTGCTCGTGTACGCCATGGCCTGGCTCCTGATCCCCATGGAGGGGGAGACATCCAACATCTACTCCCGGGCCATCAACGACCGCCGGGGCATCCGGGCGATCGCCGCCATCCTCATCCCCTTGATGATCGCCACCCAGGTCATCACGAGCACGCTGCACATCCCGTTCGTCGGCTTCATCGGGTGGCCGACCTTCCTGGGCGTGGGCGTGGTCATCCTCATCTGGCGCAACGCCAACGAGTCGGAGAAGGCCTTCATCGACAACGACGTCGTGCCGTTGTTCGGCGCGGACACGCACGGTGGGGGGCGGCGCCTCCTCCTCGCCCGGGTCATCGTCGGCGTCCTGATCGGAGCCGGTGGGATCGTCCTCCTGGTCGAGGGCCAGACGACCGCCGCCGCGCTCCGCCCCATCGGCGGCGCCGCCCTGGTCATCGGGGCCAGTGTCATCATCTTCGGTCCCTGGTGGCTCAGTCTCGTCCGTGACCTCATCGCCGAGCGCCAGGCGCGCGCCCTGGCCGAGGAGCGGGCCCAGATGGCCGCCCACGTGCACGACTCGGTGCTCCAGACCCTGGCCCTGATCCAGCGGTCGTCCGACGATCCCCAGCACGTCGTGCGCCTCGCCCGGGCCCAGGAGCGTGAGCTGCGGGCCTGGCTCTTCGAGGGGCGGCAGCCCGGGGCCATCGGCGAGGACGCCACCATGCTGGCCGAGGGCGTGGGCCTGTTGCAGCGTCAGGTGGAGGCGGACCACGGGATCGCCGTGCAGGTCGTCATGGTGGGGGACTGCGAGCTGGACGAGGCCCTCCGGGCCCTGCTCGACGCAGCTCGCGAGGCCACCGTCAACGCGGCCAAGTGGTCCGGCGCGGACCAGGTGTCTTTGTATGCGGAGGTGGAGACCGACACAGTGATGCTGTACGTGCGGGACCGCGGTCGCGGATTCGACCCCGCGGCGGTGCCCGAGGACCGGCAGGGCATCGCCCAGTCCATCCGCGCCCGCATGGAGCGCTTCGGCGGCTCGGCTGACATCCGCTCGGCCCCCGGGGAGGGGGCCGAGGTCCAGCTCTCCATGCCGCGGCGCGAGCGGGTCAGGTGAGCGCCGGCGGGCCGACGGGCCGGCCCCGCATCTTCCTCGTGGAGGACCACGCGGTGTTCCGGGCCGGCGTCAAGGCCGAGCTGGGCGACGCCGTCGAGGTGGTGGGCGAGGCGGACGAGGCGGCAGCGGCCATTGAGCTCATCAACGAGCGCCTCCCCGATGTCGTCCTGCTCGACGTCCACCTCCCCGGCGGCGGCGGGCACGCGGTCCTGCGTGGGGTCCTCCCGCTCCACCCCGAGGTGCGTTGCCTCGCATTGTCCGTCTCCGACGCCCCCGAGGATGTCATCGACGTCATCCGCGCCGGCGCCCGCGGCTACATCACCAAGACGATCTCGGGCCCGGAGCTCCTCCAGGCCGTGTACCGGGTGGCGGCCGGCGACGCGGTCTTCTCCCCACGCTTGGCCGGGTTCGTGCTCGATGCCTTTGCCCAGGGCGGCACGCCGGCACGGGGACTCGACCCCGAGCTCGACCAGCTGTCCCCGCGCGAGCGCGAGGTCCTGCGCCTGATCGCCCGCGGGTACACCTACAAAGAGGTGGGCCGCGACCTCGGCATCTCGGCCAAGACCGTCGAATCACACGTCTCCTCGGTCCTGCGCAAGCTCCAGCTCTCGACCCGGCACGAGTTGACGAGGTGGGCCACCGACCGGCGCTTGGTCTAGACAGGGGGCATGCCCGAAGATCTCCAGGCCGAGCACCGCGACGCGGCGAAGCTGGCCGAGATGGCGGGCCGGGCCCTCGTGGAGCTGCGAGCCGACCCGCCGGCCCTGCGCGATATCGGCGCCGCCGGCGACCACATGGCCCACGAGCTGCTCGTCGCCGAGCTCAACCGGCTCTATCCCGACGACGACGTGCGGTCCGAGGAGGGCCTCGAGCACGTAGCGGGCTCCGGCCGCCTCTGGATCGTGGACCCCCTGGACGGCACCCGCGAGTTCCGCCAGTCCGGCCGCTCCGACTGGGCCGTCCACGTGGCGATGGCCGTGGGCGGCGTGGCCGTGGTGGGAGCCGTCGCCCTGCCGGCGCTCGAACTCGTCCTGGCCACCGACGAACCGCCGGTCCTCCCTCCGTTCCCCTCCGGCGAGCCCCCCGGGTGGTGGTCTCGCGGAGCCGCCCGCCCGACGTCGCCTACGACGTGACCGAGGCTATCGGTGGCGTCATGATCCCGATGGGGTCGGCGGGAGCCAAGATCGCGGCCGTGATCCTCGGTGCGGCCGAGGTCTACGTGCACGCGGGAGGGCAGTACGAGTGGGACTCGTGCGCACCCGTGGCGGTCGCCACCGCCAGCGGGCTGCACGCCAGCCGGCTCAACGGGGATCCGCTGCGCTACGGCGACCCCGATGCGTGGTTGCCCGACCTCGTGGTGTGCCGTCAGGAGCACGCCGAGGCCGTCCTCGCGGTGACGACGCAACAGCACCGGCCCTACTGGTGACGGTGCCCGGTGCAACCCGGCCCAGGAAATCGCACCCACCCAGAAATTGCCCACCCGGAAATTGCCCGCCCAGAAATGGACAGAACCCCGTCTCGCACCGAGACGGGGTTCTGTCGTGATGCTGTTGCGTTCGGCGTCAGCCGATGGCGCGCACGTTCGCGGCCTGCAGGCCCTTTGGACCCTGATTGGTCTCGAACTCGACCTTCTGTCCTTCTTCGAGATTGCGGTAGCCCGTACCGCTGATCGCGCTGAAGTGCACGAAAACGTCAGGGCCCCCACCGTCCTGGGTGATGAAGCCGAAGCCCTTCTCACCGTTAAACCACTTCACGGAACCAGTTGCCATTGAAAATCCACTCCTCTCCTGGCCAAGATTTGACCCGTTTCGCAGGGGTCATGGCCGGTAGCTCTTGCGAGCTAGAGGGATTTCCAAACTTGTGATGGTGGTGCCCTCGGGAGACAACCTTAGCGCGCCGGGGCGCCGGGAGGGAGGTTTCCCGATTTTGGTCCGCTCTTGGTCACTTCTTGTTCACCCAGGTGGGCGTGCGTAGGTTGGAGGGGCTGTTCCTCGCCCGACGAAGGGGGCAATCGTGACCGTGACGGCCAATCCGTACCTGCAGGGCAATTTCGCACCCGTGCCCGAGGAGGTGACGGGGACCGAATTGGCCGTCACCGGCGAGCTACCCGAGGCCCTCAGCGGCCGCTATCTGCGCAACGGGCCCAATCCTGTGTCGGCCCCCGAGCCGGCGACCTACCACTGGTTCACCGGCGACGGCATGGTGCACGGGATCAGGCTCCGCGACGGGCGAGCCGAGTGGTACCGCAATCGCTGGGTTCGCTCTGCCGAGGTGGCGCGCACCCTGGGGGAGGAGCCCCGGCCCGGCCCGGTCCACGCCGGCATGGACTTCGCGTCCAACACCAACGTGATCGGGCACGCCGGTCGCACCTTCGCCATCATCGAGGCCGGGGCGCGTCCGTACGAGCTGAGCGACGAGCTCGAGACCATCGGACCCTGCGACTTCGAAGGGACGCTCGCCGGTGGCTACACGGCGCACCCCAAGCGGGACCCGCTGACGGGCGAGCTCTATGCCGTCTCCTACTTCTTCGGTTGGGGGGACGACGTCGAGGTCACGATCATGGACGCGCAGGCCAAGGTGCGCTCGGCCCGGCGCGTCGCCATGGGCGGCCCGGTCAGCGTGCACGACTGCGCCATCACCCAGCGCTCCATCGTCCTCTTGGACCTCCCGGTGACGTTCAGCATGGACGCGGCGGCGGCCGGGGCGAGCTTCCCCTACCGCTGGCAGGAGGGGTACCGGTCCCGCGTCGGGCTGTTGGCCCGCGACGGCGAGTCGACCGACGTCGTCTGGCACGACGTCGAGTCGTGCTACGTGTTCCACCCGATGAACGCCTTCGACGAGCCCGACGGTGACGGCATCGTGCTCGACGTGGTGCGCCACCCCTCCATGTTCCGCACGCAGCACCTCGGCCCCTCGGAGGGCAGCCCGACGTTGGAGCGGTGGCATCTCGACGGCCGCGGGGCGCGGTAAAAGAGGAGCGGCTCGACGACCGGGGGCAGGAGTTCCCACGGGTCGACGAGCGTCGCGTCGGCCTGCCGAACCGGTACGGCTACGCCGTGGCCACGGGTCAGGGCGACGATATCCTCGGAACGGAGTCGGTCTTGCTGCGACACGACTTCGAACGGGGAACGAGCCAGGCCCGTTCGTTCGGGAGCGGTGCCAGCCTGGGGGAGGCGGTGTTCGTCCCCCGCACTGGCGACGCCGGCGAGGGCGATGGATGGCTGCTGCTGCTCGTCTACTCCGCCGACACCGACTCCTCCGCCCTGCACGTCCTCAACGCCGACGACGTCGAGGGGGAGGCGCAGGCCGTGATCGACCTGCCGCAGCGCGTGCCGGCGGGCTTCCACGGCAATTGGGTGCCGGACCCGTCCTGACCTGGTCACGGTTGCCCCCTGACGCACGGGGGTAGGATCTCGGCCGTGTTCGTCTGGCAATGGGTCCAGCAGCACCGGGTCCTGTCGGTCATCGTGCTGGCCTTGGTGATCGTCGGCTGCGCCGGCGGGACGGCCTGGGCGCTCGTCTTCCGCACCGTGTCGTCGCCCGTGGGCCTGCGCGAGGCGCTGCGCATGTACCGGCGGGAGCAGACGAGCAAGGTCATCGCGTCCCTCCGCAACAAGATGCCGGTCCCGGGCGTCTACACGTACCGCACGAGCGGAGGCGAGGGCCTCAATCTGGTCGGCGTGGCGCGCTCGTTCCCCTCGAGCACCTCCATGATCGTGACCGACGGGCGCTGCGCGACGGTGAGCTGGGTCCCCATCACCCAGCACACCGAGGCGACGACCGTGTGCAGCGGGCCCGGCGGCGCGCTGTCCGTTCCGAAGCTGGTCACCGACGAGTCGATCGCCGGCTCGACCACCACGTCGACGATCGTCTGCCCGACGACGGCCTACCTCTCTCCGCCGGCGGTCCGCCCGGGCCAGCGCTGGGGCGCCACCTGCGCGCTGGACAGCCCCGCCGAGAAGGTCCTCCTGACGGGGCAGGCCCTGGGCCCGCGCACCATGGTCGTGGGCGGCCACACCGTGTCCGTGGAGCACACCCGCGTCACCCTCACCTTCATGGGTGGCGAGCACGGGACCAACCCGACCGACTACTGGTTCGTCCCCGGCAACGGCCTGATCGTGCGGGAGCGGGAGACCGTCGGGGTGACCCAGGGCGGCGTGCGCTACCGCGAGAACATGGAGGCCACGCTGACCGGCCTCACCCCGGCGCAGTAACCACGGCCATACCGCCAGCCTCTACGGTTCGGAGCATGCCCAGGGATGAGCAGGGCGCGCCGTGGCCCGACCAGTCAGGGGGCGCGCCGTGGCCCGACCCGGGCCAGAAGGCTCCCTTTACCTGGGGTACGCCTGCCGACGGCCCTTCGTTCACCTGGGGTCATCCTTCCGAGGGCCAGACGTCGCCCGAAGTCCCCTACGCGACGTGGGGCCGTCGCGCCGCCGGCTTTCTCATCGACTTCGCCTTGATGGCGGTCGCCCCTGTTGTCTTTTTGGTGCTGTTCGGCATCGCCACGCCGGACACGAGCAATCCGAACCCCCCGATGAGTGCGGTCTCGTGGCTGTGGTTCTGGTGCCTGCTGGCCTCGTTGACCCTGTTCGTCTTCTATCCGATCTGGTTCATCGAGCGGCGCGCCCAGACGCCGGGGATGCGGAAGATGCAGATCCGTCTCTCCCAGGTGGACCGTGAGGGCAAGCTCGGAGCGCCCAGCCAGAATTGCGCCTGGGGCCGCGCGTTCATGGCGGCTGTCTGCTGGGTCTTCTTCTTCGCCTGGGTCCTCGACTACCTCTGGCCGCTGGGTGACAAGCGCCACCAGTGCATCCACGACAAGGTCGCTCGCACAGTCGCCGTCGATGTGCGATACGAAAACGCCGCCGCCGAGTGAGGCCGCCGCCGAGTGACGCCGCCGCCGAGTGAGGCCGCCGCCGAGTGACGCCGCCGGGCTCAGCCCCCTCGGCCCCGTCCACCAGAACCCTCCGTCGCCGGCGGCAGGACGACCAGAGCCGCCAGCCGCTTCGGGGCGGTGAGGCAGTAGCTCTCGGCGATCATCTCGGCCATCTCGTCCCAATCGGGTGCGGCCCGGAGGTCCAACCGGACACCGACCCAGCCCTTGGGCCCGACGTATTTCGGGACGAAGAACCGCGCCGGCTCGGAGGCGACGAGCACCTGTTGCGCCCCCTTGGGCGCCTTCAACGTCATGGAGGTGCCGTCCTCGCTCGTCATCACGAAGAGCTTGTCCCGCACCCGGAACGACGGCGCGGTGTGGCCGCCGAACGGTCGCTCCTCCGCTTCGGGCAGCGCCAGGCAGATGGCGCGCACCCGCTCCATCACCGAAGGCGCCGCCGCGCTCACCCCCCGGACGTGGCAGCGTGCGCCGCCCGGTCCTGGGCCACCGCGTCGTACGACGCGTAGTCCGAACCGGTGTCGTCGGCGAACTCGAACTCGAGCAGCCCGGCCTCGCCCCACTTCTCGCGCAGGTAGCCGTTGTTGGCGTCGAGCAGTCCGAGCTTGCGCACGTTGGGGACCAGCTTGGCGAAGAAGCCACGGGCGAAACCCCGCATCGGGTTCAGCTTCGTCTTCTCCGCCGCCGCCATGATGAACGGGAGGACGTCCTCGGCGGTCGTGCCCATGCGCTCCCACACCTCGGGCGTGGTGGCGCGGGCGCGGGAATTGAGGGTGGCGTCGACGAGGAACTCCTGGCGCTCCTTGAGCTCCACCTCGCTCAGGTCGCGGTAGAACTCCGACAGGGTCAGCACGCCGAAGGCCACGTGGCGGGCCTCGTCGGACATCACGTAGCGCAGGAGCTTGGTCAGCAGGGGCTCCTGCGTGCGCCGCAGCATGTCGCCGAAGGCGGCCAGCGCCAGCGACTCGATCACGATCTGCATCCCCAGATAGGCGATGTCCCAGCGGGGGTCCTCGAGCAGCGACCAGATCTGCTCCTTGAGGAACGGGCTCATGGGGTACGCCTCGCCGAGCTTCGTGCGGAGATACTTGGCGAACACCTCGGTGTGCCGCGCCTCGTCCATCGTCTGGGTCGACGCGTAGTACTTGGCGTCGATCCACGGCACGGTCTCGACGATCTTGGCCGCGGTCATCATGGCGCCCTGCTCGCCGTGCATGAACTGCGAGAGGTTGGCCTTGAAGAATTCGATCCCGAGTTGTGAGTACTCCTTCTCGGACCATGTGGCCATCGGCGAGCCGGGCAGCGTGCCCGCCACTCGGGCCACGGCGAGCAGCGGGCTGTCCTGCTCGGCCACCAGCCGTTCCGGGTCGACGTCGATGGACCAGTCGAGGTCAGTGACGCTGTTCCACTGCGAGCCCATGGCCTTGTTGTAGAGCGTGACCAGCTGACCCCGGTCGCGCTCGTAGTCCCACAGGAACAGCCGATCCGCGTTGTCGTGGATGACCTGGACGGCCGCCTCCATGTCACGCCGGCCCGGTACGTGAGGGGTGACCTCGGCGGTCCCTGACACCGGTGTTATCGGCTCGGTCATGGGCAGAGGCTACCCGAGGAGCTGTGCACGTCCTCCGGTTCGGCTCCGGTCGACCTGCGTCAGGCCGGGACCTCCGCGGGGAACAGCTCGGCAATCCGTTCCTGGCTCACACGGGGCGTCCAGCGGTCCTCGTACTCCGACCACACGTGACGCAGCTTGGGGATCACGCCGGCGGCGAAGAGCTCGTTGTTGTGGAGGGCGACCTCCTCCGGCAGATCCCCCATGTGCATGCACGTGATCAGCTGGCCGATCCGGAACTCCGTGACCAGCGCGCGGACGCGTTGGGCGACCCGCTCGGGCGTGCCGGCGATGATGTAGCCGAGCTCGTCGTACTCCCAGAAGTCGAGCTCCCCGCGATCGGCCTTCTTCCGTTCCTCCGCCGAGACCGCTTGTTGTCGCAAGAGCTGTTGGCGCAGGGAGGCCGGCGACAGATAGCCCGGTGGCGTGGCGAACTCGACCGCGACCGGGTTCTGGCGATAGAAGTACTTCACGGCGTCCGAGTAGAGCGCCTCGGCCTCCTTGTCGGAGTCGGCGCAACAGATGATCTGCGTGAAGGCCATCCGGTTCGGGTTCATATTGTCCCCGTTGCGCTCCGTGTACTCCCAGAACCCGTCGACGATCGGCCGCGCGTTCTGCGTCCCGTGAAAGGAGAGGTACCCGTAGCAGTAGTCGAGCGCGTTCACCACGTCCCAGGTCTCCACGCTCCCCGATCCCGGGATCCAGATCGGGATGTCCTGCTGCACGGGTCGGGGCCACGGATTCACGTAGCGGAGCTTGGTGAAGCGTCCGTTGAACGCGAAGGGCTCTTCCGCCTTCCAGGCCCGATGGATCAGCTCGCGCGCTTCGTGAAAGCGGTCGCGGAGCTCAATCGGAGGTACGCCGTAGACGAACGCCGTGTCCATCGGGGTGCCGAACACGATTCCCGCGATCATCCGGCCGCCCGACAGGCAGTCGAGCATGGCGATCTCCTCCGCCACGCGGATGGGCGGGTTGTAGAGAGCCAGGGAGTTCCCGCAGAGGGTGATCGCCGCGTTCTCGGTCGTGGTGGCCAGGACGGCCGCGATCAGGTTCGGCGACGGGGTCATGGCCAGCGAGGTCTGGTGATGCTCGTTGAGGAGGAGGGCGTCCCAACCCAACCTGTCGGCGTCCTGCATCAGGCGGAGGTACATGCGGTAGTTCTCGCCCACCTGCGTCGGGTCGGCCACGCCGGCGGGCGCCGTGACCCACGAGCTGTGGATCGACGCCCCGTAGTCCTCGGGCAGGTGCGTGTAGTACTGCTGCGCAAACCAGTGGAACCTCATGTGCCCTCCCTCCGCTCTGTATACCATCACCGTTCTGCGACGGGTCGAGGTGCGGAGTCCGCGCGCGCACCATCGATCGGAGGAGGACCATGGCCCGGGGGACAATCCACCGCTACACGGCTGATCCGTTCGAGGTCGACGTCTGGGAAGGCGGAACGGGTTCGCCGTTGCTGTTCCTGCACGGGTACGAACGGCATCCCGGAGACGCGGCCTTCCTCCGCCGACTCGCACGGCGTCACCATGTCTGGGCACCGGAGGCGCCCGGCTACGGGACCTCTCTCGGCGGCGAGCAGATCCACGATGTGCTCGACCTCGTCCTGTTCTACCGGGCGCTGATCCGTGATCTCGACGCGGGGCCGGTCGACCTCGTGGGACACTCGATCGGCGGCATGCTGGCCGCCGAGATCGCCGCGATCGCACCCGACGTCGTGCGGCGGCTGGTGCTCGTGGACGCCTTCGGACTCTGGCTCGACGACGAACCCGCCATCGATCCGTTCGGCGCGCGCGACGCCGTGCTGAAGGCAAAGTGGCATGATCCCGCGAACAGGCCCAACCCCGAGCCGAGCAACTTCGTCCCCGATCCGGACGACCCTCAGGCCTCCTCCCTCTTCCAGGCGCGCAACTACGGGACGGCCACCCGGATCATGTGGCCGATCGCCGAGCGGGGGCTGCGTCGCCGGCTCCGTTACGTCACCGCGCCCACCCTCGTCCTGCACGGTGGTGAGGACGGCCTGCTCCCCCTCAGCTACGCCGAGGAGATGGCAGGGCTGATCGACGGAGCCTCTCTCGTGGTCATCGATCGGGCGGGGCACTACCCCATGTTCGAGCAGGAGGACGCGTTCATCGAAGCGGTGGAGGGATTCCTCTCGGCCTGAGGGCGGAAGCGTGACCGACCCGGAGGGCGGCCTCCATGTCGTGCCGGGCCTGGTACCCGAGGGGTGACCTGTGCGTTCCCCCACACCGGCGGTGTCGCCTCCGGACAGGGACGGGACAGGTGCTACGTCCGGCGCCCGCCCATGTTGGCGTTCGGGGCGGCCTTGGCCACCAGGTCGGGGACCACCTTGCCCAGCTCGGCCGGGTCCCAGCGATCGCCCTTGTCGGCGCCCGGTCCGGCCACCCAGCCCTCGGCCACGCTGATGTGGTCGCCCTGCACGTTGAAGACACGTCCGGTGATGTCCTTGGACTCGGAGCTGCCGAGCCAGACCACGATGGGCGCGATGTTGGCAGGGTCGAAGGGGTCGAACTCCTCGGGCTTCTTCTCGGCCGACGCCGCACCCATGCCGAGGTTCTCGGTCATGCGGGTGAGCGCGGCCGGGGCGATGGCGTTGACGGTGATGCCGTAGCGGCCGAGCTCCATGGCGGCGATGATGGTGAAGGAGGCGATGCCCGCCTTGGCCGCGCCGTAGTTGGTCTGCCCCACGTTGCCGTAAATGCCCGAAGGGGACGTCGTGTTGATGATGCGGGCGTCGTTCGTCTCGCCGGCCTTGGTGCGGTTGCGCCAGTACTCCACCGCGTGCCGCGTCGGCGCAAACGTGCCGCGCAGGTGCACCCTGATGACGGCGTCCCACTCCTCGATCGTCATGTTGACCAGCATGCGGTCGCGCAGGATGCCCGCATTGTTCACCAGCACGTCGATCGTCCCGTAGGTGTCGATGGCCGTCTGGATCAGGCGGCCCGCGCCCTCGTAGTCCGAGACGTCGTCCCCGTTGGCCACGGCCTCGCCGCCCATGCCGCGGACCTCGTCGACCACCTGGCCGGCCGGCCCGTCCGAGGAGCCGGAGCCGTCGACCTCGGCCCCCAGGTCGTTGATGACGAGCTTGGCGCCCTGGCTGGCGAACTCGAGGGCGTGCTCGCGCCCGATGCCCCGGCCTGCGCCGGTGATGACGACGACCCGTCCGTCACAGATACCCACAGTCAGCTCCTTTGGTTTTGGTCATTCTGGCTCGACGCCACCCGGTACTGCTCCCGCAGCTTCCGTTTGAAGATCTTGCCAGTATCCTCGCGGGGGAGCTCATCGACGAAGTCGACGCTGCGGGGACACTTGAAATGGGCCAGGCGCTCCCGGCAGAAGTCCAGGAGCTCCGCCGCCAGCTCGTCGTTCCCGCTGACGCCGTCGGCCGGCTGCACGACGGCCTTCACCACCTCGCCCCACTCCTCGTCGGGCACGCCGATAGTGGCGACGTCTCCTACCGCCGGGTGCTCGAGGAGCACCGCGTCGACCTCGGCCGGGTAGATGTTCACGCCGCCCGAGATGATGAGGTTGGCGGTGCGGTCGGTCAGGTAGAGGAATCCCTCCTCGTCCATGTAGCCCATGTCGCCGAGCGTGAAGTAGTCCCCGCGGAATGCCCCGGCCGTCTTCTCGGTGTCGCCGTAGTAGTCGAATTTGGTGGCGGCCGGTGCCTGGAGGAAGACCAGGCCGATCTCGCCGGGCGGGAGGTCGTTGCCCTCGTCGTCGGCCACCTTGACCAACCCCGGGGCCATGGGCCGGCCGACGGTGCCGGGATGGGCCAGCCAGGTGGCGGAGTCGACGAGCGTGCCCAGCCCCTCGGTGGCGGCGTAGTACTCGACCACCACCGGCCCCAGCCACTCGATGAGGCGCTGCTTCACCGGGACCGGGCAGGGCGCGGCGCCGTGGATCACGAAGCGGAGCGACGAGGTGTCGAAGCGCACCCGCTCCTCGGTCGGCAGCGCCAGGAGACGGTGGAACATGGTCGGGACCATGTGGGTGTGCGTGATGCCGTGGCGCTCGATCAGCGTGAGTGCCTCCACCGGGTCCCAGTGGTCCATGAGGACGAGGGGGACGCCGTAGACGAGGGGCACCGCCACCGAGAAGGCGAGCGGGGCGGCGTGGTAGAGCGGTCCGGTCAGGAGATGGGCGTCGACGCTGGTCTCGTAGTCCTCGTCGTAGCCGCAGAAGTTCACCATCGCCAGCGCGCTGACCGCGGCGGTCTCGCGGTGGACGCCCTTGGGCCGTCCCGTCGTGCCCGAGGTGTAGAGCATCTGGGTGCCGATCACCGGGTCGTCGACGTCGGAGCCGTCCTCGGCGGCGACAACGGTGTTGTACATCTCGAAACCGGGCAGGTAGCCGCCCGTGTTGATCTTGACCAGGCCGGGCCCGCCCGCGGCGGCGGCAACGGCGACCTTGTCGCCGAGCTCGCCCGAGCACACGAATGCCTTGGCCTCGCAGTTCTCGACGATGTACGCGGCCTCCTCGCCGGTCAGGTGCCAATTGATCGGCGTCAGGCGCAAGCCCGTGCGCTGGGCGGCATAGAGGACCTCGACGAATTCGGGCCGGTTCGTGCACATGAGCGCGATGGCGTCACCGGGCTGCAGGCCGCGGGCCCGCAGCGCCCTGGACAGGCGGTTGATGTCCGCGTTGAGGTCGGCGTAGCTGCGGTCCCCCTGGGGGGAGATGAGCGCGAGGCGGTCCGGGATCCGGGCCGCCCACCACGCGTGCAGCATGCCCTGGGCCGCTGCGGCCCCCTTGTCCTCGGGCAGCGTCACGTCCCCTCCGCCCCGTCCGACCCCGACGGCCGGAAGAGCGCCAGCTGCCGGCCGTCGCTCAGCGGCTCCCAGGTCACGGTCACGGCCATGCCACTGTGGACCTCGCCGGGTGGGCAGCCGACGATATTGGTCATCATGCGCACCCCCTCCTCCAGGTCTACCAGGGCGACGCAGTAAGGCTCACCACCGGAGAAGGACGCCGCGGCGAGCTCGGGCCGGTGCTCCACCACGGCGGCGTGCACCGTGGCCCTCCCGCTCGCCTCACGCCATTCGAGTGCCCCGCCGCTGTCGGTGCCGGTGCCGGTGTCGGTGCCGGTGCCGGTATGCGCCGCCGCCCCGCACCAGGGGCAGAGTGCCCGCGGGTAGAAGACGCCCCGGTCGCAGGCTGTGCACCACTGGACAAGGAGGCGGCCCTCCCGGGTGGCCTCCCAGAACGGCCCGCTCTCTGCGCCCACCGGCGGTTCGAGGCGGTCGGGCGTCGCCGCGACGCCCGACCGGTCCGTCCCGGCCGTCACAGCGTGGCCTCGGTCCCGAGGACGGCGGTCGACATGACGGAGAGGACCATGCCCGAGCCGTGGGCCACGGCGACCTCCGCGCCGGCGACCTGCCGCTCGTCGCACTCGCCGCGCAGCTGGCGCACCGCTTCGGTGATGAGGAACATGCCGTACATGCCGGGGTGGGTGAACGAGAGGCCGCCACCGTTGGTGTTCATGGGGAGCGAGCCCCCCGGGCCGAGGCCGCCCTCGGCGGCGAACGGGCCGCCATCACCCTTCGGGCAGAAGCCCAGGTCCTCCAGGTGGAGCAGGGCGGTGATGGTGAAGCTGTCGTAGCCCATGAGCACGTCCACGTCGGCGGGGCCCAGGCCGGCCATGGCGAAGGCGCGGGGACCCGAGACCGCCCCCGGAGTCACCGTCAGGTCGGGCATCTGCGTGATGCCCATGTGGTCGGTGCAGGTCGCCGCGCCGAGGACGTACACAGGTGGCTTGCGCAGCGACCGGGCCCGCGCCGCGCTCGTCATCACGAACGCCCCGGCCCCGTCGGTGACGAGGCAGCAGTCGAGGAGGTGCAGGGGGCTCACCTGGAACGGTGACTCGAGCACGTCGGCGATCGTGATCGGGTTTCGATGGCGCGCCCGAGGGTTCAGCGAGGCCCACTGGCGCGTGCTCACCGCGATGGCCGCGAGCTGTTCCGACGTCGTGCCGAACTCGTGCATGTGGCGTGCGGCAGCCAAGGCGTAGGGGCCCATCGGGAGGCGGAGGCCGAACGGGAGCTCCCACTCGGCTGTCGGGTTGGGCCCGGGCATGCCGCGGCGGGGCCGCGGGCGCTTGCGGGTGCGGTCGCTGCGCGGGGTCGAGGCGTAGACGCTCACGACCACCTCGCACAGCCCGGCGGCGATGGCGGCGGCCGCGTGCTCCACATGGACCTCGTAGCTCGAGCCACCGGTCATGGTCGACTCGACGAACGTCGGGTGAAGGCCCAGGTACTCGGCGAAGGCCACCGCAGACTCGGGGTGGCAGAGACCGTCGACGTCGCCCAGCGTCAGTCCGGCGTCCTCGAGCGCGCCGAGCACCATGGCCACTTCGAGCTCGCGGCCGGTGCGGTCCAGCTCGCCGGTCGGCGACACGTCATCGGTCACGCCGACGATGGCTGCCGCGCCGCGCAGGCTGCGGTCCTCTCGACTCATTTCGAAGATCCCCGGCCCAGCCCGACCCAGCCGCGGACGGCTAGGCGTTCTTGGGGAGTTCGGAGAAGGGCGTCACGCGGTCGTTGTTGGGTTCCTTCGGCAGTCCCAGCACACGTTCACCGATGATGTTGCGCTGCACCTGATCGGTCCCTCCGTAAATCGGGGGAGCCTGGGCGAAGAGCGCCATCTCGGTGATGCCGCCGGCGAACGGGTCGCCGGTCGCATGCTTGAGGGCGGCCTTGTCGTCACCGTCGTAGGCATGCAGCATGCCGGAGGGGCCGGCGATGCGCAGGCCGAGGTCGCGGGTCAGCCGCACGATCTGGCTCATGGAGAGCTTGGCCACGTTGGGCATGCCGGGGATGTCCCGTCCCTGTTCCTTGGCCGCCTTGACCCGCAGCCCGTTGAAGCGGCCCAGCTCGCCGATCGTGTAGAGCCGGGCCAGGTCCTGGCGGATGCCGGCGTTGGCGTTGACCCCCCGCGACTGGGCCAGGCTGATCAGCAGGCCGGCGCCGCCGCGCATGGCGCCCAGCGCGCCGCTCGGCTGTTGCGACTTCGTTTTGTCGCCGTCGCCGTCGCCGTCGGCGGCCGGCGGAGGTGCGACCAGATCGCCGACCCGGCGGGACAGCATGCCCATGACGGTCCCCGGCTGCGCCAGGCCACCCCCGGCCGCGTTCCCACCGCCGGAGCCGAGGCCGGCCCGCTCGTTCATGAGCGTCGTGTTGGCGGCGGCCCAGCCGTTGTTGAGACCACCGATGAGGGCCGAGTCGGCTACCCGGGCGTCGGTGATGAAGACCTCGTTGAACAGCGCATGGCCGGTCATCTCCTTGAGCGGTCGTACGTCGACGCCGTCCTGGAGCATGTCGAAGGCGAAATAGGAGATGCCCTGGTGCTTGGGTACCTCAGGGTCGGTGCGGGCGAGGAGCATGCCGAGGTCGGCGTACTGTCCGCCCGAGGTCCACACCTTCTGGCCGTTGATGATCCACTCGTCGCCGTCCTTGACGGCCTTGGTCTGCAGACCGGCCAGGTCCGAGCCCGCTTGCGGCTCGCTGAAGAGCTGGCACCAGGCCTTCTGGCCGGTGACGATATCCCGCACGTAGAGGTCGATCTGCTCCTGGGTGCCGTGGGTGGCGATGGTCGGCGCGGCCAGCAGCAGCCCCAGCCCGGCCGGGGCGCCGAGCGCCCCGAACTTCGCGATCTCCTGTTGCACCAGGACCACGTCGGACCGGGCCATCCCCTTGCCGTAGGCGTTCTCGGGCAGCCCCGGGGCGGACCAGCCGGCCAGGCCCATGCGTTCCCACCACTGCGCCACCGTCAGGTCGGGGTCCCAGTTGTCGCTCAGCCAGGACCGGAGCTCGCTGAGCAGCTCGTCGGTCCGCGTCGTCTCGGTGGCGGTGTCGGTCACATCCCGAAGTTACCGGGCGCGCCGAGGATCGGGAAACTCCTCGGAAACATGGGTAGCGTCGTCCGAATGCAAGACGACCGGCTGAATGCAGCGTTCGACGCCTGGGTGCAGGCACAAACGGCGGCGCTCGACGTGGTTCGCCAGGCCAGCGGCGTGCCCGAGACCGACGTGGACCTGGCCGAGGGGTACCGCTGGGTGACCCGCCTCTCCCGGCTGGCGCTCGACTGGATCGTGGAGAAGTCCGACCCCTTGCACCCGCAGCTGTTCATCCTCCAGGACGAGTACAAGAAGCTCCTGGTCGACAACCCCGACGTGCACTACACGTTCTGCGTGCTCGACGACTCGCGCTCGTACCGGCTCCTCGGCTACCGCGGCGAGTGCGCGTATCTGGGCATGACCTTCGGCACGCCGTTCGGGCAGGGGCAGGTGGGCGGGCGGACGGGCACGCAGACGCAAACCCACATCGACGAGTTCGAGCTGGGCCCGAACGGCGAGGTCGACATCCTCATCGCTCCGGCCGCCGCCATGCCCGATCCCCGGCCACGCAACGCGGTCGTCCTCGAGCCGGGGACGGCGCAGCTGGCCATCAGGGAGACGCATTTCGAGAAGCATCCGGACCGCCTGGCCCGCCTGCGCGTGGAGTTGGTCCCCGAGCCGGGGGAGGTCGTTCCTCCGCCGATCCTCTCCTCCGCCGAGCTCGCCCCCAAGCTCGAGTTCGCGGCCATGTTCCTCACCTTCGTGGGCGGGACCGCGCTGCAGATGTGGCACGACGCCGCCACCAACATGAACACGTTCGGTGGCCAGGCCGGCTCGGCCCACGTGGAGTCGCAGGAGGACGAGGTGCGTTCCCATTCCAACGCCGAGATGACGTACCACGGGGGGCGGTTCCGCCTCGAGCCCGGCCAGGCCCTGGTGGTGACGGTGCACGAGCCCGACAAGCCCTTCCTCTACTGGGGGCTGACGCTGACCTCGCCCTGGATGGAGAGCTTCGACTACCGCTACACGACCACGGCGCTGAACAACAAGACGGCGACCCGATCGGCGGACGGGTCCTGGCGGATGGTGATCGCGCCGTCCGATCCGGGAGTGGAGAATTGGCTCGACACGGGAGGGCGGCTCGAGGGCTACATGCTGGTCCGCTGGGTGCTGGCCGACGGGCCGCCCCACCCGACCGCCGAGGTGGTCGCCATGGAGGACCTCCTGGGCCCGTAGCGCCACGGATCTATTCGGCCCGTAACACCAACGCCGTCGGGGTGCGTGCCGCCATCTGGCTCGGAACGAGCGACGCCAGAATCGCCAGGACAAGCGTCCCGAGGCCGACCAGGACGACATCGACGACGGAGACCGAAGGACTCGGGACGGCGTAGATGGCGTTGGCAAAGAGGTTCCACAGCCAGCGGCCCACGATGATCCCGACGGGCACACCGACGAGGATCCCGATGATCGCCACCACCGACGCCTGCCAGGCGACGGCGGCAGCAAGCTGACGGTGGGTGAAGCCGAACGTCTTGAGCAGCGCCAGGTCCCGCCGCCGCCGGCGCACCGATGCGGCGAGCGTGAGTCCGAGGGCCAGGAGCGCCCCTGCGGCGAGCCCGGCGGCGAGTATGGCGGGGGTGGCGCCCGTCGATTGGTAGTTGACGATTTCCGCCGGACGTTGGACGGACAGGAGTGCGTAGGTGTCACCCTGACCGTTGGGATCGGCGGCCATGACGTTGTCTGCGGCCGTGACGATGCGTTCGAGCGAACCTCGGCCGGCGCTGAGCGGCACGCCGCTCTTGAGCCGCACGACGTCCATTGCCGGGCCGTTGAAGTTGGGGTCGGGCTGTGTGAGGGCACGTTTGAATGCAGCCGGTACGATCCCGCTGGGGACCAGGGCCCCGGTTCCCATGGAGGGGTGAAGGTGACCGCTCACGCCGATCGCCGGCATGGTGGCCGTACCGGCGATGACCATGGGTGTCGGGGGGACGTACACCGGTGCGTCCCTCGGGGCGCCGTAGCTGACCATGACGGTGTCGCCAACCTTCTTGTGCAGAGCGGCGAGGGTCGCCGAGCCGAGCACGATCTGGTTGTTCGCGTCGACAACATGCCCAGTCAGAATCGGCGGGCTGAGCTCGGCATGTCTCTGGGTCAACAGCGTGGGGACGGTGAGGCCGTCGAATTGCACATTGGCGAACGTGTACCCGGTCCACGCGGCCACCTCCGGGTCGCGGCTGAGGAGGTGCCCGACGACCGGCGGAACGGGGTCCGTCCCGGGGGAATTGATGGCAAAGCTCCAGTTCCATCCGTAGAGCGGGGGGTGGGAGTCGAGGGCGGCGAGACTGTCTCCAAAGGTGAGGGTCGCCACCACGACCGCCACCGCCAGCACGGCGCCCGTCAGCGCAGAGCGGACGGGCACCGCGGTCCGACCGCGGCCGCGCTCGAGGGAGAAGCGCAGGCCGGCGACTGCGGGTTCGGGCATTCCCGAGCGGGCGGCCAGGTCGACCACCCTGGACGGCCGCACGGACTCGCGCCGTTCGTAGTCGCGTCGCGTGCTCCCGCGATAGGCGAGGACGATCGTCATGCCGCCGAGACCGAGGCTGAGCACCGCGAGACCGGACAAGAGGACCGTCCAGTCGAAGGAGATCCCCGGTGACGGTTCGACCTGACTGGCCGGACCGATCGGCATCAGGAACGAGAACGCCACCGCCACGCCCACCGCGAGCACGGCACCGAGGAGGACGGCGCAGAGTGGCCCGAGCATGGCGTCGGCCGCCATCGTCGGCGTATCGGCACCCAGGGATCGCAGGACATCGAGGTCCCCTCGGTTGGCCCACAGCCGTCGGCTGACGGCCTGGGCGCCGATCAGCAGTGCGGCAAGGCCCGCGATGCAACCGAACACAGCGAGGGCGATCGCCTCGGGTTTGGTCGCCCGCTCCACCTCGCCCTGGACCACCGATGTGAGGTGGAAGCTGTAGGTGGAACCGGGAGGAAGAGCGTTGACGATCTCCCGTTCCACGCTCGGCACGGCGAGGTTGCCCGTCTCGAGGCGAAGCCCGTAGGTGGGATAGGTCGCGCTCGCGCTCAGACGCCTGGTCAGGGCAGGGGTCATGAGCACCGTCGTCGGGAAGCGATCGACATCGTCGTCCACGACTTGGCTCGAGAACACCACGAACCCGACGAGCTTGGCGGAGAACCGCAGATGAGGATCGTCGGTCAGCGGGTTGAACGTGCTCGTATTGGCCTGCTGGAGGGAGTACGCACCGAAGGGGATCGTCTCGCCGAGATGCCAGCCGGAGAGCCGAGCGGCTTCGGCGGTGGCGACCATTTCGTCGGTGCTCGCCGGATCGGCCATCCGTCCCTGGGCCACGGTCACCCGATCCTGGTTGAAGTACATGCCGCCGACACTGCCGACCTCCGTCACGTCGTTGTCGTTGAAGGCGGAGGGGAGAGCCTTCCCGTTGGATCCGAGCGGAATCACCAGGAGGGAGGGGGCATCGGCGACGTGCTGCACCTTGGGGAGGCGTGCCAGCTTCTTGATCAGCTGGTCCGTGCTGAATTGGTCGGTGACGGTCGAGGTCTGGAGTTGGAGGTTCGAGGCCTTGGTTGCGGTCAGATAGGCGGCAAAGGTCGACTGGGTGCGTCGCGCACCGGCAATAGACCCCATCGCCACGCCGCCCACCAGCCCGACGAGGAGGACGATGGACAGGTAGCCCGCCCATCGCTGACGGAAGGTGGCCCGGAGGTGGTAGCGGGCGACGCTCAGCATTGGTCCTCTCCTCAGCCCGTGGCCATCGACAGCGGGGCCATACGACTTCAGACCCTCCGCGGCCTCTCCAGGAGTGGCACCACCGCACCAGTGTTGTGCAACCCTGGTCGGCAACCAAGGGGGTTAGCATGACCCCGCTCTTCGTGTCAGCACCCCGTGCTGGTCGGAGGGATGACGCGGGCAGACGGGCTCAGTAGGCCCTGCTCGCCACCTCCTGCACGAGCCAGCCGTTCCCGTCCGGATCGCTGAACGAGAGGAAGGATCCGTAGTCGGCCCGGCCGGGGTCGGGCCCGACGGCCTGCACGCCGTCGACGAAGTGGAAGATGTCGCTGGCCGGCACACCGCGCTCGCCGAGCTGACGCCGGGCCTCGTCGATGTCCCGTACCACCAGGTGCAGCCCTTGGAGCGATCCCGCCGCCTGATCGTTCTTCATGAGCGTGATGGAGCAGCCCGATCCGGCTGGGGTGAGCTGGACGACCCTGAAATCGTCGCCCGCCCGGTGGTCCACGTCGAGGTGGAAACCGACGCCGTCGGCGTAGAACGCCTTCGCCCGGTCGACGTCGGCCACCGGGACCACCACCGTCTCGAGCCTCCAGTCCATGTGCGCTTCGCCTCCCTCTTCTCTGCGTCCGGGGTCCGCTACACCTCGGACGGTACCCCGAAGCGCTCCTGGTAGGGCGCCACCATTGCCCGGTGGGTCGCCAGGTCGAGGCCGGTGTCGGCGAAGGAGTAGTCGTGTCCGCCGGCCCGCGCCGTGTGGCGGGCGGCCAGGTAGGCCTCGAGTGCGTGGCGGAATTCGGGGGTCAGCGGAAGACCCCATCCGGCATACAGCCGCTCGACGACGGCGACGGGGTCCGTCACCAGCTCGCGGTAGACGACGTCGGCGATCTGGCTCTCGGGGATGGCGCCGGCGTCGCGTTCCGCGGTGACGTGGTCCATCTGCAGCTCGAGGCCCATCGCTATGAATTCCACGAGGACGCCGTGGTCGACGTGGTCGGAGTGCATGTAGTGCAGCGTCGCCATGAGGTCGGAGAGCGACCCGATGACGCGGAGCGGGTCGCGGTGCGTGATCACGACCCGGGCGTCGGGATAGGTCGAGAAGACCAGAGGCAGTGCGGACAGGTGGGAGGGCGCCTTGACGACCCAGTGCGTCGTCGGCCGCGCCGTCACCCACTGCAGCGTCTGCAGGTGGCGCTTGTGCCAGTCGTAAATCGGGGCCTGGTCCACGCCGCTGCGCCACACCGTGTAGTCAGCGACGTTGTAGAGGCCCGTGTACATGTCGCTCGAGAACTGGTGGGCGAAGGCGAAGATGCACTCGGTGGGGAGACGCCCGCCATTCTCGTGCATGTCGGTGAACGCGGGCACGATCTCGTCCATGAGCGTGATCTCGTCGTCGCACAGGTCTCCCGAGACATCCTCGTAGGGGACGGTGTGGAGCAACTCCCACAGCAGCGGCGGGCGGTTGTCGGGGTCGCAGGCCAGCAGCTCGTGGAGCAGCGTCGTGCCCGAGCGCCCGAGGCCCGTCACCACGATGGGCGCGTGCACCGGCTGGCGCAGCACGGCCGGCTCCTTCTTCCACAGGTCGACCATACGCAGGCGGTTTTGCAGGATCAGCTGCAACTCGCCCCGCGTGCGGATGCGGCCGGGCAGGTGGAGGCGCGCCTCGGACTCGAGGGAGGCGCACAGGCGTTCGAAGGGCTCCTCCCACCACGCGTCGCCGAAGTCGTCGAGCCCGGTGGTGGAGACGGCGGCGCCTCTCAGCTCCTCCGGCTCGAGGGAGATCATGGAGCGCCCGCCGTCGCCGAGGCCGCGCCCGAGCGACACCATCTTGTCCGCCCACGGGCTGCGTGGTGGGGGGGCCCAGGGCACGGAGCGCCACCGTACCCGCAACGGGGGAGAATGGCCCGTATGAGGACTTCTCGCGCGCACGTTCTGAGGGCCGGTCTGCGATGAGCGCCCCGGGCGATCTGGCGCCCGACGAGATCGTCGACCTGTTGGCCGGCGGCGCCGAGCGATGGCTCAGTCCCGGGGTCCGGGTCTCCCAACTCGACCATGCCCTGCAGACGGCGGCGCTCCTGTCGCACCTCCACCCCGGCGACGAGGAGCTGGCGGCCGCCGGGCTGGTGCACGACATCGGCCATCTGCTGCCGGGCGGCACCGACGAGGCCCACGCCACCGACGGGGCGCGCGCCGTCCAGCGGGCCCTGGGTGAGCGGGTGGCGGGGACGGTGGGGCTGCACGTGGCGGCGAAGCGGTATCTCGTCGCCACCGAAGGGGGCTACGGCGGGGTGCTGACCAAAGACAGCGTGGTCTCGCTGGGCCGTCAGGGCGGGGCGATGGACGAGGAAGAGGTCGCGACCTTCCTGGCCCGGCCGTGGGCGGCCGACGCCGTGACGCTGCGCCGGGCCGACGACAGCGGGAAGGTCGAGGGCGTCGTGGTCGGCGACCTGGCCAGGTGGGTGCCCCTCCTGCGAGAACTCTCCCGGCAGTCCGGGGCCGCCTGATCCACGGGGTCCCTCGGCGCGCACGAGTCGACGGATGACCGCTCCGGCGTGCGGATGAGGCCCCGGCACCCGGCTGGCACCCGGCTGGCACCCGCCGCTTGCACCGCCGGCGGCGCCGGTACAGAGTCGGCGCCGTGGAGGTCGCCGTGTCGGGCCATTGTGACGCCCGCTTCGGGGCCGTGCGGGACGAGTTCGCGCGCAACTTCGCCGAGCGCGGCGAGGTCGGCGCAGCCGTGTGCGTCGTGCTCGACGGTGCCACCGTGGTCGACCTGGCCGGCGGTTGGGCCGTCGAGCCGGCGCGGGTGCCGTGGCGCCACGACACGCTGGTCGACTTCTACTCGGTGGGCAAAGCGTTCGTGGCGCTGCTGGCGCTGCAGCTCGTCGACGAGGGGAGGCTGGGTCTCGACGACCCGATCGCCGCCGTCTGGCCGGAGTTCGCCGCCGGCGGCAAGGAGGGGGCCACGTTGCGGCACGCGCTGTGCCACCGGGCGGGGGTGCCGGCCATCCGCACACCGCTGGCCGACGACGACCTGTGGGACTGGGGCACGATGGCGGGCGCGCTGGCCGCCACCGAGCCGTGGTGGGAGCCGGGGACGCGTCACGCCTACCACACCAACACCTACGGCCATCTGATCGGCGAGGTGGTGCGACGCGTCAGCGGCGAGACGTGCCGCGACCGGCTCGCCGCCGTGGTAGGCCCCCTCGACGCCGACGTGCACGTCGGAGTCCCGCCGGGGGAACAGCACCGCTGCGCCGACGTCCTCTTCGCCGCGCCGGGACCTCCGGCCGCGCTGGACGACTCGCTCGAGGGCGACGCGCTGATGGAGATGCTGAGCTACTTCAATCCCCCGGGGTTCTCCTCCATGGGTGTCGTCAACACCCCGCAGTGGCGCGGCGCCGAGGTCCCGTCGACCAACGGGCACGGCTCGGCGCGCGGCGTGGCGCGCCTGTACGCCGCGCTGCTCGAGCCCGGGCGCTTGCTGTCGGCCGACCTGCTGGCCGAGGCGACCTCGGCCCAGTCCAGCGGGTACTGCCCCATCCTGCACGAGGACGTGACGTTCGGCCTCGGCTTCAAGCCGACGGTCCCGCGGCGCCCGTTCGGCCCCAACCCCGGGAGCTTCGGCCACTTCGGAACCGGAGGGGCCGTCGGGTTCGCCGATCCCGTGGGTGGCGTCGCGTTCGGCTACGTCATGAACCATGTCGTCCCGCGCTGGCAGAGCACGCGCAACCGGTCGCTCATGGCCGCGCTGTACGCGTCACTCTGAGGTCGGGATGGACGCCGCAGCGGTGACCATGCTCTAACGTTCGACCCCGAGAGCGTCCGGAGACGGACGGCCTACAACGGGGGTGTCATGACGGACGCAGCGATGGTCGCGCCGACGCGGCGTGTCGAGATGTGGTTCGCGGGCACGGCGCAGCAGAACCGGCTGACGGTGGCCTTCCGTTTCATCCTGGCCATCCCGCAGTTCATCGTCCTGACCTTCGTCGGCATTGCCGCCCTCATCGTGGCGGTGATCGGGTGGTTCGCCGCGCTGTTCATGGGCCGCCTCCCCGAATGGGCCCACACGTTCCTGTGCGGCGTGGCCCGGTGGTACACGCGGGTGGGGGCCTACATGTTCCTCCTGACCGACCATTACCCACCGTTCTCGCTCGACGACGTGGACTACCCGGCACGACCGATCCTGCCCGAGCGGGGCCCGCTCAACCGCGTGTCGGTGTTCTTCCGCATCGTCCTGGCCGTCCCGGCGTCCGTCTTCTACCAGATCGTCCAGTACGGGCTGACGCTCCCGCTGCTCTTCGCGATGTGGTTCGTGGTCCTGATCACGGGCCGCATGCCGCCCGCGCTCTACGACGCCTACGCGGCGCTTCTGCGCTACGAGGTCCGCTTCCACGCCTGGTTCGTCATGCTCACCTCGGAGTACGCCTGGGGCATGCTGGGCGACCCCTCCGCACCGGCGGCCCCCGCCTTCGCCCCGCCGCCCTTCGACACGCCTCCGGCCGCCGCCCCGACGGGCTTCCCCGGGGCCGCGCCGCCACCACCGCCACCACCACCGCCGCCCATCTCGCCGACCCAGGCGCCCGCGCCGTTCTCCTACCCGGCGACGCCGGGCGAGGGGATGCCCACGCCCGAGTCCGACGCGGTGGCTCCCACGTCGGAGCCGACCCCGGCGGCACCGCTCTGGCCCCCACCGCAACCGCCGCCCGCCCCGCCGGCCTACCCGCCCGGCGCCATGCCCCCGCCCTCGTCGTGGGAGCGCATTTCGGCCATGCCCCCGGGAGCCGCCCTGCCGTCGTGGGGAACGCTCGTGCTGCAGGGTGCCGCCCGGGGCTGGATGATCTTCGCCATCGTCTGGGGGTCGATCCTGTTCGTGGGGCAGGACGTCGTCCAGAACCTCCAGGCGCACCACCGGAACGACAACGGGCAGGTCACGGTGAACGCCGACGCCCGCCCGTCTGCCCCCGCCGGCGGCACGGCCTCCCCCGCCGGGCACTGAGGGCGACGCGGGGACCACGCCGGCCACCGGGAAGGTCGCACGGCCCCGCGGGGTGAGGGAATGACCGGCTTCGGGGAGCTCGTGGCGCAGGGCGCGGCCGCCCCGGTCGAGGGATGGGACTTCAGCTGGTTCGAGGGTCGCGCCACCGAGGAGCGACCGCCCTGGGGCTACGCCCGGCGGATGGGGGAGCGCATGGCCCGCGCCGACGCCGCCCTCGACATCGAGACGGGGGGCGGCGAGGTGCTCGCCACCGTGGCGCGGCCGCCGGCGTTGCTGGTGGCGACCGAGGGCTGGTGGCCCAACGTCGCCGGCGCCCGGAGGCGCCTGCAGCCGCTCGGGGCGCGGGTGGTGGCGGTGGCCGACGCGCCCGCGCTGCCCTTCGTCGCCTCGTCGTTCGACCTCGTGGTCAGCCGCCATCCCACCGTCGTGCTGTGGGGGGAGATCGCCCGCGTCCTGCGGCCGGGCGGGACGTACCTCTCGCAGCTCATCGGCGCGGGGACCAATCGCGAGCTCACGGACTTCATGATGGGGCCGCAGCCGGTCGACCAGAGCCGCAGCGCGGCGCGAGCCCGGGCCGGGGCGCAGTCCGCCGGGCTCGAGGTGGTCGATCTCCGTGCGGCTGCGCTGCGCGTCGAGTTCTTCGACGTCGGCGCCGTGGTGCACTTCCTGCGCAAGGTGCCCTGGACGGTGCCGGGCTTCACCACCGAGGCGTACGCCGACGCGCTCCGTCGCCTGCACCAGCGCATCGGGCGGGACGGCCCCTTCGTGTCCACCGCGCAACGGCTCCTCGTCGAGGCCCGCCGGCCGGCCTGAGTGGCGCCACGGGGTCCGCACCCGGGTGCCGGTGCCGGACGGGCCGGTTCAGCTGGCCTGGCTCACCGAGCTCATGTTGTAGTCGGGGATGCGCAGCGGCGGCATGATCGTCCGGTTCAGGTACTCGCCGAACTCGCGCCCGAGCGAGCGCACCGGGGTGCCGACCTCGGTGGCGCGGGTCAGGAGGTCGACCGGGCTCTCGTTGAAGCGGAAGTTGTTCGCCGCCCCCACCACCGCACCGTTCTCCACCACGTAGACGCCGTCACGGGTGAGCCCGGTCGTGAGCAGCGTGGCCGGATCGACCACCCTGATGTACCAGAGGCAGGTGAGCAGGAGCCCGCGCTCGGTGCGCGCCACCATGTCGTCGAGTGATCCCCCGCCGGCCCCGTCGCAGCGCAGCACCAGGTTGTCGATGAAGGGCGCCGGCTCGACACCCGACCGGGCCGCGCCGGCGCGGTGGTAGCGCAGCCGGGCCAGGACGCCGTCGCGCAGCCAGTCGGTGCGCGCCACCGGTAGCCCGTTGTCGAAGACGGAGGTGTCCGGGCCACTGGCCTCGGCGGCGGCGAACTGCGTGCAGGCGATCCCGTCTTCGAACGGGTCGCCGTAGAGCGTGAAGGGCAGCGTCGTGATCTGCTCGCCGACCCGGGTCCCGCCACCCTCCTTGGAGAACACGCTGCGACCGTCCTGGGCGTCCTGCCCTCCCAGCGCGTCGAAGGCGAGCATGACCATCATGTCGCTCACCGCCGAGGGCGGCATGATCACCTCGTAGCGACCGGCCTCCAGGGGCACCGACGTCGTCGCCCAGTCGAGCCGGCGCCACACCTCCTGCTCCATGTGCTCGAGCGAGGGCGCGATCGTCGGTTCGCCGACCCAGGCCGACCCCGACCCGTCCGCCGTGCGCCCGACCAGGCTGACCGCCCCGGTCGGCTGGGCATGAGAGAGCCGCAGCCCGGTCGAGCTGCCGAGATACAGGGTGACCAGGTCCTGCTCTGCGAAGCCGGCCAGCACCGCGTCGCGGGCCCGGGCCCGCCCGAAGGCGCCGGACAGCGCGGCGAGCACGCCCTCGAGCGCGCCGGAATCGGTCTCCTCCGGGTCGAGTCCGAAGTCGCGTGCGGGCCGCGCCTCGGCGACCTGGACCAGGGGGAAGGCGTCCTCGGCCGGGCGCGCTCCCCGGGCGTCGGCCAGGGCCGCCGCCGCCATGTCGGCCACGCCGTCCGCGCCCACCACTCCGGACCGCCGCGCCGAGCCGACCGAGGTGCCCGCCAGCGCGATCACGCTGACCGAGCGCCCGCGCTGGACGCCGTTGGTCGTCGTCATGTTCAGGGCGAAGCGGACGTCGACGTGGCTGGTCTCCTCGACCAGCACGACGCAGCCGTCGGCACCTCCGGCGTCCGCCGCGGCCAGTCCGCACTCCACGAGCTCCTGGGCCGGGATCACCGGCCCGCCGCAGATGTGCTCAACGGCCCGACTCCTGGCGCGTGTTGAGGACCCGCACCCCGCGCACCAGGACGGACGGGCAACCGTGCGAGACCGGTGCCACCTGACCGGGCTGGCCCTTGCCGCAGTTGAACGCGCCGCCGAGCACCCAGGTGGAGGCGCCGCCGACGGCCTCCATGGCTCCCCAGAAGTCAGTCGTGGTCGCTTGATACGCGACGTCCTTCACCTGCCCGGCCAGCTTCCCGTCCTCGATCCGGTAGAAGCGCTGCCCGGTGAACTGGAAGTTGTAGCGCTGCATGTCGATCGACCAGCTCTTGTCGCCGACGATGTAGATGCCGCGGTCGACGCCGGCGATCAGCTCCTCGGTGCTGGGTCCCGCGTCCCCCGAATGGGCCAGCGACACGTTGGCCATCCGCTGGATCGGCACGTGCATCGGCGAGTCGGCGAAGGCGCACCCGTTGGAGCGCTCGAAGCCCATGGCGGCGGCGATGGAGCGGTCGAGCTGGTAACCGACCAGTGTCCCCTCGCGCACCAGGTCGAACGACTGTCCCTCCACGCCCTCGTCGTCGATGCGGACCGTCGCCAGCCCGTGCTCCACCGTGCGGTCACCCGTCACGTGCATGACGGGGGAGCCGTAGGCGAGCGTGCCCAGCTTGTCGAAGGTGGCGAAGGACGTGCCGGCGTAGGCCGCCTCGTACCCCACGGCCCGGTCCAGCTCGGTGGCGTGCCCGATCGACTCGTGGATGGTGAGCCACAGGTTCGACGGGTCGACCACGAGGTCGTACGTCCCCGCCTGCACCGACGGCGCCGCCACCTTCTCGGCCAGGAGCTCGGGCAGCTCGGCGAGCTCGGCGTCCCAGTCCCAGCCGCCGGCCGACGTCGGCGTGGTGAGGAACTCCCAGCCGCGGCCGACCGGTGGCGCCAGCGTGCGCATCGTCTCGAAACCGGAGTCGGCCAGCGCCAGCGCCTCCAGCTGCGTCTGCATGCGCACACGGTGCTGTGTGGCGCGCGTCCCGTTGAGGTCGGCCAGGTAGGTCTGCTCCGACACGGCGAGGAGCGTGGCCGACGTGTGCGACACGGCGGCGTGCGCACCCAGGCGCCCACTCCATTCGGCCAGCAGGGCGACCTTGTCGGCCAGGGACACCGTCGAGGGGTCGACCCCGAAGGCGCTCGACCACGAGACCTCGCCGTGCGAAGGCTCGGGTGCCAGCTCGACGCGCCCGCCCCCGGCCCTGCTGGTGACCCGCGCCATCTCCCGGGCCTGGCGCACCAGGTTGGCCGCCTCCTCGGGCCGCACGTCGACCGTGGCGGCGAACCCGACCGCGCCATCGGCGACGATGCGCACGCCCATGCCGAAGTCCGTGTCGTCGGCCGTCGTCTCGGGGTTGGCGTCGCGCAGGCGCACCGTCTGGCCGCGGACACGCTCGACCCGCAGCTCGGCGGCCTGACAGCCGGAGGCGGCCGTCAGCGCGGCGTCCGCCAGGGCCGCGAGTTCGTCGGCGGCGAGCGGCATCAGCCGACGGGAGTGGGCTGGCGCACGGGGAGGTCGGCGGAGGTGTAGATCGCGTCGATGAGCTCCATCGTACGGATCGCGTCGGCCGCCGTCGTGGGGAAGGAGGCCCCGTCCTCGGCGGCGGCCACGAACGCCTCGAGCTGGAAGTCGTACGACGCCCGGCGGCTGAAACGCTCCTTGCGGGTGCCGAGCGAGGTCGTGACCTTCATGCGGTGCCCGTACTGCGGGCTGAACGGGTTGAACACGGAGATCCTGCCGTTGTCGCCCGTCACCTCCGCATGGAGGCGCAGCAGGGAGGACGAGAACATGGAGCACCCGATGTGCGCGCTCCCGCCGTCGGGGAGGGAGAAGTGGGCGTCCATGGCGCGGTCGACGCCGGGGGAGGAGAGCTTGGCCTCGGCGCTGATCACCCGCGGCCCGGGGGCCAGCAGCCGCAGGAGGCTGACCGGATAGCAGCCCATGTCCATCGTGGCGCCACCGGCGAGGGCCAGCTGGTAGCGGATGTCGCCCTTCTTCCACAGCGGTGCCGAGAAGGCCACGTCGACGTCCCTGATGGTCCCCAGCTCGCCGGAGCGGACGATCTCAACGAGGCGCTTGGTCAGCGGGTGGTACTGATAGTGAAAGGCCTCCATGACCACCACACCGGGGTTGCCGTTGTCCGCCTCGGCCACGGACCGGGCCTCGTCGGCATTGGCCGTGAAGGGCTTCTCGCACAGGACGTGCTTGCCCGCCTGCAGGGCGGCGATGGTCCAGTGCCCGTGCAACCCGTTGGGCAGGGGGTTGTAGACGGCATCGATGTCGGGGTCCTCCACCAGCTCGGCGTAGCTGCCCAGGACGCGGGGAATCCCCTGCTTACGGGCGAATTCGCTCGCCCGACCCCGGTCGCGGGCCGCCACGGCGGTCACGACGGCGCACCCGGTCCGGCGGGCCGGCTTGACGAGGGCGACGGGGGCGATGCGGGCCGCCCCCAGGATCCCGATCCTCAGCACGCCGCGGTCACCGGGGATTGTGGACCCGGTGGGGGCGGGGGCGGTGAGCAGCGGCCCCGGCGGACCTTTCCCCGGTATGGGACGGAGAGGTGGCCGTTCGACGCCACGGGGCCAGACGCTGCATGGGCACGGACGCTAACGCACGCGGGACCCGACCGACGGTGGGCGCTGGCTGCTGCCCGCCCGGTTCCTCCTCGTCGCCGTCATCGGCATCGTCCTGGCCGTCGCGTCGGGGTCCTGGCGACGCCCCACGTGCTCGGCGACCCATTCTGACGGTCTTCTCCGTCTCGAACCGGTACTCCATCCACGGGGGCGTGACGTAGTTCTCGCTGTCCAGCCAGTCGTCCCCTCTGCCGTCGTGGGGCCACATCACCTGCGGCTCGTACCCGCCGATCTGGCGGCGCTGGGCCAGGCGCACGCCATGGCGTCGCCGGGTGGCGCATGGCCGGGGCCTCTGCCACCATCGACGCCATCATGGTTCTCAGGCCTGCCCTGCCAGTCGTCCGCCGGGCCACGAGAGACGACGTCGACGAAATGGCGGCCCAGCTGGCGCGGACGTTCTTCGACGATCCCGTCACCTCCCACATCTTCCGCAACGTGGCGCGCCGCGAAGTCGCGCTCCGCGCCTACTTCCGGACCCAGATGCGGGCCGACTATCTCCCCTTCGGGGGCTGCTACACCACGGAGGGCTATGCCGGCTCGGCCATCTGGGCCCCGGCGGGCAAGCCGATGCAGACCGGGCTGGGCGCGATCCTCACCATGCTGCCCGTGCTCCCCTACGTGGCCGCCAACCTGGGGACCACGCTGCGCCTGCTGAGCCTCGTGGAGTCCAAGCATCCCCGCGAGCCGCACTGGTACCTGGCCAGCCTGGGCACCGCCATCGAGCAGCAGGGCAAGGGCGTGGGCGGCGCCCTGATGCGCCCCGTCCTAGAGCACTGCGACGCCGAGGGCATCCCTTGCTACCTCGAGTCGTCGAAGGAGCGGAACCTGTCCTTCTACCGGCGCCACGGGTTCGAGGTCGTCGAGGAGGTGCCGCTCCCCGGCGACGGCCCACCCATCTGGACCATGTGGCGGGAGCCCCTCGGGGCCTGAACCGCCGCCCCGGGCCCGTTCAGGTCGGGTGGATCCCCTCTGGCATGGAGAGGGCGTCGTTGACCACGACCCCGAGCACATCGATCACGGCCCGCGCCGGGGCTGAGGGCAGCCCCCGCCGCCGCTGGGCCACGCCCACCCGCCGGCGGGGGAGCCCGGTGACGGGCAGCACGGAGAACCGGTCGCGCAGGTGGCCGGGCACCGCCGTGGCCGGGAGGATGGCCGCCCCGTAGCCGTCGAAGGCCAGCGACGCGATCAGGCGGACGCCGTCGAGTTCCATGGCCGGGCGCAGGACGATCCGGGCCGGGCCCGTGGCACTGTCGATCTCGGCCCGCAGCGCGGTGCCCGGGGCCGGGAGCAGGAGCTCCACGTCCGAGAGGCGCTCCAGGGGGAGGGACGACTCCTGACCCAGGGCGTGGCCCGGCGGCAGGACGGCCACCAGGTCCTCGTCGAAGAGCTGGGCCGCCATGATCTCGTCGCCGCTGAGCGGGAAGGTGACGACGGCGAGGTCGAGCTGCCCCGAGGCGAGCTGTTGCTCCAGCTGCACGCTGGACCCCTCGGCGACGTTGAGGTGGATGTGGGGGTGGCGCACCCGCAGTAGGTCGAAGAGCTGGGGGACCAGCCACCGCCCGGTGGTGCCGATCATGCCGAGGCGCACCGTCCCGACCACCTCCTCCCGCAGCGCCGTCACGTCGGCCACCATCGCCTCGAGCTCGTTCATCACCTGGCGCGCCCGGGCGACGACGACCTCGCCCTCCTCGGTCAACCGCCCCGAGGCCCGGTCGACCAGCTGCACGTCGAGCTCGCGTTCCAGGCGGGCCACGTGCGCCGAGACGTTGGACTGCACCGTGCCGATCGTGGCCGCGGCGGCGGAGAAGCTGCCGGTGTCCGCGATGCCCAAGAGCGCTTGCAGGTGTTTCAATTCCACTGGATCACCCCTACGAAAAGTGCTTGCCAGAGTGTCGCTGTCGATCACTATAACTGATAGAAAGTATCTGCTAAAGCTGCTTGACTGATTGCCGAGAAGCCGCCAAAATGTCTCCCAGACCGCAGGGAATCGGAAGCCCCCCCTCTGACCCTGATGAGTCTCGAGAAGGGATCGCCCTCCCCCCCGGCGGTCCCTTCTCCTAATTCCGGCCCCTTTCGGGGGGCGCCCCGGCTCCTCCGGACCGGCGATCGAACTGCTTTAGGCTCCCTACCCGTGGCGAAGAGCGCCGTCTTCATCGACCTCGACCGCACCCTGCTGTGCCGTGCATCGGGACAGGCCCTGAACCGTGCCCTGATGGAGGAGGGCGTGCTGCCCGAGGGGCGCTCGCTCCCGGGCGACCGGATCCTCTATGCCGTCAACGACCGCCTGGGCGAGAACCTCTTCTCCATGGGCCTCGTGCGGGCGGCCGCCCGGGTGGCCCGGGGCTGGCGCCAGGACCGGGTCCAGGCGGCCGGGAGGAAGGCGGTCCCTGCGCTGACCGAGCTCGTGGCCCCGTTCGCGCCGCAGCGGCTGGCGGCCTTCCGGGCGGACGGCCACCGGCTCGTCCTCGCGACCACGACGCCGGTCGACATGATCGCCCCCTTCGCCGAGGCGATCGGCTTCGACGACCTGATCGCCACCGCGTACGAGACCGAGAACGGTCGCTACACCGGGCGCCTGTACGAGGGCTTCGTATGGGGGACGGGCAAGCTGCGCGCCGTGCGCGCCTGGGCGGACGACCAGAGCATCGACCTGGCCGACTGCCACGCCTGCAGCGACAGCATCTTCGACGTGCCGCTCCTCTCGAGCGTGGGCGGGCCCCACGCGGTGAACCCCGATCCCTCGCTCACCGTCGTGGCGACGGCGCGCCGCTGGCCGGTGGAGCACTGGGACCGGCCGCCGGGCGTGCCCAGTCTCGTCGGGCTCGAGCCGTATCACGTGCTCCGTCCGTTCGTGCGCAAGCTGTCCTTTCCCTACGCGCGCTTCGACATCGCCGGAGTGGAGCACGTGCCGACGCGGGGCCCGGTGCTCCTGGCGTCGAACCACCGCAGTTACTTCGACGTGGCCGCGCTGGCGCTCGTCGCCCGCGCCATCGGGCGACCGGTGCGTTTCTTGGGCAAGAAGGAGATCTTCGACGCTCCCGTCGTCGGGATGATCGCCCGCGCCATCGGCGGTATCTCCGTCGATCGCGGCAGCGGGTCGAAGCAGCCCCTTCGCGCGGCCGAGGCCGCGCTCAAGGCGGGCGAGGTGGTGATCGTCCTGCCGCAGGGGACCATCCCTCGCGGGTACGACTTCTTCGATCCGGTGCTGCACGGGAAGACGGGAACAGCGCGCCTGGCGGCATCGACGGGCGCCACCGTCGTGCCGGTCGGCCTCTGGGGGACCGAGAAGGTGTGGCCGCGCTCGGCCCGGATGCCGGACTTCACCCTGGTGCGCTGCCCACCCACGGTGACCATACGGGTGGGTCGGCCGGTGCCGCTGTCGCTCACCGACGCCAAGGCGGACACGGTCAGCATCATGGATTCGATCAGCGCGCTGCTGCCCCCCGAGGCGCGCGTGCCTCACGAGCCGACCGCCGAGGAGCTGGCTCGCAGCAAGCCTCCTCGGTGAGGGCGCAGCTGGCCAGCGTCACCACGCGCGCCGTGAACGCGGCGTCCCGGCGCCTCGGGCGCGGCCAGGGCACCGTGGCCGGCGGTCGGGCCGGGCTCCGGCTCGACCCGCACCTGCTCGAACACCTCAGCGCGGGCCGCCGGGTGGCGCTCGTCACCGGGACCAACGGCAAGACGACGACGACGAGGTTGCTCACGGTCGGGCTCGGCGCGACGGGCGACGCCGTCGTGAGCAACGAGACCGGTTCGAACATGCCCCCGGGGCACGTCGCCGCGCTGGTCGGGACGGACGCGTCACGGGCCGTCCTCGAGACGGACGAGGTCTACCTGCCCCGCGTGCTCACCGCGACGGCAGCGACCACCGTGGTCCTCCTCAACCTGTCACGGGACCAGCTCGACCGCACCAACGAGGTGCGCATGGTCGCCGGCCGCTGGCGGGCGGCGCTGGCGGCCGCGCCCCGCACCCACGTCGTGGCCAACGCCGACGATCCCCTCGTGGTGTGGGGGGCCGGTGCCGCGCGCGACGTGCACTGGGTGGGTGCCGGCCTGCGCTGGCAGCACGATGCCGTGGGGTGCCCCTCCTGCGAGGGTCGCATCGAGTTCAGGCCGGGCGGCTGGTCGTGCGCGGCGTGCGGGTTCGCCCGCCCCGAGCCCGAGGCGTCGCTGGTCGTCGGGCCCGACGGCGCGGCCCGCGGCGAATGGGCCGACGGGAGGTGTGCCGCGGTGCGGCTGTCGCTCCCCGGTCGGTTCAACCGGTCCAACGCGCTGATGGCGGCGGTGGCCGCCGAGGCGTGCGGCGTCGACGCGCTGGTCGCGCTCGCCGCCATGGAATCCGTACAGGAGGTGGCCGGGCGCTTCACCGTGCGCGCGTTCGGCGACGTGCGGGCCCGGCTGATGCTGGCCAAGAACCCCGCCGGCTGGGAGGAGCTGCTCGACCTGGTGGCCGGCTCCGGCGCGCCGCTCGTGGTCAGCATCAACGCCCGGACAGCCGACGGGACCGACCCCAGCTGGCTCTGGGACGTGCCCTACGAGCGGCTGGCCGGTCGTGCCGTGGTCGCCACGGGCGACCGCTTCCGCGACCTCTCGGTCCGCCTCCACTACGGCGGGGTCACCCACACCACGGAGCCCGATCCGGTCCGCGCCGTCATCAGCGCCGCCGCCGCCAGTGACGCCGCCGCCGGGGAGGTGGTCGACGTCATCGGCAATTACACGGCGTTCCACGACCTCCTGGGCGCGCGGCAATGAACGGTCCCCTGCGCATCGCGGTCGTCTACCCCGACCTGCTCGGCACCTACGGCGACGGTGGGAACGGCCTGGTGCTGGCGCGGCGGGCGGAGTGGCGCGGCCTCGCCGTCGAGCTCCTGCAGGCCCCGTCGGACCGCCCCCTCCCCGAAGCCGACGTCTACTGCCTGGGCGGGGGAGAGGACGGACCCCAGGTCCGCGCCGCGCGGACGCTCGTCGACGACGGCACGCTCGTCCGGCGCGTGGCGGGAGGCGCCGTGGTGCTGGCGGTCTGCGCGGGGTTCCAGGTGGTGGGGCGGAGCTTTCCCGGGGCTGACGGTGACCCGCACGAGGGCATCGGCCTCCTGGGGGTCGACACGGTGAAGGGCGCCGGCCCACGGGCGGTGGGCGAGGTGCTGGTCGAGGTGGAGGCGGAGGCAGTCGGTCCCCTGCCCGTCCTCACCGGCTTCGAGAACCATGGCGGCGCCACCTCCCTGCGTGACGGGGCCGCCGCCCTGGGGCGCGTGACGGCGGGCGTGGGCAACGGTGGCGGCGACGGCAGCGAGGGCGCCGTCGAGGGGCGCGTCGTCGGGACGTACCTCCACGGCCCCGTGCTGGCGCGTAACCCCACCTTGGCCGACCGGCTGCTGTCCTGGGCCCTGGGCGACGCGCCGCTCGAGCTCCTCGACGACGGGTTGGCCGAGAGCCTGCGCGAGGAGCGCCTCGCCGCCGTGGGGCGCCGCCGCCGCCGGCTCCGGCTCCGGCGCTGAAGCGCAAACCCGGCGCCCCGGCGCGGCGGTCGCGAGCGGGCCGCCGCCCCAGCCGCTATGCGGAGGCCAGCACGATCTCGGTGTCACCCGGCCAGTCCCAGAACAACCCGCTGGGTGATCGTTCCAGGAGCAGCGCCCGCACCGCGGCTTCGAAGGACGCACGCCGCGCGCCGAAGCGGCGCGGTGCGGCGTAGGACGTGGAGTAGTAGCCCGCCACGACGGAGTCCACGTCGCGCACCACGTCGGGTCGCCCGGGCGCGTAGACGGTGCGACAGGCGCCGAACCGCGAGGCCCTGAGGTCGGCCTCGTGGAGGTGCGGTGTCGAACGCCGACCGTGCAGGCGCAGCGCGGCGTCGTCGTCGACGAAGTGATGCACGAGCTCCACGATCTCCTTCTCCGGGATGCGCGGCAGCCCGGGTCCCGCGGGCTGGGGCCGGCCCTCGACGCAGTGGCCGATCAGCGCCACGGTGCCCCCCGGTTCCAACAGCCCGTGCACGGCGTCGAGCACCGGCACGCCGCTCGTCCAGTGGTACGACTGGCCGAACGTCACCAGCCGGCACGGCCCGAGGCCCAGCGGCCCGAGCTCCTCGGCGCTTCCCGGCAGGAAGCGCAGGCCCGGGAGCCCGGCCTCCTCCGCCCGCCGCCGGCCCTCGGCCAGCATGCCGGGGTCGGGGTCGACGCCGACCGACTCGCCGAAGGCCGGGGCCAGCTCGAGCGTGAGCGCCCCCGGCCCACAGCCGACGTCGAGCAGCAGCCCGCCACCATCCAGGTCGAGCTCGCGCCGGAGGACGGGCAGGAGCTCGCGGGAGTAGGGCGGCCGACCCGCCATGTAGTACGCCGACGCCTCCCGGAACACGCCGGACTCCGACGTCATCCCGCCGGACCCACGTCGAGCGTGAGGAGGTCCCTGGCCACGACCACCGTGCCGTCGAAGTGCATGTGGGCGAGCGCCGTCCATTCGGACTCCGTGCCCGGTTGGGGCGCGGGGACGAGATGGGTGAGCACGAGGGTGCCGACGCCGTTGCGCGCCGCGGTCCGCGCCGCGTCCTCGACCGACGAGTGGTAGTCGAGGACGTCGAGCAGCCGGGGCAGGCCGATGGGCTCAATGAGATCGCGACGCACCACCGTGTGCACGAGCATGTCCGCCCCGGCGCACAGTTCGTCGAGTCCCGGGCAGGGGACCGTGTCGCCCGCGATGACCACCGACGCGCCACCGTCCTCGATCCGGAAGCCCACCGTGGGACGGACCGGGGCGTGGTCGGTGGGCGCGGCGGTGACCCGGACCGTGCCCTCCTCCAGCACGGTGCCGCGCTCGCATTCGACCACCTCGGCCGACGGGCGCCACCGCAGGTCGGCGTGATGGGCCAGGCGGTAGCCGATGTCGAGCTCGAGCATGGCTTCGGTCGCCCGCACGAGCGACGCCGTGCCGACGGGGCCGTAGACCGAGAGCGGCAGGGGTTGGAACGATGTGATCCAGCGCGACGTCACGATGTCGTTGAGGTCGGTGGTGTGGTCGCTGTGCAGGTGGGTCAGGAAGAGGCCGCGCAGCGCCCCCGCGGCCGATCCCGCTGCGGCGGCGCGCATGAGGACGCCCCGCCCGCAGTCGAAGAGCAGGTCGCCGGCTCCCGTGCGGACCAGCGTCGAGGGCCCGGCGCGCTCCGGGTCCGGCAGCGGGCTGCCGCTGCCGAGGACGATGGTCTGCATGGGGATTCCTTCTCCTTTGACCGCGGCCTGCGGCACGGCGGAGCACGGCGCTCGATCAGGCAGCTTGGCACCGTTGCTACCATCCCGCAGCACGACACCGGGGAGGAGCTCACGTGCCGAGACGGGATGAGGAGGAGGTCGCCGCGCTCCTCCGTGAATTGGGTCCGCACGGCTTCGGGGGCATCAACCCGGACGAGTCACAGCTGCACCAACTGCTCGAATCGGGGGAGCAGGGGCCGTTGCAGTTCGTGAACCTGCTGGCCTACCGTGACCGCGCCGCCTATCCCGAGGGGCACGAGCTCGCTGCCGCAGCGCTGACGGGCGCCGAGGCCTACGGCCGCTACGGCGCGGTCGCGCTCGAGCACGTCGGCCGACGCGGCGGTTCGTTGACGCTCTACAACGACGTTCTCGGGGTGCTCATCGGCCGGACCGGTCCGTGGGACCAGATCGCCGTCATGGAGTACCCCGTGACGGACGCCTTCGTGGACATGATCCGGGACCCGGCGTACCAGGCCGCTCTGGTGCACCGCGACGCCGGCTTGCGCGAGACGGCGGTCCTGATCTCCCGTTCGCTGCTCTGAGGCTCGTCCGGCTGCACCAGCCGGACCGACCTCGTGGCGTCAGTCGGGCCACTCCGAGCCGCGCCCCGCGAGGGGGGCTCGTCGAGGGCCCAGGCCCGGCGCCAGGCCGCGCCCGACGGACCCCGGTGGGCCGTCTCGGCCCCCTCGACGGGTGCCACCGCGCTGACCGAGCGCCTGGCCTGCCACCAGTCGGAGTGGACTTCCCGCGACAGGGTGGCGACGGCCGCCTCCACGCGGTCCGAGAAGCGGTGGGCGTTCTCGCCTTCGTCAGGCGTCATGGGGGCACCGAAGAGGACGGCGATGGGGGAGCGGCGCAGGTGGCCGCCCCGTCGGGCCTCGGTGCCGGAGCCGCCGGAAGCCCGGGCCCCGGCTTCGGCCGTCTTCGGCAGCACGTGGCGCGTCCCGTGTAGGAACACCGGCACCACCGGCCGCCCGGTGCGCCGGGCCAGGTAGGCCGCTCCGCCGCGGAACGGCTGTGTCCAGCCGTCGGGCGACCGCCCGCCCTCGGGGAAGATGACGAGGCTCCAACCATCCTCGACCAGCTCGGCGGCGGTGTCGGCCGACTTCCGGTTCACCTTGCTGCGCTCGATGGGAATGGCGGCCAGCGCGAACGACCACAACACCGACTTCCACGTGCGGTCGAAGAAGTAGTCCGAAGCCGCCGCCACGACCGTGCGATGGCGGAATTCCACCGGCAGCGTCGTCAGCAGCAGCGGGGTGTCGATGTGGCTGGCGTGGTTGGCGGCGAAGATCACCGGCCCCTCGACGTGCTGCAGGTGCTCGAGCCCGCGCACGGTCGCCGGCGCCAGCAGCCGGGCGGTCGGGCGGGTGATGTTGTCCATCACCACGGCCCGGGCCAGGCGGACGGGGTAGCGGCGCGACCACTCGTGGTCGTAGTCGAGCCCGACCTTGCGTTCGGGATCGGGCCGCTCGACCGACGTCGGCCACGAGGGGGCGGCGAGGGGGAAGCGGGCCCCCCGCACCCGGCCGAGGAGACCGGATCCCGCCATCAGTGCACGTCCGACATGAAGATCGGCGGGTTGTGCATGTGGGTCAGGGTGGGGGAGGGGCCGACGACGTCAGAGGCGATCTCGAGCGCGTCGTCGAGCGAGCTGGCTGGCGAGAAGCCGAGCCGGCGTACGGCCTTGGTGTCCCCGCCGACGACGATGACCCGCCCCAGATGCGCCAACGCGTGTGCGCACCAGTACCACATGTAGAAGGGGTGCACGCCGTGGTAGGCGTGACCGGTCCGGTAGAGGTGCACGTACCACGGATCGGTGGCGAAGGACTCCTCGAACTCCTTGTGCATCTGGACGGGGTCGAGGGTCTGGGTGAGCACCTGCTCGTAGAAGTCGATGTAGCTGGGATGGTGGCCGGGGTGGAACTCGGGCCGGGTCGGGTGCTTCATGATCACGACGCCGCCCTCGCGCACGAGCGGCCTGCCCCGGTACATGTTGAAGAAGTAGCCCAACCCGAGACAGGCGACGAGGATCGGGTTCATGATGGAGTTCACGTTGTAGGGGCAGATGTACGGCAGTCCCATGGTGAGGATGTCGGTCTGCCCCTCGACGTCGACGCCCTGCTGGGCCCAGACGTTCGCCGTGGTGATCGCGTGCACGGCTTCGACCTCGCCCGCCTGCACCGAGGTCAGCGAGTGGGGGGAGCGGATGGAGTGGAAGATCTGCCGGGCCAGGCGGGGCGGCACCTTGGACAGCGCCGCCGACGTCGCGGCGAACGTGGCCCGGTCCCGCATGGACCATTCCCACTCGCGCTTCTGGAGGAACCCGAAGTTCGAGGGGAACGTGTCGTTGTTGAGGGTCGTCTCGATCTGGAAGATCTTGACGCCCGACTCGGCGATGAGGCGGCCCATGCGCCAGTTCGACGAATGCAGCTCGGAGGACGGCTGGTCCATGAACGACTTCGAGTGGCGCATCGTCTGGGGGTTGTGATGGTGGCGCAGGCTGCGGTAGCTGGCCAGGCCGGTGGCGACGCTCTTGTGGCCCCCGTCCATGGCGACCAGGTTGATGTTGACGTAGACGAGCAGGTCCGAGGTGGCCGCCCGCTTGTTGATCTCCACCTCCTCGCCGTCCGCGGTCTCGCCGATGAAGAGGAGGTTGTCGGGATCCTCGGCATCGTGCTGGGTCAGGAGGCCGTGGGGGGCGAAGGCGTCGTAGACCCGGTCGCCGAGGGCGTGGCGCAGCTCCTCCTCGGTCATGCGGCGGTGCAGGGCCAGTGCGGCGATCAGCTCCACGTCGTCGACGCCGGCCTCCGCCGCCATGTCGAGGACCGTCTCGATCACCATCTGGCGGATGTCGGGCGCCTCCATGGGCGGGAGCGGCAGCGAGACGTCGTCGAAGCAGATGGTGAGCTTCATGCCCGGCCGGAGGAGGGCCGGCAGCGGGTCGCGGTCCCCCTGCGGGTGGAGCACCGCGTGCCGGATGGCCCGGTAGGGGTCCTCGATCGCCTTCATGGGCTCGGGGGCGTAAACGACGCGGCTTCCCTCCGGCAACGTCTCGAGGGCGAAGCCCTCGCCGCTCCAGAACAAGGTCGGTGGGGTCGATTTGTCCACCTCGAGGACGAAGCCGGGGCGGCGACTCATCGAATCGGTCCTTTCCGTACATCGAATGCGATCTTGACCGCGCCGCGGCGGCCGGCGGCGCCCGCATGGGCCACGGCGTCCTCGTAGCGGGCCAGCGGGTAGGTGGCGGAGACCAGGCGCCCGGTGCGCTGCGCGGCGGCGACGTCGAAGGCCAGCGAGAAGGTCGAGGTTGTCTCGTCCGGTCCGGGGCTCCGCTCGGTGCCGTAGGCGTACGCGCCGGCGAGGCGTACCTCGCGGTGCCACAGCGGCGCCAGGTCGACGGTCACCTTGCCCGGCATGCCGACCAACGCCACCGTGCCTCGTGGCCGCACCATGGCCAGCGACTGCGCAATCGACTCGGGGCTGCCCACGCAGTCGATCACCACATCGGCGCCGCCCGAGAGCGTCGCGGTCACCCCTGCTGCGCCGCCGTAGGACAGCGAGCGCGAGGACCGACGCACGGCGCGGGCCAGCTGGTCGTCCGGGAGCGCCTCGGTGCAGCCCAAATCGCGGGCGAGACGCTGCTGGTGCGCGTAGCGCGCCCCGACCAGCACCGCCGACGGCGTCGGGCAGCGCCCGATGGCGGCCAGGTGGCTGAGGGCCGCGATCACGAGCAGGCCGAGTGTCCCCGCCCCGACCACGGCGACCACGTCACCGTCGGCGATCGGCGCGCCGAGCACGGCGTGCACCGCGCAGGCGACCGGCTCCACCGTCACCGCGTCCGTGTCGCTCAACGCGTCGGGCACGGCGTAGAGCTGGCTGGTGTGCGCCACGAGACCCGAGCTCGACCAGCCCCCTCCCGTGTCCGCGCAGAAGCCGGTTTGCAACCCGGGGCGGATGTGCCCGAAGGCGACCCGGCCGCAGTTGCCCACGTGCCCGGCCGCGCAGGCGGGGCAGGGTGGCTCGATCCCGCGGGCCGCACACCCGAGCACCGGCTGCAGGACCACCCGGCTGCCCGCCGCCAGCACCGCACCCTCCGCGCCGAGCGCGTCCTCGGTGACCGTGCCCACGACCTCGTGACCCGGCACGAAGGGAAACGACACGATGTCCTCGAAGTAGCGCGAGCTGCGCCCGTCCAGCGTGGCCAGGTCGGACCCGCAGATCCCGGACAGCACCGGGTCGACGTGCACCCACCCGGCGGCCGGCACGGCGGGAGCCTCGCGCTCGACGAGGCGCAACGGTCCCACGCCGGCGCCCCGCCCGGACCCGAACGACGACACGACCCGCGCCGCGGCGTAGCGCGGGAGCGACCGCTCGAACAAGAGCGTGCTCACCGGCCCATCACCGCCTTGGGCCGCTTCACGTCGAAGGGGCCCAGGGGCAGGGGGCGGTGCGACCCGCCCTCGGCCTTGGCCCAGTGCTCCACGTGCCATCCGCGCCGCCGGGCGATGGCGGCCAGGCGGGATTCGGGGTTGACGGCGACCGGGAAGCCGACGGCTTCGAGCATGGCGAGGTCGCTGGCCGAGTCGGCGTAGGCCACGGACTCCTCGAGGGAGAGCCCGTGGAGCTCCGCGTAGTCGGCCAGGACCAGGGCGCGGGCCTCACCGATGGGCGGCAGCGTCGTGAGATGCCCGGTGAGCCGTCCGTCGCGTGACTCCATTTCGGCGCAGACGATGTCGTCGAAGAGGGGCCGGATGGGCTCGATGATGAAGTCCAGCGCCCCCGTGATGAGCAGCGTCCGGTGCCCGGCGGCGCGGTGTGCCCGCACCCGGGCGAAGCCGTCGGGGAAGGAGCGGGTGAGCAGCTGGCGGTGGAAGAGCTCCCAGGAGTCCTGGCGCAACTGATCGAGGGGCGCATCCTCGAAGCGTCGGTAGAACGAGCGCAGGAAGTCGCCGCGGTCGCGCCGGTCGAGCGCCAGCAGCGACGGGCCCTGCCGCACCAGGTCAGCCACGAAACGGGCCCGTCGCGACGGCGACAGGTGTCGGCTGGCCAGCCAGGCGTAGGTGTCGACGACGTTGGAGGACATCAGCGTGTGCTCGAGGTCGAACACGGCGAGATGCCGGTCGGGCGAGAGGATGGCCCGGCGCTGCCGATCGGGTCGCTTGTCCACCACCGAACGGCCCGGCTTGGTGCGCACGCGGGTGTGCTCGAGCACCGAGGGGAGGTGGATCTCGTGCACGTAACGGTCCCAGTCGATGGCGGCCGGGTCGAACTCGAAGCGCCCGTGGTCGTCGCTGTCGCCGGCGCCCCACAGCTCCATGAGGTTGTCCACCCGGTAACGGGCATCGGTCTCGGTGTACGCGCCGTAGAGCTCGACATAGCCGAGAGCACGCTTGGCCAACGTGTGCCGGTCCTCCATCCGGGCGGCCAGCTGCGCCTGCCTGCCCCGGATCGGCAGGGCAGTGATCAACTTTTCCACGAACGTCATGGCCTGGTCCGCGCGCTTGAGCTGCCGCTGCACACGCCCGCGGCCGGGAAAGGACCATTCGGGCACGTTGATGGGTTGGCCCCGGTCGTCGTAGAGGGGGTTGCGGCTGAAGAAGTCCTCGGACAGCTCGACGAGGTGCCCGTAGCGCAACGGGTTCCGCACGCCCGAGGCCACGTGGTACACCTTCGGGCGACCCTCTTCCGGCCCTCGTGCCGCCACCGCGAGGATGGAGGCGACGACGAGGTCGACGGGGATCACGTCGACGATGCCCTCGGGCACGCCGGGGAACTCGCGCAGCAGCCCCCGCGCGTACGAGACGATGATGGGCTCGGCCATGCGGAAGCCGCGGATCCAACCCGGTCGGGGCTCGGCGAGCGCGGACTCAATGATCGAGGGTCGCACGAGTGTGATGGGCACGCGGCCCTCCCACTGCTCCACGAGTGCCCGTTCGCCGAGCGCCTTCGTGAAGGGGTAGGCATCGGGCCAGCCGAGCGACAGCGCGCGGGCCGTCCCGGCCTCGACGAGCGCACTGCTCACCCACTCGTCGCGCAGCTTCTCGGCCTTGGCGGCGATCAGGTGATCACCCGCGGCGCCGATCTCCGCCCGCGCCTGCTTCGTGAAGCCGCGCAGCTTCTCGGGCTTGCGGGACTCGGCCTCCAGGTCGTCGCGGAGCCGGCGGGCCGAGGTCACCTCGGCCTCCCACGGGACATCGAGCGTGAAGCGGTTCTCGCTGAGGAGCTCCTCCTTGGCCTCGCCCTGATGAGTGCTGGCGACGTACGCCGTCGACACCGCGATCATGTGGGCGGCCGATCCGGTCTCGGCGATGGCGGCCGCCACCCGCGAGGGGCCGAGCAGGTTGATCTCCACGGCTTGCGTCAGCGGGGCGTCGAAGGAGACGGTGGCCGCGGAGTGGATGACCACGTCGGCGGCCGCCAGGGCAGCGCGGCCCTCGTCGTCGAGCCCGAGCCCGTCGCGGCTGACGTCGCCGGCGACGGCGTGGACCCGGCGCGCCACCTCGTCTCCGAAGCCGTCACCCAGCTCGTTGCGCAATCGGTCGAAGCAGTCGTTCTTGATCACTTCGCGGGCCAGCCGGGCGGCGGCATCGGCCCGACGTCCGGGCCGCACGAGCACCGTGACGTCCGCGTCGGGGACGCAGCGCACGATGCGCTCGACCAGGGCCGTGCCGAGGAAGCCGGTGGCGCCGGTGATGAAGAAGCGCTTCCCACGGAGATCCCGCTCAATGGGCATCAGAAATGTCTACCACCGCTCGCCGAATCTGTCTACCATTTGGTAAGTGCCCAGCTCCTCGACCAAGGACCGCATCCTCGACGCCGCCCTGGCCTCGTTCGCGAGCAGGGGGTACGAGGCGACCTCGCTCGATGCGGTGGCCAGGGAGCTCGCGCTGACGAAGCAGTCGATCCTGTACTGGTTCCCGTCCAAGGATGCACTCCTGGAGGCGGTGATCGCCCGCAGTGCCGACGACCTCTCGCGGGCGCTGGAGGCGGCGCTGCGGGGGGCGGGCGAGGGCTGGGACAGGGTGGAGGCGGTGGTCCGCTCGGTGTTCCGCCTGGCCGCTCGGCAGCCCGACGTGCTCGGTCTGCTGCGCGAGGTCGGTCGGCTGGGCCCTCCGGCGGCGACCCAGATGACGCTCGCCCTCGAGCCCCTGGTCCAGCGGGCCTCTTCGTTCCTCGAGGCGGAGATGGACGCCGGGGCGATGCGGCGCCACGACCCGGGACTGCTGCTGCTGGCCATCTACTCCACGGTCATCGGCATGGTCACCGAGGTGGAGGTGCTGCGGGCGCTGGGGGAGGAGCCGACGGCCCGCTCGCTCGTGCGGCGTCGGACCGACGCCCTCCGGTTGCTGCGCTCCGCGCTCCTGATCGAGCCGGTTGCCGGCTGAGCCCGCCGAACCGGCCCGCCCGGGCCCGGATGACGAGGCCCGCCGCCTATTCGGTCGGCTTCGGGATCTTCTTCCTCGGCGGTGCCTTCGGGGTGTAGCGCTTGCTGGCCGTCGGCGGCTTCCGGGCGGCCGGGCTCGACGACGCCTTGGACGTCGAGCGTGCAGCCTCCTTGCGCTCCCGGCCCCGCGGGCGCGCCGCCGCCTCCCGGGCGATCATCTTCGAATTGGTGGTGCCGTACTTGTTGAGCCGCCAGGCCCGCAGCATGAGCCAACCGCCGAGAAGAATGAAGGCGAACCCGATCAGCCCGACGAAGACGGTGAAGGCGAACCCGATCAGGAAGAGGTCGAATGCCACGAGCGTGCGCTTGCGCTTCCACAGGGCGGCGAACCCGATGGCGCACAGAATCAGGATGACCGCTCCGAGCAGCTTGGCGTCGGGGGCGACGGCGATGCTGTTCTTCCCCGCTTTGGTGACTTTGTTCTCGGCGATGAAGTAAGCCGGTATGGCGATGCCGGCGACGGTCGCCAGGATGAACGCTCCCAGCGTCCACTTCCTCTCGAGGTCGCTCAGCGTGGACATGGCGGCCTTGCGTTCGCTCTGGGGGAGGATCTCGGCGGGATCCGGCGTCCCCCCGGGGCTCCCCGACGGCGACGGGCCGCTGAAGGCGCCCATGAGACGGGCGCTCCAGGTCTGCGGCCTGCTGCCGCCGTTTCCGTCGGTGGGGGACATGTGCATCTCAGGGTACCGGTGCCGATGGAGCACCCCAAATCACCCCGGGGAGCAGGTGACCCGGCTTCACCCGGGCTACGGTTGTGCTCCGGCAAATCCGCCAGGGCGCTTAGCTCAGCTGGTTAGAGCGCAGCCTTCACACGGCTGAGGTCGTGGGTTCGAGTCCCGCAGCGCCCACCGAATTCGTCCAGGTCAGTGGCTTGCGCGTCGCTGACGCTCTCGTCACGGTCCTCCGGCGTGCGCGCTACGTGCGCGAACGAAATCGTGTTTTCGCGCACGTTCGCGGTGTCGTCCGTGTCGTGCATGACCTCAGCCGTTGCCTGCGCGCCCTCCGCCAACGCGTCGAGCGCGTCGTTCAGGCGTTGTTCCGAACCCGGTAACAGGTGCCCGTAACGGTCGAGCGTGAAGCTCACCGACGCGTGCCCGGCCCGTGCCGCCACCTCCTTCGGATTGGCGCCGGCGGCCATCCACAGCGCCACCGCGGTGTGCCGCAGGTCGTGCGGGCGCAAGTGCGCCAAGCCGGCGTCGCGCACGGCCGGCGCCCAGAAGCGCTGTCGCCAGACGTTGAGCTGTACGGGTCCACCTTCTGGTGCAGTGAAGACGAGGTCGTCGGGCTGGCGGTCGTAGCTACGCAAGTGCTCGGCCAGCGGGTCGGCGGCGACGCGGGGGAGCGGGACGCTGCGCCGGCCGGCCCGGGTCTTGGGCGGACCGAAGTAGGGGTGGCCGCCGACGTCGACCACCGTCTCGGCGATGGTGACGGTTCGACGCAGGGGATCCACCCGCTTGGCCCGCAGCCCGAACAACTCGCCCGCCCGCAGTCCGCCGTAGGCGGCGAGGAGCACGGCCGCCCGGTAGCGCGGATCCATGGCGTCGGCTAGGACCATGACCTCGCCGGGCTCGAGGAAGCGCATCTCCACACGCTCGATGCGGGGGAGCCGGACGCCGTCGCACGGTGACTTCGGGAGGTAGCCGGCCTGCACGGCGGCCCGCATGATCTTGCTGAGCAGCTGCGCCGCCTTGGTCGTCGTCGAGGGGGCGAGCCCGGACGCACTGAGCTCGGCCACCCAGGTTCGCACCATCATGTGGTCGATCTCGCCCAGCTCGAGCGGCCCGAAGCGGGGCAGGACGTAGCGCTCGAGGTAGCCGACGTCTCGCGCCTTAGTCGACGGCCGCAGGTCGACGATCGTCGACTTCCACTCCTCGGCCCACTCGGCGAACCCGACATGTCCGCCCCATGGGTCGATCCAGCTGCCTCGCCGGATCTGGGTCTCTACGTGCGCCAGGTAGGCGTTGGCGTCGGCTTTGGTGAGCAGCGTGATCTCGGCGATGTGCCTGCGACCGACGTGCCAGTAGCTGGCTTGCCACCGCCCCGAGGGGAGCCTCCGCACCGATCCGAACTGCCGTCGTTTCATGACCGCCTCACCACGCTTCCCCTCGCTCTATATCCTGCTCCGTCCGGCTGTACCACTCCTCGTTGCCGAGCCGCCGCTCCTCGAGTCGTTGCCGCTGCTGGAAAGCCGCCCATCGGGCTTCCCCCTGATTGGCCCAGCCGGCGCCGATGGCACGCAGACGGCGTTCCACGGAACGGTCGGCTGCCGCTGTGTTGCCGTCACCCCGCCGCTTCCCTTCTCGCCAGGCGACCCGGGCGGCTTTGAGGGCGCTGAAGCTGGTCGAGTAGTCCCGGGATTTGGACAGGAAATGACCGCCGTAGCCGAGTCCGTGGGCATGATGGCGCAGGCGGAGCGGCTCGAACGTGGGGTCGTCGCCCAGAGCCCAGGCGGTCTCGGCCATTCGGCGCAGCTGCGGCGCGAGCGATCGGCAGGCCAGGTCCTCTTCCGAGCGGATGGGGGCGTCGAGGGCCCCGCCGCCGTCCGAGCTCTTCGTGGCGTACTTGGCCACGTAGCTGGCCACCTGCTGGACCCCTGAGCCGGCTGAGCGGTCGAGTAACTGGACATCCACCTGGCTACCCCAGTGGGCGATTCCCAGGGGGTGCACAACGGCGATAGCTCCGGCCGCGGACAAAGCGGCCCGAGCCAGATCCTCGGCCGTGAGCGGTGGCAGCTTCCCGTCGACGCCGTCGGCTCGGATCACGGCGTGCAGATGCACCACGCCCCGCCGCTGGAACTCCGCCACCCGGCAGAAGGACAACCGGATGCGCTCCTTTGCCTCCCGCTGGGTCCACCCGAGAGCGCCGGCGACGTGACGCAACACGTAGATCGTCGTCCGCCGCCACAGCTCGGGCGTGCAGGCGTTCTGCAGCACGGCGCCCTCGAAGTCGTAGCAGTGGTCGCAGAGCGGGACCCCGATCATGGAGTCATGCTCGTGGTGTTGTGCTGAGCAGGTCAGTGGACGGCCATGCGCGCACCTGAGCGACGATGAGCCGGGGTGACATGACCCACGTTGTCCGACCGAGTGGACGGCACCGAAGCTCGGGGCGGTCAGCGTCAGCAGGATGGCAGGCCGCTCGGTGACGGACTCGTCGACGCCCTTGCCGCCGATCAACCCGGCCCGGACGAGATGGCGGGCGTCGCCTCGGTACATGGCGGCACACGATGGGCAGCGGCTCTCCCGCCGGGTCCCGCAGGCCTTGAGGAACACGCCGTCTGGCAGACGACCGGTCGAGAAGATCCGTACCCGTTCGTCGCCCGTCCGGGAGATGATGGCGCCGCGCAGGCGGATGGGGTGGCGGCACCAGCCGCAGGCCTCGCCTTGGGTCGTGAAGTCGTCGAATTGCCTAGCTCGGACTCGGTGACCCACGGCTCTGAGCATCTCCCAATCGTCGGCGTTCAACTCGGGTGGTTCCATGCCGGCCAGGGTGGATTCCGGGTGTGACAGCCGTCGCCCGTCGACGCAGGCCAAAACAGTACGTAGCGCGTACTCACGCGTACCAACGGAGACGAGCGCGCACTAACGGACACCAACGGGCAGCCAAAACTTTTCGAAGAAATTTTCGCGGTGCGATCGGAACGCCTTCACCGGCCCGGTCCCGGCCCTGGGGGCTCCCTGCGCCTGCACGAGCTCGAGGCGTACCAGTACGCGGGCAGGACGGAGTGGGGGGGAGTGGGGGAGTTGTGAGGAGTTGCTCTACCCAATCAAGAAGCGGGCCGGACGGAAGGGAGGACAATCTGACCCTCACTCGAGCATCTATTCGGTGTTGCTGCCAGGGCCGGCGCCGGCTTGACGCCTGCGCCGGCCCTGATTGTCACCGATGGCGACCGGTGACGGCGGTTGCACGTTCGCTGGCGGGGGCGCAGATTGCCGGTGGCGCCTCTCGCCTCTCCCGATCGCCGCCGGGTCCACAGGAGATCTGCCGGAGTGAGAACCTCGGCTCGGGGTAGCCCAAGGATGGCATCCAAGCCGGCCACCGGGTGGCCGGCCAACTCCATTGTCTGACTTCAAGTGGAGTCACGACGCAGCCGTCAAGGATCCGCTGCGCCGGCCTGCGGCCGTCTGGGATGATGCTGAAAGCCTGGATTAGCCCGCCCCGTACGCCGAAGTGGGGCACCCCTCTGCGAATCCTGGGGGCACCCCGTTGAGGCGTCGTGACCAGACCTCGTCGAGTCGGTGTCGCTGACGGTCGAATATTCTCCCGCTATGGGTGAAGAGACATGGGCATCGGATGCAGCCAAGGCGGCCTTCAACACGGCCTGGGACCTGATCGATCTCGAAGGACGGACGTCGGAACAACAAATCGAGATGCTGCTCTGCGCAGCTGCATCGCGGTACCTGTGGGCGCAGGCTGACGGAGGAGACGATGGATCGTCGCTCGCTATCGGGGACTGGCAGGTGGCTCACGTCCTGAGCCAACTCGGCGCGGGCGAACTCGCCCTCCTCTTCGCAGACTCCGCCCGTGCTCGGGTGCTGGTCGGAGGTTGGACGGACTGGCGTCTCGCCTCCGTCGAGGAAGGCTTGGCCCGTGCCTATGCCGTTCTCGGAGACCGAGAAGCGAGTGATCGACACGCCGAGGCGTGCCGGAGGTTGCTCCCCGAGTTGGACGCCGAAGAACGAAAAATTATCGAAGGCCAACTCGCCACAATCCAGTAGACCACGGCCGTCCCCTTCCCGGCCCTAGGTGTGACGCGCTGACGGCCACCGAGGCGCAAATCGACATGGCACCAAGGTGCCCCAGTTCGCCGGCCTGGAGACATCCCCGATTACTCTCGCTTGGCCCGAAATGCCGAGTCGTCGCCCATATGAAAGTAGATGTGTCCCGCGACGGAGCCGTCCGATTGGAGAGCAGCCCACCCACGACCGCTGGCAGGATCGCATTCGTCGTTGCCGTCCCAGGAGAACTCCAGCCCGGGCCGGTCGTCGATTTCCGCCTCCCGACAATCCATCCAACCCCTGACGGCGATGAAACCAAATTGTCCTGTGTCGTCGGAGCGAAATTCGATGAAGGCGGGGGCGACGAGATCGAGTGCGTCTCGGTCCCAGAGATCCATCTCCTCGATGCGCCACCGACCGATCAACTCTTTGGACCCCTTGCTCGGCCGCCCAGGGTTCATGAGGTTCGCGAGCGCAGGCGCTGCACGGCGAGATCAAGCTCCGGTATGTCATTGTCAATGGTGGCTTGGACGATGGCATGCGAAGTGTCGAAGTACCGATGGGCGAGCCGATCCCGCATGCCGGCGATCTCCTCCCAAGGAAGGCCAGGTTCAGACGACAACAGGGCTGGACTCAGTCGCTTCACGGCCTCACCGATCTCGATCAATCGCAGACGAACAGCATCGAAGATCAATCCATCACTGAGGCTGCCTCGCTCCTGATAATCACGAATCGCTTGAATGGCATCGACGATGTCGGCCAGCCATTCGTGGTCGTGACGGCTCACAGGAGGATCGCTTCTTTCTCTGCCTCCGCACGCACCGCCGGTCGTAAACCTTCCGCCGGCACGACATCGACCGGGACACCAAGGACATCACGGATCTCCCGTTCCAATCGTCCCAGCGTGATCAGGCTTGACCGTGGCGACAGGTCGACGAGGATGTCGATGTCACTGTCGGGGGTGTCCTCTCCTCGGGCAACGCTTCCGAACACCCTCACGTTCGTTGCACCGTATTTCTCTGCAGCAGCGAGCAATTGCCGACGTCGTTGCCTGAGACGGCGTCCGAGTGGGGTGTCGGGCAGGCCGGGACGAGCGTCTGCTGATGGCTCGAGCCGGACGTCCAACCGATGCCCGGTGGCGGCAATCAGGCGCTCGAGCATGCCGAATGCGGGCTCTCGACGTCCGGACTCGTACGCGCTCACGACGCTCTGGGCAACGTGAGCCCGGCGAGCGAGGTCGGTCTGCGACAGGTTGGAGCGGGTACGGGCTTCTCGAAGCAGCGAACCCGGAGAGTGGGGTGCGGACTCCTCCATGAGGCATAGCCTATAGCGGATTGTCTATTACCGTTCTTGCATCGTCAGGAGGCCGCTGAAGGACGGCCCGGCGTGCGCGCTACGTGCGCGAAGCAGCGCAGAATAGGGGGTAGTGCCGGATACCAGCGGACAGTTCATTTGCCCTCTGAGCTGGACTTTCCGTAGGACCCCCAGGTCACCGAAACCACCCAGGACGGATTCACACGGCTGAGGTCGTGGGCTCGAGTCCCGCACCGCCCACGCTGTTCTCCCGGGAGAAGGGGCCGCCACGGCGGCCGCGCGACGACGAAGGGGCCGCGCACGGCGGCGGCGCCACCTGAAGCGGAGGGGCGAGACGGCGTGGCGCGAGGGGGCCTGGCAGTTGCGGGGGCCGTCCTGCACCGTCCCCTACCGACACTTTCCTTCCTTGGCCGGAAGTTCAACTCATCACCGCGCGTCGTGCTTGGATCTCAACGGTCGACGCAGGTACTCAGGTGTAGGGTTCGGAGGGCGAAGCTCGTCTGTCAGTCAGGATGGACGCTTGCCAATCGACACGCGCTGCTCGAACGAGAACTTCGCGGAGCCGCTCAGATGGCCGATGGCTGCCCAATCCGGCACGGCGACCGGGCTGGATTCGGGATCGAGGGTGATCGTCCACGACGGCACCTCGGATCCCTCGTTCGGCTCCACCCTGGCCTGCCGATTGATGGCCTGTACGGCAGCAACCAGTCCTTTGTCGCGTCCCGATCGCAACAGCGAGCTCCAGCTCGCTCCGTCGTCGTCGGCGCGGGCGGGGCCGTCGAGGAGGTGGAGGTGCAGCGCATCGCCGTCGCGCTCCAACGCGATGGGTTGGTACTCGGCCGGTTGGAACATCGGGTGCAGTGACAGGACGGTCTCGATCTCCTCGAGGTTGCCCGTGGCGGAGGACACATCGAGCAGGCGGGCCAGCCGTTCGCTCATGATCCAGCCAGAGCCGACCATTTCCGCCTCCAGGATCTCCGTCGCCTTCTCGGGGCCGACCGCATCGGCCACCGAGAGCCCGAGCGCCCGGACCAAGAGGTGGACCTGGACCGCGACCTCCTTGCAAATGGCGACCAGCGCGTCCCGCGAGAAGAGTTCCAGCTGCGGCTCGACCAGCACGGGTCCGTCGTAGAGGGTCAGGCCGTCATCGTCGGGATCCGCCGAGGGGCGGCCTATCTCGAGCCCAGCGAGTGCCGACTGCTCCACCCGGCTCATCAACGGGTGGTCGGCGACAGGATCGTGGGACGGGTCAATCGTCACTGTCCACTCACAGTGCGGGTGCACCGGATCCACCGAATCGTGGCGGGGCGGACGGTGGACCGGGCGAGTTTGTGCCCTCCGGTTGGTGGCGACGGCGGTGGCGTCGAAGGTGGGGTCCTCGATGGTGTGGCACATCGTGAAAACAAGGTCCTGGCCATGGGGCTCCACGTCAAGGAGCGCACCGCAGCTTTCCAGCCAGAACCGTCCCTTGTGCGAACTCTCGACCTCGTAGCGGACGTCCATGTACTGATGGACGAAGCCGCAGTCGAGCTGCAGGCCCTTGAAGATTGTCGCCACGTCCTCGCCACCGGCAAACCCGAGGGCGCGCTGCATGCGACGGGTGTAGATCGGGCTGGCCCCCATCCACTCTTCGATGGCGATGGTGGCGTAGTCGAGGCTGCCCGGATCGAGTTGGACAGCAGCCAGGCCGGTCCGGTCGTTCACGTGAGCGGTGATCATGTACTCCCGAACGAGTTTGGCGAGTTCGCTCCGTGAGAAGTCCTCGAGGTGCAACGTCGTCACAGCTTCCTCCCGACCGTGGGCTCCAAGGCTAAGCTCATATAGGGATCTATGGTAATTACCCAGTCCGCTCTCCACAACCGAAGGGGATGATCCACGTGCCACTGCAGAATTCAGATGCCAAGGAGCTCGACGACTACAGCGGCCCCTTCGAACCGGATCTGCGGCTGAGGGACTTCTCCAAGGAAGCCTTGATGAAGCTGGTCGAGATCGGCGGGGAGATCTACGGGGCCGTGAACCGGGCCTGGTACGCCGAGGCCATCAAGCGTTTCGGCCAGGAAGTGGCCGACGAGATGCACCACACGGTGTGGTTCGGCGACGGCGGGGCGGGAGACCACGAGAACTACACGATCAGTCGTCTCATGGGTTTCTCAGGTGAGGACGAGGTCACGACGCCGCTGAAGGTGTGGCAGTGCCTACCGGCGATGTCGACACGCATGACGCTCACGTTCCGACAGATCGGTGAGAACGAGTGGGAGATGTTCACTCCCCAGTGTGGCGTTCCTGAGGCGGGGGAGGCGGGCGGCCCCGAGATCATGGACTACATGGTGAACAAGATCTGCGGTCACCTCGAGCTCTTCGGCTTCCGACACGGTGCAGCCCGCTGGAATCCGAACATCCGTATCGACCCGTTGAAGCTGCCCCCCAGAGCCTCGGCTGACGAACCGCACTGCAGGTGGAGGATCACCCTCGAGACCGAGCCAGTTGACTACGCCGCCGAACCGGGTGCCTACGTACGCGAACACCATCTTGAGCGGGACTCAGACCGACAGATCGTGAACATCGAGGCCGGCAAATATCGACAAACAGCGACACCCGCTCAGTAGGGATGCCTGACATCGGAGCAGGCGTGTTCGTCTGTCTGGATCATCGGCATCGCCATGGCGACATGAGATCTTGGTCATGAGTCCTTCGATGACTTCACACATCGAACTGAGCGCGCAAGGCACCCGACTGAACCGCCGCGGCAGAAAGAATCGACAGGCGATACTCACCACGGCGGTGTCCTGCCTCGCCACGGGATTACCCGAGACGGTGAGCGCAAACCGGATCGCCAAAGAGGCGGGAGTCACTTGGGGAACGATTCAACATCAATTCGGTGACGCCGACGGCCTTTGGGCGGCCGTTCTCGAACAGGTGGCCGACGCGATGACGTCCACCCGCCTCGCCGGTTCGGCCCACCAACAACGGACGATCGACCGGCAGGTGTCGGCCATCGTCGATTGGCTCTGGCACGCCCTAGACGCCCCCGAAGCGAGGGCAGTACAGACCATCCGCATGTCCCTCAGCCGTGACCACGAGACCCTGACGAGAAAGTGGCCCCGCACGGCCGCCGCCATCGAACACGTCGATCAGGCCTGGACGACAATGATCAGGGCCATGTTGGAGGGACTGGTGGGCTCCAAGACGAAACTCCATCGCGTCGAACAACTCCTCCCAGCGGCGATGCATGGGATCCAGATGCAAGGGGAGATCAGTACCCTCACTGAGAGTGGAGAAGCTCGCCGTGGCCTTGCCGATGCCATCACCGCCTACCTGACGACCTGAATCCCGGCGAGGTGCCGCAGTCTCGCTGCCGGGATGGGGCACCTCGCGGTACGAGTGGGGCGGTGCGCAATCAAACGATCTAAAGTGACGGATGCGGCCGACGACATCTTCATATGGACAAGTCTCGGGAGGCTTTGGGTGAAAAAGGATCGTCGGTACTGCCGACCTCGGCAGGTCGGAACGTCCGTGGCACTTGTGGCGATTCTGCTCGCCCTTGGGGATACAGGCGCTGGAGCCTCATCAGGAGTGGTCATCAAAGAGCCGCAATATGGATTCTCCTTCAACCTTCCAGTCAACTGGAAGCAGGTTCCTCTGAACGGCAGTGACGTGACGGCACTTCTGAACGCGTCAACCCACGACGATCCCGCCCTGACCAATGCTCTGAACGGTCAAATAAGTTCGGCAGCGTCCAAAGGGATGAAGGTATTTGCCATTGGTCCAGTCGACGGTTCATCTGTACCGAATGTCAACGTCATAGTGTCGTCTTCCGCAGGCAATCCGACCGGGCGGGCATTCGCACAAACAGCAGTGGCGGAAGCGAAGATCGAATTCGCTGAAATCGGTGCCAGCCATCTCAAGACGTCTGTCGTCAGCAATCGTTTGGGTTATGCGGGCCAGGTCACCTACGAGCTTGAAACGAAAACCATCGGCGCCGAGTTCGGGGCTCAGTACTACGTGCAACACAATTCCTATCTGGAAATCGTGACAGTATCCACGTCAAACTTGGCCACCAGCCAACGAGATGCACGCGTCATAGTGAACAGTTGGCGTTGGTAGTCGAACCAACCTCTGAAGAGCTTCCTACAGGTCACGAGCCAACCAGCTGGAACTCGGTTTGATGCAACGCTGACGAAAGCAGGTCAGCGTCCTCCATGCCGGGGCATCGAGATGGTGCAGACTTCGCGCAACTCAACGTCGCCACGTACTTCCTATCTGACGTGTCTGATTGATGATCCAGACCAAAGGGGGACTTCGGATTTCAGCGGGGTTTGATCGTTGCGAGAAGTGCCCAGTCGGGCTTCCCGGCGTAGAGCAGTGACCGGATCCGGTAGTTGCGGAACGACGTGAAGCCGAAGGCGGCCCGCTTGACCCGCTTGATCAAGTTGTTGACTGCTTCGGTGGGACCGTTGGTGACGTGACCGGTGTGCCAGGCGACGATCTGGTGCTTCCATCGCTTGAGGGTCCGGCCGAGAGAGCGCATCTCGATCGGGTTGTCGGTGTCGACCATGTCATCGCAGAGACGCCCCAACCACTCGAGCGCGAGTTCGGCATCGGTGTGGGTGTAGAGCTCGCGGACGGCCTCTTTTGCATGCCAGGTGCTGGTCACCTCGCCTCGGGGATCGCCAGCCCGCAGGAGCCCGAGGAGCTTCTCCTTCCCTTTCTCATCGACGCGTTCGTCGGCCTTGGTGAGCAGGCGCCTGCAGCGATAGAGGGGGTCGGACTTGTGGCCACGATGTCCCATGGTCTCGTTCTGGACTCTTCGTCGGCACTCGTCGAGCTTGGTGTTGGCGAGTTTCACGACATGGAATGGATCAGCCACCTGGGTGGCGCCGGGCAGCTTCTCGTCGAACACCGCTCGGTAGGGACCGGAGAGGTCGAGCGTCGCCCATCTGACGTCGTCCCGCCAATCCTTCCCTTTCGCCTCCAGCCACTCCTTGGGCTTGTCACCACTGCGACCTGGAACGACGTCGAGCAGCTGGCCTGCGTTCACGTCGACGATCTGGGTGGAGAACTCCTGACGGTGCCATGGACCGATCCGGGCGAAGAGCACCTCGTCGAGACCGAGGGCCTCCACCGTTCCGAACCGGTCTTTGTGTTCCACCAGGGCGGTGCCGTAGGCGACGACGGTGTCGTTGATGGTGTGCCAATCGCAACCGAGCTCGACAGCGATCTCGTTCACGGTCCTGGCGTGACGGCCAACCTGTTCGGTGACCCACCGTCCGGCCCGATCCGACAGCATCAGTCGCTTGGCTGCGATGCTCGGCTCGTCCTCGGTCCAGCTGCCGCCCGGACAGGTCGGCTCCGCGCAGTGCCACCGGAACTTGTGCCACGCGAGGCGGGTGGGACGGCCGAACGCCGCAAGATCGACAAGGGTGACCACCGGACGGTCCTTCACCCGGGCGAGCACGCCGCACTCCGAGCATCCCGGACGTCGAGCACGAGTTTCGACATGGATGGACAACGGGGCGCCCACCTCGTCTTCGAGGCCGAGCACGGTCACCTCAGGCAAGCCGACAAGCAGCTCACATATGCGCGTAGGGTCTGTCACCACGGGGGTCCTCCGTCTGCGGTCGTCGAGAAACCTCAGACTGGTGGACCCCCGCCACACGCTCGCGGATCCCTCCCGTCCGGCCACACCCCGCTCGCCCCCGCTCGATTCGGAAGTGCCACTAGAATGACGCAGTGAACCCGACTCCCAGAACCGACGAGATTGTCAATCGGGGTGATGTCTGGATGGCATCGTTCGACCACCTTCGCCCAGTGGTCGTGCTCTCCAGACTCGACAATGACGATCTTCGGTGCATGGTCGCTGTCGAGCCAGCCAACGAAGACATCTCGGGTGTGGCCGTGGAAGTTGACCTCGGACTCAATGGCCATGTCGTCCGAGTAGGACTGCCCAGACCGGGACACATCAACTGCACGTGGGTTTTCACCTCGTCGCAAGAGGATCTGATTGAAAAGGTGGGGACATTGAGTTCCGCCAAGCTAAACGAAGTCGAGAATCTGATCCTTATGGGCGATCACGTATCAATGTGAGCGTTGCATGCACTCGGGAGTTGATTGCGCTGGGCCGGGGAGTCCATATCTGAGCGCTACGAAAGGTGTCTCGATTGAATGCCCGTCCGGTATCCCATAACCGCCAAGTTGTGCCGGATGCCCGCAATCGCGATCGCCGTACCCCGTTCATTTCCGAAGTGCCACCAAAGGTGCACTGCTCGTGGCCGTCACCGAGGCGGCCCCATGGGTAGTCCCCGTGCGCCGGGTAGGCGAGATGGGTTACACAGCTCGAACCCTCGCCACGAGTGCGTCGCGCTCCACATGGGTTTCGGCTCTCACGCGCTCGAACTCCTCCCCGAATCGTACGTCCGCGTGAAGACCTGACGGGTCTTCGTGGAAGTGCAGGAAGGCCTTCGACCTACGGTAGAAGATACCGGGCTTCTTCTCGACCAGTCCCGGCACCGAGCGGAGCCTCTCAAGGAGCGGCTCGATTTCTTGGAGCGTCTCGGAAGTGGCGTGCCGCATCTCACGCCATTCTATTTTGGCTCTCCCCAAGGTGCCCTCGTTCGCCAATGGGGTAGGTGGGAAGACCTCGGCCTTCGGGGCTAGGGTTCCGTCCCACTTCAGCAGGGATCGTGAGGCGCCGGTGAGCGAAATTCGGAGGGGTCCAGTCGTCCAGCACGAGACGGGGCAGGTGAAGGTCAAGGTCGAGGATCGTTGCCTGTTGGTGACGATTGACAGGCCCTCGAAGCGAAATGCGCTTACTCAGGCGATGTACAAGACGATGGCGGACGCGCTGCTCGAGGCCGACTCGGACCGGGATGTCGGCGTGGTCCTCATCACGGGGGTTGGCGATGTCTTCACCGCCGGGAACGACCTGGCTGAGTTTGCCTCCGGTGCAAGTCTCGATGAGGTCGCTCGTTTCCTGGCCGCTCTTTCGTCGGTGCGGGTGCCGCTGGTCGCGGCGGTCAATGGCATCGCCGTTGGCATCGGGCTGACCCTTCTCCTGCATTGCGACCTGGTCTATGTCGAGCCCACGGCAAAGCTTTCGGCACCGTTTGTCGAACTGGGTCTCGTACCGGAAGCGGCTTCGAGTTTGCTCCTTCCGCGGGTTGTGGGCGAGCGTCGCGCTTCCGATCTCATTTTGACCGGGCGGCATCTGACGGGCTCAGAGGCAGCCGAGTGGGGTTTGGCGAATGCCGCCGTCAGCCCGGTTCTGGAGACGGCCCTTGCTGCTGCGTCACAAGTGGCCGGGCAACCTCCACTCGCTTCCCGTGCGGCAAAGACTCTTCTGCGTTCGAGTGAGCCAACCGTCGAAGGTCGAATGGCCGAAGAGAGGGCCGCGTTTCTCGAGGCACTGCGTGGTCCTGAGTTCGCAGCCGTCATCTCTGCTCGAATATCCGACAATGCGTGAGAGAGGGCGTTGCCGCGACGAGGCATGGGCGTGGACGAGGGCCCGGTCTCCGGCGGTCGTTGGCATCTCTGCCTATTGCGTCCGCGCCATCAGTGCGTTCCACTTTGAGAGAGAGTCCATGGAGTCCCTCCAGTGCGCAATCTTGCGGTTTCCAAGTTCCACGATTGAACAAAATCGACTGACGTACTTCACGCCGGTGGCAAGTATGGTCCCATGGACTTCATATTCGAGGACGACGCGACGACCGTCCTCGGTCTTGCGGGTGATCAGATTGCCGAACGCCTGGAGTCAGAGCTCCGAGTCGAGCCGAAACCCCTGAGTCTTCGCCCATTGAACGGTGATGCCGTCGCGACGCATCATCGCAATGAATCCGGTGATGGAAACGAAGATTGCGATGGCCGTGAGCCCGTACGTCACCACCGAGCGCTCAAGAACGAAGGAACGGAGCGACGATGACACGAGCAACCAAAAGACGAGCCCCGCGTTGAGCATCAGGACCGTGGCCCAGAGGACTGAGATCCGGATGAAGAATCGACGAACGAGTGGTCGCCTCATGATGGCGGGGTCCATGGGGCAGAAGTCGTGGGCAAACCGTTGCGTAAAGGGCCGCCCGACGATGGCCGAGACGAGTAACGCAACCGAGATGGCGACGGTGCCGGCCGTCGGTTGCGCGAAGTAGATGAATGCACTCCCGGTGACGAAGGCGATCACCGTCCTCAAGGTGAGGAGGATGGTCCCGAACAGCAACAACATCGAAACCCGCTCGCCTTTCAGCAGGCGCCGACCCAGCGCCAGATAGGACCAGGTGACAGCCGCGATCAATGCACCTCTGAAACCGGTGAGGACGAGGAGCAGGTAGAACACGACGAGCGGACCAACGACGCCCTCGAGCACGACGGGAAGTGCGTGGCGCAGGGCCTTGCGTGGCGGAGGCATGAGGAGCAGGGAACCTTCTCGCCCGTCGCTATGGGACGTCGGGTGGAGGCGCAGCATGTGCCATGGCTCGACGGTCCCGCCCTTCGATTTGGTTGCCACAGCGCTGCCACTCTTGCCGCCGTAAGCGACGGCGCTTTCACCCGAATTGAGGTTCCCGAATACTACATCGACCCACTGAGGCGAACTTCGTCGACCCGCTGGCCAGCATCGGGTCCGGGATTCGGGAAGCACGTCCGCCGCGTCGCCTCCCTCCTGCGAGGAGTGCTGGGGCTCTCGGCACGCTCGACCAGCCGGTCGTTGCACCGCCCCGAGACCGGTCGACGCGAGCATCTCGGGATCAATTGCTCGGGCACCGACGCCGTCCGAGCGTCGGCCCGGCGCGGCGATAGCGTACGGTCGCCCACCACCCGAAGCGGAGAGGACCCATGCCCCCGGCACGAGAGAACGCGATGGACCATATGGTGCTCGTGCTCTTCGAGAACCGATCGTTCGACAATCTGCTCGGGCGCCTCTACGGGCCCCGGGAGGTTGCGTCCTTCGAGGGTGTGGTGGGGAAGGACCTCAGCAACCCGGTGCCCGATTGGGCCGAACACGGCGCCGAGTACGGCGTTGTGCCGTACGGCGTCTCCGCCGGGATGGATGTCCCGGACCCCGACCCCGGCGAGGAGTACCCCCACACCAACACGCAGCTCTTCAACATCCTCGACGACGTCAACCGGTGCAAGGACGCCACCGAGATGGTGGCCCCCTACAACGCACCGCAGGACGGTCGGCAGGCGACCATGGACGGCTTCGTCACCGACTACATCAGCTTTCTCACCGTCGAGCTCGGCCGGCAGCCCACCTACGACGAGTACAGCCAGATCATGACCGGCTACACGCCAGAGCAGGTGCCGGTCATCAGTACGCTGGCGCGGGGTTTCGGCGTGTTCGACCATTGGTTCAGCGAGGTCCCGTCGCAGACGCTGGCCAACCGCTCCTTTTGGACCGCGGCCTCTTCCTCGGACTTCGTGGTCAACCGGCCGGTCACCAACTTCATGCGCCACCACATGGCAGAGACGATCTTCGACCGCCTCGAACGCTGCGGCAGGACATGGAAGGTCTACGTGCTGGAGCCCGGACCTCTCTCCTTCACCGGCTTCATCCACATGCCGCGGCTGCGCGACCGCTTTGCCACCCATTTCGTCCCCTTCGCCGAGTTCGAGCGGGACGCTGCCGAGGGCACCCTGCCCGACTTCTCACTGATCGAGCCCAACCTGCTGGCGGGCCACGGGGATTACCACCCCGCATTCGGGCGGGCCCTGATTCCGGGCGTCGAGGTCCTGATGGACGCACCGTCGTCGATCCTCGCCGGGGAGGATTTCCTGGGCCGGATCTACCGGGCCGTTCGGTCCGCGGCCTCGCCGACCGGTTCCAACGTCTTCAACACCGTGCTCTTCGTCGGTTTCGACGAACCGGGGGGCACCTACGACCACGTCCCCCCCGGACCGGTGACGCCTCCGCATCCCGGCTCGCCCCCCGGCCAGCTCGGGTTCGCCTTCGATCGCTCCGGCTACCGCGTCCCCGCGCTCGTCGTGTCGCCATGGGTCCCCGCGGGGACGGTGTGCACCGACGAGTTCCGCCATACCTCCCTGCTGACGACCCTGCGCGAAGCGTGGAACCTCGGCGAGCCCTTCACCGCCCGGGATGCGGCCGCGCCCAGCTTCGGGAAGATCTTCAGCCTCGAGGCGCCGCGCCCACCGGAGACCTGGCCGGATGTCGACCCGCTGCCGTGCCCGCCGTTCCAGGCGGAGCAGGTCGAGGCCATGCGGGCCCTGGGCACGCTGGGCCGGCACCTCTGCCACGGTCTCTACGAGCACGCCCGCCGCGACAAGGACCTGCCCGACCCGCCCGATTCCGACCCCACGATGTCGCCCATGCTGGCCATCGAGTTCGCCGTCCACCTGGGGTCGCGGCTCTTCCCGCTCCTCGCCCGTCCTGCCCACCCTGAGCAGCCCCCGTCGCGCAGCGAGGGGCGGTGACCCAAGGCGTACACAGACCTCGAGCCTCCGCCCCCCACCACGATGCTGAGGGTTGAGTCTGGTTCGGGACTAGAGCCGACCGGACCGAACGGCACAACATCTGGACAACGCCGGCCCGACGGGACCCGGCCGCTCGTTGTCCCCAGCTGCGCCCATCTCCGTGGCCGGCGTCCTAGCCTGGAGTCGTGGCGCTGACCGTCGACGACATCGTCTCCCGCTGCCAAACGGCGGTTGCCGAGCATGCACCCGTCCTTGCCGTTCGTGATGTGCTCGTCGAGTTGGTGGCCGACCCCTCAGCGCTCGATCGCGCGCTCGGACCGGTTGATCATGGCGGCATCACCACGCTGCACAGAGCGGCTGATCTGACGGTGCTCCAGGTGGCATGGACTCCCGGCATGGCCATCAACCCACATGAACATCGGATGTGGGCCGTGATCGGCATGTACGGCGGTCAGGAGGACAACGCGTTCTACCGACGGGCGCCGGACGGCCTGGAAGCAGCCGGCGGTCGCGAGCTGCCCACAGGTGAGGTCCTCCTCCTCGGGGACGACGTGATTCACTCGGTCGCCAACTCGCGCCGCGAATTCGCCGTGGCCCTCCACGTCTACGGGGGAGATTTCTTCTCGGTTGACCGGTCGGAGTGGGACTTCGAGACCCACCGAGAGCACCCCCGTGACTTCGAGCGCACCCGGCGGTTGTTCGAGGAGGCCAACGCACGCTGGATGGACGAAACCCGTTGACGAAGGACGTCTCCTCGGGCGCGCTCGACCGGAACTTCTGTTCGGGTCGTCGATCTGGTTGACCGCCTGCCGCCTCCACCCCGGGAGCCGAGATCCCTTAGTCTCTCCGTCGGTCTTCTGACGGGAGAGCGTGTGACGACAGCCGATGACAACCGGATGCTGATCGAGGGGTTCTGGGGAGACCTGTATCGACAGGACTTCGCCGCCATGGGCGCCCGTTTCGACCCCGACGGGGAGTACACCGACATCGGGACCCCCGAGGACGACGTGGCCCGGGGCCCCGCGGAGATCACGGCGCGCCTGAGGCTGGCGTTCGACCAGCTGTCGCGCCTCTTTGACGAGCCTCGCCACCTGGTCGCGGGCGAGCACGTTGTGATGACCGAGCATGTCGAGCACTGGGAATGGCCGACGGGCGAGACAATGGCCCTCGACGTCGCATCCGTCCACGAAATCCGCGACGGGAAGATCACCCGGTGGTGTGACTATTGGGACATGAACGTCCTGACGGCGGCGGCACCCCAGTGGTGGTTCGAGCATGTCATGCAAGGGTGGAAGTAGGTCTCCCCGGCGAACCGCTCAACGGCCCGACGACCTGCGGCACGGGGTCTCGGCACGAACCGACACCACCGCCCGTGTGACGTTCGTCAATGGCCAGGAGGTGGGTCGATACTCCAACGCCGCCTGACTGCGCGGCCTTGCCGCCGCCGCATCACCAGACGCCGGGGACGAGCCTCCACCTGACCTTGCCGCGATAGGAGCCGTACTGGTCGTTGGTGGCCAGAACCCGGTCCTCCGCCAGCGCGCGACCCACGTTGCAGCCCGACGCGAAGAGCAGCACGAGCGCGTTGCGCACGGAGACGCTCTGGAGCAGGTACCCGAACTGCAGCAGGAGATACGAGGCATAAATCGGATGCCGGACGACGGCGTAGGGACCCCTCCGCACCAGCCCCCGGTCGGCGGCGACGAAGCCGAACGACCTGCCGAGCGCCAGGAATGACGTGACGCAGATCGCCAAACCGACGAGCTGGACGGCGAGGCCGGCCGTGAGCCCCCATTGGGGATGCGCGCCGTCGGGGCGGAACAGGACGCCGCCGAACGTGCCGCCGAAGGCGAGGGCCCAGTCGCCCACCCGTCGGCTCACCGCACGGGCCGGCCGCCGGATGAGGTAGGCGATGACGACCCACATCTGCTCCACGAAGAAGGCGCCGCCGATGAATCGGTGGGTCTGGAGGTAGCTCTGCAGGGTGGCCTGCGCGAAGAAGGCGGCACCCGCCGCGCCCAGGAGATTCGCCGTGATCCGGATGGCCCGACCCACCCCCGGAGAGTCGGGGAACGGCGTCGGCCGCTGACTTCCACTTGGACCCCGATCCGGAGCCAGGAGATGTGCCTCCGGTGCCTGCACGCGCCGACTCAGCTCTCCGGGTGCTGCGACCGGGTGTGGCCCGACGCCATCCCTAGGCCGCCGCCAGCCGTCGCTCCATGACCGAGTCGAGGCTGAATCGGCCGGAGCCCATGATCGCGACGACCAGGGCCAGGACGCCGACCGCGAGGTTCAGTTGGTAACCGGGCGGGGAGGTCCGCGAGTTGATGCCGGTCGCCCAGGTGATGGTGATCATCGCCATGACCATGTCGCCGAACAACGCGATGCCGGCGATGCGGGAGCAGAAGCCGAGCCCCATGGCGATACCGCCTCCCAGCTCGATCACACCGCCAAGGACGGCGAAGAACCCTCCCGGATGGAGGTGGGCGGACTGGGAGAAGTAGAGAGCCGTCCCGTGGATTCCCGGCCCGTTGAACCAGCCGAAGAGCTTGCCCCCTCCGTAGTAGATGAAGATCCAGGCGAGCGCGATGCGGGCGGCGAGGAGGGCGAAGTCAGCCGGAGCCTGCGCGGGCCGGGTGCTGACGACGGCGGCCGCGATGGTCCGAACCGAGCGACGCTGTGTCCCTACCGAAGCGGTCACCATCAGGCCTTCGTTCCTCGCGTGGAGAACAAGGCGGCGCCTCGCATCGCTCCCGGCGGTGTCGGGGCCCCGGGTTCGGACGGCCTCGGCGGACGCCCGAGCCGCTGCTGGGGCAGCTCGCGCATGGGGCGGAAGGGTGCGACCAACTGCGCCACGAGGACCGAGAAGTAATGCGGTTCGGCCCCCTCCTGTTCGACGGTCAGTGGCCGCCCCGGCAGCCCGGTATCGGTCCTGATCGTGTCCTCGGTGGGAAAGACCGCCCGGTGGAAAAGCTGGTCCCAGATTGTCAGGGCAAAGCCGAGGTTGACGTCCTGGGGCCCATCGAGCTTGTGGTGGATCCGGTGGAAGTTGGGACTGACGAAGATCCGCTCGAGCGGGCCGAAGCCCGCCCGCGTGTTCGAGTGGGCGAACGCCACCATGCCCCCGTAGATCACGAGCACCGTGACCGAGAGGGCGCCGTTGGACAGGAGGACCACCCCCGGGATCAGGGCAAGGAGGTAGGAGACGTGAATGAGTGGGTGGGTGCGGAAGACGGTCAACACGTTCATGTCCTCTTGGGAATGGTGGAGCTCGTGGAAGCGCCACAGCATCCGGACCCTGTGGTTCGCCAGGTGCACCGCCCAGTTGCAGAGGTCCATCGCGACGACGATGGCCGCGATCGCGCCCCCGCGGGGGAGTGTGCCGATCCGGGGCAGCACGATCCACGGGACACCCCTACGGACCACTTCCACGAAGGCCAGTGTGAGCGCCGTGACCAGTGGCGCGACCAGCGTCACATTCATGACCGTGAGGATGAGGTCATGACGGTGGCCGCGCGCGAACAACGGTCGTCGTTGCGCCGGCCAGATCCGCTCGATCACCATCAGCACGCCCAAGATCAGCAGCGTCAGCGGGCCGATCAGGACCAGACGGAGCATCGTCAGCGAGCCGCCGAACGCCGAGTCCCCCCAGTGGCCGGCCCACCCGATCGCCACCAGGACCACCGCCAGTGCGGCGATCGCGCAGGCGGGAAGGTAGACCCGCGCCGTCACCCGGCCCCAGGCTCTCGACGCGGCGCGACCAGCCCGTTCGGAAGACGAGGGCTCGGCGGTCCGCGGGGTGGTGATGAGAACTGATGACATGGCCATGGTCGTCGCCCCGATTCCGCCTAGAACGAGGCGCCCCCCGTGCCCGCGCTGGAGTTGCCGGACCCCGAGCTCGAGTTGGAGCCGGAGCTGGAGCCGGAAGGCGCCTGGAGCACGACCACGGACCACTTGCCCCACTTGTCCGTGATGTTGCCGGTCACCTTCCCCGCCGAGGTGTCCTTGAAGAAGTAGTAGAGCGGCTTGCCGCCGTAGGTCACCTGGAGGGCACCGCCGCTGCGCGTGACCGTCCCCAGCTTTGCCGCACTGACGCCGGAGCCTGCCGTCGCCGTGGTCACGCCCGAGGGGAGCATCAGCGGCGGCCAGATCTTCTGGCAGCCCGCTCCACAGCTCGTCTTGCTGGGCTTGAGCGTGTACAGCGTTTTGCCGCTGACGAGGTACGTCCCCTGCTTGGCGGTCTTGTTCGCCGAGACCACCACGCTGGTCGCGGCGCCGGCCGTCTCCGCCGCGACGAGCGACAGGCCCAACGCGCCCAGGGCCACCATGACGGCGGCCACCCGTGCCGGCTGGAGGATGTGGCGGGATTCCCGGTTCTTCTGACTGTTCTGCGGCATATCGCTTGACTCCTCGTCGGATGTTGTCTCTCTAGAGCTACTACGGGCGAGCGGGGAACAGGGATCATTTTCTGAGGAGGCCTGCCGGGCCTCCCTCCCGGGGAGCCTGGTGCACGGACCGGAGGCGGCATCGGCCGGCCCGTGGGCCGGGAGGCCCTGGTCGGCGACGGGGTGCCCGGGGACCGCCGTGGAACCCCGCCGGACCCTCTTGCCCTCGAGGGATTGCGTCACCGGGCGATCCATTCCCGCGCGTGACCCGTACATCGGGTACCGACGAATCGAGGAGAAGCCCGCGTGCACCTCATGCATTCAAGCCCACAGTTCCTGCGTCTGCGTCTGCGTCTGCGTCTGCGGCCACGTCTGCGTCCACGTCTGGGCCCACGTCTGCATCTGCCCGGCCTGCGCTCCTGGCGCGGCGTCGTGACCGCCGCCCTCGTCGTCGGCCTCGGGGCATCGTGGCTCGCCGCCGGGCCGGCGGCGGGAGCCGCCTCCGCCGCCAAGGGGAAGAGCCTCACGGTGTCGACCGCGACGAACGCCACCTTCGGCACGATCCTGGTCAGCGGCACCACCGTCTACGCGGTCACGGCCGGCAGGGTCGCCTGCACCGCTCAGTGCCTGCGCTTCTGGCACCAGGTGGACCTCCCGAAGGGCGTGAAGAAGGCGAAAGCGGGGCACGGCGTCGACGCCGCCAGGTTGGGCACGAAGAAGCGACGCCGCGATGTCGTCCAGGTGACGTACGGCGGCAAACCGCTCTACTGGTTCGTCGAGGACACCGGTGCCGGGCAGGTGAACGGGAACGTGACGGACGCGTGGGGCACGTGGTCGGTCGTCGTCACTGCGAAGCCGGCCAGCGCGGCCTCGCCGCTCGCTCCCGGTTCGACGACGAGCACGACGTCGTCACCCGCCCCGGCGACCGCACCGCCGCCGGTGTCCCACGCGACGACGCCCACCCCGTCGGCTCCCATGACCGCGCCGACGGCGCCGGCGACCACGCCCACGACCGCCGCACCCACGACGACCACCTCACCGCCTGCGCCCGCACCCGCACCCGCACCCGCACCCGCGCCCGGGCCGCCTCCGCCGCCGACCACGACGACCACGGCACCCGGGACGGGAGGGGTGGGCTTCTGAACCGGGCGGCGGGCCTGCCCCACGGCCGCCTGCGCCCGCGGCTCAGTGCCCCGACCAGACCGGGGGACGCTTCTCCAGGAAGGCGGTGACGCCCTCGCGGGCATCGGCCGATCCCGCCGCCGTGGCGAGCGCCCGCTCCGTCTCGCGCCAGCCGACGTCGTCGTCCCGGCCGACGATGTCGTTGACGGCGGCGAGGCACGCCTGGACCGAGACCGGCGCGTTGGCGCACAGCAGCGTGGCCAGCGCCACGGCCTCCTCGCAGGCGGCGCCCGGCTCCGTGAGCACGTTGACGAAGCCCACCTCGTAGGCCCGGTCCGCGCCGATGGGTTGGCCGGTGAGGATGAGCTGCCGGGCCACGTTCACCGGCAGCGCGCGCGGCGCCCGGAAGAGACCGGCGCAGGTCGGGACCACCCCGATGCGCACCTCGGGCAGGCCGAACCGTGCCGTCGCCGCTGCGACCACGAGGTCGCAGGCGAGGACGATCTCGAGGCCGCCGCCCAGCGCGGGGCCCTCGACGGCGGCGACCAGCGGCTTGCGGCGCCGGCGCCGGATGATGCCGTACTCGCCGCCACGCGTGGTGTGGTAGTCGCCCCCCGCCGTCAGGTCGCTGCCGGCGCTGAACACGTCGGCGGTGCCGGTGAGGACCCCCGCCCACAGCTGGTCGTCATCGTCCAGGTCGTTGAGGGCGTCGTCGAGCGCGTCGGCCATCGCCCGGTCGATGGCGTTGCGCTTCGCGGCCCGCTCCATGGAGATGATCAGCACCGGGCCGTCGCGGCGCCGCCCGACGAGGGGACCGCCGTCGTCGGGCCCCTTCACCCGTCCCCCCCGCTGCTCCGTCACGGACCGGGACCGGCTACTCGTCGTCGCGCGGGCCGGGCATCGGGATGTGCGCGCCCCAGGTGGCGCCGAACTGGCCGGCGTCGGCCATGCGCTCGCGGAGTGATCCGTCGGCGCCGGCATCACCGGAGCGGATCAGGTCGGACCCGTCCCTCGCCTGCTCCTCCTCGACCATGGTGGGCGTGACCGACGGCTCCTCGTCGGGCGGATCGTCGTAGGCCTCGACGTCACCGTCGCGTACCAGTTTGGTGGGGGCGCCGTCGGACATCCAGCGGGCCTCGTGCCGTCCGAACGGGTCGGTGTACCAACCCTCTGCGTGCTCTTCGGCCACATTGCCTCCTCCGACCCGGGCGTCGGCTCGATCGTATCGAGGGTGCGGTCGCCGCGCTCCCGCCGTCAGCGGATCGGCGTCAGATGCCCGCCATGGCAACCACCGGCCTGTTCAGCGGCTTGCCGCCCATCGACCCGAAGAACGGGGCGTTGTAGGAGAAGATGCCCCCGTCGGACGCCACGAAGCGATAGCCCGAGCCGTTCCCGTTGGCCTCCATGCCCACGATCGGCGCGTTCAGTTGCATGCCCCCGGTGGACCCGTCGAAGGGGGCGTCGAAGGAGAAGATGCCGCCGTCGGAGGCGACCTCCCAGTACCCGCCCGTCGCCGCGTCGACCGCCATGCCAACGATGGGCCGGTTGAGTGGCTGGCCGCCCATGGAACCGTGGAACGCAAACGTGGCGGCGCCATAGCTGAAGATCCCACCGTCGGACGCCACGAGCCAGTAGCCGTTGCCACTGGGCGTCGCCGCCATGCCCACGATGGGCTGGTTCAGGTGCAGGTTGCCGGCGCTGCCGAAGAAGTGTGCATCGCCGAAGTTGAAGATGCCGCCGTCGGAGGCCACCAACCAGTAGCCGCCGCCGTCCGCCGTGGCCGCCATGCCGACGATCGGGGCATTGAGCGGCTGGCCGCCCATGGAGCCGTAGAAGCCGGCGTCGCCGAAGGCGAACATGCCCCCGTCGGAGGCCACCTCCCAGTAGCCGCCCCCGTCATGGGTCAGCGCGGTCGCCACCACCGGCCTGTTGAGGCGGATGCTGCCGGTGGAGCCGCAGAACGGGATGTTGCCGTAGTTGAAGACGCCCCCGTCGGACGCGGAGAGCAGGTAACCGTCCGGACCGCCGCTCGGGGCGTTGCAGGGGACCTCAATGGGTGGCGGGGCCGGCGTCCCGGCGTCCCCGGTCAGCTGGGGGTCGTGGTGGAACTGGGGCCAGGCACCCAGCTCGTACACACTCGATCCGCTGCCGGCCGTGTCGTCGATCTCCCAGTGAGCGATGACGCCACTGTCGCTGCCGTAGTTGAAGCCCGCACCGGTGATCCCGATGTGCCCGTCAGGGTCGTCGGTGACCAGCGGCGAGCTCTCGAAGCCGTCGCCGCTGCCGAGGGTGGCCAGTTTGGCCCCCGAGCGCCCGTCGAAGATGTCGATCCCCGAGATCGTGGGGACGATGAGGTCCTGGTACCCGTCACCGGTGAGGTCGGCGGTCACCGGGGAGCCGATGATCGAGCCGCTGGCCGCCGCCGACCAGATGGTGGCCCCGTTCGTCCCGTTCAGCACGTAGATGGTGCCGGCCGAGGTCCCCTCCACCACGTCCAGCTGGCCATTGCCCTCGACGTCGGCCAGGGCGGGGGAGTCGGTGGTCAACCCGTCGAGCGTGTCGCTCCAGGCGAGGCCGCAGCTGGTGTTGAGGGCGAAGAGCTTGTCCGTGTCGGACGCGCTCGTAGTAGCTCCCGTCACCGACGGCGATGCCGACGCCCCCTCCGCCGAGGAACTGACCCACGGCCGGCGACGAGTTGCCGATGTTCTGCGTCGTGTTGTACTGGCAGACGAGCCCGCCGGCGGGATTCCCGGTGCCCGAGTTGCCGGCGCTCGAGAGGATGCGGATGTGGCCCCCTTGGGCGTAGGTCTGCCCGTAGGACTCGCCCGCGGTCGAGTCCCCACCGCTGATGAGCTCGTTGTTGCCGTCGGAGTAGAGGTCGGCCACGGCCGCGGTCGAGAAGACGGAGTCGGCCGAGTACCACGGGAAGCCGCCCAGCATCGCCCCGTTGCTCGCGGCGAGCGCGTACGTTTCCTGGCCGAGGGAACCCGCTTCGACGCCGTAGCCACCCGCGTAGGAGCCGACGGTCAGCGAGGCGGCCACGCCCGAATTGGGCTGCGCAGTATCGGTGCCGGGGTTGGTCTCGCGGACGAACCACTGGTCCCCCCCGTTGGGGCCGATGGCCTGGTATCCGCCCTGGGTCGGTGACGAGACGTTGCCGCTGCCGACGTAGACCGAATCGAGCCCGTTGGGATCGACCTGGGCCACCGACGGCGAGGAGTCGATGGGCGCGCCGGCGTAGTAGGGCCATCCGCCGACGCCGGTCCCGTTGGCGAGATGGTAGGCGTACACGTAGCCGGCACGGTCGCCCACGACGACCGCGGGCTGCCCGTCGAGATCGGCCACGTTGGGCGAGGAGAGCACGATCGGGTCGCCGGCGTCGTTGAGCGTGGTGCCCCACGTCTGGATCGCGGAGAAGCCGAGGCCATGCGCCACCTCGGTGGCCTGGGCGGCGGGTGCCGCCCCGAGCGCGGTCGTCAGGACCAGGGCGGTGGCCGCAGCCGTCAGTGTGGCCGGGAGGCAGAGCCTCGGCGCGCGACGTCTCACGTCACTCCTCTCGCGTTCGGCACGGCTCGTCCGTGTCGGTGTCGGTGTCGGTGCGCCGCCACATGCCGCCGGGCAGGCGGGCAGGCAAGAAGGAAGAAGGACGCCCCACAGGCAGTCCATCGGCACGGTGGTACCCCGTCTTGAACTGTCTCACGATGCGGTCGCATCTGACTCCCAGGGGTGTGGTGCCGGTCGCGGCGGGGTTGCAGGCCGGGTGGTGGGCGCGCCGAGGGGTCCCGGTCCTGGTTGCCCGGGGGTCGGCGGCCACGCTGCGGGCGGCCCCGGGGTGGACCGGGCGGCATGAAGCCCTCACGGAGGGCCTGCCGCCTACGATCGTCCGCGTGACCGCGCTCGCAGCCGTCGGACCGTCGACCGGGCCCACGCGGGGCTGATGGGGCGACGCATCCGCTGGCTCGGCGTCATCATGATCGCCTGCCTGGGCCTCGTGATCGCCCAGCTGGTCAACATCCAGCTGGTGAAGGCCAAGCAGTTGCAGACCTCTCCGGACAACCCGAGGGTGGCGTCACAGAGGTACCTCAATCCGCGTGGGAACATTTATGCCGCCGACGGCACGGTCCTGGCCACGTCGGTCCCCACCCCGTCCGGCACGAACACGGACGACTACCCCTACCACTACCTCCGGCAGTACCCCCAGGGCCCGCTGTACGCAGGGATCACCGGGTACGACTCGGCGCTGTACTACGGCACGGCGGGAATAGAGGAGCAGTACGACTCGTATCTCGGGCCGCACCAGCAGCCTCCCCAGACCCTGAGCCAGCTGCTCTTCCGCGAGCAGCAGCCGGTCATCACCGACAACGTCACGCTCACCGTGGAGCCCTCGCTGCAGAACGTGGCCTGGAACGCGCTGACGACGCTGCCGCCGGGCGCCAACAAGGACGGGGCCGTCGTGGTGATCCAGCCGTCGACCGGCAACATCCTGGCCATGGTCTCGAACCCCACCTTCGACCCCAACGCGCTGGTCAGCACGTCGCTGCAGGCCGAGCAGCTGGCCTATTTCAGCTACACCCAGAAGGACCACGAGGGCTTCTTCCCACTGCGTCCCATCGCCAACCGCGAGACGTTCCCGCCGGGATCCACCATGAAGGTGGTGACCAGCACGGCGGCCTACAACCTCAAACCGTCCCTGGCCGGATTCAACTACCCGGTGCAGCAGTGCCAGAAATTCTCGGACTCGAACGTCCCGCTGTGCGACCAGTCGGGTCCCTGTGGCGGCACCATGACCCAGATGCTCCCCTTCTCCTGCGACCCGGGCTACGCCGAGCTCGGCGTCCAGCTGGGCGTGCCCATCATGACCAAGCAGGCCGAGCTGTTCGGCTACAACTCGGTGCCCGGCATCGACCTGCCGGAGACCTCGGAGTCGATCTTCCCGCCGCTGGCGTTCAACTCACAGGCCTTCCTCGGGCAGAGCTCCATCGGCCAGTACGACGTGCAGACGACCGCGCTCCAGAACGCCATGGTGGCGGCCGGGATCGCCAACGGCGGCGTCCTCATGACGCCGCACCTGATGTCGTCCATCCACGACTCCCAGGGCTCCCTCGTCGAGACGTACACGCCGAAGGCGGCGTCGACGGTGGCGACCGCGCCGACGGCGCAGCAGGTCACCTCACTCATGGAGGGCGTGGTGGCCACCGGGACGGCGGCCGGGGTCGGCTTCCCCGCCTATCTGTGCGCCGCGGTCAAGACGGGGACCGCGCAGACCAACCCGATCACCGGACTGACCGACACCTGGATGATCGGCTTCGCGCCGGCCAACCATCCCCAGGTGGCGGTGGCGGTCGTGGTCCCGCAGCAGGCCAACAGCTCCGACGGCGCCTCGGTGGCCGGGCCCATCATGAACAAGGTGCTCCAGGCGGCGGTGCCGCAGTCGTCGGTGAGCCAGCCGTGCAACGTGCAGCCCGTCCCGACCTCGACCTTCACGGGGACCTGAGACGAGGCGGGGCTGACGGCGCCGTGCCGGACGGGTAAACTCTCTGCGTGTCTACGCAGGTAGTGAGAAGCACGACCGGTGAGGAGTTCCGCTCCGCCGTCGGGATGCTGAAGCTGCTGGCCGACGAGACCCGGCTGCGGGTCATCTGCGCCCTGCTGGAGGGCGAGCACCCGGTCAACGAGCTGGCGGAGCTGGTGGGCGCCCAGCCGGCCGCCGTCTCGCAGCACCTGGCCAAGCTCCGCCTGGCCCGGCTCGTGCGCAGCCGGCGCGAGGGCACCCGCATCTACTACGTGCTCGACGACGCCCACGTGCGCCGCCTCGTCGAGGAAGTGCTGTCCCACGCGGACCACGTGACGGCCGATGGCTGACCGCCGCGACCACCACGCCGGGCCGCCACCGGCGGACACCGACCGCCGCGCCCTGATCATCGCGCTCGTCCTCCTCGTGGCGTTCATGGTGTTCGAGGTCGGGGCCGCCATCGCGTCGAATTCCCTCGTCCTGTTGGCCGACGCGGGACACATGCTCGTCGACGTCGGCGCCATCGCCGGCTCCCTGGTCGCCATCCACCTGGCCGCCCGTCCCGAGACGGGGTCGCACACGTACGGCATGAAGCGGGCGGAGATCCTGGCCGCGGCGGCCAACGCCATCGCCCTCCTGATCGTCTCTGCGCTCGTGACGTACGACGCCGTGGCCAGGCTCGTGCACCCGTCGACGGTCGACGGCGCGGTCCTGATCGTCGTCGCCGCGGTGGGCGTGGCCGTCAACCTGGTCGCGACGCTGACGATGGCCCGGGCCGACCGGCGCTCGCTGAACATCGAGGGCGCCTACCGCCACATCCTGACCGACCTCTACGGGTTTGCGGGCACCCTGATCGCCGGGGTCGTGATCGTCGTGTGGGGCTTCGACCGCGCCGACGCCATCGCGTCGCTGGTGGTCGTCCTCCTCATGTTGAAGGCGGCGGTGCAGTTGCTGCGCCCGGCCCTGCACATCCTGCTGGAGGCGACGCCCGAGGACATCGACCTCGAGGAGGTGCGTCGGCACCTGATGGAGCTGCCCGAGGTGCGGTCGGTGCACGACCTGCATGCCTGGACGCTGACCTCGTCGTTGCCGATCCTGACGGCCCACGTCGTCGTCACCGACGAGTGTTTCACGACGGGCGAGGCGGGCCGGGTGCTCGACCACCTCCAGGAGTGTCTCTGCGGTCACTTCGACGTGGCACATTCCACCTTGCAATTCGAGTCGGCCGGGCACATCGAGCACGAGCTGGGTGGGCACGCCTGACCGCGGCAGCACGCGGCAACGTTCCGGCGGGATGCCTCACCGCCCGGGCGGCTCCAGGGCCGCCACCAGCTCCACGTGTTCCGTCATGGGGAAGATGTCGAAGGCGCGCAGCACCGTGAGGCGCCAACCCCCGTCGAGGAGGACGCGGACGTCGCGCCCGAACGACGCCGGGTCACACGACACGTAAATGAGGGTGCGCAGGGTGGCCTCGTGCGCCCCGAGGGACCGCATCACGTCGGTGCCGGCTCCCTGGCGCGCCGGGTCGAGCACGACGAGGTCGGGCCGGCCCAGGGCGGAGGCCACGAGCGCGGGGGTCACCTCGCCCTCCAGGACGCGCAGGTTGGGGAAGGCGGCGCCGTTGTGGCGGGCGTCGGCGCAGGCCCGCGCGTCCCGCTCGACGGCGAGGACGGACCCCGACGGGCCCACCAGGTCGGCCAGGGGGACCGAGAAGAGGCCGGCGCCGGCGTAGAGGTCCGCCACCGACGCCCCCCGGCAGTCGCCGGCGATCTCGAGGACGGCCGCCAGCAGTGCGGCCGCGGCGCCCACGTGCACCTGCCAGAAGACCCGGGGTGAGATCCGGTAGCGGCGCCCGGCGACGGTGGCGTGCACCTCGCCGGGCGGGCGGCGGACCTTTCCCCCGACGACGAGGCCCGTGCCGACGTCGGGGAGGCGGGGCGTCGCCCGGCCCCGTCGCGAGACGGCGACCACCGCGTCGGCGGTCCCCGTCACGACCTCGATCTCGGTGGCGCCGGGCCACAGGACCGCGAGCGCGCCGGTGGCGGTGACCGCCGGGCTGGCGACGGGGCACTCGTCGACGTACTCGAGGCGGTGCGAGCGGTGGCGGCGGAAGCCGACCGCGCCACGGCCGTCGACGGCGGCGCGCACCCGGCTGCGCCAGCCCAGCCCGTCGGCGTCACCGGCGACCGGCTCCACCTCGACCGACCGCTCCAGCCCGGCCAGGCGCTCCAGCTGCTCGGCGATGCGGAACGCCTTCAGGCGCCGCTGCGCCCCCAGCTCCACGTGCTGGAAGTCGCAGCCACCGCACCGGCCCGGCCCGGCGTGCGGGCAGGGCGGCTCCACGCGGTCGGGGGAGGGGGTCAGGATCTCGACCGCGTCGGCCCGCAGGTAGGTGGTGGTGCTGGACGTCACCTCGGCCCGGACCCGCTCCCCGGGCAGGCAGTGGCGGACGAAGACCACCTTCCCGTCGGCCGCCCGCGCCACGCAGCCCCCGCCGGCGGCGATGGGGCCCACCTCGAGCTCGAGAAGGTCCCCCATCTCGGTGCTCGCCATGGCAAGGGAGCGTAGGGCGGCGAAGTTGGTCAAGATTCCAGTCCTGGGGTGTCGATCCGGGCGGTTCCCGATCGTCGTAAGAGAACCAAACCCCAACCAGGAGGAACCATGCGATACCTGTTGCTGATTGCCGGAGACGAGAGCCAGATGCAGCGCGCCACCCCCGAACAGGGCGCGGCCATGACGAACGAGTACGCCGAGTTCGGCAAGACCATGGCCGAGCGGGGCGTGCTCCAGGGCGGCGAGCGCTTGCGTTTCACGAGCGACGCCACCACCGTGCGCGTGCGCAACGGCGAGGTCTTGGCCACCGACGGTCCCTTCGCCGAGACCAAGGAGCAGCTGGCGGGCTACTACGCCGTCGACTGCAAGGACCTCGACGAGGCCATCGAGGTGGCCGCGAAGATCCCGGGTGCCCGCACCGGCAGCATCGAAGTGAGGCCGATCTGGGAACTGTGAGTCCCGAGATCGAGGCCGCGGTCGCCGAGGCGTTCCAGTCCGAGTGGGGCCGGGTCGTGGCGACCCTGGTCCGGCTCACGGGTGACTGGGACCTGGCCGAGGAGTGCGCGCAGGATGCCTTCGCGACGGCGCTGGAGCGCTGGCCCCGCGACGGCGTCCCGCGCCGCCCCGGCGCCTGGCTGACGACGGTGGCCCGCAATCGCGCCGTGGACAGGGCACGGCGCGCCACGTTGGGCGTCTCGAAGGTGCGGGAGGTGGCGGTCGTGGAGCAGGGCGAGCGAGAGGATCCCGGCGGAACGGGTGGGCCCGATCCGAGGGACGACGAGGTTCCCGACGATCGCCTGGGCCTGATGTTCACGTGCTGCCACCCCGCACTGTCCTTCGAGGCCCAGGTGGCCCTGACGCTGCGCACGCTGGCCGGCATGACGACGGCCGAGATCGCCCGGGCCTTCCTGGTTCCGGAGGCGACCATGGCGCAGCGACTCGTCCGGGCCAAGCGCAAGATCCGCCACGCCGGCATCCCCTTCGCGGTGCCGCCGGCGCACCAGCTCGTGGAGCGGACGGCGGCCGTGCTGGCGGTCCTCTATCTCCTCTTCAACGAGGGCTACTCAGCCAGCTCAGGGGCCGACCTCGTGCGCCGCGGCCTGACGGCGGAGGCCATCCGCCTGACGCGGGTGTTGTGCACGCTGATGCCCGACGAGCCCGAGGCGCTCGGGTTGCTCGCCCTCATGCTCTTCCACGACGCCCGCAGCGCGGCCCGGGTGGACGGCGCCGGGGACCTCGTGGTCCTGGCGGAGCAGGACCGCTCGCTCTTCGACGCCGCCGCCATCGCCGAGGCGCACGAGCGGCTCGGTGCCGCGCTGCGGTTGGGGCGCCCGGGGCCCTTTCAGGTCCAGGCGGCCATCGCGGCCTGCCACGTCGGGCACGCGGGCGAGACGGACTGGGCCGAGGTCGCCGCCCTCTACGACCGCCTGTTCGACATGGCGCCCTCGGCCGTGGTCGCGCTGAACCGCGCCGTCGCCGTGTCGATGAGCGAGGGGCCCGAGGCGGGGTTGGCCCTCATCGAGCGGATCGCGCCCGACGGGCTGCCGGCATACCACCTCCTGCCGGCGGCACGAGCTGACATGTTGCGCCGCCTGGGCCGTCGTCCCGAGGCCGCGGAGGCCTACCGCCGGGCGCATGACCTGGCCGGGACCGACGCCGAGCGGCGCTACCTGGAGCGGCGCCTGGACGAGGCCACGGCGTAGCGTCCGCGGCGCGCCGGTTTGACAGGCCGGGGCACCGTTGCCATGGTCTCGCCCGGCCCCCGCGCAGGGGCGGCGGGCCGCGGACGAGAGCGAGAGGACGGCATGACCATGCTGCAGGACAGAGTGGCGATCATCACCGGGGCGGGACGGGGCATCGGCCGTGAGCACGCCCTGCTGTTCGCCTCGCTCGGCGCAAAGGTCGTGGTCAACGATCTCGGCGGGGCGGTGGACGGCTCGGGCGCGGACGTCTCCGCCGCGCAGTCGGTGGTCGACGAGATCGCCGCGGCCGGGGGCCAGGCCGTGGCGAACACGGACAGCGTGAGCTCCTTTGCCGGGGCCAAGGCCATGGTCGACCAGGCGGTCGCGACCTTCGGGGGCCTCGACGTCGTGGTCAACAACGCCGGGATCCTGCGCGACCGCATGCTCGTGTCCATGAGCGAGCAGGAGTTCGACGACGTCATCGCGGTCCACCTCAAGGGCACGTTCAACCTGACCCGGCACGCGGCGGACGTGTGGCGGGACGCCGCCAAGGCGGGCACCATCACGGATCGGGCGATCGTGAACACGAGCTCGGGCGCCGGGCTGCACGGCAACGTGGGCCAGACCAACTACTCGGCGGCCAAGGCGGGCATCGCCGCCATGACTGTCGTCAACGCGATGGAGCTGAACCGCTACGGAGTCCGGGCCAACTGCATCGCACCCGTCGCCCGGACCAGGCTCACCCTGCAGACGCCGGGCATGGGCGAGTCGATGCGGCAGCACCTGTTCGATCCCGAGAACGTGTCGCCGCTCGTCGCCGTGCTGGCGTCGGCCACCTGTCCCTTCAACGGCCAGGTCTTCAGCGTGTACGGGGGGTCCGTCGGGATCTACGGCGGCTGGTCGATCGCCGACTCCGTCGACACCGACGACCGCTGGACGGCCGAGTCCCTAGCCGCGGCCATGGACAAGCTGCCCCGCACGGTCGAGGTCAACAGCCAGATCGCGGAGCTCGGCAAGCACATGGGCCGCTGACGGCCCCGCCGAGCACGGGCGGAAAGGTGGCTCCCGGCCGGGACCGCCCTGCGTAGGCTCGTCGGCATGGGAGGGACTGACGGGGGCGCTGTGGTCGACGCGGCACGACTGACGGCGGCGTTCGCCGCGGCGGACGTGCACCCCCTGCTGTGCGTGGTGGCGCACCGGACCGGCGACCTCTCGCTGCTGGCGGACGAGCTGGCGCCGGACCAGGAGCAGCTCCTCGTCCCGGGACGGGGCCTCGGCCCCGAGCAGGAGGCCGAGGCGCGCCGGCGGGCCGCCGCGGCGCTGTCGGCCCACGTGGCGTCGGGCCGGCCCGACCACGAACTGGCGGCGCACGAGCGGCGGCGGATCTTCGCCTTCCTGGTCGGCGCCGATGCGGTGGACCACTGGGACGGCTTCCTGACCGAGGAGCTCGCCCTCGAGGGGACCGACCTGCGCGAGCCCTCGTGGCGCCTGGCCGACGCCGCAGGCACGTTCCGGTGTGCCGTGATCGGCGCCGGCGCCTCGGGCCTGGCCGCGGCCCACCGGCTCCGCCAGGCCGGCCTGGACGTCACGGTGTTCGAGAAGAACGGCGACGTGGGGGGCACTTGGCTCGAGAACGTCTACCCCGGCTGCCGGGTGGACGTGCCCAACCAGCTCTACAGCTTCTCCTTCGCCCAGACCAACGGCTGGGCGTCGCGCTTCTCGGCCCAGCCCGACCTGTTGGCCTACCTGCGCTCCACCGCCAAGGAGCTGGGTCTCGGGGAGTGCATCCGGTTCCGGAGCGAGGTGACCGAGGCTCGCTTCGACGACGCCACACGCCAGTGGGCGCTGACGGTGCGGGCCGCCGACGGCACCGAGGTGACCGAGGTCGCCGACGCCGTCGTCTGCGCCGTGGGCCAGCTCAACCGCCCGTCCTTTCCGGCCATCGGCGGCCGGGAGCGCTTCGAGGGCCCGTCCTTCCACTCGGCGGCCTGGGACGACTCGGTGCAGCTGGCCGGGCGGCGCGTCGCGGTGATCGGGAGCGGCGCCAGCGCGGCGCAGTTCGTCCCGTGCCTGGTGGGAGAGGTGGACCACCTCGATGTCTACCAGCGCACCCCGCCCTGGCTGCTGCCGACGGAGGACTACGGCGACCTCTTCCCGCCGGAGTTCCACGACCTGTTGGCGCTGCTGCCCACCTACGGGCGCTGGGACCGGCTGTGGCAGTTCTGGCTCATGCACGAGGGGCTGTTGGGGGCGGCCCGCGTCGACCCCGAGTGGGACGGGTCCGGCGAGGCGGTGAGCGCCGCCAACGACTTCATGCGTTCCATGCTGCTCGACGTCCTGCGGGCCCAGGTCGAGGACGACGCGCTCTACGAGAAGATGGCGCCGCGCTTCCCACCCTTCGCCAAGCGCGCGCTGCGCGACGACGGGCGCTGGGCGGCGGCGCTGAGTCATCCCGATGTCGAGCTCGTGACCACACCGATCGCGGAGATCACGCCCGGCGGCGTGCGGACGGCGGACGGTGAGGACCACCCGGCGGACGTGCTGATCTACGGCACGGGGTTCAGCGCGTCGGACTTCGTCGCGCCCATGCGGGTCGTCGGCTCCGGCGGCGTGGAGCTCAACGAGGAATGGGACGGGGACGCCCGGGCCTATCTCGGCATCACGGTGCCCGGCTTTCCCAACCTGTTCCTGCTCTACGGGCCCAACACCAACCTCGTCATCAACGGCAGCATCTTGATCATGGTCGAGTGCCAGGTCCGCTATGCGGTGGAGTCGATCGGCCGGCTGCTCCGGAGCGGCCACCGCACCATGTCCTGCCGGCGCGACGTCCACGAACGCTACGGGCGCGAGATGGAGGAGGGCAACGCGCGGATGGTCTGGGGCGTGGCGGACGTGCCGACGTGGTACCGCAACGCGCGCGGTCGTGTGACGCAGAACTGGCCCTTCGACCTCCACTCCTACTGGGCCCGCACGCGGGAGCCCGACCTGGCCGACTACGAGCTGGTCTGAGGCCAGGGTGCCGAGCCGCCAGTTGACCGAGATCCTGGCGCTCGTCCCGGACGACTTCGCCGACCCGGAGGCCGACTACCGGGCGGTCCGGGCGACCATGGCCCCGTTCCACGGCCACCCCGTGCCGCCTTCCGTCACCGTGACCGAGACGGAACTGGGCGGGGTGCGCTGTGCCTGGTACGACGACACCCGTCGGGCCCGGCCCGAGCGCGTCGTCTTCCACTGCCACGGGGGCGGGTTCGTGTCGTGCCCGCTCGACGACTACCACTTCTACGGGGCCCTGCTGGCCGAGCAGCTCGAAGCCCGTGTGGTGATGGCGGACTACCGTCTCGCCCCCGAGCATCCGTTTCCCGCCGCGCACCGTGACTGCCTCAGCGCGTACCGCGGGGTGCTGGCGGCGGGGGTCGACCCGGGGCACCTCGTGGTCAGCGGAGACTCGTGCGGGGGGCTGCTCGGGCTCGGTGCGCTCCTGGCGGCGCGCGACGAGGGGTTGGCGCCGGCGGCCTGCTTCGTCTCGATCTCGGGCTGGTTCGACCTGTCGGTCGCCGACCCCCTCGCCGAGTCCCCCGGGCCCGGCCGTGATCCCTTCCTGAGCGCCGGATGGGTGCGCCGGCGCGGCCGGGAGTACGCCGGCGACCGGCTGGCCCTCGACGACCCGCGGCTGTCGCCGGCCTTCGCCGTGCTGGCCGGCCTGCCGCCCCTCTACCTCCCGGCGGGGCAGTACGACACGCTGCGCCGGGGAACCGAGGCGCTGGCCGAGGCGGCCATGGACGCCGGAGTGGCGGTGACCGCCGAGTCGTGGCCGGGCATGGTGCACGGGTGGCAGGGCCTCGTCATGGCCGGGGTGCCCGAGGCGGCGGCGGCCTTCGCCCGGGCGCGGCAGTACCTCGACGCCGTCGGCGCATGACCGCCCGGGTGGACGGCCGTCAGTTGATGATGTCGATCGGCGTGCCGGCCGGGATGATCGAGAGCTGGGCCAGGTCGGCATCGTGCAACCGGATGCACCCGTGTGAAATGGCGGCACCCGTCGTCCCGATCAGCGAGTCGTCGTAGGACGTGATCGGGCCGTGGATGCCGATGACGGCGTCGCCCGTGTCCTCCCAGTCCGTGATGGTGTCGGAGTGGTCCGAGGTGACGAGGACGAAGGGGCCGTAGCCGGGGCCCGGCGACGGGTACTGCATCGGCACGAAGTACTGCCCGGGCGGGGTGGGGTCGTCGGGCGCGCCGATGCCGGCCGGGAAGTCGAAGATCTGCGCACCGTTGTCGTAGACGAGGAGGTGCATGGTCGCGAGATTGATCACGATGTCGTACGAGGTGCTCGAGAGCGTGACGTCGCTCTGGCGCACCCAGATCGTCGATCCGTTGGGACGCTGGGCCAGGCGGACGTAGAGCCACCCGGGCTCGGACGTGATCACCGGCAGAATCGAGGGATAGCCGTACCACGAGCCCGGCACGGTCATGTCAGGTGCGGCCGCCTGCGGCGACGCATACCCGGGGATGGCGCCGTCCGTCGTGGCGACCAGCGTGCTGGCCACTGGCGTGCCGGCCGCGGGCGCCGCGGGCGGAGCGGTCGTGGTGGTCGTCGTGGCGATGGCGGCACGATGGGTCACGGTGGGCGCAGCGGCCGTCCCGGCGAAGACGCCGACCGCGGCGAGCACGAGCGCGGCGACACCCACCGCCATCACCCCTGATCCCACCAGGAAACCGTTCCGCCGCCGACCCAGACCCATCCGACCTCCGATGGGGTGAAGCGTACCGGCGGTTGCCGTGGCGGCCCCCCCGGGGGTGGGAGGATGCCGGGCGTGGCCGAGCGTCAGCGGATCTCCTCGGGCTCGCCCTTCGAGCCCACGATCGGGTTCAGCCGGGCCGTCCGGGTGGGCGACCGCGTCGTCGTCTCCGGCACCGGGCCGGTGGTCGAGGGCGGCCGCTGCCCCGAGGGCGCGGGCCCGCAGGCACGGCGGTGCTTCGAGATCATCGGCGCGGCGCTGGCCGAGGCGGGCGCCTCGCTCGAGGACGTCGTGCGGACGCGCCTGTACGTGACGTCGGTCGAAGACGCCGACGAGGTCGGCGCGGTGCACGGCGCGCTGCTCGGGCACGTGCGCCCCGCGGCGACGATGGTCGTCGTGGCGGGCTTGCTCGACCCCGCCTGGAAGGTGGAGATCGAAGCCGAGGCGGTTCTTCCCTGAGGGCGGTGCTGCGCTAGGAAGCGAGCCCTTCGACGGTGGCGGCGAGGATGTTGGTGCCGCGCAGGTCGCCGACGAGGCCCGACTCCATGCGGTTCATGACGTAGCAGACGGAGAGCTCCGCGTCCTGATCGTTGACGATGACCGAGCCGCCGTACCCGCCCCAGTAACAGGCGCGCGGGCCGAGCGGCATGTCGGGCGGGTTGCTGAGGCCGTAGCCCATGCCCATGCGCTCCGGGACGCCGAGCACCTTGTCGATGCCGTCCGCCTGCACCTCGAAGATGGGGTCGGTGCCCTCGGCCGAGAGCAGGCGCACACCGCGGGCCTGGCCCCGTCCGGCGACGATCGACTGGATGGCGGCCACCGAGCGGGCATTGCCCTGGCCGTTGGCGGCGGGGATCTCGGCGCGCCGCCACCATTCGTGGTGCGCCATCGTGGCGTCGATGGGCGGGTTCATGAACGTCCTGAGCATGAGCTCGGAGACCTGTCCCTCCATGGCGGCGACGTCGAGCGGCGGCGGGGGGATGACGTCGGACACGCGGTGGTCCTCGCTGGCGGGCAGGCCGATGGAGAAGTCCGCACCGAGCGGCTTGGCCACCTCGCTGGCGAACCAGCTCCCGATGCTCTCGCCGGTGATGCGGCGGACGATCTCGCCGATGAGGTAGCCCTGGGTCACGGCGTGGTAGCCGGACGCCGTGCCCGGCTCCCACCACGGCGCCTGGGCGGCCAGGGCAGTGGTGCACTTCTCCCAGTCGGCCAGGTCCTCGGCGGTCAGTGGCTCGTCCCAGCCGCTCAGCCCGGCGGTGTGGCCCATGACGTGGCGCACCTCGATGTGCTCCTTGCCGTTGGCGGCGAACTCGGGCCAGTAGGTGGCGACGGGGGCGTGGAAGTCGAGCTCGCGCCGGTCGTACAACATCAGGGCGACGAGGAAGGTCATCGTCTTCGTGGTCGACCAGACGTTGGTGATGGTGTCGCGCTCCCAGGGCCGGGTCTTCTCGGCGTCGGCCCAGCCGCCCCAGATGTCGACGACCGGCTCGCCGTGCAGGAAGACGGCGATGGAGGCACCGAGGTCGGCACCCGAATCGAGCTGGTCGGCCAGCGTGGCGCGCACCTTCTCGAAGCGCGGCTCGCAGGTTCCGTGCACCTCTGCCATGGGGATCCCCTTGTCGTGTGGGCTCAGCGTGCCGGACGCGTCCAGCCGGCCAGCGCAACCTATTGACCCGGCGGCGGTCGCGCCAGTGCGGGGCCTCTCGACCCCTCCGGGCGGCGGTCGGTAACGTCTCTTCGTGCAGCGTGCGGACGCCGTCGTCGTGGGCTCGGGGCCGAACGGGCTCGCCGCCGCCCTGACCCTGGCCCGGGCCGGGCTCGGCGTGGAGGTCTTCGAGGGTGCGCCCACGATCGGGGGCGGGACACGCACCGAGGCCCTGACCCTCGACGGCTTCCACCACGACGTCTGCTCGGCCGTGCATCCGGCGTTGGTCGCCTCGCCCTTCTTCCGTTCACTGGACCTGCTCGGTCTCGGCGTCGTGCTGCGCCAGCCCGACCTGGCCTTCGCGCATCCGCTCGAGGGTGGGCGGGCGGCGGCACTGTACCGGGACGTCGGCGAGACGGCCTCGCACCTCGGCGGGGACGCCGCGGCCTACCGTGACCTGGTCGGGCCGTTGGTGGACTGGCTCGATCGGATCGTCCCCTACGTGTTGGGGCCGATGCGCAGCCTGCCGCGCGACCCCCTGGCCCTGGCCCGCTTCGCGTGGGTGGGGACGCCCTCGGTGCAGCGTACGGCGCGACGCTTCAGCACCGACGCGGCGCGGGCTCTGCTGGCAGGCGCGGCGGCGCACTCCATGGAGCCCCTGACGGCGCCGTTGACCTCGGCCTTCGGCCTCCTCCTCACGGCGCTGGGCCACGGTGCGGGCTGGCCCGTCGTGCAGGGGGGCAGCGCCGCCATCACGCAGGGGATGGCGGGCGAGCTGCGTCGTCTCGGTGGTGTCGTCCACACCGGCCGCATGGTCTCCTCGCTGGCCGATCTCCCGCCGGCGCGCGCCGTGCTGCTCGACACCTCACCGCGGTCGTTCGTCGCCCTGGCGGGGCCGCGGCTGTCACGCCGCGCCGGCCGGCCGTGGGCGCGCTTCCGGCCCGGTCCCGGGACCTGCAAGGTCGACTGGGCGCTCGACGGTCCCGTGCCCTGGGAGGCCGACGCCTGCCGCCGCACGGTGACCGTCCACGTCGGTGGCACCTTCGACCAGGTGGCGCGTTCGGAGGCGGCGGTCCGGGCGGGGCGCCATGCCGAGCACCCGTTCGTGCTGCTCGCCCAACCCTGCGTGGTGGACCCGACGCGGGCGCCCCCGGGCAAGCACACGTTGTGGGGCTACTGCCACGTCCCCAACGGTTCCCCGGTGGACATGAGCGAACGCATGGAGGCGCAGATCGAGCGCTTCGCCCCCGGCTTCGGCGACCTCGTGCTGGCCCGCGCCGTGTGCACGGCCGCCGAGGCGGAGTCGCACAACCCGAATCTGCTGGGCGGTGACGTCAACGGCGGGGCGGCCACCCTGCGCCAGACGGTCTTCCGGCCGGTGGCCCGTTGGAACCCCTATCGGACGCCGATCGAGGGCGTGTATCTCTGCTCGGCCTCGACGCCGCCGGGCGGCGGCGTGCACGGGATGTGCGGTGTGGCGGCGGCGGAGTCGGCGCTGAAGGACCGATTCTCCTAGAGGCCCGAGGTCCGATGTCCGATGTCCGATGTCCGATGTCCGATGTCCGAGAAGGCTGTGCTGCGAAGCAGTCAGGCCACGGTGACGACCGGGATCTCGCCGGTCAGGTGCTCCAGCAGGTACCAGGCCGCGATCTCGTCGGCCACGCAGGCCTGGAATTCGCCCTGGGCGACCACGTAACGCAGCCAGCACGGGTGGATCCGGAGCGTGTGGGTGCCGGCCCGGGGGGCCACCTCGATGTTGTCCACGTCGCTGGTGAGCTCGTAGTCCCAGCTCCCCGCGCCGTGTGACCGGTTGGCGGCGGCGATCAGATGTTGGACCATTTTCTCGGCTGCCTTGAGGCTGTTCGTCATCGCATGTCCCCCGTGTTGCGCTGCCCGCCCTGTCGGCCGGGCCTCCACCGTGCCGTCCCGCCGTGGTCGAGGACGACACGTGCACAACAGGATGGCGCGCCCGAGGTGATCCTGGGGCGCAGCGCAGTTGCGATCGCGGTGCCGTGTGCGCCGATCCAGCCGTCGGGTTCGTGACACCCCCTTCTTTCGAAATTCGGAAATTCGGAAATTCGGTCAGCCCTCGCGCAGCCCGCGGTCGGCCCGGCCCAGGCCGGGCAGCTCCACCCGGCGGGTCGTCGAGACCGTCTCGAGGAGCCGCCGGTCGTGCGAGACGAGCAGGAGCGTCCCGCGGTAGTCGTCGAGGGCCGACTCGAGCTGTTCGATCGCCGGGAGATCGAGATGGTTGGTCGGCTCGTCGAGAACGAGGAAGTTGACACCGAGGGCGGAGAACGCGGCCAGCTCCGCCCGCGTTCGCTCGCCGGGCGAGAGGGACGACGACGGGCGGAGCACCGCCTCCGCGCCCAGGCCGAACTTGGCCAACTGTGCGCGCGCCTGGTCCCGCGGCAGCCCGGTCGCGGCGGTGAACGCCTCCGCCAGGTTCGACGAGTCGCCCAGCACGCGCCTGTCCTGGGCGAGCTCGCCGACGACGACGCTGGGACCCATGCGCCGCGCCCCCCGGGCGAGCGGGAGCCGACCGAGCAGCGCCTCGACGAGCGTCGTCTTGCCCGACCCGTTGGGCCCGACGAGTGCGATCCGCTCCGCCCAGGCGATGTCCAGCGTGAAGGGCCCGAGTGTGAAGTCGCCCCGCTCGACGACCGCATCCTCGAGTCGCACGACGACGTCGCCCGAGCGGGCCGCCTCGCTGATGCTGAAGCGCAGGTCCCACCCCTCCCACGGCTTCTCGACGGCTTCGAGGGCCCCGAGCGCGCGCTCGGTCCGGCGAGCACGCGCGGCCAGGCTCTCGGTCCGCTCCATGCGGAACTTGCGCTGCGCCTTGTCGTTGTCGCGCGGGTGCTTCTTCTCCCGGGCCACCCCGGAGGTGGCCCAGTCCCGCTCGCGCTGGGCCCGGCGGCGCAGCTCCCCCCGCTGGGTCTGGTAGACGGCGTAGGCCTCGGCGGCGTGCACGTGGTCGGCGGACCGCTCGGCCTGGTACGCCGACCAGCCACCCCCGTAGGTGCTCCCCGTCCGGGAGTGCTCGTCCAACTCGAGGACGTCGGTGACCGTGCGCTCGAGGAAGGCGCGGTCGTGCGAGACGATCACCATGCCCCCGGTGCGCCGTGCCACCAGCTCCTCCAGCCGGGACAGGCCGTCGAAGTCGAGGTCGTTCGTCGGCTCGTCGAGCAGCGTGACGTCGAACCGTGCCAGGAGCACCGCGGCCAGGGCGACGCGCGCCTCCTGCCCGCCGGACAGCGTCGCCAGGGTCTGCTCCGCCACCTCGGGCGGGAGCGCCACCTGCGCGCACGCGCCGGCGAGGCGCGCCTCGAAGTCCCCGGCCGACACCGTCTCGTAGCGCGCCAGGGCGATCGCGTAGCGGTCCTCGGCCGCGGGTCCGCCCGACGCCAGGGAGGCCGCGGCGGCGGAGAGCTCCGCCTCCGCCCCGGCCACGCCGGCCCGGCGACGCAATGCGGCGCCCACGGTCTCGCCGCCCGCACGCGCGTGCTCCTGGCCGAGGTAGCCGACGGTCGCCGTGGGCGGGTCCACCCGGACCTCGCCCGCAGAGGGGACCAGCAGACCCGCCAGGATCTGCAGGAGGGTCGACTTGCCGACGCCGTTGGGCCCGACCACGCCGAGGCAGGTGGCCGGTCCGACGGAGACCGACACGTCGTCGAGCACGGTGAGACCGCCGCGCTCGTGGCGCAGGTGGCGGGCCACGAGGGTCGCCGGCGGTGCAGCGGTGGGGGAAGGCATGGGGAGCTCCGGAGGGGGTCGCGAAATGACGGTGGGCGTGGCCGACCGAACTGATCGGGCGGCCGTCGGACACGTCGGGCTCTACCGCACGAGCGTCATCGTACCGCCCCGAGTCGGAAGGAAGCGACGCGATGGCAACCTTCCCGCCACGCCACCATGTCGGTGCGCGTTGTACCGTGCACGCAGGGATGCCGGTGGGGGACCGGTACGAGGGGGGAGCAGTGCAGGCGAGCGCCCGGGTCGTCGAGACCTTCGATGTACCGACGGCCGGCGCCGCCTCTGCACGCGGGGGACCCCCGGTGCTTCCGCCGCCGCGGCGCCGGGTGCCGCAGCGGGCGATCGAGATCGTCGGGATCGTTCTCGGGATCGCGCTCATCGCGACGGTGGCGCGGGCCCACGGCCTCTCCAACGACGAGTTCTGGTCCCTGGCGGCCGGCCAGTGGATGTTGGCCCATCACGCCTTCATGGGGTTGGACCCGTTCAGCTACACCGAGTCGCACCGCCGCTGGGTGACGGACGAGTGGGGGTCCGAGATCGCCCTGGCGACGCTGTTCCGGGGATTCGGCAACGCCGCCTACAGCCTCTACGCCATCGTGCTGGGCGGGCTCTGCCTGGTGGTCAGCGCGGCCTATGCCCGTGCGCTCGGCGCCCGGGGCGGACGGGTGGCGGCGATCGTCCTGCTGCTCGCCGCCGGTATCGCGGGCACCGTCGCGGGCGACCGGGGCCTCGACTTCTCGTTGGTCTGGCTCCCGCTGGAGTTGCTGGCGTTGACCAAGGCGCGCACCGACCCGCGCTGGCTGTTCCTCCTTCCGCCGCTGTGCCTCCTCTGGGTCAACACGCACGGGTCGATCCTGCTGGGCCTCGCCGTGCTGGGTGTCGAGCTGGGGTGGTCGCTGATCCCCGAACGCCTCATCGGGCGGGTCGGCGGTCTGCACCAGTCGCCCCACACCGGATCGCTCGCGCTGGCGCTGCTGGGCAGCCTCATCGCCTCGTGCATCACTCCCTACGGGCCCGGACTCCTGGCCTACGACTTCGGCGTCTCGCGCAACGGCCAGATCGCGCAGTACATCAGCGAGTGGAGCTCACCCAACTTCCATTCGGTGATGACCCTCCTCGTCTACTGCGTCCCGCTGGCCGTTCTCGTCGCGTGTGTGTGGACGCGCCGGATCCCCCTGCTCGAAGGCACGCTGGGCGTCCTGCTCTTCGTGGAGGCGCTGCAGACGCAGCGGCTCGCCGTGTACCTCCTGGTGGTCGGGGCCGGACTGGCCGCCACGCTGCCCGCCCGGGCGCCCTGGGGGACGACGGCACGGCGCTGGGCCGGAGGCGGACTGGTGGCGCTCGCCATCGTCATCCTGGCCATCCCCGCCTTGCCGGCCGGGTCCGTGGCCTCGTCGCAACCGGTCGCCGCCTTCGACTATCTGAGCTCGCATCCGGGCCGGATCTTCACGCAGTACACCTGGGGCGACTACTCGGTGGCGCGCCACCGGGCCACCTTCGTCGACGGGCGCACGGACCTCTTCGAGGGTCGCGTCCTCACCGAGTTCATCGACGTCACGAACGTCACGACGAACCCCGACCCCGTGCTGTCGGCCTACGACGTCTCCTACGTCGTGTGGGCCCCCGACACGCCGCTCGCGCTGTATCTCGCGCGTGACCCGCGCTGGCACGTCGTGGACCGGACGGCGGTGGCGCTGGTGTTCGCCCGCCGCTGACGCCGGGCCTCGGCGGTCAGCCGAGCGTGGCCTCCAGGCCGCGGAGGTCGCCGTCGTCGTCGGACCAGGTGCGGACCGATGTGTAACCGAGCCTGTCGAGCGTCACGCGGAGCACGTCGGCCTGCTGCCCACCCAGCTCGAGCAGGAGGGCCCCGCCCGGCCGCAGGAAGCCGGGCGCGTCGGTGACCACCCGCTGCAGCAGGTCGACGCCGTCGCGGCCGCCGTCGTAGTGGGAGGGCGCCTCGAAGCGGAGCGTGTCGCGGGGGAGGAGGCGGAGCTCCTCGGTGGGGACGTAGGGCACGACCGCCACGACGACGTCCGTCCCGCCCCGTAGGGCCGGCGGCACGGCGGCGAACAGGTCGCCGTGGTGGGCCTCGATCCCGTTGGCCCGGGCGCAGGCGACAGCCCGGGCGTCGTTGTCGGTGGCGACGATGCGCGCCGCCGGCCGCGCCGACTGCAGCGCCGCCGCCACCGCCCCTGAACCGGTGCACAGGTCGATGGCGGTGCCGTACTCGGGGAGCCGATCAGCGGCGCGTCGGGCCAGCTCGAGGCTCTGCCAGCGGGGGACATAGACCCCGGGGTCGACTCGCACGGTCAGGTCGCCGAAGACGGCCATTCCCGTGATCCAGGCCAGGGGCTCGCCGGCGACCCGCCGCTCGGCCAGCATCTCCAGGAGGGCACGGTCGCCCCCGGCGCACGCCGCCAGCTCGGCCGCCTCCTCGGCCGCGGCCACGCAGCCGGCCCGGGCGAGGCGGGCCGTCAGTGCGGCGACGGCCGCGTGGTCGGGGTGTGCCGTCAGTCGAGCATCGCTCCGGCGATAGGCGTCCCGGCGCCGTCGCCACCACCACCGCCCTCGCCGCCACCGCCACCGCCGCCTTCGTCATGGGCCGGCACCGCCGCCGCAGCATGGTTGGGCAGGAACAGGGTCGGGATGAAGGCGATGAGGATGGCCCCGACGGACCACCAGAAGGTGTGGGCGAACGCCGCCGCCACCGAATCGGCGACCTGGGGCGGCAGCGTGCCCGTCGTCGAGATGACGCCGGTGCTGCCGCCGGCCTTGGCCGCGGCCGGGCCGAGTTGGCTCACAATCTGGCGCTCGAGCACGACGGCGAAGAGCGCGGTGGCGACGGAACCACCGACCTGGCGCACGATGTTCATGGTCGTGCTCGCCTTCGGGATCTCCGCGTGGCTGAGGTCGAAGTAGGCGGCCGCCGTGACAGGCATCATCGTCAGGCCGAGACCGAGGCCCCGGATGAAGAGCGTGCCGGCGAGGAGCACTTCGCTGGTCGACGTGGTGACGAAGGCGAAGGGGACGGTCGCCGCGGCCATCAGGAGGATGCCGAACGGCACGATGCGCCGCGGCCCGAACCGGTCCGTGATGCTCCCGGCCCAGCGCATGATGCACGCGGCGCCGATGCCCTGCGGTGCCATGAGCAGCCCCGCCACCCAGGCCTCCTGCCCGCGGGCGATCTGGTAGTAGAGCGGCAGCAGGAACATGGAGCCGAACAGGGTGGCGCCGAGCACGAAGATGCAGATGTTGGCGATGCTGAAATTGCGGTCCTTGAACAGATGCAGCTCGAGCAGCGGGTTCTTGATGTGCAGCGCGTGGAGGACGAACCCGACCATCAGCACGACCCCGAGGACGAAACTGATGACGACGGACATGCTGGTGAAACTCCCGGTCGTGCCCACTTCGGCCAGCGAGTAGACCAGCGCCGCCAGCCCGGGGGAGAGCAGGCAGAACCCGAGCGTGTCGAAGGACGTGGGGAAGCGCTCGTCGGTGTCCCACTTGGGCAGCCAACGGCTGGACAGGAGCATCGTGACGATGCCGATCGGCAGGTTGATGTAGAAGATCCAGCGCCAGCTGGTGTTCGACACGATGAGGCCGCCGATGACCGGGCCCAGGATCGGTCCGAGGACCATGGGCACGCCGATGATGCTCATGACGCGGCCCATGCGCTGCGGCCCGGCGGCCCGGGCCAGGATCGACTGGCCGACCGGCAGCAGCATGCCGCCGCCGATGCCCTGCAGCACGCGGAAGGCGATGAGCGAGTTGGCCGACCAGGCCACGCCGCAGAGACACGACCCGATGATGAAGAGGGTGAGCGAGGTCATCCAGACCAACTTGGCCCCGAAGCGGTCCACCGCCCAGCCCGTGACGGGGATCACGGTGGCCAGCGCCAGCAGGTAGCCCGTCGAGACCCACTGAATGGTGGTGACCGAGACGTGGAAGTCCCGGCCCAGGGTGGCCAGGGCGACCGCCACGATCGTCGTGTCGAGGATCGACATGATCGAACCCAGGACGACGACGGTGGACGTGCGCCGGAGCTCCGGGCTCAAGGTGAAGGAGGTGGCCTGGGTGGATGCCATGGGGATTAGTTCATAATACTCAAAGGTATGGAGTTGTCAAAGAGTTTCTGCGGTGGGACAATCGGTTCATGGGAGTGGCCGAAGACGCCTTCGAGCGCCTGCGCCGCGTCGCCTTCGAGGGCGAGTACGTGGAGCGGATGGCCGCGCTCGGCGTGCGCCTGAAGCTGTCGCCCGGGGTGATCAAGACCCTCGTGCGCCTGGCCAAGCACGACGGGGTCTCCATGGGCGAGATGGCCCGGGGGATCGGGTGCGACCCGTCCTACATCACCGCGCTGGTCGACGACCTCGACGAGAGGGGACTGGCCCGGCGGGAGCCCGCGCCCGACGACCGGCGCGTCAAGATCATCGTGCTCACGGACGAGGGCCGGGCGGTCGCCACCGAGATCGAGCGCGTGCTCTCCGTGCCTCCGACGGCGTTCTCGACCCTTTCGCCGTCGGAGCTGCGCCAGCTGCGCGACCTCCTCGACAAGGTGCTCGAGGCGACCGACGAGGTACCGGGGCCCGACCGCCTTTCCCGCGTCCACGAGGCTGCTGCGGCCTCGTAGCAGAGCCATTGCCGTCGCCCGGTAGCGTCGGGCCCATGGTGGCCAGACGGGGCGATCGCCCGCGCGCGTGTTGGGCCTTCGCCGTTTCGGGGAAGACGGGGTGCCGATGCCGGCGGTGAGCGTGGAGCACCTGTCCAAGTCCTACGGGCAGACCGTGGCCGTGCGTGACGTCAGCTTCGAGGTGCAGAAGGGCGAGGTCTTCGCGCTCCTCGGGCCCAACGGAGCCGGCAAGACGACCACCGTGGAGATCCTCGAGGGTTTCCGCCAGCGGACCGGGGGGAGGGTGCAGACGCTGGGCGTCGACCCGGCCGACCACAGCACGCAACGCTGGCTCCGCACGCGCATCGGCGTCGTGCTGCAGGAGTTGGCGGTCGAGCCCTACTACTCGGTGCGCCAGGTCCTCACCCGCAACGCCGGCTACTACCCCAACCCGCGGCCGGTCGACGAGGTGATTGAGCTGATCGGGCTCACAGAGAAGAGTGACGACCGCATCAAGCGGCTCTCGGGGGGCCAGCAGCGCCGCCTCGACGTCGGCCTCGGCATCATCGGCAACCCCGATCTGCTCTTCCTGGACGAGCCCACCACCGGCCTCGACCCGTCGGGGCGCCGGGAGACCTGGGATCTCATCCGCCTCCTGGCCGCAGCCGGCACCACGGTGCTGCTGACCACCCATTACATGGACGAGGTGGAGGCGCTGGCCGACCGGGCGGCGGTCCTGTTCGGCCAGGAGATCGTCGCCAGTGGCACCCCCGCGTCCATCGGCGGGCGCGACCTCGGTGCCGTGACGATCCGATTCCGGCTGCCCGACGGGGTGACGGTGGAGTCACTGCCGGTCCCGGCCGAGCCGTCGGGCGACGGCTTCGTCGAGATCCACACCGAGGACGAGCTCCGCGTCCTGCACGACCTGACGGGCTGGGCGCTCGACGCCGGATATGCGCTGGCCGGCCTGGCCGTCCTGCGCGTGTCGCTCGAGGACGTCTACCTCGGGCTCACCGACGGCGCCAGGCCGGCAGAGCCGGGGGCCGGGGCAGAGGCGCCAGCCGTGGGGGAGGTCCGTCGGTGAGCTCGACCACCGCGGAGACGCCGGTCCGGGGCTCGTTCCGCGGCCTGAGCGACCTGTCCCTCGTGGGGCGCCAGGTCTATTTCGAGCAGCTCACGTTCTGGCTCAACCCGATCGGCGCCGCCCTCACCATCGGCTTCTCGGTCGTCTTCATCGTCATCTTCGAGTCGACGTCGGGCCACTCGACGATCGGCTACCTGGCCCACATCAACCTGGGCCAGTACTACCTGCCCGCCTTCGTCACGTACGGCATCATGGCGGCCTGCTTCAACATCTTGGCCATCCAATTGGTGAACCGCCGCGAGATGGGACTGCTCAAGCGCCTGCGTCTCAGCCCCCTCCCGACCTGGATGCTGCTGGCCGCCATCTTCATCTCGACGATGATCGTGGCGGCGATCCAGATCGTGCTGGTGCTGCTGGTCGGCCGCTTCGGCTACAACGTGCACGGGCCCGCCGACATCGGCCCGTTCGTCCTCGTCCTCATTGTCGGCATGCTGAGCTTCACCGCGCTCGGTGTCGGCGTGAGCACGCTGGTGCCCAACGCGGATGCGGCCGGCCCGATCGTGAGCCTCGTCTTCTTCATCCTGATCGCGCTTTCGGGTCTCTACTTCCCGGTCAAGCCCGGCTCGGGGCTCGCCACCTTCACCAATTTCTTCCCGATCCGTCACCTCATCACGGCCTCGGTGGATTCGTTCAACGGCATCCCGGGCACCTCGGTGTGGAACGACCTGCTCGTGATCGCCCTCTGGGGGGCGGCGGGGGTCTTCGTCGCCATGCGCCGCTGGGAGTGGTCGCCGAAGCGGGGGTGATCGGCCGTCGCGGCCGTCGCATCGGCTAAAAGAGGGCGGTGAGCCCCGACGACACCGCCCCGACCCATTTCCGCCCCGCCACCTATGCCGCCAGCGACGGGGAGCGGCCCGCCGTCATCACGTCGTCGGGCCGGGTGGTGACGTTCGCCCAGCTCGAGGAGCGCTCCAGCCGCCTGGCCCAGGCCCTGTTCGCCCACGGGCTGCGACCCGGCGACCACGTGGCGGTCCTCCTGCCCAACGACGACCGGACCCACGAGGTGGCGTTCGGGCTGCAGCGCTCGGGCCTCTACTACACCATGGTCAACACGCACCTGGCGGCCGAGGAGGCGGCGTACATCGTCAACGACTGCGGCGCCCACACGTTGATCACGTCGTCCACGCTGGCGCCGCTGGCCACGGCACTCGTGGCCCTGACCCCGGACGTGGGCCTGCGCCTGATGATCGGCGACACGCCGGCCGCGGGCCATGGTTCCTATGACGAGTTCGTCGCCGGGGCCCCGGCCGAGCCGCTGGCCGAGGAGATCGAGGGCTCCCCGATGCTGTACTCGTCGGGCACCACCGGTCACCCCAAGGGGATCCGCCGCCCGCTGACCGGCCTGCCCTTCGGCTCGGAGGTCACGCTCTCGGGCATGCTCGGCGGCATCATGGGGTTCGCCCCGGGGGACGTGTACCTCAGCCCGGCGCCGCTCTACCATTCCGCCCCGCTGGTGTGGTCGATGACGGCCCAGCGCCTCGGCGGGACCGTGGTGGTGATGGAGCACTTCGACCCCGAGCGGTGCCTCGAATTGATGCAGGAGCACCGGGTCACGCACGCCCAGTTCGTCCCGACCATGTTCGTGCGCATGCTCAAGCTGCCCGACGAGGTGCGGTCCGGCTACGACCTGTCGTCTCTGCGCTCGGTCGTGCACGCGGCGGCGCCCTGCGCGCCCGAGGTCAAGCGCCGGATGATCGAGTGGTGGGGACCGGTCATCCACGAGTTCTACTCGGGCACCGAGGGGATGGGCATGACCTGGATCACGGCCGCGGAGGCCCTGTCGCACCCCGGCTCGGTGGGCAAGGCCATCTGGGGCGAGGTCCACGTGTGCGACGACGACGGGCAGGACCTGCCCCTGGGCGACGACGGCGTCGTGTACTTCGCCGGCCGGCCCGGCACCGCCACGCTTCCAGTACAACCACGACCCCGAGAAGACGGCCCAGACCTTCAACGACAAGGGCTGGTCCACGCTGTGGGACGTCGGCCACCTCGACGCCGACGGCTACCTGTACCTGACCGATCGCAAACTCTTCATGATCGTGTCGGGCGGCGTGAACATCTATCCCCAGGAGATAGAGGACGTCCTCGTGCTGCACCCCGCGGTGGCCGACGTGGCCGTCTTCGGGGTCCCCGAGCCCGAAATGGGCGAGGAGGTCAAGGCGGTCGTCCAGCCCGCCCCCGACGCCGTCCCCGGGCCCGAGCTCGAGGCGGAGATCATCGCCTTCTGCCGGGGCCACCTCTCCCACTACAAGTGCCCCCGCTCGGTCGACTTCACCGATGCCCTGCCGCGGGGCGAGAACGGCAAGCTCTACAAGAAGGCCCTGCGGGAGGCCTACTGGGCCAGTTCGGCCCCCAGCACCACCTGAACCTCGGGGGGCGGCCGCACGTCGGCGTACCAGGCCAGCCCGAGCGCCACCACCGCGCCGAAGAGCAACACGTTGGTGATGCCGACGGCTTCCACCACGGGCCCGATGATGAGGTTCCCGACCCCCACCGTCCCGCCGAAGCCCATCATCCACAGCGCCATGACCCGACCCCGGACGTTCTCGTGCACCCGGGCCTGCAGCGTGGTGTTGAGGGCGGTGATGAACGCGAAGTAGAAGGCGCCGGTGACCGCCACGGCCACGTCCGCCGGCAACGTGCTCCGTTGCAGCGCGAAGACGCACAGCGAGAGCGAGTAGCCGACCAGGCAGACGCGGACCAGCAGGGGCTTGGACGTCTGGGCGAAGACCGTCCCGATGGAGATCGCCCCCGTCAAAGCACCGAAGCCGAAGCAGGCGTAGAGGATGCCGTAGTCGGCCGACTTGGAGAGGTCGATGCCGAGGTTGTGCGCCGCCACCACGGGCATCTGCCCGATGAAGGCCAGCGCCAGGAGCGAGAACACGAACACGGTGACCAGGCACCGTCCGACCACCTTGTCCTGGCGGGCCACGGTGACGCCGGCCGTCAACTGGCGCCAGCGGCTGGCCTGCGTCGGTACCTGCGGGACCCGGGGGAGGGTCACGATCAGCAGTGCGAAGACCACGAAGAGATAGGTCGCCGCGTTGCCGGCGAAGATCCAGGCCGGCCCGACCAGGGAGTACAGGAGCCCGCCGATGACCGGGCCGATGACCCTCGAGGCGTTCATCTGGGCCGAGTTCAGCGAGATCGCGCCCGGCAGGTCGGCCTTGCCCACCAGCCCCGGCAGAATGGACGAGTAGGCCGGTCCGAACATCGCGCTCCCGGCGCCCACCCCGAGCACCATCACCACCAGCAGGACCTTCGACGGATGGGGCGAGAGCACGACGAGGGCCACCCCGAGCGAGAAGACCAGCTGCTCGAGGGACAGGACGATCAGGAGGCGCTTGCGGTCGATCTTGTCCGCCAGCAGGCCCCCCACCATGGGCAGGACCAGGGTCGGGCCGAGCTGGGCGAAGATGATGATGCCCACGAACGTGCTCGAGTGGGTGAGGTCGTAGGCGTAGGCACCGAGGACGACGTTCTGCATCCAGGTGCCGATGTTCGAGGCGAAGGCGCCCAGGAAGACGATGCGGAAGGTCCGGTGGGACAGCGCGGCCCGCGCCGTGCCCGTCCGGGCCGGGACGGGGGAGTCCCCGTCGACGACGGCGTCCTCGATCTCCTCAATGGAGATGGTGCCGTCGTCGCTCTCGGGCCGGGAGCTGTCTGACGCGGGCGGCACGGGCCCATCGTACGGGAGGCCCTCTCGGGCCCGTTCTGGCCCAGGGGCCTCCTGGTTGGAGGAGCCCTCCACGGTCCTGACGTCTCTCTGATCGAGCCGGGCCATGGGACGGGCGGGCCGGTGCTTCGCCGAGGAGGCCTTCCAGCCCCGAGACGGCGGCCGACCGTTTCGTCGAGGTCTTTGGCGATCTGGTGGCCTCTGTGACGATTGTGCGACCGCAGGGTGAACAGGTCGATGCCCCCGAGCGTCCGGAGGTCGACGTCGGGCAACATGGCGTGGCATCTCCGGGTAGTCGTCGACACCATCCATCTTGAAGGGCAAAGGGAGAGCGATTCCGATGACGAGCGTCTTGGTGACGGGTGCCGGTGGGTTCATCGGGGGACACCTGGTGGCACGCCTGCGCGAACGGGGCGTCGACCAGATCCGCGGCGTGGATCGGGTACCGCCCGATCGGTGGCACCAGCTCTTCGACGATGTCGACAGCCGGTGTGCGGACCTGCAGGAGTTGGCGGCGTGCCGGAGCGCCTGTGAGGACGTCGACATCGTCTACAACCTCGCCGCCGACATGGGCGGGATGGGCTTCATAGAGAACAACAAGGCGTTGTGCATGCTCTCGGTGCTGATCTCGACGCACATGCTCGAGGCGGCCCGCCAGGCCGGCGTGCAGCGGTTCTTCTACTCGTCCTCGGCCTGCGTCTACGCCGCCGCCAAGCAGGAGTCGCCCGAGGTGGATCCGCTGCGGGAGGCCGACGCGTACCCCGCCATGCCCGAGGACGGCTACGGCTGGGAGAAGCTGTTCAGCGAGCGAATGGCCCGCCATTACTACGAGGATTTCGGACTCGAGACCCGCGTCGCCCGCTACCACAACATCTACGGACCGCACGGCAGCTATGACGGCGGTCGGGAGAAGGCCCCCGCCGCCATCTGCCGCAAGGTGGCCGCCGCCGTCCTCAGCGGCTCCGAGGAGATCGAGATCTGGGGCGACGGCAAGCAGACGCGCAGCTTCACCTACATCGACGACTGCGTGGACGGGACGATGCGCCTGACGGCGAGCGACATACGGGAGCCCCTCAACATCGGATCCGAGCAGTTGGTCACGATCGACGAGCTGGTCGACATCGTCGAAGGCATTGCCGGCGTCACGCTCGAGCGGAACTACAACCTGACCGCACCGCAGGGTGTGCGGGGCCGCAACAGCGACAACACGCTGATCGGGGAGCGGCTCGGCTGGATGCCGTCCATCTCGCTCGAGGACGGGCTCCAGAACACCTACAAATGGATCTTCGACCAGATGAGCGAGGGCGCCGCCCCCGTCACCCGCTGACGTCGGCCGCTGGTCACGCCCACCACCGCTGGGCGCCGCCAGCAGCCGGCGACGCCTGTTCCCTGACGCTGGTGTCAGGTCTCAGGTACCCTGGAAGTCATGGCATTGCCCAGGATCATCAGCGTTGACGACCATGTCGTCGAGCCGCCCCACGTGTGGCAGACGTGGCTCCCGAAGAAATGGCGGGAGCGGGGCCCCCGAGTCGAGCGCAAGCAGTGGGGATCGTTCAAGCACCTCTCGGGGGCCAAGTACGACATGCACGAGGACCCCGACGGCGAGTGGGGCGACGCCTGGTACTACGACGACCAGCTCATTTACGTCCACAAGAAGTTCGTCGCCATCCCGAGCGCCTCGGTCACCGAGGACGACAACGGGGAGCTCGTCTTCGACCGCACCCAGATGACCATGACCGCCATCACCTATGACGAGATGCGCAAAGGGTGCTGGGACCGTGACGAGCGCGTCAAGGACCTGGCCCTGAACTACACGGACGGCTCGCTGCCTTTCCCGACCTTCCCCCGCTTCTGCGGCCAGACGTTCTACGAGGGTGAGGACAAGGAGCTCGGCCTCGCCTGCGTCAAGGCGAACAACGACTGGATGGTCGAGGAGTGGTGCGCGCCCACCAACGGCGTCAACCTCCCGCTCTGCCTCATCCCGCTCTGGGATGTCGACCTGGCCGCCGCCGAGACCAAGCGCAACGCTGAGCGGGGCGTCCGGGCCATCGCCTTCAGCGAGATCCCGACCCGCCTGGGGCTCCCGAGCATCAACACCGACTACTGGGACCCGCTGCTCGAGGTCTGCAACGACTACGGCGTCACCATCTGCATGCACGTGGGCTCGTCGTCGACCAACCCCATGGCGTCACCCGACAGCCATCCCGCCGTCGGCGGCACCCTCGGTTTCAACAACGCCATGGCCTCGCTGGCCGACTGGCTCTTCTCGGGCAACCTGCTCCGCTTCCCCAAGCTCAAGCTCGCCTACTCCGAGGGCCAGATCGGCTGGATCCCCTACGTCCTCGAGCGGGCTGACACCGTCTGGGAGCAGCACAACTCCTGGTTGCACACCAAGGACCGCATCCCCGTTCCCCCCTCCACGCAGTACTACGGCCGCATCTTCGGCTGTTTCACGGCCGATCGCCACGGCCTGCGCTCGCTCGAGGAGGTCGGGGAGGACAACATCTGCTTCGAGACCGACTACCCGCACACCGACACGACGTGGCCCTACTCCGAGGCCTACATCGAGAAGCTGTGCGCCGGCCTCGACGAGCAGACCGCCTACAAGATCCTGCGCGGCAATGCCATCAAGATGCTGGAGCTCGACCGGGTTTAGCCCTTCGGAACGGCTTCGCCCACCGCCCGCGCCGCCGCCGGACCCGTCACGGCGGTCCACATCGGCGACGGGCGCGTCACCGTCACTCGACCCTTCGGGCCGACGAAGGTCAGCTCCCCGTTGGTGTCCCCGGACATGCTCCAGTGCCGGCTGTCACCAGATGATGGTGGTGCAGGCACAAGCGACAGGCTGAGCGATTGGTCTACTCGACTGACGACAGCGTGGCGTTGGCCAGTGCCCCGTTGCCCCGCAGGGCGGAGACGACCCCGGCGGCCCCCGCGGTCGCGGCCAGGACGTAGGCGGTCACGGTGAAGGCGTGCGCGGCGCCGCTCGTCCCGCCGCTGTCACCCCCGGCCACCACGAAGATGCTGCCCGTCACCGCGAGGCCCAACGCCGTCCCCAGGCCCCGCGACATGTTGAGGACCCCGGAGGCCATCCCCGCCTGTTGCCCCGGGGCGGCGCCCATGATCGAGGCGTTGTTGGGCGACGTGAAGAGGCCCATGCCCACGCCGACCGCGGCCAGCAGCAGGAGCAACCAGACGGTCGATGGTCGGAACGCCCCCATGAGAGCCAGGCCCAGGGTCACCAGGGCCATCCCGCTGACCGTGAGGGGCCTGCTCCCGACACGGTCCGCGAAGCGCCCTGCCAACGGCGCCACGATCCCGAAGGCCAGTGGCATGGCCATGAGCTCCAGGCCGGATCGGGCCGCTCCCAGGCCGAGCCCGCGCTCGAGGTAGAAGGGAATCAGCAACAACACGCCGAACATCACGAGGTACGCGCCGACGCCGCTGGCGATCCCCGTCGAGAACCGGGCATTCGAGAAGAGGCCGAGGTCGAGCATGGGGTCACGGTCGCGGCGCTCGTGCCAGACGAACAGCCCCACCAGGACGGCGGCCGCGACGAAGAGCCCGATGATAAGGGTGGAGCTCCAGCCCAGCTCCGCCCCGAAGGAGATCGCAGAGAGGAGCGCCACCACCGCCGGGAAGAAGATCCCGAGCCCGGTCCAGTCGAAGCGGACCCGCGCCATGAGGTTGCGGCTGCGGGGCACCAGGAGGATCGCGGCGGCGGCGCCGAAGAGCCCGAAGGGGACGTTCACGAAGAAGATGAGGCGCCAGCCACCGGCGGCGAGGAGCAGCCCGCCGATGGACGGCCCCAGCGCGAGTCCGAGCGCCTGGGCCGTACCCTGCAGGCCGATGGCCCGCCCCAACGAGCGGGCGGGCACGACCAGCACGATGATGGCCAGGCTGTTCGCCTGCAACATCGCCGCGCCGATCGCCTGCAGCGCCCGGAAGCCGCACAGCGCACCGAGGCCGGGGGCCAGGCCGCAGAGCACGGAGGCAAAGGTGAAGATCAAGAAGCCGTAGACGTAGAGGAGCTTGCGGCCCCACATGTCGGCAAAGCGCCCGACGGCGATCACCGTGGCGACCAGGACCAGCAGATAGGACAGACCGACCCACGTGACCGCCCCCACCGAGACGCCGAAGGTGCGCTGGAGGGTGGGGAGGGCGACCGTGACGATGGACGCGTCCAGCTGGCCCATGAATGCGCCGACGCACACGGCCGCCACGGCGAACCAGTGGGCATCCTGGCGCTCGCGTATGGCCTCGGGCCGCCGCGGCTCGACGAGAAGCCGGTCCCACGTCCAGGTCCACGGTCGCGGTGCGTCCGAGGTTGCCGCGCCCGCGTCGTCGCCGACGTCCGTCACGACGCCGGCGTGCCGCCCCAGGTGACCATCGTGCTCGTCCTGATATCGCGTGACGATGCGCCGACGAGCACCTCGTAACGGCCCGGGTCCGAGCGCCAGGCGTGGGAGTCGACGTCCCAGTAGCGGAAGGCGGCGGCGCCCAGCTCCAGGCGTACCGTCCCCCGGTCTCCCGCGTCGAGAGTGACCTTGGCGAAGCCGACCAGCTCCCGGTCGGGGCGGCGGACCAGTGACTCCGGTGCGCGCACGTAGGCCTGCACGACCTCGGTGCCCGGTCGGGTCCCGTTGTTCACCAGGGTGACGGTCACCGAGGTCCCGTCCTCGGCCACCTCCACTTCGGCGAAGGCGATGTCTCCGTAGGAGAGCCCGAAGCCGAAGGGGAAGAGCGGCGCCAGACGGGCCGTCTCGAAGAAGCGGTAGCCCACGAGGACGCCCTCCCCGTAGACGACCGCGCCCTCGACGCCCGGATACCGGTCGCCCTCCACGCCCAGTCCGGCCGGCCCGTCCTCGACACGGGCGGGAAACGTGACGGGCAGCCGTCCCGACGGCTCGGACACCCCGACCACCATGTCGGCCAGCGCGTCCGCGCCCTCCTCGCCCGGATACCAGGTCATGAGGACGGCCCCGGCCCGGGTTGCCCACGGCATCTCGACGGGGGAGCCCGCGTTGACGACCACGACGGTGCGTCGATTGACCTCGAGCACGGCCTCGACGAGCTCGCGTTGACGGCCGGGCAGCGAGAGGTCCGGGCGGTCGTGCCCCTCGGATTCCCACTGCCCGTTCGACCCGACGACGACCACCGCGACCTCGGCCTCGGCGGCGGCGCGCACGGCACGTTCGAACTCGTCGCCGGTGTCCGGCGGCGACGCGCCAAGACGAGCCCCCATGATGGGGGAGGAGGACGAACGCGGCCAGATCTCGACGGCCAGCTCGTAGGCATGTCCGGAGGCGAGGTCGACCGTCACCTCGACGGGCTCGCTGCCCGCGCCGTAGAAGCTCGAGCCACGCGACGGCTCGGAGTTGTCGACGACCTCGGCGCCGTCCAGGCGCAGGACGGCCCGCCCGGCGCTCTCGAGTCCCAGCCGCCAGGCGCCGGACACGTCGGGCGTGAACACGGCGGAGAGCCTCACCGAGCATGCGCCGACGGTGAGCCCCGTCTGCGGGGGGCCGATCCACAGCACCCGCGCCGTGTGCGCCAACTCCGTGGCCACCGGGGCACCGGCGAGCTCGGGGTTGTCGAAGTACTCGATCAGCAGGTTCTCGCCGCGGCCGGCCGAGGTCAGCAGCCGCAGGTCGATCGGCGGCAGCGCGCGGTCGATCCGGCAGCCGACCTCGTATGTCACGACGGCGCCGGGGAGCCGGTCGGCCAGCGCCTCGTCGACCCGGCGCCGGCGGTGCGGGGTGACCTCGGAGCTGCCGCCCCCCATGGCGAGCTGGGCGGCGTTGGGGCCGATGACGGCGACGCTCGAGACGAGTGCCGGCCCCAGCGGCAGCAGCCCGTCGTTGACGAGCAGGACGGTTCCCTCCGCCGCCACGCGGCGGGCCACCGCCCGCCGCCCCGGGTCGTCCTCCTCCCGCTCCTCGGGTGACGTCGGGCGCCCCAGGATGCCCACCCGCCCCATGAGGCGCAGGACGTGGCGGACCTGGCCGTCGACCACCGACTCGTCGACCTGGCCGTCGCGGACCGCGGCGGCCAGCGTGGGTCCGAACCACGCCGAGGGACCGGGCATCTCGAGGTCGAGCCCGGCCCGCGCCGCCGGCACGGTGGAGTGCGTCCCGAACCAGTCGGACATGACCAGGCCGTCGAAGCCCCACTCACCCCGGAGCACACCACCGATCAGGTCCGGCTGCTCCCCGCAGTAGACGCCGTTGACCTTGTTGTACGCCGTCATCACGGACCAGACGCCGGCCTCCTGTACGGCCTGCTCGAAGGCGGCGAGGTGGATCTCCCGCAAGGGCCGCTCCTCCACCTCGGCGCTGATGGTCATCCGCTCGTGCTCCTGGTCGTTGCAGGCGAAGTGCTTGATGCAGCAGGCGACCCCACCCGCCTGCACCCCCTCGACATAGGACACGGCGATGCGGGCCGTCAGCAGCGGGTCCTCGGAGAAGGACTCGAACGTGCGGCCGGCGAGGGGCGTGCGCACGATGCAGACGGTGGGACCGAGCAGCACGTGCACGCCCTTGGAGCGGGCCTCGTCGGCCAGCACCGCTCCCAGCCGGCGGACGAGGTCGGGGTTCCACGTCGACCCCACGGCCATGCCGCAGGGGAGCGACAGGGAACGGCGGCCGATGAGGCTGTCGCCCCGTACGCCCGACGGGCCGTCGGAGACCTTGAGCGCCGGGATGCCGAGGCGCTCGACCGGGGGGAGGTACCACATGCCGGCGCCGGCCGTGAGGGAGGCCTTCTCATCGAGGGTCATGGCGCCGACGAGGCGCTCGATCTCGGCCTCCACGTCCTCTGTCATTGTCATCCGTCGCCTCCCGACTCCGTCGCCGTCACCACGTATCGACGAAGGGTCGCCGGCCGCCGCCCGGCTCCGGACGCCCCGCCGCCCCGAGCGCGTGCACGAAGCGGCGCCTGGTCGCCGCCGGGTCGATCACGTCGTCGATCTCGAAGTGCTCCGCCACGTGCAGCGCCTTCCCGTGCTCGTACGCCCTCGAAACCATGGCGTCGAACGACGCCGCCCGCTCGCCGGGGTCGTCTATGAGGTCGAGCTCGCGCCGGAAGCCCAGGCGGACGGCGCCCTCGAGGCCCATCCCGCCCAGCTCACCCGTCGGCCAGGCCACGGTGAACAGCGGACGGCGGAAACTGCCACCCGCCATGGCCTGGGCACCCAGTCCGTAGGCCTTCCTGGTGATGACGCAGGCGAAGGGCACCGTGAGCGTGGAGCCGACGACGAACATGCGGCTGACGTGGCGCACCAGCGCCGTCTCCTCCGCTTCCGGCCCCACCATGAAGCCCGGCGTGTCGCACAGCGAGAGGATGGGCAGCCCGAAGGCCTCGCACAGCTGCAGGAAACGCGCCGCCTTGTCGGCGTTGGCGGCGTCGATGGCACCCGCAAGGTGCATCGGGTTGTTGGCGATGACCCCGACCGCGCGGCCCTCGACCCGGGCCAGCGCCGTGACCATGCCCGGGGCGAACGACGGCCGGAGCTCGAGGACCGACCCCTCGTCGGCCAGCAGCTCGACCGCCCGCCGCACGTCGTAGACGCGCCGCCGGTCGGGCGGCACGACGTCGCGCAGCCCTTCCTGCTCCGGCGCCGTCCAGTCCAACGCGTCCCCCTGGAAGTAGGCCAGGTAGCGGCGGGCCACCTCGACGGCCTCCTTCTCGTCGGCGCAGAGGACGTCGACGACCCCGTTCGGCACCTGCACCGAGACCGGGCCGACCTCCTCCGGGCGGTACACGCCCAGCCCGCCCCCCTCGATCATGGCCGGGCCACCCATGCCGATGTTGGCGTCGGGAGTGGCGATGACGACGTGGCAGCAGCCCAGCAGCGCCGCGTTGCCGGCGAAGCAGCGCCCCGACACCACGCCGACGAGGGGCACCTTCCCGCTGAGGGCGCCGAACAGCGCGAAGGCCTCGGTGTCGAGCCCGGTGACGACGGCCATGTCGGTGTCGCCGGGTCGCCCGCCGCCGCCCTCGGCGAAGAGCACGACGGGGAGGCCGAGCCGCTCGACCAGCTCGAAGAGGCGGTCCTTCTTCTTGTGGTTCATCTGACCCTGGGTCCCCGCCAGGACGGAATAGTCGTAGGACAGCACCGCGCAACGCGACCGTTCCTCGCCGAAGAGGTCGCCGTTGACCCGGCCGATGCCGGCGATGAGGCCGTCGGCCGGCGTGTTGGCCACCAGGTCCTCGTGGTTGCGCCGCGCCCGTTGGGCGGCGATGACGAGACCGCCGTACTCCTCGAAGGAGTCCGGGTCGCAGAGGTCCTCGACGTTCTCCCGTGCCGTCCGTCGCCCGCCCGCGTGCCGGCGCTCGGTGGCCGCCGCTCGGCCCCCGTCGAGGGTCGCCGCCACCCGGGCGCGCAGCTCGACGAGCTCGGGACGGGACTCGTCCCCGCTCCCCGGGGGCTCCGCCACCACCGCCGCGGGGCCACCGCCTACGACGTCGTCGTCTTCCATGGACAGCAGCGCATCCCCGGATCGGACCGCGTCGCCCACCGACACGTCGACCGAGGCCACCGTCCCCGAAGCGCTGGCCTCGACGACGTGCTCCATCTTCATCGACTCAATCAGGAGCAGGACGGCACCGGCCTCCACCCGGTCGCCGGGGGAGACGGCCACTCGGAGCACGGTGCCGGCGAAGGGCACCGTGAGCCGGGTCAGCCCTCCCACAGGGGCTCGGGCACCTCGAAGCCGACCTCGGTGCCCCAGGTGTTGCGGTAGGAGACCTCGTGCACGGGCCGGCGCGGGGCGACGGCCCACGTCCCGGTCGGGTAGCCGAAGCTGACGGTGCCCGAGAGGTGCCAGCCCTGGTCGGCGGGGACGCCGAGGATCTCGTAGGTCTCGGCCGGGTGGAAGAACTGGAGCAGCGCCGTCAGGCAGCTCCCGACGCCCTCGGCCCGGGCGGCGAGCATGGCGCTCCACACGGCCGGGTAGATGGAGCCGCCGGTCGGGTCGTGCTGGCTGAAGGGGAACAAGTAGAGCGGCACCGTCTCGAAGTGGTCGGCCAGCCATTGGGCCGAGCGCTGGACCTTGAGGATCTGGACGGACTCGGGGGCGTCCGGGTTGGCATGGGCCGCATCGAGCTGGGGCTTGTAGACGCTCTTCCACAGCTCACCCATGGCGTGCTGGTAGAGCGGGGCGAGAGCGGCCTTCTGCGCCGGGTCGTCGACCCACAGGAAGCGCCAGTTCTGCTGGTTCCCGCCCGAGGGCGCGCGGACGGCCGCATCGAGGATGCGGGCTTGGACCTCGTAGGGGATCGGGTCCGGTCGGACCCGGCGCATGGCGCGGGTCGTATACAACGCTTCGTGGAGATCCATATCCAGGCACATTACGTGCCACCGTCGGCTGCCGCCCGGCCATGGAACGACGTGGAGGCGGCGTGCGCTGACGCGGCGACCCGGGAACCGGTGGGTCCCACAGAGCTCAGTGACTTGGGGTGGTGAGTGGCAGCTCGGCGCGAGCTCGTCGGAGGCTCCGGAGCAGCGGCTCGCTGGCCAGGAGGATCCCCGGAATGACGATGAGCAACTGCCAGAACCAGATGGACGCTGTGTTTTCGACGGGCGTGATGCCGGGAGGCCACACCGTGAGGACACCACAGACGGCCAGCGCGAGCCACGCCAAGGTGCTCCCGCTGCCTCGACCTCCCCGGACGCGGACGAGTACCACGATGGCAGCGGAAGCGACGACGACGAGCGGAAGATCGTCCTGGAAGGACCTTCCCCAGCCGACGGCACCGAAGGGCAGGATCCCGTAGCTGCAGATCACGAGCGACATGGCGAGCAACCACGCGACCACCGAAGTGCGCACCCGACCCCGCGTGACGTCGAGGAGGATCAACGCCACCCCCAGCGCCATGAAGTAGTACTGGATGAGGTTCTGCTCGAAGACGAGGCGCAGACTCAGCGAGACCGCCACGACGGAGATCAGGTTGGTGGGCTCCAGTGCCGCAGGACCGATCCGTCGTAGGAGCCACCACGACAGGGCGAGGGAGACCGCAACGGGCGCCACCCGGGTGAGCAGCACTGCTGGTGTACCCGAGAGGTGCAGGTGCCAGAGCACGGTCCCGCCGACGGAATAGTCGCCGCCGGTTCCGAGCGCGACGGATGTCAGGGCGTGACCCGAGGTGAGCGCCATGAGCGGAAGGACCACGAGCGCACCGGTCGCGAGGCCGGCTGCCGCGAACGGGACCCTGCGATTGGCGGGAGCGAGCACGAGCAGCGGCACCGCGACCAGGAGCGCGAACTGCTGCGCCAGCACCGCGAGGACGATGAGGACGCCGGCGCCGACCCAACGTCCGCGGCCTGCGCATGCCATGGCGCAGAGGGCGAGGCCCATCGCAACGAGATCCTGGGGGTGGAAGAAGCTCTGCACGCACATCCACACGGGCAGCAGGCACGCCACGACGAAGAGGGTCGCAGGCTCCCAGCCCCGACGACCGCGTCCCACCGTCCGCAGCCACGCGACGACCCCGACCAGCAGGGCGAGCCATCCGACGCATCCGATCCACAGCGTCGGTCCCACAGCTCCGACGTGCAGAGACCAGCGGTCCATGGCGCTGAATGCCTTGTCGCAGTGGGGCCCGAGGGCGGCCGCCGACGGGAACGGAACCCCGTGCCCGATCTGGGCGATGGCGGCGATCCCACCGGAGAGCAGGAGATAGAGGGGGGCAGGGGGTGGTTGTCCCGGAATGCTCACCGAAGGGTAGGCGCACGCGATCTGCCCGTGGGCGACGGCCCACGTGCCGTAGAGCGTCTCGCGCGAATCGATGTGGGAAGGCCCGCCGAAGAGCGCAACGAGACCCAAGAAGATGGCGGTGGCCACGAACCACCCGATCACGCACCACCATGGCGTGAGCGGCGCTCCGAGCCAGGACTTCAGGCGCGACCCCATTCGGGTGTCATGGCTCGCCGGCGCACGCACCACGAGCGATCAGCTCCCGTCCGTCACGTGGGTGGCCCGGGCGGAGGGGAACCCGCTGCCGGGTCGTTGCGGCCGCCTCCCGGATACATCTGGCCACAATACGGTGGGCCCTTTGTCGGGAAGGAGATGGGGCGAGGCCGCGAACGGCCGTGCGACGAAACCGAGGCGGGAACCAGGCGTGCTGGTGCGGGGTGCCGCCGGGACAACGACCGGTTAGCCGACCGCTGCGTCGCAGATGTCCGGGTTGGCGCCGAAGTCCTGCCCGACGTTGTACGTCGGACTGAACGACCCCGGTGGCGCGACCCAGACGTGGCCCGCGGAGTCGTACTCAATCACGTAGTACTTGTCGGACGGCGCCGTGTGCAGGAACGAGTCACCGCCGCCGCCCGATGTCAGGGGCCCGTAGTCGCCCGCGTACGTGCTGGCGCTCCACGGCGCCGGGGGTGTGGGGTAGGCGCCCTTCCCCGCCATATAGGCCTCGAGGGCGGTCTCGACGCTCTCGGCGTCAGCTTGACAATCGGCGACCTCCGCCGCCGAGCCCTGTTCGAAGGTGACCGACTGCGGGGCCGTCGTGGACGTGGTCGTGGTCGGCGACGTGGACGTGGAGGTGGACGCCGAGACGGCAGCAGGACGTGACGGTGAGCTACAGGCGGGGATGACGCCGAGCACCACGATGGCGCCGATCACGAACCCCGCCGTCGCGATGGACCGCCTTCCCCGCTGCACCCCTGCGCGCCCCGACTCCACCTCGAGATCCCCGTCTCTCTCCACCATTGGGCCTCCTCCCGCGAAATCATGGCACCCGCAGAGGCTTCACACGAGGACCTGGTGAACAAAAGACCTGGTCGCCGGGCGGGCTCTCCCCTGAATCAGGCTGCTGGAGCGGGCGAGGGCTCGTAGGCCGGTGAACCGGTCGCACCCGGCTGCCGGATTCGGGCGAGCAAAGGCATGGCCGCGAGAACGATGCCGGGAACGACGAGAACGACTTGCCAGAACCACACGACTCGCCCGGTGCTGAATGCGTTTTGGAACGGTGACAACGTGAAGAGATCAACAGCTGCCACGGCGACCCAGGGCCAGAGGTTCTTGCGGTCGCCGCCGCGAACGAGCTGGAAGAGGATGGCGATGAGCGCGAAGCCTCCTATGAAGAGCGGCACGAGGTCGTTCTGCAGATACGCCCCCCACGCGTTGACAGCGAAGGGCACGGGGGAGAGACGGCAGATCCACAGGGTCAACGCAGCCAACCACGCGACCACCGTCCGGCGAATGGACCCCTGGGTCGCTTCGAGCAACACCAATGTCACCGACAGGGCCATGAAATAGTACGGGTAGAAATTTGCCTCGAAGACGAGCCGCAGGCCGAGCGACACCGCCACGAGAGACAGGACCGCCACGGGCTGGAGAACGCCCGGGCCGAGACGTCGTGCGGCCCACCACGAGAGCACAACCGAGACCGCGAGAGGCGCCACTCGATAGAGCAGTACGGCCGCCGCGCCGTTGGCATGCGCCTCCCAGAGAACCGTCCCACCCTCGCCGGGATTGTTCCCCGTTCCCAGCCCGATGGCCCGGAAGACGTGCCCGGACGACAGGACCCCGAGAGGGCTGACCAGGATCGCTGCAGTCAGCAGACCCGCCACCGCAAAGGAGAGCCTCCTGGTCACCGGTGCAATCACGAACAAAGGTGCGGCGACCAAGAGCGCGAACTGCTGCGAGAGGATGGCCAGTGCGCAGAGCACGCCGGCCGCCACCCAGCGTCCGCGGCAGGCGCATGCCATGCCGGACAGGGCCAAGCCCATCGCGAGCAGGTCTTGTGGGTGAAAGTAGCTCTGGACGCACATCCACACCGGCAGGACGCCTGCGAGGAAGATGAGGGTGACCGGTTCCCACCCGCGGCGTCCCCGGCCTGACGCGCGGAGCCACGCGATCACGCCGGCCATGAGCGCAAGCCAGGTCACGCATCCGATCCAGGTGGTCGGGACGATCGCCCCGGTGTGCTTTGCCCAGAGGTCCATGGCGCCGAACGCCTTGTCACAGTCCGGTCCGAGAGCGGCGGCCGATGGGAACGGCGCGCTGTGTCCGATCAGGCTGATCGCAGCGATCCCGCCGGAGAGCAGGGGATAGAGCGGCGCCGCCGAGGGTTCTTCGAACGGGCTCACGGAAGGGAACGCGCAGGCGATCTGGCCATGGGCGATCGCCCACGTGCTGTAGTCGGACTCGCGCAGGTCGATGCGACTGGGGCCGGCGAAGGTGGCGACGAGTGCCAGGAAGATCCCCGTCGCCGCGCACCATCCGAGCACACAGATCCATCCGGGCAGTGGCCGGTTCAGCGCGTCGATGAGGGACGGAAGCCACCGCTCACCGTCGTCCTCCCCGGTTCGCGGGGTCGCAGTCGACGGCGGGCTGACGGCGCCTCCGCCAATGTCGCCCGACATGCGGGCAACGGTAACGCGAGGGGTCTCCGTCCTGGGCGATATGAGGCCGAACGACCGGCCCGCCCGTCAGGCCGTGGCGCCCTCGTTCAGCTGCTGCAGACGCTCCAGCGCGTCCACGTATTCCTCGACCATCCCGAGCACGACGTCCTTGGTGCGCCGCACGGTCTTGGCCAGCCCGATCACCTGGCCGGCCGGGTTGAAGTTCACGTCCCTGGCCTCCTCGGGGTAGGCGTGACCGCGGGAGACGCAGTCGATGGCCACCATCATCTGCAGCGGCATGCCGAGCGGCTTGGGGTTCCCGGGCGCCTCCCAGGCGTCCGTCCAGTCGTTCTTGAGGAGACGGCAGGGCTTCCCGGTGAAGGACCGGGAGCGCACCGTGTCCCGCGAGGTCGCCTTCAGATACGACTCCATCTGCTTGGGTGGCACATCGGCTTCCTCCACGGTCAGCCACAGCGACCCCGTCCAGACGCCGGCCGCGCCCATGACCATGGCCGCCGCCATCTGCCGCCCGGACCCGATGCCGCCGGCGGCGAGCACCGGGAGGGGCGCGACGGCGTCGATCACCTCGGGCCAGAGCACAATGGAGCCCACGTCCCCCGTGTGGCCCCCGCCCTCGGAGCCCTGGCAGATGACGATGTCGACGCCGGCCGCCTTGTGGTTCAACGCGTGCTTCACCGAGCCCGCCAGGGCGGCAATGAGCATCCCGCGGTCGTGCACCTGTGCAATGACGTCGTCGGGCGGCGTGCCCAGTGCGTTGGCCACCAGCTTGACCTTGTCGTGGCGCAGGATGACCTCGACCAGCGGCGCCGCCGTCGCGGCCGTCCAGCCCAGCAGCTCGCGCCGCGGTCCGCCCTCGAGCTCGGGCACACCGTGGTCGGCCAGGATCTTCTTGGCGAACGTGCGGTGCTCGTCGGGGATCATGGCCCGGAGCTCCGCTTCCAGCTTCACCGGGTCCAGCTCGCCCATGCCCTCGTACTTGCCCGGGATGACGATGTCGACCCCGTAGGGACGGTCGCCGACGTGCTCGTCGAGCCAGGTCAGTTCCACCTCGAGCTCGTCCGCGCTGAAGCCGACGGCGCCGAGGACGCCGAGACCGCCGGCGTTGCTCACCGCGGCGGCGACGTCACGACAGTGCGTGAAGGCGAAGATCGGGAACTCGATACCCAGGCGTTCGCAAAGCTCGTTGTGCACGGGCATACCTCCTCATCGGGTCTCCGTTGACATTGGTCGACGAAGATGGCGACCGACTGCCCGGGCCGTCCCGGGCAATTAGAACGGATTCTACTTTTCATCGGCCGATCCTGCAGGTCCCGCCTGGAGGCCCATCCGCGGCCTGGCCTGCCCGCCGTCCCACTCAGGCGCCGGCGGTCTCGGTCTCTTCTTCCTGGTCGGCGAACTGCGTCCGGTACAGCTCGGCGTACAGGCCGTTGTCGGCCAGCAGCGTGGCGTGCGTTCCCCGCTCCACGACGCGGCCCCCGTCGATCACCAGCAGCTCGTCCGCCTCCCGAACGGTGGAGAGCCGGTGGGCGATGACCAGCGAGGTGCGGCCGGACAAGGTCTCGCGCAGGGCGCGCTGGACCGCAGCCTCGGACTCGGAGTCCAGGTGCGCGGTGGCTTCGTCGAGCACCACGATGTCGGGCGCCTTGAGCATCAGGCGGGCCAGGGCGACCCGCTGCTTCTCACCGCCCGAGAGTCGGTAGCCGCGCTCGCCGATGACGGTGTCCAAGCCGTCGGGCAGGTCGGCGACGAGATGCCCGATCTGGGCCTGGTCCAGCGCCGCCTGGACCTCCGCTCCGGTCGCCTCGGGGCGGGCGTACATCAGGTTGGCCCGCAGCGTGTCGTGGAAGAGGTGCGGGTCCTGCGTGACCACGCCGACGACGTCGCGGACGGACGCCATGGTGGCGTGGCGCACGTCGATGCCACTGAGTTTCACCGACCCGCCCGTCACGTCGTAGAGACGCGGCACCAGGTTCGAGATGGTCGTCTTGCCCGCTCCGGAGGGCCCCACGAGCGCCACCATGTGGCCCGGCTCCACCTTGAACGAGACATGATGGAGCACTTCGCTCCGCAGGCCCGATTCGAGCACCGCCACCGACTCGAGTGAGGCCAGTGAGACTTCGTCGGCACTCGGGTACGTGAAGCTCACGTTGTCGAATTCCACCGAGGCGTTGCCCCGCGGAATGTCGACCGCGTCGGGGTCCTCTTGGATCATCGGCTCGATGTCGAGCACTTCGAAGAGGCGCTCGAAGGAGACGAGGGCGGTCATCACATCGAGGTTGACGTTCGACAGCTGGGTCAGCGGCGCGTAGAGGCGGGTCAGGTAGGCGGTCAGGGCGACCAGGGTGCCGAGCGTCAGCGTGCCGTCCACCGTGGCCACACCGCCGAATCCGTAGACGAGGGCGGTGGCCAGGGCGCCGGTCAGCGTGAGCGAGACGAAGAAGACGCGCGAGTAGGTGGCCTGCGCGATGCCGATGTCGCGCACCCGACCCGCCTTCGCCTCGAAGGAGGTGGCCTCGGCCTCGGGGTGCCCCAGCAGCTTCACGAGCATGGCCCCGCCCACCTGGAAGCGCTCCTGCATGACCATGTTCATCTCGCTGTTGAGGTTGTAGCCCTCCTTGGTGAGCGAGCCGATGCGCTGGCCGACGAAGCGGGCCGGGACGAGGAACAGCGGCACCAGGACGAGGGCGGCCAGGGTGATCTTCCAGCTGAGGAAGAACATGGCGCCGAGGACGATGACCACGGTGACGAAGTTGCCGACGACGTTGGACAGCAGGTCGGTGAAGGCCTGTTGCGCGCCGATCACGTCATTGTTGAGCCGACTGACGAGGGCGCCGGTCTGGGTCCGGGTGAAGAAGGCCAGGGGCATGCGCTGGATGTGGCGGAACACTTTGGATCGCATGTCGTAAATGAGGCTCTCGCCGATGAAGGCCGAGATGCGGCGTTCGGTGAGGACGAGGCCCGCATCGGCGATGGCGAGGACGGCCACCAGGACCGACAGCCAGATGACGAGGTCGGCATCGTGCTTGAGGATGCCGTTGTTGATGATGGCGCGCAGGATGAGGGGGCTGACCGCGCCGACCGCCGCGTCGAGGACGACGACGGGGATGAAGACGGCCAGGATCTTGCGGTAGGGGACGGCGAAGGTGAGCATGCGTCGCGCCGTGCCCTTCTTGACCCGATGCTCCAGGACGGCCCGGTCCTGGCGCATGGACCGCATGCCGCCCCAGCCGCCTCCGCGACCGCCTCCCATGCCGTGGCCCCGCATACTCATGCCTGCAACCTACAGTCGGCGCCTCGCAGACCTGGTCGGCGGCCCGACGAGGTCAGGCGGAGCCGCCGACGGCGTGGACGCCACCGTCGACGTGGAGGATCTCGCCCGTGGTCATGGGGAAGAGGTCGCTGAAGAGGGCGAGGCAGGCCTTGGCCACCGCCGTCGAGTCGTGGACGTCCCAGCCGAGGGGTGCCCGGTCGGCCCAGGTGTCCTCGAAGGCGCTGAATCCCGGTATCGACTTGGCCGCCATGGTGCGCACGGGACCCGCCGCGATCAGGTTGACCCGGATGCCCCGGGGCCCCAGCTCCTTGGCGAGATAGCGCGAGAGGGACTCCAGTCCCGCCTTGGCCACGCCCATCCAGTCGTAGACGGGCCAGGCCACCGTCGCGTCGAAGTCGAGGCCCACCACCGATGCACCACCGTCCGCCCCCGACGCTTCGAGGAGGGGGAGAAAGGCGTCGACGAGCGCCTTGAGCGAGTAGGTCGAGATGTTGAACGCCGTCGACACGTCCTCCCAGCCGGCGGTGAACATGCCGCTGCCGAGGCAGTCGGGCGGGGCGAAGCCGATGGCGTGCAGCAGGCCGTCGAGGCGGTCCCAACGCGCCGCCAGCGCTGCTCCCGCCGCGTGCAGCTGCTCGGGCGACGTGACGTCGATCTCGAGCACCTCGGGCTCCGAGGGCAGCTTGCGGGCGGTGCGCCGGGTGAGCGAGAGAGCCCGGCCTGCGCCGGAGAGGACGATCTCCGCGCCCTCCTCCTGGGCCAGGCGAGCCACCGAGAAGGCCAGCGAGGCGTCCGTGAGGACGCCCGTGATGAGGAGCCGTTTGCCGTCGAGGAGTCCCACTGCGTCAGCGAGGTTATGCGAAGGTAGGGGCGTGCACGTGGGAATCCTCGGTGGGACCGGTCCGGCTGGGCGCGGGGTCGCGGTCCGGCTGGCCGACGCCGGCCTCCGGGTCACGATCGGTTCGCGCGAGGCGGAGCGGGCGGCCGCCGTGGCCGGCGGCGTGGTGGCTCGTTGGCCCGATTCGGACCTGCGGCTGGACGGGGCGGACAACGCGGGTGCCGCCGGCGCGGACGTCGTGATCGTGGCCACGCCCTGGGACAGCGCCATCGCGACCGTGCGGTCGCTGCACGAGCCGCTCACCGGCAAGGTCGTCGTCTCCATGGCGAACGCGCTGGTGAAGGAGGGCCGCGAGATGCTGGCCCTGATGCCGCCGCGCGGCTCCGTCGCCGCCGCCGTCCAGGCCGCCCTGCCCGAGAGCCTCGTGTCGGCCGCCTTCCACCACCTTCCCGCCTCGGAAATGGAAAACCTCGAATCGGGGTTGGAAGCTGACGTGCTCGTGTGCTCGGACCACGGTGATGCGACCTTGGCCACCATGGGGCTCATCGAGCTCATGCCCGGGCTGCGGCCGCTCGACGCCGGGAGCCTGAGCCAGGCCGCCGCCATCGAGGCGTTCACGGCCGTCTGCATCACGCTCAACATCCGGCACAAGGCGCACTCGACGCTGAGGATCGCCGGTCTCTAGCGGTGCAGCTGTACGACACGGCACGCAGGGAGGTGGTGGCGTTCGAGCCGGGGCCGGTCGTGACGATGTACTCGTGCGGCATCACCCCCTACGACGCCGCGCATCTCGGGCACGCCGCCGTGTACCTCTACTTCGACATGCTGCAGCGCCGACTGCAGGACGCCGGGCACGAGACCAAGTGCGTGCGCAACGTGACCGACGTCGACGACGACATCCTGCGCAAGGCCCGCGAGCTGGGCGTGCACTACCTCGACCTGGCGGCCGAGGAGATGGCGCGTTTCGACGCCGAGATGGGACTGCTCAACCTCCTGCCGGTCTACTCCGAGCCGCGGGCCACCTCCGCCATCTCGGAGATCCTGTCGCTGATCGGCGACGCGCTCGAGGGAGGCTTCGCGTACGAGTCGGGTGGCTCGGTCTACTTCAGCGTGGCGACCTTCCCCGCCTTCGGCCGGGTCAGCGGCTACGACCGGGACCACATGCTCGAGCTCGCCGCCGAGCACGGCGGGCACCCCGAGGACCCCAACAAGCGTGACCCGCTCGACTTCGTGCTGTGGCAGCCGTCCCTGCCCGACGAGCCGGCGTGGGAGTCACGCTGGGGACCGGGACGGCCCGGATGGCACATCGAGTGCTCGGCGCTCGTGCTGCGTGAGCTCGGCGAGACGATCGACATCCACGGTGGTGGCCGCGACCTCGTGTTCCCCCATCACGAGTGCGAGACCGCCCAGTCCGAGTCGGTCACCGGGGAGCAGTTCGTCCGACTGTGGTTCCACGTGGGCCTGGTCGGCCTGAACGGCACGAAGATGTCGAAGTCGCTCGGCAACCTCGTCTTCGTGGGTGACCTCTGCAAGGAGTGGGACCCGGCCGCCGTGCGCCTCGCCCTCCTGGCGCACCACTACCGCGAGGACTGGGACTGGCGCACCGAGGAGGACATGCCGGCCGCCGCGGCCCGCCTGGCGCTGTGGCGCAGCGCGCCCCGGGGCGACGGGGCGGCGGGCCTGGCGGCGGTGCGGGCGGCCCTCGATGCCGACCTCGACGCGCCCGCCGCGCTGCGCGCGCTCGACGACGAGGCCGCCGCCGGGCGGCCCGTGGCGGACGGGGCACGCCTCCTCGGCATCGCCGTCTGAGTCCGCGCCGCGCCTCTGCGCCGGGCCGGCGGGGGTCGTCCAGTACCCTTGGGTGACCACGAACCATGTCCGGACCAGGAGCAATCCACCGGCGGAGCAGGAAAGGGTGCACGATGCCAGGCGTCATCTCGGTTGGACTTCCCGACGGCTCGACGCGGGAGCTGGCTGAGGGCACGACGGCCCTGGCGCTCGCCCAGTCCATCGGCTCCCGCCTGGCCAAGGCGGCCGTCGTCGCCACCGTGGACGGCCGGGAGGTGGACCTGGAGTCGCCGCTGCCCGACGGGGCGGAGGTCGCCATCGTCACGGCGGACTCCGACGCCGGCCGGGAGGTGCTCCGGCACTCGACCGCCCACGTGATGGCCCAGGCCGTGCGCCGCCTGTGGCCGGGCGCCAAGTACGCCATCGGGCCGGTGATCGAGAACGGCTTCTACTACGACTTCGAGCTGCCGGAAGGGGCCCACTTCAGCGACGACGACCTGGAGCGTATTGACGCGGAGATGCGGGACATCATCAAGGAGGACCAGCCCTTCGTCCGCCACGAGCACACGCTCGAGGAGGGGCTGGAGATCTTCGCCGACCAGCCCTTCAAGCAGGAGATCATCGAGGCCGTCGAGACGGGGGCCGACGAGGTCGACGCCACGGGCTCGGTGGTCAGCACCTACCGCAACACCGACGCCTTCATCGACCTGTGCCGGGGGCCGCACGTGCCCTCGACCGGCCGCCTCGGCCACTTCAGGCTCATGCGGGTGGCGGGCGCCTACTGGCGGGGCGACGAGAAGCGCGAGCAGCTGCAACGGATCTACGGGACGGCCTGGGAGTCCGAGAAGGCGCTGGCCGCCCACCTGCACCAGCTGGAGGAAGCCGAGCGGCGCGACCACCGCAAGCTCGGGGCGGAGCTCGATCTCTTCAGCTTCCCCGAGGAGATCGGCTCGGGCCTGGCCGTCTTCCACCCCAAGGGCGGGACCATCCGCCGGCTGATGGAGGACTACTCGCGCCAGCGCCACGTCGAGTCCGGCTACGACTTCGTCAACTCGCCCCACATCACCAAGAGCGCCCTCTTCGAGCAGTCGGGGCACCTCGACTGGTTCGCCGAGGGCATGTACCCGCCCATGGAGCTCGACGGCGGGACGCAGTACTACCTCAAGCCGATGAACTGCCCGTTCCACATCCTCGTGTACAAGAGCCACCAGCGCTCCTACCGCGAGCTGCCCATGCGGCTGTTCGAATTCGGCACGGTCTACCGCTACGAGAAGTCCGGCGTGCTGCAGGGCCTGACCCGGGTGCGGGGCATGACGCAGGACGACGCGCACATCTTCTGCACCCGCGAGCAGATGGACGCCGAGCTCGTCCGCACGCTCCACTTCGTTCTCGACCTGCTGCGCGACTACGGGCTCAACGAGTTCTACCTGGAGCTGTCGACCAAGCCGCCCGGCAAGGCCGTCGGCTCCGACGAGGAGTGGGAGGTCGCCACCGAGGCGCTGCGCACCACGGCCCTCGAGATGGGCCTCGAGCTCGTCATGGACGAGGGCGGGGGCGCCTTCTACGGCCCCAAGATCTCGGTCCAGGCCCGCGACGCCATCGGCAGGACCTGGCAGATGTCGACGGTGCAGCTCGACTTCCAGCTGCCGCAGCGCTTCGGGCTGGAGTACATCGGCGCGGACAACCAGCGCCACCGGCCGATCATGATCCACCGGGCGCTGTTCGGGTCGGTGGAGCGCTTCATGGCCGTGCTCATCGAGCACTACGCCGGCGCGCTGCCCACGTGGTTGAGTCCGGAGCAGGTGCGCGTCATCCCGGTGACCGACGCGCACGCCGAGTACGCGCAGTCCGTCGTGGACGCCTGCGCGGCCGGGGGCCTGCGGGCCACGGTCGACGGCAGCGGCGAGAAGATGGGCGCGCTCGTCCGCCGGGCCAAGCTGGCCAAGATCCCCTATGTGCTCGTGGTGGGCGACCAGGACACCGCCGCCGGGACGGTGGGCGTGAACCGGCGCAGCTGGACGACCCGGCCCGAGCAGGGGGTGCCCCTGCCCGACCTGGTGTCCGAGGTGGTCGACGAGGTGCACCGCAAGGGACTCCCCGAGGACCGGGCGCCCGCCGCCGCCGGCACGTCATGAGCCTGGAGCACCTGTGGGCCGGGTGGCGCCGTGCCTACATCGTGGAGGCGACGGCCCGCGAGCGTGCCGGCGGGGTCTCCCACGACGAGGCCGACTGCGTGTTCTGCCGCTTGGCGGAGAGCGGCGCGCCCTCCGAGGACAACCTGGTCGTCTGGCGCGGCGAGTCGACGTTCGTCGTCATGAACGCCTACCCCTACGCGAGCGGGCACGTGCTGGTCATGCCCCTGCGCCACGTGGGGGCGTTGGCCGACCTGAACGCGGCGGAGGCCACGGAGCTGTGGTGGGCGACGCAGGCGGCGGTCGCCACCATCGAGGCGGCCTACGAGCCGGACGGGCTCAACATGGGAGCCAACCTCGGGCGGGCGGCGGGAGCGGGGCTGCCGGCGCACGTCCACCTCCACGTCCTGCCGCGCTGGGCCGGCGACACCAACTTCATGACGGCGGTCGCCGAGACCCGCGTCATGCCCGAGACGCTGCAGCTGTCCTGGAAGAGGCTCAGCGACGCCTGGCCCGGGTAGCGCGCCGCCAGAGGAGGCCGGGGAACCGGCCGGCGCCGTGGGGACGCGCCCCGACGCGCCCGGTACCGCCCCCGAACGGGCGGACACCGCCGCCAGCACCACCGGCCGGCGCGTCGTGCGCCGCGTCCTGCGCAAGGCCTGGCCGGCGGCCCGCATCATCATCGGGTTCGGTCTCGTCGTGGTCGCGCTCTGGGTCCTCTCGTCCAAGAGGTCGGAGCTCGACGGCTTCGGCACCGTCTTCCGGACGTTCGACTGGTGGTGGGTGGGGCCGGCGGTGGCGGCCGAGATCGCCTCCTACTTCTGCTTCGCCGCCATGCAGTACGAGCTCCTGAAGGCGGGGCACCTGCGGGCGCCGTGGACGCCCTTGGTCAAGCTGACCTTCGCGTCGCAGGCCATCACCAACTCGCTGCCCATCGGTAACGCCGTCAGCTCGGTCTACGGCTTCCGCTGGTTCCGACGCTTCGGCGCCGACAACACGCTGGCGGTGTGGGCGCTCGCCGGGACGCTGGTGGCCGCCTCGGTGAGCCTCTCCCTGCTCGCCATCCTCGGTCTGGGCGTGGCCACCCAGGAGGGTGCCTCCCTGGACCTCGTGCCGGTCCTCATCGGCACCTTTGCCGTCATGCTCGGCATCGGGTCCCTCTTCGTCTACGAGCGCCCGCTGCACGCCGTGCTCTCCGGGGCGGTCAAGCTGTCGGTGGCGGTCACGGGCCGCCCGCGGGGCGACACGGTGGCGCTGATCGACCGCATCACGAGCTGGATGACCGCCGTGCGCCTCAGTTGGGGCCAGATCGGGCGCATCATCACCTGGGGCACCGTCAACTGGCTGCTCGACTGCGCCTGCTTCGCCATGATGTTCCCGGCCATCGACGCGCCGATCCCGTGGAAGGGGCTGCTCCTCGCCTACGGCGCCGGACAGCTGGCCGCCTCGTTGCCCATCACGCCCGGTGGCCTCGGCGTGGTGGAGGGCTCCATCACCGTGGCGCTGGTCGCCTTCGGCGGGGCCGAGGCCAGCACCGCCTACGCGGTGCTGCTCTACCGGATCATCAGCTTCTGGTTGATCCTGGCCGTCGGCTGGCTCTTCATCGGCCAGCTGGCGCTGCAGGTGCGCCGCGGGCGCTGGACCCGACAGGCCCTCTCCAGCGAGGTGGAGGCCGGACCCGACGCCTATGCGGTCCCGGCGGCCGCGGCGGGGGCGGGGGCGTCCGACTGATGCGGTCCCGCTCCGCCGTCCTGGCCGGACTCGTGCTCGTCGCCTCGCTCTTCGCGTCCTGCTCGGCCGCCCGCACCGGTCTCGGCACGACCGACGAGTCGTGCTACCTCGCTCTCCCGACGGCGGCCAAGGCGGTGGGCGGCCACGGCCACCTCGAGGGCGTGCGCAAGTACGCGCTCGGGGGGCTGCGCGGTGTGGCGCCCCGGCTCTACCAGCGGCTGGCCGATGACGTGCCCAAGAAGCAGTCGGTCTGCGTCGCCGGCTACACGGGCCACTTCACCCGGTCGGAGGTCGCCAAGCCCCTGGGCCGCCCGTCGGGCACCCTGGCGGTGGCCGTGGTGACGACGCCGGCCAACAAACTGCTGGGGACGCTCATCCTCACCAAGCTCCCGGTGCGCTTCCAGCACACCCACCCCTTCTGAGGTCAGCTCTCCAGGTCGGGGATCGAGGCCATCAGGTGGTCGGGCACCGCGTCGTAGCGCTCGTAGGCGACCGTGAAGGAGCCCCGCCCCCCGGTCAGCGCCCGCAGGTCGACGGCGTACCTGGTCAGCTCGGCGGTGGGCGCCGTGGCCGTCACGGTCTGGTAGCCCTCGTCGGCGGCGGGGTCCGTCCCGATGATGCGGGCCCGGCGTGAGTGGAGGTCGCCCAGCACGTCGCCCTGGCACTCGGCGGGGATGGTGACCTCCAGCCGCGAGATCGGCTCGAGCACGATCGGTCCGGCCTCGGCCATGGCCGCCCGCACCGCCAGGGCCGCGGCCATCTTGAAGCTGACCTCGTTGGAGTCGACCGAGTGTGCCTTGCCGTCGTCCACCGTGACCGCGATGTCGACCACCGGGTAGCCGTGGACGCCGCCGGTGCTGAACGTCTCGAGCACCCCCTTCTCCACCGCGGGGATGTACTGGCGCGGGATGGCGCCCCCCACGACCTCGTCCCTGAAGGCGAAGCCCTCACCCCGCCCGAGCGGCTCGAGGCGCAGGTGGCAGACGCCGAACTGGCCGTGGCCACCCGACTGCTTCTTGTGCTTGCCCTCGGCTTGGGCCGCCCGGGTGATCGTCTCGCGGTAGGGGATGCGGAGCTCCTCGCGCTCGACGTGGACGTTGCACTTGCGCTCCAACCGCTCCACCGTGACCGCCAGGTGGACCTCACCGCTGACGCCGAGGATCGTCTGGTGCGTCTCGTCGTCGCGCACCACCGTCAGCGAGGGGTCCTCGTCGCACATGCGCTGCAGGGCCGACATCAGCTTGTCGTCGTCGGCGCGCGTCGCGGGCTTCACCGCCACCTGCAGCGCCGGCGCCGGCAGCTCCGGCGGCGGCACCAGCACGGGCTGGCCCTTGGGCGCGAGCGTGTCGCCGGTGCGCGTCCCGTTGAGGCGGGGCACCGCCACGAAGTCACCGGCGGTGACGCTCGTGGCGGGCGCGGTGGCGTGGCCGGCGATGCTCTGCAGCGCGTGCAGGCGCTCCTCTTCCCGCGTCCGCGTGTTGACGAGCACGGCGTCGGGCGCCAACGTGCCCGAGACCACCTTGCAGAGGGACATCTTGCCGGTGTGGCCGTCGTTGAACGTCTTGGTGACCGTGAGCAGGGTCCGGCCTCCCGGGTCGCAGGGGATCTCGACCGTCTCGGTGCCGGCGCTGGCCAGGAGCGGCGGCCGGGAGGCCGGCGACGGGCACAGCTCCTCGATCAACCGGGCCAGCCGGTCGACGCCCACCCCGCTGGTGGCCGAGCAGCACAGGACGGGGAACACGGTCGCCGAGTCGACCCCCCCGGCGAGGCTCTTCTCGAGCTCGGCGTAGTCCAGCGTCTCGCCGTTGAGGTAGCGCTCCATCAGGTCGTCGTCGCCGACCACGATGCCCTCGACGAGCTGCTCGTGCACCGTGTGCTCCTCGTCGACGAGCTCGTCGGGGATGGGGCCCTCGTGGCCGGACGGGGGCACGGTGCCGTCCACCGCCCCACCGGGGGCCGGCACGTCGTAGTGGGTGGCCGTGTCGTCGAGCAGGTCGATCACGCCGTGGAAGTCGGCCTCGTGCCCGATGGGCAGCTCCACCGGCGCCACCCCCGCCCCGAAGGAGGCTCGGATCTCGGCCAGCGTGCGGTCGAAGTCGGCTCGTTCCCGGTCCAGCTTGTTGATGACGATCACCCGGGGCACGCCGAGGCGGGCGGCGGCCCGCCAGGCATCCTCGGTCTGCGCCTGCACGCCGTCGGTCGCGCTCACGACGACGACGGCCAGGTCGACGTTGGCCAGGGCGGTGACCATCTCGGCGGCGAAGTCGGCATAGCCGGGGGTGTCGATCAGGTTGACCTTGACCCCGTTGACCGTGAAGGGGGCCAGGCTGGTCGAGATCGTCAGCTGGCGCGCCACCTCCTCGGGCTCGAAGTCCATGACGGTGGTGCCCTTCTCCACGGACCCCCGCCGGGCGATGGACCCCGCGGCGGCCAGGAGCGCCTCGGCCAGCGTGGTCTTCCCGGCGCCGTGATGCCCGACGAGGGCGACGTTGCGGATAGCGGTCGGGTCGTGTGGCACCTGGTCCTCCGTCCTGCGTCCGTTTCGGGTGTCCCTGAACCGGTTCGTTGCCTCCGAGTGTACGACCGCCCGTGAACTGGTGCTCAGGGGGGTCCCGCCCCCCTCAGCCTCTGCCCGGCGCGGCGGGGTGCCGGGCGCCCAGTGCCGCGTCGTACTGGTGGCGCACGGAGAAGCGGATGAAGAGGCCGATCGTGTCCACCAGGAGCAGCCAGACGGCCTTGAGCGAGATCGTGCTCCCGAACCGTTCCTGGATCCGCACCGGGGCCTCCACGATCCGGGTGTAGCCGAGGCGGCGGGCCAGCACCAGGAGCTCCAGATCGAGCGCGAACCGGCTCTCGCGCAGCAGCGGCAGCACGTCGGCGATGACCCTGCGGTCCACCAGCTTGATGCCGACCTGGGTGTCCTTGACGTCGAGGTGGAAGAGGAGGCGGATGAGGCGCTGGTACCCCCATGAGTACAGGCGCCGCAGAGGCGGGTAGTGCACAGAGGAGTCGGGGTGACGCTTGCTCCCGATGATGATGTCGGGCTCCCTGGAGCGCATGATGGAGACGAAGGGGGCGAGCAGCTCGGGGGAGAGGTCGCCGTCGGCATCGATGAAGCCGAGATAGCGGCCCCGCCCCATCCCCAGCCCGGCCCGCAGCGCGTGCCCCTTGCCGACGTTGGTGGCGAAGGACACCCGCCGCACGACGCTCTCGGGGAAGCCTTCGAGCGTGAACGGGCTGCCGTCGGTCGAGCCGTCCGACACCGTGATGATCTCGAAGGTCATGCCCGAGGCGGCGAGGACCCGCACCATGTCCTCCACGGTCGTGCGCAGGCGCCCGCCGGGGTTGTAGTACGGCACGACGATCGACACGTCGAGCGTGGGGTCGGGGAGGCCTGGTCCCGCACTCCTCCCCTCGGACACCGGCACCATCACCTCACGTGGGCTCACGCGCGTCCCGCGTGGCGATCTCGGCTGGCGAGGCTACCCGACGCCTCCTGCACCCCGACGGGGCGGCCGCAGGGTGCGTCCCGGGGACGGGCGGGAGTGCAAAGAGATACTGTGACCAGGAGCGCAGGCTCCCGGTCCGGGGTACCCCCCGGACAGGGAGCCACCGGGTTTCGGGGACCGGATGGTAAACTCCTGCAAACACGCGCGGGCCCCTCCCCGGGCCTGCGCACGACGAGGAGCTTCATGTTCGACGGCCGTTGGCGCACCGCCGTCGATCGGACCACCGGTCCGGTCGGCGAGACACTCCACCGCCATGGCATCACCGCAGACGTGCTCACCGCCACCGGCCTGGTCTCGGCGACCGCCACGGCGGTCCTGGTGGCGACCGGCCACCTCCACCTCGCCATCGTCTTCCTCATCATCACGGGTATGCACGATCTCTTCGATGGCCCCGTCGCCAAGGCGGCGGGCACGGCGTCGGTCCGGGGCGCCTTCTTCGACTCGGTCACCGACCGGGTCGCCGATGCCGTCCTCATGTTCGGCTGCGCGTGGTACCTGCTCGGCCGCGGGGACGGCCACCTCGCGCTGCTGCCCATGGCCATCCTGGCGGTGACCGCCCTGGTCTCCTACGAGCGGGCCAAGGCGGAGTCACTCGGTCTCTCGGCCAAGGGCGGCCTCATGGAGCGCGGCGAGCGGATGTTCCTCCTCGGCGTGGGCTTCCTGAGCGCCGTGATCTTCGTGCCCGTCCTCTGGATCCTGCTCGTCCTCGTCTCCTTCACCGCCATCTCGCGGTTCGTCAAGGTCTGGAACGCGGCGTCCGGGCGCGACGCCGTCATCCGGCGCCGCATCGACGCCTGGCGTGAGGGCCGGGTGGATTCGCGCTGGCGGGCCTGGCGCGAGGCCCGCGAGTCGACGGGTGTGCCGCGGCGGGAGCTCGCCCGCACGACCGGCGCGCCGGTCGGACGCTGGCGGGCCCGGCGTCAGGAGGCCCTGAGCAGCCGCTCGGGCCGGACCATGCGGGAGCGCCGCCGCGCCGCCCGGGGCCACTCCGAGAGCGCCACCGCGCGGCGTGCCGCCCGTCGCACGCCGCCCGCGTCCTGACGCTCGCCCCGCACGGTCCGCAGACCGATCCCCGTCCCGCGTGACCCACGCCGCACAAGAAGAACGCCTCCGATCGTCCCCGGGCTGGCGCGCCACGGCGACCTACCTCACCTACCGGGCGCTCGGCTCCGGCATGGGGCACATGCCGGAGCCCCTGGCCGAGGGCGTGGCGCGCGGGGTCGCCCGCGTCATGGCGCTCCGGGGCGGCCCGGCGCTCGACATGAGCGAGCGCCACATGCGGCGCGTGCTGGCCAGCGAGTGCCCCGATGGCGTCGAGCCCGATCCTGTCCTCGTCCGGCGCTGGAGCAGGCGGACCTTCGACTCCTACGCGCGCTACTGGTGCGACGGGGCCCGGCTGCCCTACGAGAGCGAGGCCGGGGTCCGCTCCCGCTGGCGTCTCCAGGAGGGCGAGGAGCACCTGCGCGCCGCCATGGCGCGCGGACGGGGCGTCGTCATGGCGCTGCCCCACGTCGGCAGTTGGGAGTGGGGCGGCTACTGGCTCGGGCTCGAGGGCATGCCGATGACGGCCGTCGTGGAGCGCCTGGAGCCCGAGGAGCTCTTCGAGTGGTTCGTCGCCCAGCGTGCCGCCATGGGCCTGACCGCCGTCCCCTTGGGCGAGGGGTCGGGCTCGGCCCTGCTGCGGGCGCTCAAGGAGAACCGCATCGCCGGGCTGGTCAGCGACCGGGACATGGTCGGCAACGGGGTCGAGGTCGAGTTCTTCGGCGAGAAGACGACGCTGCCCGCCGGCGCCGCCACGCTGGCACTGCGGACCGGGGCGCCCCTGCTCCCGGTCGTCGTCTACTCGGGCCCGGGGAATGGGCACACCGGCGTCGTGCACGCACCGCTCGACACCACGCGCCGCGGCCGGATGCGTGAGGACATCGAGCGGGTGACCCAGGACCTGGCCACGACGTTCGAGCACGACATCCGCTGCCATCCCGAACAATGGCATCTCTTCCAGCCCAACTGGCCGAGTGACCCCCGACCGGAGGTGCCGGCTTGAGGATCGCCATGCTCTCCCCGTACTCCCTCAGCCGTCCTGGCGGCGTGCAGGGGCAGGTGATCGGCCTCGCGCGCGCGCTGCGGGCGCGCGGCGACGACGTCACCGTGATGGCGCCGGCGAGCGAGTCGGAGGCCGTGCCCGAGGCGGTGGGGGAGCACTTCGTGATCGGCCGGCCGACCGACCTGCACTCGAACGGGTCGGTGGCCCCCGTGGCGCTCTGGCCGGCCGCGGCGGCCCGCGCCGAGCGGTTCGTGCGCCAAGGTGGCTTCGACGTGGCGCACCTGCACGAGCCTCTGGCACCGATGGCGGCCTACGGCCTCGTCCTGACCACACCACTACCCATGGTCGGCACCTACCACCGGGCCGGGGTGAGCCGATGGGTGCCGTTGCTCAAGCCACTGGCGGAGTTTGTGGGGCGCCGGCTGCAGATCCGGGTGGCGGTCTCCGAGGCGGCGCGCCAGACGGGCCTGCGCGCCGGGGGCGGCGCGTTCGAGGTGCTCTTCAACGGGGTCGAGATGGAGCGCTTCGAGACGGCGGCGCCGCGGCGCGACGAGGAGGGGCGCCCGGTGGTGCTGTTCCTCGGTCGCCATGAGCAGCGCAAGGGCCTGAACGTTCTCCTCGATGCCTTCTCCGCGCTGGAGCGGCCGGCCGTCCTCTGGGTGGCCGGTGACGGGCCGGCCACCGAGGTGCAACGGCGGCGCCATCCCGAGTCGGAACGGGTGCGCTGGCTGGGGGTGCTGAGCGACGAGGAGGTGGCGTCCCGGTTGGCCGGGGCCGACGTGCTGTGCGCCCCGTCGTTGCTGGGAGAGTCCTTCGGCATGGTGCTCCTCGAGGGCATGGCGGGGGGCTGCTCGGTGGTGGCATCCGACATCGAGGGCTACCGCATGGCGTCGGGCGGCCACGCCGCCCTGGTCCCACCCGGGGACGCCGGCGCCCTGGCCCGCGCGCTGGGCAGCGCGCTGGCCGACGCGGTCGAGGGCGTGGGGCAGGCGTCGCCCGAGGCGCGCAAGGCGGCGACGGAGTACGCACGGGCCTGGTCGATGGACACGCTGGCCGAGCGCTACGTCGACGTCTACACGCGGGCGATCGCCGACTGCGTGTAGACGCCCTGCCGGCGTACGACGCCGGGGAGACAGCAGAATTCGGTGTGAGCCCTAGGAAATCCCACCTGGAGTGTCTACAATGCGGCTGCGTCTTGTCGGCCTTTCCGGGCGTCGTGAGGGTGGTCAATGCTCTTCAGGCTCAACCTGTACGACTTCACCCTCGTCGGGTTCATGCAGCTGTTCCTTGCCACGGCCCTCCTCTTGAGCCCGGCGCGGCGTTTCAGTCGGAGCGGGAGAGGGTCGAGGTTCTCCGAGGTCCTCTTCAGCACCGTCGGCGCTCTCGCCGTCGCGGTGCCTGCGTGCTGGCTTGTGGCGGTGATCTGGGGGATCCCGCTGACCTCGCTGGAGCTTCCGGGAAGCACGGTCGTGTTGATCGCCTTCGTCGTGGTGATCGCCCGGGCGGACCTCAACCCCGTGGGGCAGATCTTCTCGGCCGCGTTCATCGCGGCCGGACTGGGGCTGATCCTCTTCACGATCAAGCTCACCGCGAACGATGCCGACGGCGGGTTCGAGTTCTTGGTGTCGGGCTTCTTCGTCCTGCTCAGCCTCTTCGCCGTGACGTTGTGGAACTCCTACGTCAACGCAACCAGTGACGTGCTGGGCCGGTTCCGGCACTCGCTCCCGTTGCCCGAGGCCGATCCGTCCTACCGACCGTTCGTCTCGTTGCACATCGCGGCGTACAACGAGCCGCCGGAGATGCTGATCGAGACCATCAGGAGGGCCGAGGCGATCGACTACCCCGCTTTCGAGATCGTCGTGGTCGACAACAACACCAAGGACCCGGCGATCTGGCGACCGGTCGAGGAATACTGCCGCGATCGCCCGCGGGTCACCTTCGTGCACGTCGACCCCTGGCCGGGGTTCAAGGCGGGTGCGCTCAACCTGGTCCTGCGGAAGTACACCGACGAGCGCGCGGAGATCATCGGATTGATCGACGCGGACGATTTCGTCGTGCCCCATTACCTGAAGGAGACCGCGCCCTACTTCTCCGACGAGCGCATCGGGTTCCTGCAGAGCTTCGAGGGCAACCGCGACTACGAGGGAAGTCCGTACTACACAGCCTGTGTCGACTCCTATCAGGCCTTCTACCTGACGAACATGTCGTCGCGCAACGAGCGCAACTCCATACCCTTCGTGGGGACGATGGGGCTCTTCCGCCGCAGCGCCCTCGAACAGGCGGGCGGCTGGAACGAGTGGTGCATCTGTGAGGACACCGAGGCGTCCGTCCGCGTGCTCAAGCTGGGCTGGTCCGGGCTGTACATCCCACGCTGCTTCGGCCGGGGGGTGGTCCCGCCCTCCTACGCAGGCCTGTGCACCCAGCGGTACCGGTGGTGCTTCGGAGGTATGCAGATCCTTCGCCTGCACTGGCGCAGCCTGCTGCCGTGGGACCTCTCTCCCGACAACCGGTTATCGAGCCAACAACGGCGCGACTACCTCATGGCGAGCCTCGGTTGGTTGCGAGACCTCTTGATGGTGCTGTTCACGGTTGCGCTGTTCGCGACGACCGCACTCCTGTTGTCGGGCTCCCACTTCTGGGTGTTGCCCATCGCAGGCGGCGTCAGTCTCCTGGGGATAAGCCTCATCGCCGTCGCCCTCGTGAGCATGCTGTTGGTGTTGCGGCAATGGACGAACATGTCGCGCCGGCGCGCCTTCGTGAGCCTGATCATCAGCCTGGCCTCCAGTTGGACCATTGCGCTCGCCTGCGTCCAAGGGCTGGCGCGGCGGGAGGGCGTGTTCCTCCGCACTCCCAAGAACGACCGGAACCAGAAAGTGGTGCGCCGGGTACGCGATGCCCTCTGGCTGGCGCGCTGGGAGATGGCTCTCGCCGCGGGGCTGTTCCTCTGCGCGGGGCTGCTGCTGGCCTCGTCGTCCAAGCACATCCTGCTCGTCTGCATGATCATCGTGCAGGGCAGTGTGTTCCTGTGCGCCCCCGTCACTGCCTTCTGGAATGTGCGGGCGCAGATGGTGCCCGCTGCCGAGCGCTCGCGCCAGTTTGCCGCGCAACAGGCACGCCGGTCTGTCCGCGGGCGGCGATCCTTCGTCGGGGCGGGTGTCGCGCTGGCAATGCTGGCGCTGGTCGGAGCGGTCGTCGCCGCGTCGGTGACCGCCCCGGGCGAGTTGCTGGCCGGTGGAACGGCACTCCGCGTCAAGACGGAGGCGCGGATCGATGCGCCGCCGGCAGGTGCCCCGGCGGTCGCTCCACCGTTCGTCGAGGTCACGGGGACCCCCGGTGGCGGATGGCTGGAGGTCACGGCCCAGGGAGTGGTCTGGGCAGGTGGCGGCGCGAATTACTTCGGGGACCTTCAGCGTCGGCCGGACGCGCCGCCGATCGTGGTGTCGAACATCGTGGGGATTCGGCCGACCCCGGACGGCTTCGGGTACTGGCTGGTGGGCAGCGACGGGTCGGTCTATGCGTTCGGTGACGCGCCGTACCTCGGTTCCCTTCCCGGGCTGGAGGTCCACGTGAGCGATGTCGTCGGCCTCATCCCGTTCTCCTCGGGAGACGGGTATGAGCTCGTGGGCGGTTTCGAACAGGTCTGGAAGTTCGGCCACGGCACACCCTGATCGACCTGACCCCTTGCCTCAGCACTTCGGGTCGGCCACCGTCGCGTTCAGTCCGAAGCAGTACGACGCCAGCCGGAGTGTGAAGTCCGTCGAACCGTCTCCCCACGGCCGCGCGTTGGCCGGTCCGACCTCCATGCCGAACGGGATGGTGTCCAGCCAGTAGCGGCCGGCGAAATCGCTCCATCCGTAGTCCTGTTCGAGCAGGCTGCCCACCGCCGACAGCGCCTTGGTCACGTCGACACTGACCTTGCCCGACGGGACCACGTCGGCGGCGTTGAGCACGAGGAACACGGTCCCCCCGTAGGGCGAGGTCCTTCCGGACCGGTGGACGTTGAGGACATAGGTCGACCACGCATTGGTCCCGTCGTGGGCCACGCCGCCGACGGCATAGGGGATGCTCGAGGATGCGACCGGGGTCGAAGGAAGGAGCGCCTGATGGTCGTAGTCGGTCCACACCATCACCTCGACGGTCCCCTGAGTCCGGCAGGGGTACTGCGTGCCGGAAGGGTTGAGCCACATGTCGTAGGCGATGTCGTACGTTGCTTGCGACGCCTGCGAGGAGTACGAGGTCGTGCCGACCAGGTCGGTCGGGAGCGCGCTGACCTTGACCGGGAGGCGCAGGGCGGGGTCGCCGGCCGGGGAGGTCGCGGCGCGGCACGGGTTCTTGCCGTACGAGACGTTGGTGTAGGCGCGGACCCAGGTGTCGGCACTCGGCGCCAGGCACGTCGCGGCGGTGCAGGGAGGCGCCACCGGGAGCTCGCCCCGTACCGTCAGCCCGCCCGTGGGCGTCATGGACATCCGCACGTCACCCTCGGCAGGCGTGGTGACGCCGAGGTTCCACTCGTCCCCGTTCAGCTGGGCTCCGCCCAGCACCGGTCCCGCTCCTTCGCAGTGCGCACCCGTGCGGGGCCCGAGCGGGCAGGCCGCCGACCAGTCCCAGACTCTGCCGCCGGCCGAAGGGACGGGAAGCAGCCGTATGGTGCCGCGCTGCGCGGCGGCCAGGGCGGAGGTCGCGCCGCCGGGTGCGGCCGAGGCGGCCAGTACGATGACCAGCGCAGCCGACGTCACGGCACGGCTCGGAAGGCGCATCCTCAGAAGACGTGCAGATACGGGTTCCCGTTGCGAGCGATGACGGCGACGACCTTGCCGAGCGCCGAGGTCCCGGGGATCGCGCCGAAAGACCTCGAGTCGCAGGAGTTGCTGCGGTTGTCGGCCAGGACGAAGTAGTCGCCCTTGGGAATGGTCGTCCTCGGAACCTGGACCGAGCTCACGGCGCCGTGGGCCGGGTCGTACCACCCGCGCTCGGCAATCCGCTTCCCGTCGACGTAGATGGTCTGGTGATCGGACCAGATGGTCTCTCCCGGCAGGCCGATGACCCGTTGCACGAGGTACTGACCTGAGCCCGAGGTCTGGCAGGGAAGGTGCGCGGGCCGGTGGAACACGATGATGTCTCCGCGGCCGATTGACCCCGTGAGGAAGCTCGACCGGAGGACGAGGATCCGGTCACCCGCCTGCAGGGTCGGCGCCATCGCTGACGAGGGGACCGTGAAGGGCGCGATGAGCGTCAGCCGCAGCAGAACGGCGAGGAGGACCGCGGCCGTGAGGGCCGCGGTCACCATGAGCAGCCGCCGCCTGCGCCGCTGGCGAGCCCGGGCCCGGCGGCGCGTGGACGCGGGGCGCGTCGCCGCCGCTGGCGGCGGCGACGCCGAACCGACGGTGAGCCCCCTCAGGCGGTAGTCATTGCTCAGATGCGGGGTGGCGGGCGGTGCCATGCCCCGACTGCCGGGAGGCGGGGGAACGAGGCGCGGTGACGCGTCGGGAGCGCCCGGCCACGGAAAGTCGGCGTCCGGGCGCCGGGCGTGCTTCGGTCGCCGGGCCGATGGCTCCCCTGCGTCGCCTGGCCGCGTCACCCTGGTGTCGGTCATTTCGACGCGGGCCTCCCGTGGCCGTTGGAGAGGATCGCCGAATCCTCGGGTCGGTGCGCTTCGGGCGACGCCTTTCGGTGGCGGACCGTCGCGAGGTGCTCGAGGGACCACGACCACCTCTCGACGGGCACCATGTCGGACCACGAAGGCGGGACCCGTCTGATCCGCGGCTGCGAGAACCCGGCACTCGAGCCGTGGGAGAGCTCGGCCCCCCACGCGGCGGCGATCTCCGCCGCCCGGCGGCCGCTCACCCTCTGACCGGCCGGGTCGTAGGGCAGGTCGAAGAGTCCGGGATCGTCGAGCCATTCCGGGCAGTCCTCGCTGATGGCCTGCGCGACGTCGGGCCACCGCACGCGGGCCAGCAGGTAGGGCTCGGCGCTGTCCCCGAGGATCAGGTACCGCACCTCGTGTTCCGCCTGGTCCACATCGAAAGACTACGGCGTGCTGCGGTCGAACTCTAGGGGCCGGGCCAGCTATTTCGCGCCGGGGCTCAGGGTGGTTCCGGGGACGGGGCCGGCGGGAGGCCCCACGGGCCCACGAACGCCACCACCTCCTTCAGCGAGGGGACGAGGAGCAGGCCGTCCGCCACGGAGGGGGTCGGGAAGTGGTTGGCGATGACCCCGACGGGCTCTTCGACCTCGGGCTGTCCGCTGGCCTGGCTGAGTCCGACCACCGCGTGCCCGTCGAGCAGGATCGTCCAGACCATGCCGCCGGCGACGATCGGCGGCCCGGCGGTGCGCACCGTGGTCGAGCGCCACAGGACATGAAGATACGGACGTCTCTTCGTCACTTCGACGGCGGTGATGTGCGAGAAGTGCGCGTTGCCCGGCTCGCCGTCGTCGCAGTTGACATAGAGCACCGATCCGTCGACGTCGGTGCCGCCCCAGGCCGAGCCGCCCTGGCGCGCTGGGCGACAGAGCGCCAGGGCGGCCACCTGGCCGCCGACCCCGCCGAGGTGCCTCCGGCGCGCCAGGTATGCGTCGCCCGCCTTCGAGGCAATGAACACGAACCTGTTCACCAGTGCCGGATTGGTGGAACCGAGGTCGAGGTCACCAGCGTCGTCGGCGAGCCAATTCGGGTCCCCGAACACCTGCTTGACACGGAATCCCGGCGAGAGCTCGATCACCGCGTTGCTCCTGTCATAGCGATGCGGATTCGTGTCCACGCTGTTGGCCGTGGCGAACCAGATGTTGCCCGCCGGGTCGACGACCGGCGCGGCACCGCCCATCCAGACGCCGCCCTGATAGTCGCCCGGAGCGGTGGCTGTCTCGAACGTCCGCATCGGGCCACCCGCCTCGGGAATGCCGAGCACCCAGCCGTGGTATCTCCCGCAGTCGTTGAATCCGGTGTAGGAGACGATGATGCGTCCCCGCGACGCGGTGAGCCCGGAGCGTTGGAATTCGAGCAGGGGCTGCGAGCCCGGCGGGTCGGCACTCTCGTCGAGCTCGATGCTCCCGTCGAAGAGGTTGAGGCCGTAGAGGCGGTGCTCTGCGGCGAACGAGGTCCGTTCCTCCGTGGCCACGACGAAGATCTCGTTGCGGGCGAGATCGATGTAGGGCGTTCCGGTGATCCCGACGAGGGGCGCCACGAGGCTCGGGCACGGGAGGTTGGCAATCGGGACCGGCGTGCCGAGGTGGGTGCTCCACAAGATGCTCCCCGTCTGCGCCGAGAGGGAGTAGACGGTGTCGTTCGCGGTGGCGACCACCACGCGTCCGTCGGCGACGAGCGGCTCGCCGAAGATGCCGCCGTCGAGCGTGGGTGAGGTCCAGCCGGGCCTCAGCGGGGTGAGGTCCGTGTTCACGGGGTCGACGCCCGTGGACAGCAAGTTCTGGTGGTACACGGGCCAGTTCGTCCCGAAGGGTGGCTGCGGAGCGGGTGGCACCGTGGCGGCGCCCGTTGCCGCTCCAGTCCCGAGCGCGAGGCTGGCGGCGCAGATGATTCCACTGGCAAGCAACCGACGGCACCCGCCGCGCATCGGAGCAGTCTAGGGTCCTGGCCGGCATCCGGACGGCCCGAGATGGCATCCCGCGGGTGGGTCCGCCACTGCCATCCGGCCAGCCGATGGTGCCGTAGGCTGGCGGGCCCATGGCCGATCAGGGCGACACCTCGAGAACACCGGCGACGGGCGCGGGAGGTCCGAGTCCGGCTGGCGGAGGTGCCGGCGGCGGCGGCGGTGGTGGCACCAGTCGCAACCGGAATCGCAACCGCAACCGCAATCGCAGCCGCACCCCCGGCAGTGGCGGGGGTGCGTCGGGCGGCGGCGGTCGTGGCGGTTCGAACGGGCGACCCGGTGTCAATGCCAATGCCCAGCGCAAGGGCCAGGGCGGTGGCGGTCAGCGCTCGTCCCCACAGGGCTCGGGGAAGGGCGGGGGAAACCGCTCCTCGTCGCGTTCGGGATCGCGTCAGCGCAACGGCCCGACCCGCTCCGCCGTCGCGCTGGCACCACTGGCACCGCTCGAGCCGTTGGTCATGCTGCCCAGCCTCGGCGCCCCCCAGGTCTTCCCCGGGGAGGTTGCGGCAAATCGCCGCCGGGCCACCACGTTGTGCGCGCTGTCGGCCGTGCTCCCCGCGCTGCTGCTCGGGGCGCTCGTGTGGGTGGCGCTCTCTGTGATCGCCGGTGCCGTCGTGTTCGTCGTCGCCGGAGCGGTGGTGATGTACGGGGTGCGCCGGCTCGCCCCGTCGGTGGCGCTCCGCCGGATCGGTGCCGTTCCCATCGACGAGCACGACGACCCGCGGCTCTCCAACGTCACCGAGGGCCTCTGCGCCACCTTCGGGCTGAGCATGCCGGCCCTCCACCTGCTCGACGACGACGTGCCCAACGCCTGCGCCCTCGGCCGCGACGCGCGGCGATCGGTCCTCGTCGTCACGACCGGCCTCCTGCGCCGGCTGGACACCATCGAGCTCGAGGGCGTGATCGCCCACGAGTTGGCGCACGTGAAGCGGGGCGACAACGGGGTCTCGTGCATCGGCATCACGCTCGGTTGGCTCTTCGGCGGCGAATCCACGCTGCGGCGCTGCGTGGGGGAGAGCCGGGAGTATCGAGCCGACGTCGTCGGTGCGTCGGCCGTGCGTTTCCCCCGCGGCCTGCTCGGCGCACTCCGGACGATGATGGAGGCGCCACTCCCCGCCGAGGGGTCCTTCTTTGCGTCCCCGGCCCGGTTCGGGCCGACCCGGTGGGTGTGGATCGACCCCTCCGTCGGGCATCGCGACGACCCCGTGCTGCCCGGGGATCTCGATGCCACCTCGGTGCGGGCCGCCGCCCTGAGCGAGTGGTGAGAAGGGGCGGCCCGTCCTCGTAGACTGGGACGATGACCACCGGTACCTTCACCGTCAAGCGGGGGTTGGCCGACATGCTGCGGGGCGGCGTCATCATGGACGTCGTCAACGCCGAGCAGGCCAAGATCGCCGAAGACGCCGGTGCCACCTCCGTCATGGCGCTCGAGCGTGTGCCGTCGGACATCCGCCGTGACGGTGGTGTGGCGCGCATGAGCGACCCGGTGTTGATCGAGGGGATCATGGATGCCGTCACCATCCCGGTGATGGCCAAGGCCCGCATCGGCCACTTCGCCGAGGCACAGGTGCTCCAGTCCCTCGGCGTCGACTTCATCGACGAGTCCGAGGTGCTGACGCCGGCGGACGAGGCGTACCACATCGACAAGTGGCCCTTCACGGTGCCCTTCGTGTGCGGCGCGACCAATCTCGGCGAGGCGCTGCGCCGCCTCTCCGAAGGTGCGGCCATGATCCGCTCCAAGGGCGAGGCCGGCACCGGGAACATCGTCGAGGCGGTACGGCACCTGCGGTCCATCCTGGGCTCCATCCGTGCCCTCACCCAGACCGACCCGGCGGAGCTCTATGGCTGGGCCAAGGAGCTCGGCGCGCCGATCGGCCTCGTGCAGGAGGTCGCCTCGACGGGGCGGCTGCCGGTGCCGTTGTTCTGCGCCGGCGGCATCGCCACGCCGTCCGATGCCGCCCTGGTGATGCAGCTGGGCGCCGAGGCCGTCTTCGTGGGATCGGGGATCTTCAAGTCGTCCGATCCGGCCCGGATGGCGTCCGCCGTCGTGGAGGCCACGGCACACTTCACCGATGCCGAGCACGTGGCCAAGGTGTCCCGCGGCCTGGGTGAGGCCATGCGGGGGCTGGACGAGTCGCAGTACGGCGAGCATCTCGCCGACCGGGGGTGGTAGCGGACCCGGTCGTCGGGGTCCTCAATCTGCAGGGGGATGTGCGCGAGCACGTCAGCGCGCTCGGTGACGTCGGGTGCGCGACGCGACCGGTGAAGGGTCCGGCGGATCTCGAAGGGCTCTCGGGCCTCGTGCTGCCCGGTGGCGAGTCGACGACGTTGTCGATGCTGCTCGAGTCGACCGGGCTCTTCGATGCCGTGGCGGCGCGGATCAGCTCGCCGGACCCGCTGCCGGTGCTCGGGACCTGCGCCGGTCTCGTGCTGACGGCGCGGGAGGTTCTCGACGGCCGCCCGGACCAGCGCACCTTCGGGGTGCTCAATGCCGTGGTCCGCCGCAACGGCTACGGGCGCCAGGTGCGGTCCTTCGAGGCCGACATCGTGTTCGGTTCCGGCGAAGGCCCGTTGCTGCCGACCGTGTTCATCCGGGCCCCCCTCGTCGTGTCCGTGGGGGACGAGGTCGAGGTATTGGCGGCCCTGGACGCCGTGCCCGTGCTGGTGCGTCAGGGCGTGGTGCTGGCGTCGTCCTTCCACCCGGAGCTCACACCCGACCGCCGGGTGCACCGGCTCTTTGCAGACATGTGCGCGTCCGACGGGCTCTTCGGGTAGGGGTCACTCGTCCCGGTCGTAGGTCTCTTCCCGGTTGGCGTCGTTGTACATCTCCGAGACGATCAGCCACGACCCGTCCCCCTGGCGCTGCAGGACCCGGAGCGAGTGGTTGTCCCTCACCTCTATCTCGCCCCCGCCCACCAGCTTCTGACCCTCGACCTGGAGATGGGCGGACACGAGGACGACGTCTGGCGTCAGCACCCGGAGCGAGGTCTCGGGAGGAGCCTTCAGCGTCCCCGCGTTGAAGTTGTCGTCGGAGAAGAGGCCTCGGAGGTAGGCCACGATCTCCTCCCCACCTCGCTTGACCGTGCCGAAGGCATTGACCCAGTCGGCGTCGGCCGTGTAGACGCCGACCAGTTTCTCGGCGTCACGCTCCCGAAACCCGCTCATGAGCGAGAGCAGCGTGACGGCGATGGCGTCTTGGTCCTCCTGGGGGAGCGACGCGATGTCGTGTCCGTGATCCGCCGTGGTCATGGGGTCTCCCTCCCGGTCCTCCGTCTGTCGGCGCCACCCTACGGCAGCCGATCTCGCACTGGTCGTCCCAGATGTTCCAGCAGAGCGGCGATCCGGTTGCTCACCACCGCGTCGACGCCGGCGTCGAGCACACGCACCACGTCGGCGGCGTCGTCCACGGTCCAGGTCGAGACCCGCCGGCCGGCCGCGTGGACCGCGGCCACGCCGTCGGGGGTCACGAACCCGAACATCGGGTTCCAGTACTCGGCGCCCAGCTCGGCCAGGAGCGGGAGCGGTGGGTCCCGACCCTCCGTCCAGGTCAGACCGAGACGCGCCTCGGCCGAGAGGGCGCGCAACTGGCGCAGCGCCTCGACGTTGCCGGTGACGAACAGGGAGCGCTCGAGCGCCCCTGCGGCGCGCACCGCCTCCAGCGCGCCGGGCACCACCTCGCGCCGGGTGAAATCGACCATCAACGGCACGACCACCTCGGCCAGCACGTCGCGCAGAGTCGGAATGCGCAGGTCCCCCTCCCCGAGGGCGACGACGTCGTCGAGATCGAGGTCGCCCACGGAGGCATCGAGGCCCCACAGCCGCAGCAGCGACTGGTCGTGCAGGACGACGATCTCGGCGTCCCGGGTGCGGCGCAGGTCGATCTCCACCATGTCCGCCCCGAGGGCCACCGCGGCGTCGAAGGCGGCGAGCGTGTTCTCACGGTGGCCGACGGGTTCGCCCCGGTGGGCGATGGCGACGACGGTCACGAGGTCGCCGGTCCCGGTCTAGGCGCCGCCGGCGTACACCGCCCCCGCGACGTTGGCGATGATCTGGTTGAGCGCCGGCTCAATGAGGTCGTCGACCGCGGCCTGTGTGATGTGCACCCCGTCGGCGCTGCGGGCCGCGATGCCGTTCACCACGGAGGCGTAGGCGCCGCCGGGGTCGAGCACCGTATAGAGGTCGTCGATCGACACGTAGGGGTACTGCGCCGCGACCGCCTGCACGATCTGGTTGTAGTCGTCCACCAGGCCCGTCGGCGTCCCGTCGGCGAAGTAGGGCGAGGTGGAGACGATGACCGCACCGCCGTCGGAGTGGGCGATCTGCACCGCCTCGGCCAGGTTGGCCTCTATGGAGGCCGCATAGGCGGGATCGGCCAGCGTGGTGTAGCCCCCGTCGAATTGCCGGTTCTGCGTCTCCCAGTACCCGGTCTGGATCACCGTCACGTCGGGATGGAACCGTGAGACGAGCCACTGCAGCTGCGTCGACCACAGCGTGCAGGCCGCCGAGCTCAGGTAGACCGAGCCCGGGTCGCTCCAGGGCTCGGTCGGCGCGCCGTTGGTGAACCCGCAGCCAGCGGCCGCACCGTCGTCGACCGCGTAGGGCGGGTTCGTCTCCTGCACGTAGTGGCCCTCGTAGAGAGCGAGCGAGTCACCGGCGAAGGCCACCCGCTGCACACCCTGGTGGGTGGCCTGGGGCCCGGTCGCCTCGCTGATGATCGCCACCACGGGCGCGATGGGGTTCGAGAGCAGCTGCGGGAAGAGGGGCGGGTGCAGGGGTGACTGCGCGCTCCCCGTGAACACGGCATCGCCGTAGGTGAAGACGCCGGCGTCCTGCCCGACCAGCCAGTAGCCGTTCCCGTCCGGCGTGGGAGTGATGCCCACGATGGGCTCGCTCAGATGAATCCCCCCGGCCGACCCCCAGAACTGCGCGTCGCCGTAGGTGAAGATGCCGCCGTCGGACGCCACGAGCCAGTAGCCACCGCCGTCCGCCGTCGCCGCCATCCCCACGACGGGCTGGTTGAGGTGGATGCCCCCCGTCGAGCCCCAGAACTGCGCGTCGCCGTAGGCGAAGATGCCGCCGTCGGACGCGACGAGCCAGTAGCCACCGCCGTCCGGCGTCGCCGCCATCCCCACGATGGGCTTGTTGAGCGCGATGCCACCCGTCGAGCCCCAGAACTGCGCGTCGCCGTAGGCGAAGATGCCGCCGTCGGACGCCACGAGCCAGTAGCCACCGCCGTCCGGCGTCGCCGCCATCCCCACAATGGGCTTGTTGAGCGCGATGCCACCCGTCGAGCCCCAGAACTGCGCCCGGCCGAACGAGAAGACCCCGCCGTCGGACGCCACGAGCCAGTAGCCGCCCTTGGGGTCGGCCGCGCCGCCCACGATTGGCTTGGCCAGCGGCACCTCGAGCGTGTCGCCGTCGTAGGCGGCCCCACCGAATGTCATGACGCCACCGGCGGCGTCAATCACGGCGTAGGACCCGTCCGTCGCGCCCGGCACCGTCGCCGCGGCCGCCCTGCTCACGCGACCCGACCCGGCGGGCGGGAGCACCACGAGAACGGAGGCGGCCAGGAGCACCGCCACGCCCAGCACGGAACGGCGGCCCGCCCTCCACGACGACGATCCGGCTCCGGGCATGAGTCCAGGATCTTAGGGACCAGCGGTGGTGGCGTCGGCGCGCCCCCTCAGAGCAGGCGCAGCTGCTGGCTGCTCTCGGGCTTCGGCGTCGGGGCGGGCGGACCCGACGGCGGCGTGGCGCGGGAGCGCTCCCGTCCCGTCACGCCACACCGGCGTGCCGCCGTCCGCACAATTCCCTCCACCCGCTCGCGCTCGGCGTCCTCCTGATAGGCGCCTCTCCGGAACCGTCCCCGGTGGAGGCGCACGAGGTCGGGCCGCTCGCCCTGGAGCCAGTCGAGGTAGTGCCCGCGCACCGCTCCCCGCAGGTGCAGCGCGACGCCCGAGATGGACACCGCCCCGGCCTCCGCACACGCCTCGACGACCTCCGTCAGCTGGGCCTCGGAGTCCGAGAGGCCCGGTAGCACCGGTGCCACCAGGACGCCGCACGGGATGCCCATCGCGGTCAGTCGCCGCAGGGCCTCGACCCGGCGGTCCGGCGGCGGAGTGCCGGGCTCGGTCAGCGACCACACAGAGCGGTCGAGCGTGCCCACGGAGAAGCTCACGACGACATCTGTGCGCTCGCACGCGGCCGCCAGCAGCGCGGCGTCCCGCAGGATCAGGGTCGACTTGGTCAGGATGCTGAACGGGTTGCGAGCCGCCGAGAGGGTCTCCACGATCCCCCTCGTGAGGTGGTACTTGCCCTCGGCGTGTTGGTAGGGGTCGGTGTTGGTGCCCATCGCGATGTGGTCGCCCTCCCAGCCCGGCGCGCGCAGCTCGGCCCGCAGCCGGTCCACGGCGTTCACCTTGACGACGATCTTGCGCTCGAAGTCCGTGCCGATCCCGAGGCCGAGATAGTCGTGCGTCGGCCGGGCGAAGCAGTACACGCAGGCGTGGCTGCATCCCCGGTAGGGATTGATCGTGTGCCGGAAGGGCATGAGGCTCACCGCCGGCACCGTGTTGATGATGGTCCGTGCGTTGACGTGCAGGAATTCCATGCCGGCGTAGGCGCCCTTGCCGACGTGCCGCTCCGCCACCCGCTCGTCCGCGAAGAGCGTGCCACCCTCCTCGCTCTCCGCCAGGGCCCAGCGCAGCGCCATGGGAGCTACGATAGCGAACAGATGTTCGTAATTCAACGGGTGGGGTGTCCACAAAAAGGACCAGGTCAGGCAGTAATCTCGGCCCCACTGTGGTGACCAAGACCCGCGGGGGTGCCGCGTCGCGTGCGCCCGCCCGCACCACGAAGAAGCCGGCAGCGCGTTCGAGGCGGTCACAGCCCACGAGACCGCCCTTCTGGCGCGTCCAGGCCCGGGACCTCTGGGCCGTCGGCCTGATCACGCTGGGCGTCCTCCTGGCACTCGCCCTGTGGGGCCAACAGCTCGGCCCGATCGGCCACGGCGCCAACTCCGGCCTGGCGCTGTTCGCCGGCTGGGCCCGCGTGCTCCTGCCGCTGGTGAGCGCCGGCGCCGGCTTCGCGCTGCTGCTCGATCGCGCCGGCCGCGACGACGACGGGGAGCGCGAGGGCGCCGACCCCTGGCGCCTCGCCGTCGGGACGGTGCTCGGCCTGGTCGGCGTCTGCGGCCTGGCCGATCTGGCCAAGGGTGCGCCGCCCTTCTCGGACTCCGGCGCGCTGAAGGACGCGGGCGGCTACCTGGGCGCGCTGGTCGGCCGCCCCCTCCACGCCGGCCTGGGGACGGCCGGCGCCGCCGTCCTGCTCGGTGCGGTGGTCCTCGTGGCCGTCCTCGTGGCGACCGGGGTGCCGCTGGCCTCGGTCGGACGTGCGCTCCGCGCCGCCGGCGCTGCGACCGGTCGCGGTGCCCTGTCGCTGTGGCGCGGCCAGCCGTTCGTGCTCGCGCCCGACCTCGAGGAGGGCGCGGCCGCCGTGTCCGCCTCGCCCGATCCGCCTCCCACCTTTCCCGAGGAGGACCTCCTCCCCGACGAGGACCCCCTCGACGACATCGACATCCCGCTCGATCCCGAGCCCACGCCCGTCGTGGCGAAGCCGCTGGCGTTGGCCGCCGCCTCCCCGCGGGTCGCCGGCGACTGGGTCCTGCCCCCGCTCTCCCTGCTGCAGGCGTCCAAGAAGATGCGCCAGGACCAGCGCCAGATCGATGCCGCCGGCGAGGACCTCGTGCGGGCGCTGGCCGCCCACGGCGTCGAGACGAGGCTGGTCGGCAGCCGGGTCGGGCCCACGGTCACCCGTTACGAGATCGAGCTGGGCCCCGGCGTCAAGGTGGCGCGGGTGACCAGCCTGTCCAAGGACATCGCCTACGCCATGGCGTCGCCCGACGTCCGCATCCTGGCGCCCATCCCCGGCAAGTCGGCCATCGGCGTCGAGGTCCCCAACCGGACGCGGCAGCTCGTGTCCCTGCGCGACATCCTCGAGTCCAAGGAGGCCGCGCCGACGGAGGCGACGCACCCGCTCGAGGTGGCCATGGGCCGCGACATCGCCGGACGTGCCGTCATGGCGAACCTGGCCGAGATGCCGCACATCCTCATCTCGGGCGCCACCGGCTCGGGGAAGTCGTCGTGCATGAACTCCATCATCACGTCGATCCTCATGCGGGACACCCCCGACAAGGTCAAGATGATCCTGGTCGACCCCAAGCGGGTCGAGTTGGGCCAGTACGACGGGCTGCCGCACCTCCTCAACCCCGTCGTCGTCGATCCCAAGAAGGCCGCCAACGCCCTGGCCTGGGCGGTCAAGGAGATGGAGCGCCGCTACGACATGCTGGCCGAGAACGGCGTGCGCGACATCACCGGCTACAACCAGCTGGTCGAGCAGGGGCTCATCGCCCCTCCGCCACCGTCCGACCGCCGCCGGATGCGTGACGTCGCCGCCCGCGTCCTCGGCGACGACCACCCGGCGGTCGACGACGAGGCCGACCTCGACCCCGAGCCCGAGCCGCCCGAGACGCTGCCCTTCATCCTCGTGATCGTCGACGAGCTGAACGACCTCATGATGGTGGCGGCCCGCGATGTCGAGGACTCCATCGTGCGCATCGCCCAGATGGCCCGCGCCGTCGGCATCCACCTGGTCATCGCTACCCAGCGCCCGTCGGTCGACGTCATCACCGGGGTCATCAAGGCGAACATCCCGAGCCGCATGGCGTTCTCGGTGTCCTCGCTGGCCGACAGCCGCGTGATCCTCGACCAGCCCGGCGCCGAGCGGTTGATCGGCAAGGGGGACATGCTCCTGCTCACGGCCTCCTCCAACATCCCGCGCCGCCTCCAGGCCCCCTGGGTCTCGGAGGAGGAGGTGCGCGACGTCGTCCGCCACTGGCACGCCCAGGGGGGACAGGCCGAGGCCATCGTGGGCATCGAGGGCGTGGACGACGGGCCGTTCGGGGTCAACGGGGTCGACGACGACGACGACGAGCTCCTCACCCAGGCCCGGGACCTCGTGGTGCGCTCCCAGCTCGGATCGACCTCCATGCTGCAGCGCAAGCTGCGTGTCGGCTTCTCCCGGGCCGGCCGCCTGATGGACCTGCTCGAACAGGCCGGAGTGGTCGGGCCGAGCGAAGGCTCCAAGGCGCGGGCCGTCCTGATGACCCCCGAAGAGCTCGACGGGCTGAGCGGGAGGTGAGCCAGGAAGCTCCGGCGCCACCCCTCATGGTGGCGCCGTTCCGGCTCGACTCCCTGCGCGAGCCGGAGCCGGCGGGCCCGACCCCTCCCGAGCGGGGACGCCACGCCGTGCGCACGCGCCGGCCGCGCCGGCGGCGCGGCATCTGGCTCCTCGTGCTCGTCCTGCTGGTCGCCGCCGCGGGCGCGTTCGTCGGCGTCCGGCTCACGGCACCGGAGCCGGCGCCGGCCATCACCCCGGTCCTGGCGCGGACGGCCAGCGTTCCCACCCACCCCGTCACGTTCCCGTGGCCGACCACGGGGCAGGCGGCGGTCGCCGTCCCCTCCATCGGCATCGACGTGGCGTCCGGAGCCGAGCAGGCGGTGCCGGTGGCGAGCCTGACCAAGCTCATGACGGCGTACGTCGTGCTGCACGACCACCCGCTCGCACGAGACCAGCCGGGCCCGGACATCACCGTCTCCCAGGCTGACGTCGACGACTACGACAACGACACCGTCGACGACGACTCCAACGCCCAGGTCACGCTCGGCGAGCAGCTGACCGAGGAGCAGGTGCTCGGCGGACTGCTGGTGCACTCGGCGGACAACTACGCCGACCTCCTCGCCCGCTGGGACGCCGGGAGCATTCCCGCCTTCGTGGACAAGATGAACGCCGCCGCCGTCGCCCTCGGCATGACCCACTCGCACTTCGTCGACGCCAGCGGGGTGGATCCGGGCTCGCAGTCGACGGCGTCGGACCTCCTGAAGGTGGCGGCCCCCGACATGACCGACGCCACGTTCGCGTCCATGGTGCAGCAGTCGTCCATCACGCTCCCCGTCGCCGGGACGATCTCCACCTATACGCCCTTCCTGGGGCTGGACGGGGTCATCGGGGTGAAGTCCGGCTTCACCACCCAGGCCGGTGGCTGCGACATCGTCGCGGTCATGCGCACCGTGCACGGACAGCCGGTGCTGTTGCTGGGGGCCGTCACGGGGCAGACGGGCCCGGAAGTGCTGGCCCAGGCGGGGCTGCACGCGTTGGCCCTCGTCAACGCGCTCGGTCCCCTGATCGGCAGCACGGCCGTGCTGGCGGGGGACCGTGTCGCCGCCCACGTCGCCGCGGGGGGCGGCAGCGTCGACGGCCTGACCGCCTCGTCGGTGTCCCTGCTCACCTGGCCCGGGGTCACCGCGACCCGGACGTTCCACCCGGCGCGCCATGTCAGCGACCAGGCCCGTCGTGGCACGCAGGTCGGCACCGTGGTGGTCACGTTGGGCCGCCAGCGGGTCACCGTGCCGGTACGGCTGGCACAGGACCTACCGCGGGAGTCGCTCCTCCGGCGCCTGTTCTGACGGCCTCGACGCCCATTACCCTGAAGCTGTGCGCGCCCGGGCCCCTGCGTCGTCGGCGAACCTGGGACCGGGCTTCGACACGCTGGCCGTGGCCCTCGACTGCTACGTGAGCGTCGAGGTGGAGGAGGCGCCCTCGCTGCGCGTGCACTCCGAGGGTGAGGGCTCCGGCCTCTTCGACGATGCGTCGCACCTGGCGGCGCGCGTGGTCGCCGAGGTGCTGGGGCACGACCACTTCTCGGTGACGGTGCGCTCGCAGATTCCGTTGGCCCGGGGGCTGGGCTCGTCGGCGGCCCTGGCCGCCGCCGCCGCCGCCGCCGCCGGCTCCGAGAGCCCCTTCGCCGTGGCGGCCGCCCACGACGGGCATCCCGAGAACGCCGCCGCCAGCGTCTTCGGCGGGCTCGTGGCCGCCACCATGGTGGACGGTCGCGCCCTGCATGCACCGCTGCCGCTCAGCGACGAGCTGGCCTTCGTCGTGCTCATCCCCGAGCGCGACCTGGCCACCCCCGAGGCACGCGGCGTGTTACCGGCGTCCCTCACACGGGCCGACGCCGTCTTCAACCTGGGCCGGATGGGTCTCCTCGTGGCCGGTCTGGCCGACCCGGAGTCGCTGGTGCCCGAGGCCACCGACGACCGCATCCACCAGCCGGCGCGCACCGCCCTGTTCCCCGAGGCCCCGGGGCTGCTGCGCGCCCTGGTCGACGCGGGGGCGCTCGCCGCCAGCTGGTCGGGAGCGGGGCCGACGTTGATCGGCATCACGCCGGCGGGTTCGACCGAGGCCGTGCGCGTCGGCGCCCTGGCGGCGCTGGAGGCGGCGGGTGTGCCCGGGCGGGCCCTGGCGCTCCGGGCCGACCGGCGCGGCATCGTCTACGGCGACGAGGCAGACGTCGTCTTGTAGGTCACCTGCCGACGGCGCCGCGTAGCTTGGTGACGTCGGCCTGCAGCTGGGTGATCGCCGCATTCAGGTTGAAGGTGTTGAGCACCTGGTCGTAGTTGGCCTGGCTCGGCTGCGCGTCGCCGAGGATCTCCAGGCTGTTGGCCAGTGTCTGCGCGGCATCGCGGGCCGTGCTCACGTCGGCCGGTGGCGCCGTGAACCCGTGGCCGACCGCGAGCAGGTTGGCGTAGGTGTGGATCGCGTTCCCCAGATTGCGGTCCGCGGCTTCCAGGCACACGACGGGGTTCGACTGGGACTTGCAGCCGCCCACGGCGTCGAGGTAACCGGTGATCGCCGACTGCACGGTGCTGCTGGCGCTCTCCAGCGACGTGTCGGCGGACCGGGACGGACTTCCCGAGCCGCTGCCGCCGGAGCTGCACGCCGCCAAGACCATCACGAGCGGCGCCAGGGCCAGGGGCAATCCCCGGCGCACCGACCCGGACCTCCGCGTCACCTGTGGCTTCACGGTCGAAAATCTAGGCGCCGCCGTTCCCTAGACTCCCGCGCATGGCCCGGACCTACTTCATCCGCACCTTCGGGTGCCAGATGAACGAGCACGACTCCGAGCGGCTGGCCGGCCTGTTGGTCGCCGACGGCCTGCTGCCCGCCGCCAGCATGGAGGACGCCGACGTGGTGGTCCTCAACACCTGCTGCATCCGGGAGAACGCCGACCAGCGCCTGTACGGGACGCTCGGGCGCCTCAAGGAGCTGGTCGATACCAAGCCCGGCCTGCAGATCGCAGTCGGCGGGTGCCTGGCCCAGAAGGACCGCGAGCGCATCCAGGAGAAGGTGGGCTGGGTCGACGTCGTGTTCGGCACCCACAACCTGACCAGTGCCCCCGGGCTCCTGCGCCGGGCCGAGACCGAGGGCCCGGTGATGGAGATCCTCGACGCGCCGGCGCCCGAGTCGGGGAGCAACCCGCTGTTGGGTCCCGGGGCGGTCCGCGCGCTGCCCTATGCGGCGTGGGTCAACATCCAGACCGGGTGCGACAACTCCTGCGCCTTCTGCATCGTGCCCTCGGTGCGCGGCCCGGAGGTGAGCCGGCCCGTGGACGACATCGTGGCCGAGGTGGGGCTGCTCGCCCGCAGCGGCGTGACCGAGGTGACGCTGCTGGGGCAGAACGTGAACTCCTACGGCCGCGACATCACGAAGCGGCGTCCCCTGTTCGCCGACCTGCTCCGCGCCGTCGGCGCCGTCGACGGCATCGGGCGCGTCCGCTTCACCAGCCCGCATCCGAAGGATCTGCGGCCCGAGACGATCGCGGCCATGGCCGATACGCCCGAGGTCTGCGAGCAGCTGCACCTGCCGCTCCAGTCGGGGAGCGACGCCGTCCTGCGCGCCATGCGGCGCGGCTACACCGCCCGGCGCTACCTCGAGCGGCTGGCGGCGGCGCGGGCCGCCATCGACGACCTGGCGGTGACGACCGACATCATCGTCGGCTTCCCGGGCGAGACGTCGGAAGACTTCGAGGACACGCTCGCCGTCTGCGCCGAGGCCGGCTACGACAGCGCGTTCACGTTCATCTTCTCGCCCCGCCCCGGGACGCGGGCCGCGGCCATGGAGTCCGACTTCGTGTCGGCGGACGTCGTCGCCGAGCGCTTCGACCGCCTCAAGACGGTGATCGACCGGTCTGCGCTGGCCCGCCACCAGGCCCGGGTCGGCCGCTGCGAACAGGTGCTCGTGGAGGGCGTGAGCCGTCGCGACGAGTCCATGCTGAACGGTCGCACCCGCCAGGGGAAGCTGGTGCACTTTCCCGCGGGGGCTCCCGCGGGCACGCCGGCACCGGGCTCCCTGGCGCGCGTGACGGTGACGGCCGGCCACCCCCACCACCTCTCCGGGCGTCTGGAGGAGGTGACGGCGCGGCCCCGGCATCGCGTGCGCATCCCGGTGGCGGGCGCTTGACCGCGGTCGCACTGGTCGGGGTGACCGCCTCGGGCAAGTCGGACGCCGCGCTGGACCTGGCCCGGCGCCGGGGCGACTGCGAAATCGTCTCGGTGGACTCCATGTGCGTCTACCGGGGCATGGACATCGGGACGTCGAAGCCCGGCCCCGAGGCCCGGGCGGCGGTGCCCCACCACCTCCTCGACCTGGTCGATCCCGAGGAGGACTTCACCCTGACCCAGTTCCAGGCGGCGGCCCAGGAGGCGTTGGCCGGCATCGAGCGCCGCCGGCATCACGCGCTGCTCGTCGGGGGCACCGGGCTCTACCTGCGGGCGGTGGTCGACGACCTCTCCATCCCGGGCCGCTATCCCGACGTCGCCGCCGCGCTCGAAGCGGAGCTCGACGAGGGCAGGGCCGAGCCGGCCGATCTGCACGCCCGGCTCGCCGCGCTGGATCCGGTGGCAGCGGCGCGCATGGAGGGCACGAACCGGCGGCGGGTCGTCCGCGCCCTGGAGGTCACCCTGGGGTCGGGTCGGCCCTTCTCCGACTTCGGGCCCGGGCTCGACGCCTACCCGGTCGGCGGCATGGCACAGGTCGGGTTGACGCTCCCGCCCGACGAGGTCGACCGGCGGATCGCCGCCCGCTTCGACGCCATGGTCGAGGTCGGCCTGGTGGAGGAGGTGCGCGCGCTGGCTGCCCGGCCGGCCGGGATCTCGCGTACGGCCCGCCAGGCGCTCGGCTATCGCGAGGTCCTGGCCCACGTGGAGGGCGGGGCCCCGCTGGCCGACTGCCTGGAGGAGGCGGTCCGGCGCACCCGCCAGTTCGCCCGGCGCCAGGCCTCGTGGTTCCGCCGCGACCCCCGCATCACCTGGGCGGAGAGCGCGGTGGAGGCACAGGACCTCCTCGACGGGGCACTCGCCGTGCACGGCTGAACCGAGCCAGCTGCGAGAATGGTCTGATGCAGGCGACCAAGCACGAGGGGGCGGGCAACGACTTCCTGGTCGTGTTGGACCCCGACGACGCCATCCGGTTCTCGGTGGCCCAGGTGCGCCTGCTGGCCGACCGTCGACGCGGCATCGGAGCCGACGGCATCATCCGGGTGGGACCCGCTCGTGACGGTTGCGACCTCTCCATGGAGCTGCGCAACGCCGACGGCGGCGAGGCCGAGATGAGCGGCAACGGCATCCGCTGCCTGGCCCAGGCGGCCGTCGACGCGGGGCTCGTGTCCCCGCCGCGCTTCTCCGTGGCCACGGCGGGCGGTCCCCGCACCGTCGAGTATTCGCCGTCGGAGGCACCCGGCTGGGCGACGGCCAGCGTGGACATGGGGCCGGCCCGGCTCGGCCCGGACCAACCCCAGGAGTTCGACGACCGCCGCGCCCGGACGGTCGACGTGGGCAACCCGCACCTCGTGCTGCTCGGCCCCGACACCGGTGCCGTGGACATCGCGGAGCTGGGGCCGAAGCTGCAGGCGGCGTTCAGCGGCGGCATCAACGTCGAGTGGATCACCGTCGAGCGCGACGAAGGAGGAGAGCTCCTCGACTTCCGGGTGTGGGAGCGGGGGGTCGGCGAGACCCTCGCCTGCGGCACCGGGAGTGTGGCCGCCGCCGCCGCGGCGCGCAGCTGGGGTGCGGTGCGCAGCCAGGGCGCCGTGCGGGTGCGCAATCCGGGAGGCATCCTCGAGGTCACCCTGGGGGCGGACGAGCACGCCGCCACGCACCTGGCCGGGCCGGTGCGAAAGGTGGCGGACGTCGACATCCATCCGGGAATGCTCTCTTGAGCAACCTTTTGCCCGGGACGCTCATCGAGCGCACCTTCCGGGAGCGGATCATCCTGGTCGGAGTCGTCTTCCCCGGCTTGACCGACGAAATGGTCGCCGAGGAGCTCGACGAGCTCGCGCAGCTCGTCGACAGTGCCGGGGCCGACGTCGTGGGGCGGGTCGTGCAGCGGCGCAACGCGCCCGACCCGGCCACCTTCGTCGGCCGGGGCAAGGCCGAGGAGATCGCGGCGCTGAGCCGCAGCCTCGATGCCGACACGGTGGTCTTCGACGACGACCTGTCGCCGGCGCAGCACCGGAACCTGGAGAAGCTGTTCGGACGCACGGCCATCGACCGGACGGCGGTGATCCTCGACATCTTCGCCCAGAACGCCCGCAGCCCCGAGGGCAAGGCCCAGGTGGAGCTGGCGCTGCTGCGCTACCGGCTGCCCCGGCTGCGGGGCCGCGGCTCCGCCCTGAGCCAGCAGGCGGGTGGCATCGGGACCAGGGGCCCGGGCGAGACGCAGCTCGAGGTCGACCGCCGGCGCCTCGTCCGGCGCATGCACAAGCTCGAGGCCGACCTGCGCGAGGTCGAGCGGACCCGGTCGCTGCAGCGCCGCAGCCGCGCCCGCGGCCGGCATCGTGAGCTGGCCCTGGTGGGCTACACCAACGCGGGGAAGTCGACGCTCCTCAACCGGTTGACCGATGCCGGGGTGCCGGCGGAGGACCGCCTCTTCGTCACGCTGGACCCGCGCACCCGGCAGCTCTCCCTTCCCGGCGGTGAGACGGTCCTGGTCACCGACACGGTCGGCTTCGTGCGCAAGCTGCCCCACGAGCTGATCGAGGCGTTCCGCTCCACGCTCGACTCCGTCCGCCTGGCGGACCTCATCCTCCACGTGGTCGACGCCACGGCGGTCAACGCCACGTCGCAGATGGCCGCGGTCCGCGAGGTCCTCAACGAGATCGGCGCGGCGGACGTGCCCGAGCTCGTCGTCGTGAACAAGTCCGACGCCGCGCCCGAAGAGGCCAAGGCACTGGCGCACGCCAACGAGGGAGCGGTCGTCATCTCGGCCCGCACCGGCGAAGGCGTCGACGAGCTCCTGCAGGTGCTCGGTGACCGCCTGCGCGGCTCGGACCTGGTCGTGCAGCTCGTCGTGCCCTGGTCGCGCGGCGACGTGCTGGCGGCCATCCACCGTGAGGGTGAGGTGGTGGGCCAGAGCGACGGCGAGGAGTCGGCCACGCTCCAGGTGGTGCTGGACGACGTCGGGCGGGCCCGCTTCGCCGAGTTCGTGGCCGCTCCGTGACGTTCCGCCTGCCGCCCTATCCCTACGATCGGCTGGACGGCCTCGCCAAACTGGCCGGAGCGCACCAGGGCGGCATGGTCGACTGCTCCATCGGCACGCCGTGCGATCCACCCGCGCCGGCCGTGCTCGTGGCGCTGGCCTCGTCGGGGACCGAGCGGGGCTACCCCGCCTCGGCCGGGAGTGCAGCGCTGCGTGACGCGGCGGCCGGATGGCTGGTGCGCCGCTTCGCGCTGGCCGACGTGCCGCCCTCCTCCGTGGCCGCCTGCGTCGGGACGAAGGAGCTGGTTGCCTCGGTGCCGCACCTGTTGCGCCTGCGCGAGCCGGGCCGGGACACGGTCCTGTACCCGGCGGTGTCCTACCCGACCTACGCCATGGGAGCCGAGCTGGCCGGGTGCCGCGCCGTCGCCGTCCCCCCCGCCCCGGGACGTCTCGGTGGGCTCCACCTCGACGCCATCGACCCCGCCGACGCCCGGCGCGCGCTGCTCCTCTGGTCGAATTCGCCGTCGAACCCGACGGGCGGGCTGGGGGACCTCGGCGCGGAGGCGGCCTGGGGGCGCGGCGCACGGCGTGCCGGTGTTCTCCGACGAGTGCTACGCCGAATTCACCTGGGACGGCCCGCCCCGGTCCGTGCTCCAGCACGGTCCCGACGGCGTGGTCGCGGTGCACTCCCTCTCCAAGCGCTCGAACCTGGCCGGCGTGCGTGTCGGCTTCTACGCCGGCGACGCCGAGTTGGTCGAGTTCCTGCGGGCCGTGCGCCAGCACGCCGGTCTCATGGTCCCCGGCCCGGCGCAGGCGGCCGGCGTGGCGGCGCTGGGTGACGACGAGCACGTCGAGGCCCAGCGGGCGCGCTACCGGGAGCGCCTGGCGTACCTGGCCGGCGTCCTCGACCGCTACGGCTGCCCGGTGTTCCTCCCCGAGGGTGGCTTCTACCTCTGGGTGCCGGTGCCCCCGCAGCGCTGGCCCGACGCCTGGGCCATGGCCGAGTCTCTGGCGAACGACGGCGGGATCCTGGTCAGCCCCGGCGACCTCTACGGCGAGGCGGGTGTGGGGCACGTGCGGGTGGCCGTCGTCCAGCCGATGGAGCGGTTGGCGCTGGTGGGGGAGCGCCTCGCTAGGGTGCGGCATGGCTGATCTCCGGGCGAGCATCGAGGAGTTGTGGGAGCGCCGCGCCGAGCTGTCGCCCGCGGACACGGACGCGGTGGCGCTGGTCACCGAGGCCATCGAGCTGCTCGACACCGGTCAGGCCCGGGTGGCCGAGGTCGACGCCTCGACCGACGAGGTGGTCGTCCACGAGTGGCTCAAGAAGTCGATCCTGCTCCTCTTCTCGCTGCGCGGCATGGAGACCATTGAGCTCGGGCCGTTCGAGTACGCCGACAAGCTCCCCCTCAAGCACGGCTTCGCCGAGGCGGGCGTGCGTGCGCTCCCGGGCGCCTCGGCCCGCTGGGGCTCCTTCCTCGGGCGCGGCGTCGTCCTCATGCCCTCCTACGTCAACATCGGCGCCTGGGTGGGGGCGGGCTCCATGGTCGACACCTGGGCCACCGTCGCCTCCTGCGCCCAGATCGGGGAGCGCGTCCACCTGGCGGGGGGCGTGGGCATCGGGGGCGTGCTCGAGCCACCGAACGCGGTGCCCGTGGTCGTCGAGGACGACGCCTTCGTCGGGAGCCGCTGCATGGTGACCGGCGGGGCGCGCATCGGCAAGGGCGCGGTGCTCGGTGCGGGGAGCTTCCTCGATCCGTCCATCCCGGTGATCGACGCCGAGACCGGTGAGGAGATCTCCCGCGGCGTCGTGCCGTCGTGGTGCGTGGCCATCCGGGCCAGCCGCAAGCGCGAGTACCCCGGCGGCGAGTTCTACGTGCCGTGCGTGCTCGTGATCAAGCGCCTCGGAGAGGGCGAACGCCACGACAAGGCGCAGCTGAACCAGGTTCTCCGGGACCACGGCGCCAGCACCTGATCCGGTGGGCGATCTTCTCGCGGTCACCCGAGACCTCATGGCCGTCCCTTCGCCGAGCCGGAGCGAGGCCGCGCTCGCCGGCCTCGTCGAGGACGCGCTCGGCGCTTGTACCTGGCTCAAGGTCGAACGGGTCGGAGACAACGTCATCGGCCGCACCACCCGCGGCCACGGTCAGCGCGTCGTGCTGGCCGGGCATCTCGACACGGTCCCGGCGGTGGGGAACGAGTCGCCGCGACTCGAGGGCGACACCCTGTGGGGAGTGGGCGCGTCCGACATGAAGGGCGGCCTGGCCGTGATGCTCGACCTGGCGACGACGGTGCGCGAGCCCGCCGTGGACGTCACCTGGTGCTTCTACGCCCGGGAGGAGATCGGCCGTGCCGACAGCGGCCTGCTCGAACTGTGGCGGGAACGCCCGGACCTCCTGGCCGGGGACGCCGCCATCCTCGGGGAGCCGACCAGCGCCCTGGTGGAGGCGGGCTGCCAGGGGACGATGCGGGTGCGCATCACGCTACGCGGCGTCCGGGCCCACACGGCCCGTCCGTTCACGGGGCGCAACGCCATCCACCGTTTGGCGCCGCTGCTGCGGCGGGTCGCCGGCTGGCCCGGGCGCGAGGTCGTGCTGGACGGGTGCGCCTATGCCGAACAGCTCCAGGCGGTGGCCGTCGAAGGCGGAGTGGCGGCCAACGTCGTTCCCGACGAGGCCCGGCTCACCCTGAACCACCGCTACGCACCCGACCGGGACGCGGACGCCGCCGGCGCCTTCCTGCTCGACCTCCTCCACGGGACCTGGGACCCGGTGGCGGGCGATCTGTGGGAGGTCCTCGACGCCGGTGACGGCGCCCCACCCTCGTTGGACCACCCGTTGCTGAAGTCGCTGGTCGAGAAGAGCGGGGCCCCGCCCAGGGCGAAGGTGGGATGGACCGACGTGGCGTCCTTCTGGGAGCACGGGGTGCCGGCCGCCAACTTCGGCCCCGGCGACCCGCTCCTCGCCCACCACCCCGACGAGCGGGTGTCGGCGGCGGAGCTCGAGCGGGCGCGCGACGTGCTGCGCGCCGTGATCACCTAAGAGAGGGTTCTCGGGGGCGGTGAGAGGCGCGCCACGGCGCGCGTGAGGAGGTGGAGGTCGCTCTGTCCCGGAAGCCGGTCGACGCGGCGATCGATCCGCTCCAGGATGCTGGCGCCCTTGGCGCCCTCGAACAGATAATGCACGAGGAATCCAACTTCGCGCTCGGGCATCACACCCGAGCCCACCGGCCGCCACCAGTGCGACAACGCCAAGCGCGTCATCTTCTGGGCCTTGGGGCTGTCGCCGAGGCGGCGCGTCGCCTCTGACGCGTAGAAGTCGATGTGCCCGCCCTCTTGCTTCATGATGCGGCGCAGGAGCTCGCGCAGCGTCGGGTGGCCGGCCGTCTCGGACAGCCGGGAGTACCCGGCCTGGGTCGTCCACTCGTTGATGGCGCCCCAGGTCATGTGCAACGCGATGAAGGCCCGGCCGGCGAACGCGGCCGACGCGATCGTGCTGAGCGTGCTGGTGGCCTGACGGCGCCGCCGCCCCTGGCGCAGCGCGGCGATGCGCGGTGCGCCCGCCTCCTCGCCGTGGGCCTCGAGCACCTGCCCGATGGCCTCGCCGTGCCACATCTCCTCGAACACCCAGCAGGAGAGGAAGGAGGTGATGGCGGGGTCCTGATGGGCCGGCGTCAGGAGCAGGTCGCGCAGGTAGCACACGGTGTGGTGCTCCACGTCGTGCATGTAGCGGAGCGAGCGCAACGCACCAGAGGACAGGGGCTGGTCCCTGAAGTCGTCGAAGTCGATGCCCTCCAGGTCCAGGCGGCCCGCCCGGGTCTTGTAGGAGTCGATGGTGGTACGCATACGGCCTACTATTCGGAACCCAGGCTATGCCCGGATGGGCGAAATCGGGGACATCCAAACCAGGGAGCGGGCCCGAACAGGTCAGAGATGCGGCGTATCGACGAAGTGAGCGATGCCCAGCTCGTGACCTCTATCGCCCGCTACAGCGAGGTGGCGCTGGCCGAGGCCTACCGGCGCCATGGCGGAGCCGTGTTCGGGCTGGCCAAGAGGGTCCTGAACAACCCCACCGACGCCGAGGACGTGACCCAGGAGGTCTTCCTGCGGCTGTGGAGACAGCCGGACCGCTTCGACTCCGCCCGGGGCTCGCTGCGCTCGTTCCTGCTCGCCCAGGCCCATGGCCGTGCGGTCGACGCCGTGCGGTCGTCCAGTTCGCGGCGCCAGCGGGAGGCCCGGGACGCTTTGCGCACGGCGGAGGCCGACTACGACATGCAACGCGAGGTGTGGGACCTGGCCGTGGCCGACCAGGTCTCCCAGGCCATGGGCGAGCTGCCCGAGGAGGAGCGCCGGGCCATCGAGCTGGCCTACTTCGACGGCCGCACCTACCGCGAGGTCGCGCAGCTCCTCGACCAGCCCGAGGGCACCGTCAAGAGTCGGATCCGCAACGGCATGCGCCGGATGCGGGCGGTCCTGGCCGACTCCGGCGTGCGCGGAGTCGACGCGTGATGTCCCACGACGAGGCCAGCGAGCTCCTGGGCGCCTACGCGCTCGACGCCGTCGAGGGCGACGAGTGCACCGAGCTCGAGGAGCATCTCGATACCTGCCCGCGCTGTCGCGCCGAGCTCGACAGCCTGCGTGAGGTCGCCGCCGCCATGGGCAACTCGGTCGAACCCCTGCCCGAGGGACTGTGGTCCCAGATCGCCATCCATCTGCCCGAGCGCCAGGAGGGCGGGGAGCTGCACCCGATGCCGCAGCTCACGCCCGCAGGCCGTTCGCCCTTCCGGGCGCCCACCGACGGCCGCAGTCGCCGGCGTCGCACCATGGTCACGATGATCGGCGCCATCGCCGTGGCGGCTGCGGCCGTGGCCGTCGTGCTCGGCATCGGCCTCGTGCGGGCCGACGACAAGGTGTCGGACCTCCAGTCGGCCGCGGCACGGCCGCCGGCGAGCGTCACCGCCGCGCTGCACACGCCGGGGCATCGGCTCATCTCGCTCGATGCGAGCTCGCACACCCCGCTGGCTCAGGTCGTGGTGGTGCCCTCCGGGCAGGGCTACCTCGTCTCGTCGAATCTGCCGGCCCTGGACAGCGGCCAGACCTACCAGCTGTGGGGCATCGTGGGGCACCGCCCGATCTCGCTCGGCCTGCTGGGGGACTCGCCGCGTCAGGCCGCCTTCACCATGGCCGGCTCGACACGTCCCTCCCGCCTCAGCATCACCGCGGAACCGGCCGGCGGCGCCGTCGCCCCCACCGGTCCGACCATCGCCACCGGGGCTGTCTGACGCCGCCACGCAGCTGTTAGGTTCGCTCCTCATGTCCGAGGAAGACACACCCAGGAAGCCACGACCCATCGAGATCGGCGCCGAGGCGGAACCGATCAAGCTGGGATCGATGCTGCTGACGCTGGTGGAGCCCCACCGCGGCCACGAGGTGGCCTACAACCGCTGGTACGAGCGGGACCACTTCTACGCCGGCTGCATGGTGGGTCCCTACAACTTCGCGGGTCGTCGCTTCGTCGCCACGGCCGACCTGAAGTCGTTGCGGGACCCGGATTCGTCGGCCATCACCGGTGAGCCGGCCCGGGGGTCCTACATCTCGGCCTACTGGGTGCTCGACGGCTACTTCGACGTGTGGAACAAGTGGGCCCTGCGCCAGGTCAACGCGTTGCACGCCGCAGGCCGCATGTTCGGCGAGCGCGACCACGTGCACACCCTCCTCTACAACTTCGCCTGGGAGCACCGGCGCGAGCCCGACGGCGTCCCGGTCGAGCTCGCCCTCGACCATCCCTATCGCGGCTTTGTCACCGTCTTCATCGACCGCGACGACTCGTTGTCCAACGAGGAGCTGTGGACGTGGTTGCGCACGGAGCACCTCCCCGCGCTGATGCCCGGGAGCGACGCCGACCTGGTCGCCGCGTTCACGCCCATCGCGCTCGAGGTGGACGCGCCCGGTGACGTGCCCCGGGAGAAGGCCCGGGACAACCGCACCGTGCTGCTGTGGTTCCTCAACACGCCGCCCGAGGTGGCCTGGGAGCCGGTCATCGCCGAGCACCGACGCCAGCTGGAGGCGGCGGGCAAGGGCACCGTGGTGGCCGCCCTCCCGTTCATCCCGACCATCCCGGGCACGGACACCTACACCGACAAGCTCTGGACCGACTGACCGACTGACCGACTGACCGAGTGACCGAGTGACCGACTGACCGAGTGACCGGGCGGGGCGTCAGTCGCGGGCCAGGATCTCCACGTGGGTGATCACGAAGACCGCCTCGTCTGAGTCCGCCCAGCGCGAGAACGCCTCGGCGATGCGCTCGAGCTCGGTGGTGTCGCTCAGGCCGTACTCCACCGCCTGCTCGGCCAAGCGCGAGTAGCGCACCCGATCGGCCCACAGCCCGCCCCACCAGGCCCGGTCCTCGGGCTCGGCATAGGTCCAGGTCGAGCTCGATACGGCCACGTCGCTGAACCCCGCCTCGTGCGCGTGGCCGAGCAGGCGGGGACCGATGCGGGCATCGTGGCCGTTGCGTGCCGTCACCGCCAGGTACAGCTCGAGCCAGCGGTCCAGGACTGGATCGGCCGGCGCCCAGGTGAAGGCCCCGTAATCCGAGTCGCGGGCGGCCAGCACGCCGTCGGGGGCCAGCACGCGGCGCAGTTCGACGAGGGCGGCGACCGGGTCGGCAACGTGCTGGAGCACCTGGTGCAGGTGGATCACGTCGAACGAGGCGTCGGGGTAGCCGAGCGCGAAGAGGTCCCCGACCTCGAAGTGGAGGTTCTCCAGGTCCAGGGCGCGGGCGTGCTCGGTGGCCCGGGCCACCACGTCGGCCGCCGCGTCCACCCCGGTCGCGTCGCCCGGCGCCACCAGCAGGGCGAGGTCGGCCGTGATCGTCCCCGGGCCGCAGCCCACGTCGAGCAGGCGCTGACCCGGACGCAGGTGGGGGAGGAGGTATGCGCTGGAGTTCTGGGCCGTGCGCCAGGTGTGGCTGCGCAGCACCGACTCGTGGTGCCCGTGCGTGTAGGTCATGCGTACATTGTGGCGTGCCCGAAATGCCCGAGATGCAGGCGCTGTCGGAGCGGCTCGGTGCCCTCCTGGCCGGGGCCACGCTCGAACGCGCCGACCTGTTGGGGTTCTCGTCGCTCAAGACCTACGCGCCCACCCCCGACTCCCTCTACGGGCACACGCTGCGCTCCGTCGGTCGCCGGGCCAAGTACCTCGTGTGGGTCTTCGACGACGGCGAGCGGATGGTGCTCCATCTCTCCCAGGCGGGCCGGCTCGACATCGAGGAGCCGCCCAAGAAGACGAAGCCGCGGGGGGCGGTGGCCCGCTTCACCTTCACGACCGCGGCGGCGCCGCCCGCTACCGTCGCCGTCCTCGTGCGCGAATACGGCACGCAGCGCAAGGCGTCGTGGTGGGTGCTGGCGCCGGGGGACGAGGGGCCCCTGGCCGGCCTGGGGCCCGAGCCGGGGAGCGACGAGTTCGCCGCCTTCATCCGCACCAGCGATTCGAGGCGGCACCTCACCACCGACCTGCGCGACCAGCACGTGGTGTCGGGCATCGGCCGCGGCTGGGGTGACGACATTCTGCACCGGGCCAAGCTGTCGCCCTTCGCCTCGCTGCACTCGCTGAGCCCGGCCCAGCGCGAGGCCCTGCTCAGCGCGGCCACCGACGTCCTGGCCGAGGCGCTCGAGCTCGAGCGCGGCCGGGAGGGCGGCCTGTCCGAGGCCAAGCTGGGTGGCCGCTTCAAGGTCCATGGCCGCGTCGGCGAGCCCTGCCCGGCGCCGTGCGGCGACACGTTGCGCCGGGTGTCGTTCGAGTCCTACGAGATGTCGTACTGTCCCACGTGCCAGACCGGCGGCAAGGTGCTGGCCGACCGCCGCCTCTCCCGCCTGCTCAAGTAGCGGCCGTCTAGTTCAGCTGCCGCACCACGGTGACGACCTTGCCGAAGATCGTGACCTCGTCCGGGGCGTCGAAGACCATCGGCTCGTAGGCCGTGTTGGCCGGCGTGAGCACGACCCGGCCGTTCTTGCGGCTGAACGTCTTGACCGTGGCCTCGCCGTCGTTGATGCCGGCCACCACGACGTCGCCGTTGTTCGCCTCGGGCTGTTGGCGCACCACCACGTAGTCGCCGTCGAAGATGCCGGCGTCGGTCATGGAGTCCCCGCGCACGCGCAGCATGAACGAGGGCCCGCGGCCGGTGAACTGCTCGGGCATGGGCAGCAGCTCCTCGATGTTCTCCGCCGCCAGGACACCGGTCCCCGCGGCCACCTCGCCCACCAGCGGCACGTTGTGCACGGCGGAGGCGGGGAGCTTGGAGGAGGTGTCGGGGTCGAAGTGGACCCGGATGGCCCGGGGCTTGCTCGGGTCCTTGGAGAGGTAGCCCTCGCGCTGGAGTACGGCGAGGTGGGTGTGCACCGTGGCCGAGGAGGCCAGCCCGACCGCCTCGCCGATCTCGCGCACCGACGGGGGGTACCCCCGGTCACGCTGGCAGTCGGCGATGTAGTTGAGGATCTGCAGCCGCTTCCCGCTCAGGACCTCGGCCATGTGCGTCCCTCCTTGTGTGGTCCGGTGGTGCCCGCCCCGGCCTGGCGCCGGGCCCCTCCCGGGGGCGAACATCCGTTCGTGACGAACCAACATACCCAGTTGGGGGGTTCAAAGCAAACATCTGTTCGCCGCTCAGGGTTTGGCGGACCTCCTGATGCACGCCCAGCCCGGCCGGGAGGCGGTCGCGCCGGGCGTCGAAAGGGCGGAGTCGGGTTCCCGTGCGGGCCCCCCTCTCTGTCCACAATGAGTGAGACACCTTGACCACAGCGTTCTGAGCGTGAGGGCAATGGAGGTTTCACGATGGGTGACCGCAGTGGGGAGCCGCGGGCGGCGATCTACAAGGCCGATACTTGGCATGTGGACGACAATGTTGCGACCGATGGCAGCGGGCGACCGCTGTCGCGCAATCCGGTGCGCCGGGCCTTCAGCCCCGAGTACAAGCTGAGCATCCTCGCCGAGTACGACGCGTGCTCTGAGTCTGGGGAAAAGGGCGCCATCTTGCGCCGCGAGGGCCTGTACTCGAGCATCATCACCGACTGGCGCCGACAGCACCGCCAGGGACTCCTCAAAGCGGCGGTCGGGCGCCAAGAAGGTGGACGCGGTGGTCCGACCTTCTCGGAGACCATGAGGCTGCGGGCCGAGAACGAGCGGTTGCGCTCCAAGTTGGCCCAGGCCGAGGCGGTCATCAATGTCCAGGGAAAAGTGCACGCGCTCTTGGAAGAGATCTCCAAGAGCGCGGCCAGCGACGAGTAGTCGACGCCATCATCGACGCCGCGGTTGACGAGCTCGCCCCGCTCGTCGGGCGCAGGCGAGCGTGTGCGGCCCTCGGTCGCAACCGGGCCACGCACTACCGCAGAAGACGACCACCAGTCCTGGGCCCACCGGCGCCACGACGCTCACATCGAGCTCTGGCCCCGGCCGAAGCCGACGCGGTGGTCGAGACCCTCAACGAGGAGCGCTTCTGCGATAGGGCTCCGGCCCAGGTCTGGGCCACGCTCCTCGACGAGGGCACCTACTTGGCCTCGGTCTCGACCATGTATCGGCTGCTGCGTGAACGGGCCCAGGTGCGAGAAAGACGGGCCCAGGCCCGCCGGCCCGCTCTCGTCAAGCCCGAGCTCGTGGCGACGCGCCCGTGCGAGGTCTGGAGCTGGGACATCACCAAGCTGGCCGGCCCCTACAAGTGGACCTGGTTCCAGCTCTACACGATCCTCGACGTCTACAGCCGCTACGTCGTGGGGTGGCTCGTCGCACCTCGGGAATCGGGCGTCTTGGCCGAAGGGCTCATCGCCGACGCCATCTATCGACACGGTGTCGCCGACGGCCAGCTAACCCTCCATGCCGACCGGGGCAGCTCCATGACGTCGCGCACGGTGAGCCAGCTCCTCGTCGACCTCGGCGTCCTCCAGAGCCATTCACGGCCTCATCAGTCCAACGACAACCCATACTCAGAAGCCCAGTTCAAGACGCTCAAGTACTCGCCGAGCTTCCCCAAGCGCTTCGCCAACCTCCCCGCGGCACGCTCGTTCTGCTCGGACTTCTTCGAGTACTACAACAACGAGCACCGCCACTCGGGCATCGGGCTGCACACCCCAGCCGACGTCCACTTCGGGATGGCCGAGGCCGTCCGGGACAAGCGCCAGGGGGTTCTCGACGCCGCCTACGCCTCCATGCCCCAGCGCTTTCGGACCCCACCCCAGGCACCGAGGATCCCAGAGGTCTTTTGGATCAACCGACCAGAGGAGGAGCCCCTGGCCAGCGCAGGGATCTGAGCCATCGGTGTCTCATTCGTGTTGACAGCTTCCGCCCCCGACCGGGATGTCACAGCGGGTCCCTAGGGTGTGGCGGTGTACGAACAGCTGTTCGAAAAGATGGTTGACGGCGAACAGGTGTTCGTGCTCCAATAGGGGAAAGCGAACAGGTGTTCGGAACAGGGAGACGCCATGACGGTCGCATATGAGCTCGATTTCGAAGCATGTCGGCCCCGGCTGTACGTCGTGCCCGACCAGCCGGCGCGGACCGCACCTTCCCCCCGGGTGCACCGCCGCCGGGTGGTCGTGGCCGCGGCGGTCGTGACCCTCCTGGTCCTCCTCGCCCTGCCGATCCGCTCCTTCGGCGGGAGCACCCTGGCCCAGGCGGCACCGGCCCAGGGTCAGGAGTACATCGTCAAGGCCGGAGACACCCTGGCCTCCATCGCCGACCGGGCCGATCCGGCGGGCGCCACCTCGCTGACGGGGCAGCTCGTCCGCGAGACCGGGACGAGCCTGGTGGTGCCGGGGGAGCACATCTTCATTCCCTGACTATCGTCGGCGGTGTGCGGTGTCCCTGGTGCGGTGTCGATGACGACCGCGTCGTCGATTCGCGTCAGGCCGAAGAGGGCGGAGCGATCCGCCGCCGCCGCGAGTGCCTGGGCTGCGAGCGCCGCTTCACCACGTTCGAGCGGGTGGAAGAGGTCCCGTTGTGGGTGGTCAAGCGCACCGGCCTGCGTGAGCCCTTCGACCGCGCCAAGGTCGTCGAGGGCGTGCGGTCCGCCTGCAAGAACCGGCCCGTGACGAACGAGCAGATGGAGGAGCTGGCGCAGGCCGTCGAGGACGCGCTTCGGGCCGAGACCACCGAGCCGACCAGCCAGCAGGTCGGCGTCGCCGTCCTCGAGCGCCTGCAGGGCCTCGACGACGTGGCCTACCTGCGCTTCGCCAGCGTCTACAAGGGCTTCGAGGAGGCGGGCGACTTCCAGCGCGAGGCCGGACTGCTGACCAAGACGACGGAGCCGAAGCGGAAGTGATGGAGGGGACGCCCGGCATCGTCCTGGCCGTCTACGCCCATCCCGACGACGCGGACGTCGCCTGCGGTGGGACGCTGGCCCGCTGGGCCAAGGCGGGGGCTGCCGTACACCTTGTCGTCTGCACCGACGGCGGCAAGGGCACGGCGGACCCCGCGGTGGTGCCGGCGCAGCTGGCCGCGGAGCGTGCGGGCGAGCTCGAGTCGTCGTCGGCGCTCGTCGGCCTCACCAGTGTGGACAACCTGGGCTTCCCCGACGGCGAGCTCACCGACTCCGAGGACTTCCGGTGCACCCTGGTCGAGCGCGTGCGCGCCCTGCGGCCCGACGTGGTCTGCGGCCACGACCCGACGGCGGTGTTCTTCGGGCAGGACTACTTCAACCACCGCGATCACCGGATCGCCGGGGCGGCCCTGCTGGACGCCGTGGCCCCGGCCGCCGCGCTGCCGCACTACTTCCCCGACGCCGGCGCGCCCCACCAGGTGTCGACGGTGCTCCTGTCGGGCACGCTCGAACCCGACGAGTGGGTCGACATCACCGACACCGTCGAGACCAAGGCCTCCGCCGTGGAATGCCACCGGACCCAGTTCGCCGACCAGGACGGTTGGGCGGGCGAGGCGGTGCGCCGCCGGGCGGCCGAGGAGGGCCGGAGGGCCGGCGTCGCCTTCGCGGAGGGGTTCCGCCGGTTGACCCTCGGTGGCTGAGCGGCCCCCCACCCCCACCATCTTGCACATCGACATGGACGCGTTCTTCGCGTCGGTCGAGGTGCTCGACGATCCCTCCCTGGCCGGCAAGCCCGTGATCGTCGGTGGTTCCGGAGCACGCGGCGTGGTTGCCTCGTGCACCTACGAGGCCCGGGCCTACGGGGTCCACTCGGCCATGCCGTCCGTGCGGGCCCGCCAGCTCTGCCCCGAGGCGATCTTCATCTCCGGCCGCCCCGGCCGCTACACCGAGGTGAGCGGGGAGCTGCACAAGATCCTGGCCGACGTCACACCGATGGTCGAGCCGATCGGCCTCGACGAGGCGTTCGTCGACGTGGCGGGCGCGGTGCGACTGCTGGGGGCGCCCGACCACATCGCGCGGGGCCTCCGGCGACGCGTGCACGACGACCTGCATCTCGATTGCGCGGTCGGGATCGGGCGCTCGAAGATGATCGCCAAGCTGGCGTCGCGGGCGGCCAAGCCGCGGGCCAGCCGGGCGGGGCTCGTACCGGGTCCCGGCGTCTACCTGGTCGAGCCGGCCGACGAGCTCGAGTTCCTCCACGGTCACGACGTGGAGGCGCTGTGGGGCGTCGGCCCGGCCACCGCCAAGCGGCTGCACGACCTGGGTGTGCGAACGGTGGGCGATCTGGCGGCATTGCCGCTCGACACCGTCGTGCGCCGGCTGGGTAAGGCGAGCGGGGCCCATCTGGCCGCGCTCGCCCGCGGCGAGGACCCGGACCCGGTCAACCCGAACCGGCCCAACAAGTCGATCGGGCACGAGGAGACCTTCAGCCAGGATCTCGTCGACCGGCACGAGCTCGAGCGCCACGTCCTGCGCATGGCCGAGTCGGTGGCCACCATGTTGCGCGGTGCATCGAGCGCGGCCCGCACGATCACGGTCAAGATCAAGTTCAAGGACCTGTCGCTGCAGTCGCGTTCGCACACCATGGAGCGGCCCCTCGCGACGGGCGGGGCCATCGGGCAGGTCGCCGCCGCGCTGCTGTCGGGGGTCGACCCCGGTGACGGGATCCGGCTGCTCGGGGTGAGCGCCTCGGGGCTCACCCCGAGCGGGGTGGACCAGCTGTCCTTCGACCTCGGCGACGGGCTGGACGAGGACAACGAGAGCGCCACGGCGCGCGAGCAGTCGTGGCAGGACGTGACCTCGGCCGTCGACGCCATCCGGGAACGCTTCGGGCGCGAGGCGGTGGGTTCCGCCTCCATGGTCACCGACGACGGCGTGCAGGTGCCTGCCCGGCGCGATGCGCCGTGGGGACCGGACGTCTAAGCCGCTGCGTCATGCCACCGGCGGATCCAGTATCGGCTCACGAACGATTCACCGTTGCACGTCGTTACGCGTCTTTGGCCATGACCTGCGGCGACGGTTTCACCGTTCACCATGGCGATCCAACAACGCGCGAAGTTTGTAGCCACGGAGTCGTCACGGGAGTCGTCGACCGCTAACCCGTTGCGCTTAGCCCCCTACGAAGCCGCGGAGACCTGGTACTCGAGATGTAGGCACCTGATGCGTCGTGCATCAGTAGACGGGTTTACTGGGCACGGCGAACACGTGCAGATTGTCGTCCAGCCCGGTGATGTACACGTTGCCGTTGTTGACCACGGGGGCCGAGTCGAATCCGTACCCGTCGCCGTAGTACTTCCACGTCTGGTCGATCCCGGTGATGCGGGTGGCGATGGCGGTCCCGTCGGACATGGTGGCCACGGCGAAATTCACTGCGCCCGACATTCCTACGACCGGTGCCGTGCCGACCAGTGAGTTCTGAAGCGAACCCGCCGCACATGGCGGCGGGTTCGTGCCGCAAGTATCGGTGGTGCTCAGGTAGTAGATGGTTCCGTTGGTCGATCCGACCGCGATCTCCGTGCCGAAGGTGACGTTGTTGGCGACGATCGGGCCGCCGGCGCCGGGGGTCGGGCCACCGGCACTACCGGTCGGATACGTCCAGAGGGGTGTACCGGTCGAGCTGAAGGCGTACTCGCTTCCGTCTTGCGACCCGACGTAGATGTTGTTGGAGAAGTAGGTGGGCGTTGCCGTCACCAGTCCTGTAGTCGTGCCCGTCCACAGGACGGCCCCGGTGGTCAGGTTCATGGCGGTCACGTCGTCCCCGTCGCCCACCACGACCGAGGGGTGCACCGTGCTGTCGTCGATCACCGGTGAGGACTCCGGAACGCCTGTCGTCGCGTCCGCGGTAAGGGGCTGTGGCTTTGGCCACTGCTCTGCGCCGGTCTGCTCGTTGAGGTCGTAGAACATGCCGTTGTCGGTTGCCACATAGACCTGGCCGTCATAGAGGGCCGGGGAGGACTCGACTCCCGAACTGGTCTGCGTGCTCCACAGCACGGCGCCGGTGTCCTCGTTGACCGCGGTCACGGAACCGTTGCCCGAAGAGTCGGCTTCGGTGCCGAAGATGACGGCTGGCTGGGGAATACCTTTGATCACGAGGTTGGGGTCGACCGCGGCCGAGGAGTCGATGCCGCCCGCGGAGTCGATGATCTGGTCGGGCGGCGTGTAGGTCGTCGTGTTCAAGCTGGAGGTGTCCTCCCAGACCGGGATGCTGGTACTGACGTTGATGGCGTAGAAGTCTCCGGCGTCGTCACCGAAGAAGGCGACGCCGTTGTCGATGGCCACCGTCGACTTGATGGGCGAAAGGGTCGGGAAGTTGTAGGCCTGGTCGTAGTAGAACCGCCCGCTCGCGGCCACGTTGTCGGTGGCGGAGAGATCGTTCGACTCGAAGAAGTCCTTGGTCGGGGTGTTGCCCCACTCGTCCCAGTTGTTGGAGACCACCAACGTGGCGGTCCCGGTGTCTCCCGAGGCCTGACCGACCGCGCTGACCGCAATCGGGCCGAATGCGATCGGATTGGGCACGGCGATGGGGGTGGCAGGCAGCGCCCCGGAGGAGGTGGCTGCGACCGTGGTCAGGGTGGTGACTGGACTGCCGGCGCTCGGGATGGGAAGGGTGATCGCCACCTGCTCGCCGGGCTGGTAACCCGCGCCGGTCGCTGTCAGCTGGGCAGCCGGTGCTGCTCGGGCTGCGCTCAGCTGGAGGGTCGGCGCGGAGGTGCTCGGGGCCACCGTGAAGTCGACGCGCGCGGCGCTCGACTGCGATTCGTCCGAGCTGGTGTCGGCCAGGTGTGCGGTGTCGACCGCCGACGCACGGACCTCCATGATGGTGCCCGCCGCCGGTGCCGGCACCTTGAGCATCCAGCTGGTGCTGGTGGCCCCGGGATCGCCAAGCGCGACCCCATTGTCGACGATGCCGCCCTCCCAGCTCTTGGTGGCCTGGCTCCACCACGGGCCTGTCTGCCCGCCCTGCTGAACCGTGACCTTGACCGCGTGCACCCCGGCGGGGTCGCTGGCGGTGCCCGAGATCACGATCGTGCCGGCGACGGTGGCTGTATCCGGATTGGCCACCGTGGAACCCTGGGCCGGGGACGTCACCGCCGTCGTTGGACTTCCGGTGTTGCCCCCACCGAGGGCCATGTCGTAGAGGAAGCCGTTCGCCGCGGTGAACAGCACGTTGTTGCTGAAGACCGCTGGGGACGAGGCGACGTAATTGCTCGTCTGATACGTGTACAGAACGGCTCCGGTGGCCAGTGACAGCACCTGGAACTGCCCGTTTACATTGGTGGTGTAGACCACCTGCTCACCGGGTGGTCCGGCGATGGCCGGCGCGCCCAGCACCTCGTTGGGCTTGGTGGGGAACGGCTGCTCCCAGATTTCCTTGCCGGTGACAGCATTCACGTCGAACGTCCCGACGGTGGTCCCGAACACCACGTTGTCGCCGTCCAGAGCGGCGGTGTCACGGGCCCCGTTGCCGACCGGGGGGAACGACTCGTAGTCGTACTCCCAGATTTCGGCACCGGTGGTGAGGTCGATCGCATAGAGCTTGCCGTCTTTGGACGGCACGTACGCCACGCCGTCGGCGAACCCGTTGTTCCCCGGAGGCGAGACGGTCACCCCGGCACCCACGTCGGCTGGGCCGTCGCCTGGGTTATACGTCTGGAACCGCCAGATCTTCTGACCCGTATTGGCATTGAGCTCGTAGACACCGGCGTCGGGGTCGGCCGTCCCGAAGAGGACGACGGGCACGTTGTTGGCATTGATTCCGTAGGAGATCATGTCCCACAACCCGCTGGTCTGGTTGTAGCCTGAGAAACTCCAATTGACTGTGCAGTTGGCCTCGTTGATGGAATAGAGGGGGCCCGAGTCGCCCAGGTCATTCGAGCCCATGTAGACGGTCGCGACTCCGCCGGGCGCCGGCGGCGGCACCACGATCGGGCTGGCCTCGGCCACCGCGTAAATGGGGGAGGTGCACTCCACGGCGCCGGTGGCCGCGTCGAGCTTGAAGAGAGTAGGGGAGTACGTGTCGGCCACCCAGACGTATGGACCGTCGAGCGTCGGGGTCATCCGCACCGCGCTGCCCAAGTTGACCGACCAGACGGTCCTGCCGGTGCCTGCGTCGAAGGCGCTGAACCAGCCGCCCTCGCTGCCCGCGTAGACGAGAGTCTCGCCCAGTTGCATGTTGTACCCGACGATCGGCGACGTGAGCGACGCCGCTCCCAGGTTGGCCATCCACTTCACCCCGAGGTCGGCCGCGTTGGTCGTGTTGATGGTGGGGTCGTCGCTGACGCCCGTGAGCTGAAGATTCGCGTGCGCCTCGGGCCACAAGTACTTGGGGGGTTGGTTTGCGGGAGCAGTAGCGGAAGCGTCCATGGGACGCGTGGCCGCCTGAACCGGGATCGCGCTCAGTGTGAGCACCGAAGTCGAGATCGCGAGAAATGCGAAACCGTTCGCCCAAATTCTGCGAGACATGTCGGGGTCCCCCTCTGGATCAGCCGAGAATCGCGAATCTAGAGCAGGTCCAAAGCACAGTTTCAACAACAAATGCAAGCTCTTGAGTCGAGAAATGTCGTGTGACCAAATGCAAAAGCCTTCGTCGGCGCGCCAGTCCTGTTGCGCAGCGTCATGGTTCGGCCGATATCGATCTGCTCGGTTCGATCGGCCCGAGCGTGGGTTGGGTCAGTGTCGGGCATTGCGTGAACGACCGCTGAAGCATGGGTGTCGCGCCGAAAGGGACGGGCGGCGGCTCTCGACCGGCACGCATCGGTTCTCAGTGGATATCGGTTCTCAGTGGATAAGGCCTTGTAACTGGTCGAAGAAGGCGGAATACACCGACGGCGGCACGTTTGCATTGCCGGTTTCGACGTTCTGCCAATAGCCCGCCGCGCCGTCGGCCTGGGCCAGTTCGAACGCCGACACGAGCATCGGCGCCGAGATGGCGGTTGGCGGATTGTGCGGATTGATACCGAGCCCAACCAGAACCGGCACGGAGGGCGCGGCCGCATGCGCTTGCGCCAGTGCCGATGCGACGAACGATCCATAGAGGGGGGTACCTTCGGCCTGCTGGGATTGAATGGCAAAGACGTCGACGCCAGGCGTCGCGGCCCATGCACCCCGGCGCTGGCTCAGATACGTCGAGTACTTGTTCGGATAGGGCCGCGCCTGGCTGCCGGACATTCCCACGTCCACAGATGGCGTGAACAGGAATTTCAGGCCGCGAGCGTGGACCAACGAGGCTGCTTGGGTGACGTCGGAGAGATCACCCTGTTCGAGGGCGTCGCATTCCGACTGTGGCGTCCCATTGGAGCTCTGCCCTTCGGGGTCATACGACACCGACGCGAGGTAGGGCGGTAGCGTCGTTCCCGGGCCGTACACCCCTCCCGGACCGAACACCCCGTCGATCCCGGGTGCTCCGGTGAGCTCATTCGGACCGAGACTGTTGAATAGCCAGTTCTGCGACGCGTCAGGGAACGCCGCATGCGCCATGGCGATCTGACCCACTGTGGCGCTCACCGATCCGCCGTTGGCTCCACTGTTCATGAACGTCTTGGGATTGTTGAAGTACAAGTCGGCCTGCGCGCGGGTGAGACCCCCCGTGAGAAGCGCATTGACGTGCGCCATCGAGATCATTTCGTAGGGCAGTGCTGTATTCTGCGGCGATGGGACGGTCGTCGACGAAGGATGATTCGTCCCCGTCGTCGAACTCGAGCTCGAAGTTGTGGTCGTACTCCGGCCTGGCAGTGTCGATACAGCGACCGTCCCTGCCGCGCTCGGGTGGGGCGCCGCACCACTGCCACACGACGTCAGCAAGAAGCCAGCAACCGCGAGGATCAGCGAGATGAGCGCCCACGATCGCCTGGGAGCGTGCGGCTGAGCACGATGAACCAATCTGGATTGTCTCACCCTTCTGGAGTTTTTCAGAACATTCACACCGCTCGCGTTCAGCTCGGTTCGCACACTTTTCAAAAGGTTCCGTATGGGCGCACATTCAAGAATGTCGCCGAACTGAAATGAGGATACTTTCCCCGGCTGCCTGGGAGTCTGATCCATCTCCCGGCTGAACATCACGAGCACTGAACGCTCCCAGCTGGTCGATGACCGGCGGTGGTTGATGTTCGGGAATTGTTCCTTCTCCCGTTGTATGGGAGAGAACCCGGAGATACGTTTCGCAACCCAGGCGGCACATCACGATCGCTGGCGCTCCGGGTCGCTCGATTTCTGGGGGGGGGGTTGCATTGTTCGGGAATTGTGAGGTGAACGCAACGGGCGAAGGTCCGAGCCATCACCCTTCCCTGACCCCCAGACGAACCCTGGATTCCACGCGCGGCCGACCCGTGAATTGTGTGGTTGCACTCCTGGCTCTGGGTGGAACTGTCGGCTTCTCGATGGCGTCCGTCGGAACGACCCAGCTCGCTGCCGCGAGTACTCCAGCCACCCCGTCCGGCGCCGTCTACGCCTGGGGCGATGACGACGCAGGACAACTTGCCAACGGCAACGTGACCGTCAAGAGTCACAACTACGACGAGAAGTCGCCGGAGCCGGCAGACATGCCTGCCGGGACGTTGGCGGTATCGCTCGCCGCCGGGCAGAGCCACAGCCTGGCGGCGACGACGACCGGGTCGGTCTTCGCCTGGGGCTTCAATGGCAACGGGCAGTTGGGGACAGGCAACACGAACGCCTCGACGCTCCCCGTGCCCGTAGCCATGCCGCCTGGGGCGAATGTGACGTCAGTCGCTGCCGGCTTCAAGCAGAGCTACGCGCTGACATCGTCGGGACAGATCTACGCCTGGGGCTTGAACAAGGACGGACAGCTCGGCACCGGCTCGACGAAGTCTCAGAGTGACCTTCCAGAGAGCGTCAATCTGCCCGCCGGGGTCACCGCGACGGCGATCGCGGCCGGGGGGTTCCACGGGCTGGCGGTCGGCAGCGACGGCAACATTTACTCGTGGGGACTCAACGACGACGGTCAGCTCGGCGACGGCTCGACGACCAACTCGGACACGCCGATCGCCGTGACTCTCCCTGGCGCCGCCTTGCCGGTGGCGGTAGCGGCCGGCGATCTCCACAGCCTGGCGCTGACCTCCGACGGCACCGTCTTCGCCTGGGGCGACAACGTCAGCGGCGAGCTCGGAGATGGATCCACCATGGAAAGCGCAACTCCTGTCCAGGTGCAATTTCCGCCTGGCGTGACGGTCACCGCGATCGCCGCCGGGTCCTACGCCAATATTCCGGGACAACCTGGGGGCGACTACAACCTGGCCCTCGCATCCACCGGCGCCGTCTATGGGTGGGGCAACAACCTTTACGGCACGATCGGGAACGGCACCACGACGAACAGTGACGTCCCCACCCTGACGGATCTGCCCGACGGCGTCACCGCCACGGACCTCATCGCCGGTGGGAACCGAGCTCATGTTCTGACCGCCTCAGGGCAGATGTACGACTGGGGTTCCTCCGAGAACGGGGAAGACATCGATTTGCGGCCGCAGGTCGATGTGCTTCCCGGCGGTCAAACCCCAGTTGCTCTCTTCGACGGACCCGATGCGGAGCAATATCTGGCACTGATGGTGCCGAACGCGGGGTCGGTGTACGCCTGGGGAGACGATGATTCCGGTCAATTAGGCGTCGGCAGCTACACCGACAGCACGCACTGGGAAGCCAGCGACATGCCGGCAGGAACGATCGCGACCGCTCTGGCGGGGGGACAGAGCGACAGCTATGTCGTCACCTCGACGGGACAGCTCTACGCTTTTGGCTTTGGTCAGTCTGGCCAGCTGGGCAACGGAACCACCATGAATGTGACGACGCCGGTGAAGACCGACCTGCCCGCCGGAGTCGTCGCCACGGCCGTAGCCGCCGGGTGGGATCAGGCGCTGGCGCTCACGTCCACAGGGGCGGTCTACGCGTGGGGACTCAACAGGTACGGGGAACTGGGCGACGGCACGACCAAGAACAGCGACGTCCCTGTACTCGTCGGCTTCCCTTCCGGTGTGACCATCACACAGGTTGCCGCCGGTGCGTATCACTCCTTGGCCGTGTCGTCCACAGGGGCGGTCTACGCGTGGGGGCTCAACTCGGACGGCCAGCTGGGGATCGGCACGACGATCGACCAACTCACCCCGACCCTCGTCACGCTCCCGCCGGGAGTGTTGGCGCACGACGTCGCGGGCGGCGATGTCGACTCGTTGATGGTCTCGACATCCGGTGCCGTCTTCGCGTGGGGAGACAACAGCTACGGCGAGCTCGGTGATGGGTCCACGTCGCCGAGCTCCGTGCCGGTGGCCGTCCAGCTCCCAGCCGATACCGTGGCGACGGCCGTTGCCGCGGGTGGAAGCTCGCCTACGGCGCAGCCGCCCGGCGGGCAGTACAGCTTGGCGTTGACTTCGCTGGGCTCGGTGTACGCCTGGGGCTCGAACGCCCTCGGACAACTCGGCGACAACAGCACGGTGAGCTCGTCGACGCCGGTCGAGAGCGAGGCGGCGAAGGGTGTCAGCATGGTGCAGATCGCCGCCGGAGCGAACTACGCGCACGCGCGGACTTCGACGGGCGCCATCTATTACTGGGGCACCCAAGCGCGTGGTAAGGATCCCCAGCACGTTCCGGTCGTGTCCACCCTGCCGACAAACGAGACGGCCGTCATCTTGAGCTGTGGACCCGACGCGGAGCAGTCGCTGACGTCTCTCTTGTCGACCGGTTGACACCCACGTGCAGCGGAGAGTCCCTCGGGCGACCGTTGCGTGCGGCCGACTCTCTTTCATGAGACCCTCTTTTGAGTCGTTGCCGGTGTCTTCGTGGTGTGGTGGAGGTGGCAGGGTTCGAACAGACCGAAGCGCAGATGCAAAAGTCGAGGTCCTTACCAAATATGGCCTCTGGCCAGCAAATGCGTGGATTCCACGACTCACCACAATCGACCGCCAATGACCACAATTTTGGTGCTTCTAGGTTCTCGTGCCTTTCTCGCGTCGCGTGAGACCTTCCCGAGGGCGGGAACGTCGAGGGATCTTCAGTCTCCAGCCGCCCCCGGTCGGTGGCTTAGGAGTGATCCCACCAACGGATCCAGTAGCCGTGCGGGTGGGTGTCGGCCAGCCTCACGGGCCGGGCCCCGCCCGGACCGATGTGCACGAGGGTCGTCGCCAGGTCCGGCCCGTCCCGCGGCACCGGCGACGGTGGCGTGGGCAGCCCGGGCGTCTCGAAGGGCGACTCGCAGTAGAGGTGGTGCACCGGCCGGTGCGCGCCCAACGCGCTGACCTCCTGGGTCAGCGCGCGCTGCTGGGGTTCGTCGAGGTAGGCCGCCACCCAGGAGTGGAAAACCACCAGCGGGCCGGCGCCGGGGATAGTGGCGGCCACCCCGGGCAGGTCCGTCACCATGTCGCCGCGCTCGAGGCGCGGCGGGTGCGCGCTGGCCCGGACGTTGGCCAGTGCACCGCGGAGACGCCCGAAACGGGCCGGGTTGTCGGGCCACTGGCAGGCCAGCAGCCACCGGGCCTCGTCCTCGGAGAAGGGGTCAACGGGCGACAGATCGAGACCGACCCGCTCCGTCACGGCCGGCAGGCGGAGCTCGGGCAGCGCAGTCAGGTCGTCGCGTACCGAGCAGTCGAGGGCGACGCCGGCATCCGCGGCACCGATCGTCAGGACGTCGCCGCCCGCGGCGGACCGGTAGGTATAGGCGTAGTCGTCGAACAGGAGGTTGAGCCCGGCTGAAGTGCCGAGGTCCAGCAGGGACAGCGGTTCCTGCCACCCGTACTGGGACGCGATGTGGCAGAGGCCGGGGAGCAAGCCGGTGCAGCGCCCGACCTCGTTGGTCTGGGTGGTGCGGGTGGCGATCAGCCGCTCGACGTCGGCTCGGTGCAGGCGGCAGAAGTCGGCGAACGCGAGGGCGACGTCGCCCCCGACCGGGCGTTCGGTCGGGGTGCCGCGCACTACCGCCACCGTGTCGTAGTAGGAGGCCAGCGGGTGCTCGACGCCCGACAGGAGCAGGTCGTGCACCGCGGCGAGCAGGAGCAGGGGCCGCCGCTGGGGGAGGGGCGCGAGGTCGAGGAGCGACAGCACGCTCTCGTCGTCGGCCAACTCCCGGCAGATGGTCGAGTAGGTGGTGCCGCCATCACGCTCGACGACAGCGGCAAAGCCACGGAAGTGATCGGACAGCGGCTGCTCGACCAACACGGCGCTAGAAGCTGGCCGGGAGCAGCGGGCTGATGGCCCCGAAGAAGAACCACAGCAGCACCAGCGTGCCTACCGTGCCCACGCCGTAAATGACCCAGCGCCGGCGTCGGAAGCGGTAGGCCCCGTAGAAGATGCCCGCGATCACGAGCGCCGTCACGAAACCCCAGAAGAGGGTGTCGGTGAGCTGCACGTCGGAGTTGCCGGCGAGGTCCTGGCTCTTCGGGTCCGTGTGCCGGGTGGCCGCCGGCAGGCCCGAGTTCGGGAACAGCTGGGAGTGGGCCAGCGTGGCCTGGACGACGAGGCGGGTCGAGGCGCTGAAGCGCGGATTGCAGGTCGTGAGGGTGAGCTGGTCGCCGAGGACGTCGTCGACGACGCTCGTGTCGCTAGGGGAGACGACGGTGGACTTGGTGGCGTCGTAGACGAAGATGCCCTGCAGCGTGGTCAGGACGATCGGGTCACCGACCTTGACCGAGTCGAGGTTGTAGAAGGGGTGGCCGTAGGTCGTCCGATGGCCGGCGATGGCGGAATTGCCCGCCTGCCCCGGCAGGGGCGTCCCGATGTAGTGGCCCGGCCCCTTGCGGAGATCCGGCGTGTTCGTGCCCTCGACCACGACCTGGTTGATGCCGATCACCGGAATGCGGATGTCGCCGATGGGGTCGCCCTCCGCCGGGTCCTCGGTGCGCGGCGCCGTCTGCGGTGGCCCGGTCGGCAGCTTGTCGAGGGCGGATTCCTGGGCCAGGGCACGACGGATGGCGTCGTTGTTGGTCTCCTGCTGGAGCTGGGTGCGCAGCCCGGACTGGGTGCGCGCCTCCTGGAAAGAGGTTCCCCAGATCTGGTACGCCGTGAACAGCAGCAGCAGGACGCCCAGCCCGATGAGGACCCGCCCGAAGATGTCGACGACCCGTCGTAACGTAGACATCGCAGAAACAGATTAGAGCGGCCGGAGGGCCGACCCCGTTCGCCCTCCCTAGGCCTGGACGGTGACCAGGGTCCCGAGCGGCGTCAGCGGGAACACGGTGGCGGCGTTGGAGATCGGCATCTCGACGCACCCGTCGCTCTGGGGGAAGCCGTAGGAGGCGCGTGGGAAGCCGTGCAGCGCGTCCCCGCCGTTGAAATAACTCACCCAGGGGATGCCGGGGTCGACGTAATGCGAGCCGTCCGGGTTGGTACCGCTCATCGTGGTCACCGTGTAGCGGGCGTAGACGGGGAAGGTGCCGTTCTCGGTGGTCGCCCCGGGCACACCGGTGTTGACCGGGGTGCTGTAGACGGCGACCCCGTCCTTGTAGACGGTGGCCGACTCGGGCAGGGACTGGCTCACGAGCACGTAATCCCACGGCAGGGCATCGCCCTTCCCGCTCTGCACGTCGGCGAGGAGGTCGGTCCACACCTGGGGGCCGGCGACGCCGTCGGTCTTGAGGTTGTTCTGCGATTCGAAGTTCATGACGGCGCCCTGGGTGATGACGTTGTTCGTCCCGGGCGTCCACAGGGTCAGCAGCGAGAGCGGCTGGTCCGGCCAGCGCCAGGTGAAGGAGCCCACCTGGTCGTTGCCCTCCTGGGTGGGCGAGGTCAGGGGGGACGCCGGGGTGAAGGTGAGTGGGAGGTAGCCCAGTTCGGCCAGCAGCTGCTGGAGGCGGAGGATGGACCCGGGCGCCACGGAGAACTGCGACGTGACGGTCTGCGTCAGGTGCTGCCCTTCGGACCCGATGACGCCGGAGGGCCCGCCGGGGACGGTGACCGTCTCGGTCGTTCCCGGCACGAGCGGGCCACTGGCCTGGTACTCGAGCAGCGAAGGCGACAGCACGGCCCACCCTCCGGCGACGGGCGGGTTCAGGGTCGGCATCGGGCTGTTCGGCGCTAGGTCAGTCGAGAACTGCACCGTCACGGTCGATCCGGCGGCGACGTTCGCCCCGGTCGGCGAGACGGACGCCACGGTGAGCGCGGGAGGCGGGGCGGCCGAGGTGGCGGCGGCCTGGTTGCTGTGCAGCCGGTCGACCGCGACGAACCCACCGGCGGCCAAAACGAGCGCGGCGGCACACACGGTGACGATCAGCCACCGCCGTGGGCCGCTTCGGCCGCGAACGTGCTCTCCGGACATGCCAGCGGGATTCTACAGGGGGGAATGGGAGGCTAAGGACCCAATTCGGCCTGAATTGCGGCGGAGATTTCTGTGAGGCGGCTGTCATCGGTCACCTTGGCACCACCGGACTCCCGGACGTAGAAGGCGTCAACGACCATTTCCCCGAGAGTGGAGACTCGCGCCGAGACCACGTCGAGATCCGCTTCGAAGAGGGCCCGCGTGATGCGGTGGAGCAATCCGATCCTGTCGGGCGCACGCACCTCGAGCACGGTGGCGGTCTCGGAGGCCTCGTTGTCGACGCTGACGTCGATGCCCGGGACATGGGCGGCGGAGCCTCGGCGGAGTGGGTAGGTGCGCTCCCGCTCCGAGAGGCGCTCGCCGATGGCCATGCGGTCGGACAGCACGGCGGCAAGGTCCTCGCGCAGTTTGGCCGTGTCGGGCCAGGTCCCCCGGGCCACCTCGACGGTGAAGACCTCGACGGCGACGCCGTCCTCGCCGCTGACGTTGGCGGCTCGCACGTCCATGCCGTTGAGGGCGAGGGCCCCGGCCACCGATGAGAAGAGGCCGGGGCGGTCGGGCGCGGCCACGATGACGTGGGGCGGTCGGAGGGACACCGACGGGAGCCCCGTGCCGCGCACCTCCGACATCAACTCCTGGTTTGCCGTCACGATACGGTCGGGCCCCGCGGGCTCGGTCTCGCCCTGGAGCACGCGGTCGGTGCGCTCGACGAGGTCGGCGACGAGTCCAGCCTTCCACGCGCCCCAGGCGGAAGGGCCGGTGGCGCGGCTGTCCGCCTCCGTCAGGGCGGCGAGCAGGTGCAGCGTCAGCCGATTGCCGGCGGCCTGTGCGACGCGCGCAATGGTCGTCGGGTCGTCGAGGTCGCGACGCGTGGCGGTGTCGGGCAGCAGAAGGTGGTGGCGCACGAGTTCGACCAGCACCGCGACGTCGGCGGGGCTGAATCCCATGCGCGTGGCGATGCGCTCAACCACTTCCATGCCGACCGCGGTGTGGTCGCCGGGGAAGCCCTTGCCGATGTCGTGCAGGAGGGTGCCGACCAGGAGGAGGTCCGGTCGCTCGACAGTGTCGGTGAGCCCGGCCGCCAGCGCGGCGGCCTCCAGGAGGTGCCGGTCCACCGTGTAGGTGTGGTAGGCGTTGCGCTGGGGCTTGTTGCGCACGGCCGCCCACTCGGGAATGAGCCGCACCAGCAGGCCGTGCTGGTCGAGCGACTCCATCTTGTCGATCGCCGGACGGCCGAGGCCGAGCAGGGTGACAAGCGCCGCACGGGTCGATGGCCGGCCAGGGCTCGCCCGGCGGGGGCATGCGGTCGGCGAGCCGGTGCAGCGAGCCCTTGGCGATCGCCCGGTCCAGCTCCGCCGCGGTGGCCGCAAGGCGCAACGGGAGCGACGCGTCGGACGACACCGGAGCGAGCGGTGTCAGGGCGATTTCGCCGTCGATCTCGACCATGTCGGGGCCGAGGTCCGCCGGCGCGGGAAGCGTGCCGTGGTCGGTCGCGCCGCGGCGAAAGCGCCGCTTCGGCGGCGGGGTCGGGTCCCAGAGGCGGCGCCGGCGCCACACGTCGTCGCTCACCCAGGCGATCTGGCGGCCCGCGGTCGAGACGGCCAGCATGAGCGCGTCGGCGTCGGCGAACCCGAGCGCAGCCGCCACCTGGTCCTGATCCTGGAGCAGGAGCTTGTCGTGCTCGCGCTGGGCCATGCGGTGGAGCTCGACCCGGATGTCGGTGAGGAGCGCGGTGGCGCCCTCGAGCGACGCCAGGTCCGCGTAGTCGGCCAGCAGGGGCGCGAAGGCGGAGATGGCGCGCAGCACGCTGACGTCGCGCAGACCGCCGTGGCTCTCCTTGAGGTCGGGCTCGAGGAGGAAGGCGACGTCGCCCGCGGTGGCGCGGCGCTCGGCCATCTGCACCTGGAGCACGGGCAGGTACGCGGTGCCCAGGCGATTGCGCCATGCGGCGCGCGCCTTGTCGAGGAGCGGCTCGGCGACCCGGGGCTCGCCCCAGACGAGACGGCCGTCGAGGAGCCCGAGGGCCACCCGCACGTCCTCGGCGGCGGCGCTGAGGACCTCGGATGGGCGGCGGACGGAGTGGTCGAGGTGGACGCCCTCGTCCCACACGGGGTACCAGATGCCGTCGGCGACCTTGCGGATGTCGCGGTGGCCGTTGTGGACGAGCACCACGTCGAGGTCGCTGTAGGGGCACAGCGATCCCCGGCCGTAGCCGCCGACGGCGATGAGGGCCAGGTGTCGTTTGTTGTCGCCCGCGACCCGCTCGGCCAGGCCAGAGAGCCAGGCATCCGCCTCGGCGGCGTAGCGCCGGCAGAATTCCTCGCCCTTCAGCCCCGGTTCCGCCAGCAGGCTGCTGCGCCGGTCACGCAGTGACGTTTCGGCGACCATGGCGGGAACGTAGCATTGGGTCCGTGAGCAAAGACGTGGAAAGCAGGAGCGATCGAAAGCCCATGACTTTCGGGCACGCCGTCGGCATGACGGTGCTCGGGGTGGTCGGCATCCTCGTCGCCTATCTGGATATTCAGGGTCCTCGCCGGGATCTTCATCTTCTTCGGCGAAGGTGGCCCTGGTCGTCGTCCTGGTCGCGGCCGTCTTCTGGCTGGTCTCCCGCCTCAGGCACTAGGTCGGCTCGTCCGTGACTTGAGGCGGGCCCTTCCTGGGCTGGGTCGCGCCGGCCGTTAGGCTGGCCGCCCGTTCGTGTGAGCGCGCGGCGGCGTGGCCGAGTGGTTTAGGCAGGGGCCTGCAAAGCCCCGTACGGCGGTTCGATTCCGCCCGCCGCCTCCAGGGTTTTCCCTGGTCAGGTGCTACAAGTGACTTGACCGTGGTTGACCGCGCGTGACGCGGATTCGCTGGGGTTTCGCGTCATTGCCGCGTCATTCCGCGTCATTTTCGCGTCACGCTTCGGCGGTCTTGAAGACATAGGTCCGAGCCTTGAATCTCTCGAACTCTGCATCCAGCGCGGCGCGGATGACCCGCCGGGCCTCCCGCGCGGACAGCGTGTGCCGCTCCATCAGCGCGCCGGCGACGGTCTCGACCGCGAGCCAAACGTAGGGGTGCGCCAGCAGGGTGACCGTGCGCTGGCTGAGCCAGTCGAGGTATGGCTCGGCCTCGGCGAGATTGCCGCCAGTGAGCTGCTCGACGAGGGTCAGTGCGGATTCGATGTCACCGCCGGCGATGGTCGTCGTCCAGTCGTCCGGTTCGCCCCCGTGCTTGGCCGCCAAGGCTGACGCAACGGAGTCGGACACCTCCACCAGCCCCGATCCGACCTCGGTTTCGCTGAGGCCCATAGCCTGCTGAGCGGCAAGTCCACCCGCGAGGCTCACCATCACGCGGGCCTCGGCCCATCGCCGCGTCGGTGCATCGACGAACCCACCGAAACCGCTGTAGGTCGCCGCCTCGATCCGCTGGATCCACGCGTCTGGGACGGGCCCGTGGTGCACATGGCCGACCGCGTCGTCGGACTCGACGATGGTCACGTAGTTGAACGGGACGCGCAGGAAGTAGTGAGCGGCGACGTGCCCGGCTTCGTGGAACGCGGTCGAGCGCAGCTCCCTTTCCGACGTTCCGTCGACCTCAGTCATCGTGCGTCTCCAATCTTCCTGATGTTGGACTCCGCCGGCACCTCGAGCGCTGCCTGGAACATCGCCACCATGGCATCGCCCGTCCGCTCGCTCGAGGACTCGAAGAGGTGGCCGTAGACATCCATCGTCGTCTTGTAGGACGAGTGCCCGCACTCCTCTTGGATCTCCTTCGGGTGGGCACCGGCCGCGATCCGGATCGCGACGTAGGTGTGCCTCAAATCGTGCCAGCGGAGGTCGGGTCGACCGATGCGCTCCCGCGCCTTCTTCCATGTCTGCGAGGTGAAGCTGGACAGATGCGGAGTGTTGCCGCGGGTGTTCACGAAGACCAGCCCGTCCTTGCCCGGCTGGGCGCGCTTTGCGAGCTGCTCCTCGAGGATGGGGTAGATCGGCGCCCAGATGGGCACCTGGCGCCGGCCGGCGTGAGTCTTCGGCGGGTCGAATCCCCTGAACGTCGATCCGACTTCGACGACCTGTTGGCTGACCACGAACCGCCGCCGAAGCATGTCCACGTCCCGGCGCCGCAGGCCGACCATCTCCGACCACCGCAGGCCCGACCAGGCAGCCACCAGTACCCAGGAGCGGCACCATTCGGGCATGGTCGCGGCGAGCTCGGCGACCTCTTCGGGCGACAGGACTTCGATGTCGCCGCGGCGGACCTCGGGCAGCCGCACGCCCGCGCAGGGTGACTTCACCAGTCGCTCGTCTTCGACCGCTCCCGTCATGACAGAGCGGAACACGGAGAACCGCCGACGTACCGCCGAATCCGGGACACCACTGGCTCGCATCTCGGCCACCCACGCCTGCACCTCGGTCTTGGTGATCTTGGCGAGCGGTCGGCGGTCGAAGTGCGGACGGATGTGGAGACGGAGGTCGCGCTCGTAGCGGGCGAGCGTACGGGCCCGTAGGTCGACCTTTGTGGCCCACCACTCGTCGCACCACGCGCTGAAGGTCAGTCGACCGCGCTCGGGCGCGATGTAGCTGCCTTCGTTGCCCTGCGTCCGAACCTTGGCCAGATGGTCCTTCGCCTCGCCCTTCTTGTCGAAGCGTTGCCGGCGTGGCCGGCCGTTGGGGTCGCGGTAGCGGACCTCCCAGCGTCCGGACGGTAGCTGTATCGGTTCAGCCATTGCTGTCCTCCTCGTGGTTGCCGTCGTAGCCCATGTCCTTGGCCTGCTTGACCCACCGGCTGGCCGTCCGCAGCGAGATAGCGAACTCGTCCCTCATCACCTCGCGATAGTCGCGTGGGTGTGCCGCCACAATCTTGCCCACCCGCCGCAGAGTGTCATCTCCTACGGGGCGACCTCTGCGGCTGCTATTGAGCGCGGCCCGCCTCGCATCTTCGATCTCGTTGGCTGTCGGATCCGCCAGCATCCCCACCAGCTCGGTGGCTTCGGTGCGGGATAGGCCGCCCATCTGCGCTTGGAGTATGCGGTTCGTCCCATGCCGGCGGCGCATCAAGACGGCGCTCAAGGCAGCGGTTTCGGCGACTGCCCGCTCGAACAACGCGCCCCACGGCACCTCGCGGACCTGACTGGGCGAGAGGTGATGGTCGTCGCCCGCCGAGACGTGAGCACCCGTGAGCACGGGCCGGCCGTCGTGCACGGCGAGCTGGAGACTCACAACGATGCCTTCCTCCCTGCCGGGCAGGGCAATCACGCCCACTCGCTCAGGGAACAGCCCACCTCCGGCGAGCTCGACGGGATTGCGAATGTGGTCGTCCCGGATCTGTGGCATGACACGCCATTCGTCCGGGAGGTCGGGGCGGCGCTTCGCTGGCATTCCCGAAGTGTGCCACGTCCGGAAAAGAATGGCAACCCCAGAATGTCCTCAGAATGGCTAGAATGACTCTCAGTGACCTAGCCGGACCCCACAGGAGGACGTTCCGAATGCCACCACGCCAACTCGTCCCGCTCAAGCAGGTGCCCGAGCACCGGCCCTGGACCACCGAACGCCTGCTGCGCCGGCTGGTGGCCGAGAAGCGGATCCCGTTCCACAAGATGGGGGCCTCGGTCCTCATCGACCTGGCTGACCTCGACGCCCTCGCCGAGGCAGGCCGCGTTGACGCGGTTTCCTGACCAGGTGTTTCTACAACTTTCGTATACAAGTACGGAGGCGAAGTTGCCGCGGGTGGTCGAGGGGTCATGAATCCTGAGGATCAGGCCGACCTCGAAGCGATCTTCGGCAAGGACGCCCTGAGGAAGAAGGCTCGCGAGATCTCCGACCGGAGAGCCGAGGGCTGGGCCAGGCGGAAGGGTTCGGCGTTGCCCGATATGCGGCGCGGCGTTGGAGCCAAGCCAGTTGACCCACGCGACTCAGCTGGCGATGACGGCCCCCCTGCGCTCATCAACCCCCAGGGGCTCCCAGCGACGGCCGTGGGTAAACGTGGTCGGCGCCTCCGGCTCGAGGTGCCTGCAGTCGAGCCGGCGGTGGTGATGGAGGTTCCGAATCTCTCGGGCAAGGCTCGGAACTACCGAGTGGCCTTGAATGCCGAGGAGTACGCAGAGAAGCTGGCCGAGCTCGACGCGCGAGCCAGCGAACAGCCGGCCGCCCAGGAGAACTCGACATGGCCCACACTCCCCATTTCCGAGGAGGAGGTGCCGGCACGCCTTCGGCCGACCGACGAGACGGTTAAGGACTTCGCCCTCAAGACCCAGTGGGGCTCGTGGCGGCCCACCTCGCCCCAAGAGAGACGCCGCCGGCGTGACGAATATCGAGCGGCGTTGCGCTCCGAAGTCGAGATGGAAATCGAGATGGAAGACCTCGTCGAGGAGGGGGACGCGGACTTTGATGACGGCTATTCCATCTTCGATGAGGACGTCGACGACCGCTCGCAGTGGGAGATCGACCACGCCGTAGACGCCGCCGAGGACTGGCGCGCCGGAGAGGCTGCGGACGAAGCACAACGTCGGGCCGCCCGGGACGACCAGGACGACCTTGTGCCCTGGATCGAGTGGATCGAGCGTGATGTTCCGGCCTTTCGGTATTACCCCGAACCTTCGGTGGCGTGGAAACTCCCTCCGCCGGCGCCTCCAGACCTCACCGTGATTGCGGGGACGGCGCACCTGACGAGAACAGTGCGTCTGGCCGAGGAAGTGCGAGAGACATTCAGAGGACTCGGCATCACATCGCCACCCGACGACGTCCCCTTTGACGCCTCAGCCGGGCCGAGGTCGTCGGCGGCGTCCCTGTGCGTCCATTGCAAGGTCGACCCGATCCAGACCAAGAAGGACGGCCTGTGCCGCCCCTGCAAGACCTACCGCACCAGCCACGCCGGCCAGCTGCCCCCGCAGAAGGTCATCGACGCGCGCAGAAGGAAGAGAGAAGGCCAATGACCGACGCCGTGCTTTTGGACGAGATCCGAAGGGCCGCGGGCACCGTGAGCGTTCTTGCCGAGCAGTGCCAGGACGACATCGCCGTGGCGGTGCGTCTGCCGGACGGGCGCGTGCTGGCGCCCACGACGGCACCCCGGCACATCCGGCAGTTTCGTGAGGCGAGGGCCGAGCTCCGCGCCCTGCTCGACGCCCAATGACGCCCACCGCCACCCACGAGAGGAAACACGTCATGAAATGCGAAAACGCCCCCCAAGGGGGCGTCTCCGAGATCCTCGCCGGCCAGCGAACGAATCAAATGGAGATTACCACCACCCTGCTACAAGACGAGACCATCGCGGAGGCCATCGCCGAGCTCATCACGCGACTCGAGGACCTCGAAGCTCATGTCGGATGTCGGGCCTGCTGCGAACCACCCCCGCCGCTGCCGCGCTGGCCCGGCGATCCCCATGCTCGTGATCACCGAGGTCCGCATCGTTGCTCGAGAGGGGCGTGGCAGTGAGCCCCGAGACGAAGGACGGCTTCTACAACGAGGACGACGGGGCCGGGATCCTCGACGAGGTCCACCGATTCATCGGCCGGTTCGTCAGGTTTCCCACCAAAGCAGCCTCGGTCGCCGTGACCTTGTGGGCTGCCCACGCCCATCTCGTTGCCGTAGGCGAGAACAGCCCCCGTCTGGCCCTCCTGAGTCCCGAGCCGGGATCAGGTAAGACCCGGACTCTTGAGGTGCTCGAGCTCCTCGTGCCGTCACCGATGTTCGCCCTGTCGGCATCGACGGCGGCGACGTTCAGGAGTCTCGCGAAGAGCCCGCGGGTACTCCTCTTCGACGAGGTGGACGCCATCTTCAAGGCGCGCGGGAAGGACGATTCTTCCGAGGATCTCCGTGCACTTCTCAATGCCGGACATCGCCGGGGAGCCACAATCCCCCGCTGCGTCGGCCCGACCCACGATGTGCAGAACTTCCCCGTCTTCGCAGCCGCAGCTCTGGCCGGGTTGGGAGACTTGCCCGACACCTTGATGACCCGGTCCGTCATCATCAGGATGAGGCGCCGGTTGCCGTCCGAGAATGTGGAGCCGTTCCGCCGGCGACTCCATGAACCCAAGGGTTCTGAATTGCAGGGCATGTTGGCGGACTGGTGTGCCGGGGTCAGCGATGAGGTCGGTGAGGCGTGGCCCGAGATGCCCGCTGGCGTCTTGGACCGACCGGCTGACGTCTGGGAGCCGCTCCTTGCGGTCGCTGACGCCGCCGGCGGCCATTGGCCGGGTTCCGCCCGGGCGGCCTGCATCGAACTGGTGAAGGTTGGGCAAAGTCGAGAGGCAAGCCTCGGGGTGAAGCTGCTGGCGGATCTGCGCACCGTGTTCGGCGATGCCGCCGTCCTCTCTACCGAGGCAATTCTCAAAGGCCTCTGCGGGATGGAGGAGTCGCCGTGGGCCGACTTCCGGGGCAAGCCTCTCGACGCCAGGGGCCTGGCAGGACGTCTCCATCAATACGACATCGCCTCGGTGAAGGTGAAGATGGATGGGACGGCGCTGAAGGGCTACCGGCGGGAGCATCTCTGGGACGCATTCGAGCGATACCTGCCACCGTCCCTTCCCGGCGCCGGAAATGGGGAACCTAGGGAACCTGGGGAACCTCCCAGGTCACGGACTCGCGATGGGTTCCCCATAGGTTCCCCTGGTTCCCTATCCCTATTCGGTGGGGGAACCGATAACACCCCCTCTGACCTGCCCGGTTCCCTAGGTTCCCCAGGTTCCCCTTCTGTGGGGCCGGCCCCGACGATGGACGCCGCGTGCCCCATCTGCAATGCGCCACCACCGCGCATCGGGTCCTTCGGCGTCATCGCCTGCGAACACCAGGTGGCCGCTGGGTTGGTGCCGGCATGAGTGCCCGATGCAACCCGACCTGCGACCCGATCCACCATGCGGGGTACCTCACCTGTCCCATATGCGATGCACCCGGTTGGCCGAGCGAAGCCATATGGCTGGACGAAAACTTCATCGCCGCCACCTACGTACCGAGCTGTGCCCACGTAGAAAAAGAGGTTCTCGTAGTTGGCGGTCCGGCGTCATGAGCACGACTACTGAGTGGGTCTGCCCCAGTTGCCATCTCAGCGTCGAGGCCGTCGCCGTGGAGGTGGCTCACAGGTGCCCGGCGAAGAAGTCTCGTTGGGTGGCATTCCGGCGTGTCGCAGACCAGGAGGCCCAATGACCGACACAGCCGGCACCACCGATCTCGATGCCGAGTACGAACAGCTGGGACGCAACTTGGCCGGCAAGTGCTTGGCGACTCATGTCTGCATCGTTCACGCCAAGACCAGCGACCCGATTCTGATCGCCGCAGCTGATCGGGGCAGGCGTGCCGCACTCGAGGAGAAGGCGGTTAGGTGAGTCTCCGAATGCAGTGCATCGTCTGCTGTGACTTCTGCGACAACGAGCTGGTGTTGACCGACCCGCTGTACGTCCGTCACGCCAACCTCGCAGCGGGTGCTGAGGGTTGGCAATACAGCGTCGATGGGTGGAACAAGTGCCCGGACTGTCTGGGTGAAGCCGTGCAAGGGCGCGTGTCGTGAGCGCGCTACCTCGACCCTGCCTGTCCTGTGGTGTCCTCGTCCCGACCGGGAGTCGGTGCCGGCGGTGCCAGGCAACCTGGGAGACCGCCCACCGCGGGACGACGACCGAGCGAGGCTACGGCTCGAGCTGGCAGCGGACGTCCGCCCGGATCATCGCCAGGGACGGCGGACTATGCCAGCTGCGGCTGCCCGGCTGCACCATCACTGCGACGACGACGGACCACCTGCTCGCCAAGCGCTGGGGCGGGACAGACGACGACACGAACCTCGTGGCCGCCTGCCGGCCATGCAACTCCAAGAAGCGGGACAGGTGATGGCAGTGACCGGGTCATACGGCTGTATGGGGGGGCGGGGGTCACCTGCTACAGGCGTTGAAATGACCCACCACGCATGGCCTCCGTTCGTGTACGGGTTCCACAGTCGATGAGCGCGCCGGTTTTCGTTCACGTTCGGTCAAACCTCGCTGCATTTCGAAAGGATTCGTGATGCCTGGACCTTTGCCCAAACCCTCGACCCAGCGCCGCCGACGCAACAAGCCGGACGTGCCCATTGTCACCGCCCCGGCGGGCCGCAAGGTCGACGTGAACCGGCCCGACCCCGACCCAGACTGGCATCCGGTCGCCAGCACGTGGTTCCGATCCTTGGCCGAGTCCGGACAGGCCATCTTCTATGAGGCGTCGGACTGGGCCACCGCCACCTACGTGGCCGAGGGCATGTCCCGCAGCCTCAAGGCCGGCAGGTTCAGCGGCCAGCTCTTTGCCGCCGTCATGGCCGCCAGTACCGAGCTGCTCACCACCGAGGGGGCCCGGCGTCGCCTCCGGGTCGAGCTCGACCGCCAGCAGACCCAGGCGGTCCCCGCATCCGTGTCGATCCTGGCGGAGTACCGGCGTCATGCCAAGTAGATCCGTCAAGGCCGTCCGCACATGGCCCGACACGGTGCCCAAAGAGACCCGGACCCTCGGCTGGGCCGTCCTCGAGTGGATGGCGGAGTTCCTCACCCAGCCCGATGGCCCCGACGCCGGCGCACCGCTGCTGCTCACCCGCGAGCAGGTGCGCATCCTCCTGCGCTGGTATGCCATCGACGCCCGGGGGCGGTTCCTGTACCGCCGTGGCGTGCTCCGAAGGTGCAAGGGCTGGGGCAAGTCCCCGTTCCTCGCCGCGCTGGCCTGCGCCGAGATGTGCGGCCCGGTGCGCTTCAACGGTTGGGGGGCGGACAAGCGCCCCGTGGTGGCCCCGCACCCCGCGCCGTGGATCCAGGTGGCCGCGGTGAGCCGAGACCAGACGCGCAACACCATGACCGTGTTCCCGGGCATGTTCTCCGACGCCGCCATCGACACCTACGGCATCGACTTGGGCAAGGAGATCATCTACGCCCGCGGTGGCGGCCGGGCCGAGGCGGTCACCTCTTCGCCCCGCACCCTCGAGGGCGGCAGACCGACGCTGGTGATCGCCGACGAGACCTCGCACTGGCTCAGGAGCAACTCGGGCCACGACATGGCCGAAGCCATCCGGCGGAACCTGGGCAAGTCGAGGGACGGGTCGGGCCGTTCGCTCGAGATCACGAACGCCCACCTGGCCGGCGAGGACAGCGTGGCCGAGCTCACCCACGTCGCCGCCCAGGTGGCCGACTGGAAGCTGCCCGGGGTCTACTACGACTCGGTGGAGGCGCCCCCGGTCGCCGACATGAGCGACCTCGAGGCCGTCCGCGCCGCGGTCGTGGCGGCAGCAGGGGACGCAACCTGGATCGACGTGGACCGCATCGTGGGCGAGATTGCTGACCCGGCGACGCCGGCCAGCGTGGCGAGAAGGTTCTACTTCAACACCGTCGTCGAGGCCGACGCCGAGGAGTGGTTGCCACCGGGAGCGTGGGCGGAGTGCGAGGAGCGCCACGGCATCGAGCCCCACGCGCAGATCGCGGTGGGCTTCGACGGGAGCTTCAACGGCGACTCGACCGCCATCGTCGGCGTCACCATCAAGGGCACCCCCCATATCGACGTGCTCGGGTGCTGGGAGCGGCCCGAGGGTGCGTCGGCCGATTGGCACGTCGACATCCTCGACGTCGAGGAGCGCCTGCGCCGGATCTGCAAGGAGTACGACGTCCGGGAGATCGCCGCCGACCCCTACCGATGGGCTCGGAGCCTCGAGCTGCTCCGCGACGAGGGACTCCCGGTGAGCGAGTTCCCCCAATCCGCCAGCCGCATGGTGCCGGCCACACAACGCTTCGCCGAGGCCGTCGCCAACCACCAGGTGACGCACTCGGGCGACGACAGACTTCGCCGCCACGTCGCGAACGCGGTCCTGAAGGTCGACAGTCGCGGGCCCCGGCTGTCCAAGCCGTCGAAGTGGTCGCCCAAGCGCATCGACCTCGCCGTCGCCGCGGTGATGGCCCTCGACCGAGCCGCCTCCTACGACAACCGGGGGCCGACCGTGTGGGTGCTGGAAGAGGTGCTCGCCGACATGCAAGAGCGCCAATGGAAAGAGGAGCTGGCCGAGCTCCGCCGGATCGACGAGGCGGCCAAGAAGGGGGACCACAGTGCCCGTATATGACCTCAACGACTTCGCACCGGGTCCCGGTCTGCCCGGCGCGGTGACGACGACGTGTTTTAGTTGTGGCGTCACCGAGCCATTCACGGCCGGGCACAAGCACATCTGCGCCGAAGCCGGACGAGCCAAGCGAATCCGTCGCCGTGCGGCAGCTGCGAAGCGACTCAACCGTATTCGCAACAAGCTGGGCCGGCGTGGCCGGATCGGCGAGCGGTGCGACTTCTGCTCTCGAAACGTCAAGCCGGACGAGCCGCACTTCTGCATCCCCGAACCTCGACGCTCCCAACCGTTCGCCGCCTCCTGGCTGACCACCGTGGACCGCGAGGCGCCCCACATCGCATACCAACCAACAGGAGAGGAGAGCCCGTGAGACTCCGCCGCAAACCCACCCCTGAGCCGACAGCCCACATCTGGAACCTCGACACCGTCCTCCGCAACATCCACCAAGAAGGAGCAACCATGCAACAGAAAGTCCGCAGTACCGACGACCCGTTCGTTCCGCTGACCCAACGCCCGCGAATGATCACGAGCCCCGAGGAGGCCCGCAACGCCCCCTTGGGCCAGACGGCCTGGTGCGGCTTCTGCCACCGCGAGATCCCGCCCCACGGGCCATCGACGCACAAGTGTGTCGATGCCGCCGGCCGTGACCTCAGCCCGCTGAAGCGGGCCGCGGTCGCCGGGGCGAGGAGGGAACTGGAAGCACTGAAGCGGTTTCCCATCCCACCCTGTGAGATCTGCGGATTAGACGGCCAAACGCCAGGGAGCTCCCATATTTGCAATCTGTCAACCAAGCCGATGCCCCACGAAATTGCAGCGACGCGCTGGCGGCAGCGCAAAGGCGCCGCAGCCCTCGTAGCCGACCTCGAAGAGATTCAGGCGGCCCGGTCATGAAGAGGACTACGACCACAGACCTCGCCGCCGAGGCCCGACTTCTACAGCATCCGCCTGGGACTGCTGGGCGTGAACTTGAAGACTGGCTCCTCAGCGAACGCAGGAAGGCCGCGAAGAAGGCAGCCGCGAAGACAGCGAAGCAGCGAGAGAAGGATGCTCTGCACCTCGCCAAAACTGCCCATGGCACGCTCAAGAAGCTGCAGGCGGTCATGACCGCTCACCTGGGTCCCACCCCTGGGCCGAAGTCGCACCTCGTGTTCCAGCCGGCCGACCACAAATCGTCGGTCGACGCGGCGCTCGAGTCCGGCCGGCTGTGGCGCGAAGCCAAGAAGTCGCGCCGGCCCTCGGGCTCTAGTGACACGCTGTCACAAGTAGGCCGGTATCGGGCACGCGCGTATCGCCCCGGACTCTCCGAGATCACCGCCGGCGACCGCACTCGAAGGCGCCGGCCGTGAGGCGGTGGTTCGGTTCGCGCCGGCGACTTCGCCAATGGTCGGTTCGCTCGCGGCCGCATCTGGTCGCGTTCAACGCCGAGCTCGACATCGTCGCCACCGCGACCGAGGCGAACCTCGTATTCATCGCCGACCAGCTCGACGCAGCAGTCGAGGCGCTGGCCGACTATCTGCGTTCGGACCCATGCCCAGACGCCACCCTCGCCGTCACGTATTCGACCGTGGTGCTTATCGTCGGCGCCATCTCCACCATGTTCTCGGCCTGGCACCGTATGACGACCCAGGACCGCCACGACGCCGTTGAGCGCACCCGATGGCTCGTAGTCGAGGCTGAATCCGTGGCCGGGGCGCTGGCGCCGTTCGTATGATCGCCCACCGCTGCCACGGTCCCTTCCCGCGGCAGCCGCGTGGCGTACGCAGCCGGCCGCGCGCTCGGACCCCCTTGCACCGGGCGCGCGGCCGCTGCACTACTGGGATGCCCGGCGCGCGGAGGCTTTCCTCCTTTCCCTCCGCGCGCCGGGCTGGCGCACTCTTACGGCTCGTCGCCGACCCAGAACCGGAGAAGGCGCCTCACCTTGTCCACGTCCTCGTGCGTCGTGCATTGGTCCACCGCCGCAGCCCACTCCGGGGCGACGTCGGCCGCCCGGAGGTCGTCGGCGAGGAACAGGTCCTCGACCGTCTTGGCTGTTGTCACAGGTCGATCTGCGCCCCGTCGATGCCCGCGTCCTCCACCGCCTGCCCGAAGCGCTCGAGCCGCTCGAGGAGCGCGTCAGCGTCGTCACGGAGCATTTGCAAGTGGTACGCCAGCGAGACCGGCCCGCGCTCTTCCAAGAGCATCCGGTCGGCTCGGGCGAAGTCCAGGGCGGCTCTGCGGCGCGTCTCGAGCAGCTCCGCCATCGTCGGTAGTTCGGTGGCGGCGGTCATGCCGGCCGCGCTTCGAGGTCGCGTTCGGCGAGAAGATGGCGCAGCCTGTGGCCGACGGTCCGGGCGTCACTCAGTGCATCACCGAGCCGCTCGGTCGCGTCATCGAGGCGCTGGAGGGCCGTGGGTAGCTCGGCCAAGAGCTGGCCGACGGTCATGCTGTCGAGCGATTCGTACCAGGCCCCCCAGTCATCACCGTGTTCTTGCCGGGGCTCGGTGCCCGATTTGGTTGTGGTCATGTTGTCTCCCTTTCTCTATCGGTGTAGTGGGTGGCACCGACCCGGACCCTCTCCCTCAGTCCCAGTCGGCGGGAACTGGGCCTCACCCCAACGGGTCCGGGTCGGTGCGCTGGCACACGGCGGCGTTGGCGGTCGCCTGGCTCGTGTGCGATCTATGGCGTGCCTGTCCTCCCGTGTTTCCTCCCTGGCCAGCACGCTCTATGCTGGCGCTAGTGCAACCGTACGCTAGCGCCAGGGGATCCCGCAAGGGGGAGATTGCAATGGTCGAAAATGACGGCGTGACCTTCGAAAAGAGGCCGGTGGACCCCCGGGCCTACAAGCTGCTCGACAACATCGTCGCCACGACGGAGGCCATGCGCACGGCCGAGGCGGAGCGGTCCCGTCACGCCAAGGCCCGGGCGAAGGCCATCAAGGAGGCCCGCGCTCTGGGGCTCACCTACGACGCCATCGCCGAGCGCCTCGGCGTGTCACGCGAGCGGGTGCGCCAGATGGTGCTGCGCGAAGGCGGGAAGACCTAGCCCGTCACACCCCCGTCGTACTCTGACAAGTCCTGTGTGGCCGAACCCCTTGATCGCCGCCTTGATGGCGGCCGACGACTCCGCCAAGGTGCCCGGCTCGATAGAGGACTGGTTGGCACGCCCCGCGTGGCACCGCGACGCCCTTTGTAGGGGCCAGGGTCACGAGGCGTTCATCCTGAGCGAGAAGGCGGACTACAGCGCCGCCAAGGCTGTCTGTGCGGTCTGCCTGGTGCGCCAGGAGTGCCTCGAGTATGCCCTCGTCGACAAAGACCTGACGGGATGCTGGGGCGGGACTGACGACAGGGAGCGGCGAGCAATGCGGCGGCGGAGAGCGGCGGCGTAGGGCGACCGACCTACGAGAAGGCGGAGCAGCAGGCGCTGGCGTGGGACCTGTGGCTGGACTGTCTGAGCGAGAACCAGATAGCAGACGAGATGGGCGTGCCGCAGCGGACCCTAAGCGGTTGGCTTAGCGAAAAGCGCAAGTCTGCGGATTTCGCTAAGGCACCCGAGTCCCAGCAGCACTTCGACGTGTGGAACTTCGCCAGCGACGGCGGCGACCGTGTAACGCGTCATTTTCGCGTCATCCGGGGGTCAGACGGCGATGGAAGCCCAGGTCAGAGGCTCAGAGTAAGGGGCCTGCAAAGCCCCGTACGGCGGTTCGATTCCGCCCGCCGCCTCTTTTCGTTTGTCCAGGTGGAGGGAACGCCGAGGATCTTGCATCGCTTCGGCATGCCCGCCAGATACCGCGGATATACCGCGGCTCCTCACGGACGACTGGGGATCCGGTCGGACTCCTGCGCACTGCGAGCCGACTCGATCACGTCGTCGAGGTAGGTGGCGATCGCCTTGCTCCGCTCCGCCGTGGCGTGTTGGTAGCGCAGGGCGGCGACGGGTGATGAGTGGCCGATGGCGGTCATCAGCTCTCGTAAGGTCACGTTGGGGTTGCGGGCGATCACCGTTGCCGCATGGTGACGGAGATCATGCGGTCGGACGCCGCTCAGACCCACGGCGCCACAGGCGCCACTCCATGCCTGCGAGAGGTCCGCTCGGCGGAGCGGGAGTCCTGAGGGGCGGGTGAAGACCGGAGCGTCCGACGCGTCCTCCACGTGGTTGCGCAGATGCTCCTCGAGGGCCACCAGGACGAAGGAGGGAAGAGCGACGGTGCGGTAGCCCGCATTCCAGGTGTACCCTCATAACAGCTCATTGAGAGCAGCAGCGTCCCCGCTTACGGTGACAAGATCGCGAGCCCTGATGGGTATCGAAGCCAAGTGGTGGGCAAGTCTGATCTGCCATAGCCAAGGGTGTGACTCAGACTTATGAGCGAGGCGTACGACACGGGCATGGATCTTCTCATCGAATCTGCCAATGAGCTCCACATGACAGCTGGTGCCTGTGAGAGCTCAGAGGATGCAGCACGCCTGTTTGCACTGGCGGACAGGATCCGTAGCTACCTGGCAATGAGCCGTCCCACAACAACTCTTGGAATGCCTCGGATCGTCTCCGACGAGGTCCGCCTCACCGATGAAGCCGTGATTCATCGGACCGCGGAGTTCAACCAGTCCCACATTCGTATCCTGTCAGAGTGACTTTCATGTGGCCTGTGCCACATGAACCTGCTGCCAATCTGCCGCCCGTTCGCGTATCCAAATACGCCGGGAATGTGGCATTGTCGACGTGGCAGGCTGATGGAGTGGAACTTCCTCCGACAGCCGGGCCAAGGCGGGATGAGGGGCTCCTCCGCTCCCGGGATTCTCATCTTCTTTCCGACCCCGTCGCCTTTGGCGTCGACGCAGCAGTTGCCACTGGCGCCTCGGAGGCGCAGAGGCGGCTGGAGCTGTCGCGCAACTTGGGTCGGAACGGTCACCACTTCCTCATTGGATTCTCGCCCGGACGGACGCGAATGGAACTCCGCCTCTTTGCCTCAGACCATGAGGAGCAGAGGTCGGCAAATGTTGGAAGCGAGTCGCGGGACATTCCGAGCGTCGCTCCACCGGAATATCGGCCAGGTTCAATTTGATGGTGTTCGTTCACGGGAGACCCCTTTGGGCTCAGGGGCGGGTCGGGTTTGCGTGACGTTCGCCGATTCGAGTGGCCCGATCTGTCCTCGACACGGCAAGGCGTCTCTGACCCTCGTGTCCCACTAGGCCGGGAGTGGGACGAATGTGGGTGGACAGCCCAGAAATTCCTGGTCAAAGCGCTATGTACTGGCGGTGACCATTCGTTACGCGCAGATCGACCGCCTGAAAATATCCGGCCACTCGGGGCGAATGTGACAATGCACCGACAACAGGGGAGTCCCCCGGCAGTGCGCTCCAGTATCAGATCCCGAGAGCATTGCTCAACCATTCGCGAACGCGAGCGAAGCAGGGAGGCGCCTGGATGGCGACTGGGACCGATAACAGGCCGGTCATTGTCACGCCGGACTCGCTGTCTCAATCCGACCGCAACCCGTGGTGGCACGAGTCGCCTGGAACTATGTCGAAGGACGACTTTGAGTTCCTGCTGACGGAAGTGGTCCGCTGGCGACATCGAACACACGCCGCCGAAGCGGCTCTCGCCGACCTCGAGGCCATCATTCAGGACAGAACGCAGTCCCCGGCACCGCGTAGCGAATGGGCACATTCCGACTTCGAAATTGACATTTAGGCCGCTCGCAAAACGCCAGCACCTATCTGGTCGCCCGGTCGGAGTTGTTCGTTCGGGCGTGGCTCACGATGCCGAGACGGTAGGGCAGTCCGGCGCCGAGCTGGCATCATGCGTCTGTGCAGTCGCTTGAGCGATCGCTACGTGATCTGGTCCTGGACCTTGTGTTCAGGACAGCAGACAGAGTTTGGAATCGAGGTTCCGACGGTTGCTGAAGGTCGATCGAGCCTCACTCGTGAGTGGGTGCTCGCTTTGGCGGAAGGCCGTATGAAACCCGACGAGGCTTCACGACGGATCTGATGGGAGGCTTGTAACCCATTGGGCAGTCCCGACGAGCTGAAACCCTCCGTCGGGCTGGCGAGCGAATGGGAAGACGACCGGTCGAGGCGTCAGCTTTACGAGCAGGACATACTCGCCGAGGCCCGACGCTTGCCGTCAGCAGAGCCTGACTGAACTGCCCCCGCGTACACCCCGCCGGCCCAAGCGCGGAACTCGCCATCCATGAGCATTGACGGCATGCCCGAGGAGTGTTGCTCTTCGCCGGACGGCAGGCCGCAACCTCGGCCGAGCCATCGCCCGATTATCTCGATTGTCCGCTTGGCTCGAGTGAGATTCTGAGCTTTTCAGAAGGCAAGTTGTTCAATGGGTAGGGCCGCTCGGGGCGTTCCCGGGGTTTAGGGACTGTGACCCGTCAGGGTGAGCGGCGGACCGAGGGCCGGTTGGTGAACGTGGGGGGTTCAGGCCAACGAGGCTTGACATAGGGTCGGTGCGTCGCCGGCTGCCCGAGGCCGGTCGCGGAAGGGGTCGGCATGCGGGAGCGCACCAACGAAGTTGAGGTCGAGCGAGACGTCAACGTCACGGTGTCGGACGGGACGGTGCTGCTCGCCGACGTGTATCACCCCGTGGGCATCGGGGACGCCCCCACGCTCTTGGAGCGCACGCCATACGGCAGGGCCAACTTCGCCTCGGCGATGGGCCCGGAGTTCGCCGCCCGCGGCTACCGGTACGTCCTGCAAGCGTGCCGGGGCACGGACGGGTCGGGTGGCACGCACAGCTACTTCGCCGAAGCGGGAGACGGGCGGGACACGGCGGACTGGATCGCCTCCCAACCGTGGTTCAACGGCCGCATGGGCACGTTCGGCGGCAGCTACATGGGCTTCACCCAGTGGGCGCTGGCCTCCACCAAGCCGCCGTACCTCAAGGCCATGGCCGTCGCCCTTTCGACCTCGGTGCGGGCCTACTCGTGGTACCCGGGAGGCTCGCTGGCCCTCGAGGTGATCATTCCCTGGGACGCGGGCGCCACTCAGTTCAACAAGCAGGCCAACGGCGTCCCCACCACCGACATCTCCCCCGAGGGCATCGAGCGGCGCATGGCCGAGCTGAAGGCGGGCTTCGACCATCTCCCTTTGGGTGAGGTGATCCAGCGGCTCACCGGCATCGACCTGCCGCTCTACCGGGACCAGCTCGCTCACGGGGGCGCCAGAGATGCCTTTTGGGATCCGGTGAACTTCCGGCCCCTGTTGGCGGAATGGACGGTGCCGACCCTGCTCGTCGACGGCTGGCACGATTACCCGCTGCCCGGTGTGATGGAGGACTACGCCGTTCTGCGCGACTCGCCCGCCCCGGTGCATCTGCGCATCGGCGCCGGCGGGCACCTGGGCGGGGGCGGGGAGGGCGGCATGACCGACGCCCCACTCGACTGGTTCGACACCTGGTTGCTCGACCGGGTGGGCCTGCTCGGCCCCACCCCCGTAAAGGTCCACGTGCAGGGCGAAGGCGGGCACTGGCGCGACCTGGCGGACTGGCCCCCTCGCTCAGAGCCCACCCGCTGGTATCTCCGTGCCGGGGGCCACCTCGCGCCCATGCCGCCGGAGGCCTCCTCGGAGCCCGACCGCTATCGCTACGACCCCGCCGACCCGACCCCGTCGTTAGGCGGCATCGGCATGCTTACCGGGGGCACCATGGACAACCGACCGCTCGAGGCCCGCCCTGACGTCCTCGTCTACACCTCTGACGAGCTGGGCGAGCCTCTCGAGCTCGTCGGTCCCGTCGAGGCTGAGCTGCACGTCGGCTCGAACCTGGACCACACGGACTTTTTCGTCCGGCTCTGCGACGTTGCACCCGACGGCCGGTCCGTCAACGTCTGCGACGGACTGCGACGCTTCGACCCTGAGTCCATCCTCCGGAACCCGGACGGGACGTTCACCGCAGCGGTGGCCCTGTGGCCCGTCGGTCACACCTTCGCCACCGGTCACCGGTTGCGGGTCCAGGTCTCCAGTGGCGCCCACCCCGTCTATGCCCGCAATCTCGGCACCGGAGAGCCGCCTGCCACGGCCACTACCTTGCGGACCGCCCAGCAGGCCCTGTACCACGAGCCGAGCCGGCCGTCCTGGGTGACTCTCCCGCACTTCTCCGGCTGACGTCCTCGGGCACCTGTCGGGTCGGGGAAACGGGGTTGGACCGCGGCCCTCTGTGTGTGTGCGAGCGGATGCCTAATGACCGGGTGCCGCGGGTTCGCAGTTCGGCCCTGACCCGGCTGTGCAATCGGCTGGTCAGCCGACCGTGATCAGGATGTGCGGGTTGTCGGCGGGGTTCAACCAACCGAGAACCGCGTCCAGCTCGGCGTTGGGCAGAGCGACGCACCCCTCCGTGTAGCCGACGGCCATGTCGTCGTGCAGAAAGATCCCGGCGCCGTTGTCGGGAGGTTGCGGCATCGGAATGTCGATGAAGTGCTGGTACGGCACGACCTCGGTCCACAGTGCCTCGGAGTCGGCGGCATACGGCGGGGTGGTGTCGCAGGGCACGTTCTGGAGGGTGTCGTAGGTCGGGCTCCCGGGCTGCTCGTCCCACCAGTCCCCACAGATCAGGTGGTGATATGGGTACAGCGTCGTCGGGCTGATGGTCGAGGTGCCGTAGACGGTATTGCCGAATGAGAACAGCCCCGTCGGTGTGGCCCAGTCCCCGGGGACCCGCTGGGAAATCGGGATCAGGCCGCCGGATCCCGTTTCGGCCTGGTATGGCTGCTCGGGTTCTCCTGCGAAGTCGACGGGGCTCCAGCAGCCATCGGCCCCCGTCGCCCAGGCCACGAAGATCGCGTCCACGCTCTGGGTCGTCGGGGCGACGACCGTGACCAGCTGCGAGCCACCCCCCGTCTGTGCCACGTCGTCGGGGTCGATCCCGTAAACGGCGCTCGAAAACTGCGGGCATGCTGGTGGGGGGTCCGTGGTCGTGACCCGAGGTGCGGTGGTCGCCAGGTCGGTGACGGTCGTGGTCGTGTCGAGGATGCCCGCGATGGCCGCCCGTTGGCTGGGCGTGGGTCCGCCGGCGGAGCCGCACGCCGCCAGCATGAGCGCCAGGATCACGACCCCTACCGGGACGGCGACCGCCCGGCCCCATGGCGTTTGCCTCATCTGAGGAAAGTGTAGGGAGCGACGAGAACCGGCGGTCGACCCAACTTCGGGCCCAGCCGCTCGCGCATGAGTCCAAGACGAAGGCGATCGCGCCGTTGCGCGGCGCCGTTTCGTCACTCGGGCCACCACTCCATGGGAGCAGCCAAGCCGGCGTTGCCCTTCATCCACACTTCGGTCCGGCGCCCCTGCCCTCGGCGTCGATACCGGCGGCGTTGTGAACACGAGTCAGCTCCTCGGCGCACCCATCCCTCGAACAGGTCGCGACCTGATCCGTCATCTCGCCAATTTCCGGTCCGGGCCATCCGACGGTCAACCCGGCCGACCGAACTTCCTCAGCCCCGTCAGCCCGCCCAGGTGCTCCGGACAGGCCCAGACACGGAACCACCGGTCGCCATTCGGCGTGAACCACCGCCCAGTCCAGGACGGCTCCTCGTGGCAGTGCGTCGCCTGCAGCTGGCGGCTGTAGATCATCTGCCAGCATCGGCCTGGCTCGGCGATGAAGCCGGGGCAAGGGTCGCCGGGGGAGGGCAGCGGCCTCGCGGCGGAGTCCATGCCGCACGGTAGTCCCACCATCAGACTCGGCCCCTCGCCAGGAGATCCCTGGAGACGGCGGCGGGCGGCGGGGTAGCGGGGTGGTCCGGCATCTCAGGGCGGCGAGTCCCACTCGGACCAACGAGCGCAGCGCCAGCGCGCCTCGGGACTCCAGGGCACTGGAGCGGCCACGCGAAGCGGCCCCTCTTTGGGTGGAGGAGGGGCCGCTGCCACCCTTGTCTCGTGACTGACGTAGGTGTACTTCTACTTATACCCGCAGAACGTGGAGAGTCTGTCGCGCCCCCGTCGCTCCAGGAGCGGCTGGATCACCCCCAGGGGTGGCGAGGTTCGCTGGTCGTCCGGTCCGAGGCCTCTCCTTCGGGGCGGTCGAGGCTGTATGGGGCGAGTTTCGAAGCCGAGACCCGGGCCGTCAGAGACGGGGTCCCCGCGAGCGGCGGCCCGGCACGCCGAGACGCACTGGCCGGTCTGGGTCTCAGGGCGTCGCTTGGACATCGATCACCACGGGCGGGAGGGCCCGGCCCCCGGTGGTGGTCAGGTCCAGCCGCAGCGTGTAGGTGCCCGGGGCGGGAGCAGTCACGGTGAGGGCCTGGCTAACGGGTTTGGTCAGGCCGCATTGGTCGGGGCCGGTGGAGTCACCACCGGCCGGTGCCAGGGCCAGCGTGCCCGACGAGGGTGACACGACAAGACCGCTCGGGTTCGAGGAGGCGGCCTGCCAAAGGACCGTGGTGGCCCGGGTGCCGGCGAGGGCTGCCCCGATCCGGATCGTCATCGGTTGCCCGGCGGCTGCCGTCGTGGCGCCGCTCGGCAACGAGAAGCCGACGGCCGGAAGTTGATCCGTCTCGAACGAAGGTGGATGTGCAGCGGGCGAGGTGGCCCACGCGGCGTCGGGTGCGCCGGAGAGCGTGTAACGGAGAGTCCCGCCGGTCTGGAGGACGGAGGCGGGGAGCCAGTCCATGTCCCACGCCCCGGCGGGGCGGTGGGGCTGCGGCGCCCCCGAGCACACGGGAGGCGCGGGGGCCGGGTGGGTCACTCCGGAGACCGTCAGGGCGTGGACGTACGGATGCGTGGCGGCCGCCCCCGGGGCCTGCTCCACGAGGCGCCGGCCGTCCGGCAGCGCGACGGTCACGGACGGGAAGAGGGGACTGGCCAGCGCGAGGTCGGCCGAACCCGGAGTGACCGGGAACAGGCCGAGAGCCGCCCACACGTACCACGAGGAGATTGCCCCCAGGTCGTCGTTGCCGGGCTCGTCGACCGGCGCGTCGGCGTATTCGGAGTCGACGATGGCCCGCACATCACGCTGCGTCTGGTCCGGCGCACCGAAGTAGTCGAATTCCCAGGGCGCCCATTCACCGGGCTCGTTGCCGGACCAGTCGTAGGGCGCGTCCCGGGTGGCGTTGAGGGAGCTCATGAACGTCTCGAGCTTGCTCGTGGCGGCCGCGTCACCACCCATGAGCGACGACAGGGCGGCGAGATCCTGCGGGACGGACCACGTGTACTGCACCGCGTTTCCCTCTTCGAAGCCCGTCTGACCGCCCGGCTCGAGCTGGGCGGTCTCGAAGGCCGCGCCAACCGGGAAGCTGCCGTCGGCGCCGCGAGCCTGGACGTAGCCCGTGGCCGGGTTGAAGAGATATTCCCAGTTCGCGGCGCGCTGGCTCATGGTGGAAGCCAGGAGACGTCATGCTCGGCCCCCGCGATCTGCGCGATGGAGAAGTCGTCGATGGCGTACTCGAGCGTGACGGAGCCGCCGATGGAGTAGTCGATGGACGTCAGGTCGAGTGAGCCTGCGTTGACATAGTGCTGGGTCAGGTACTGGCTGAGGTACTGCCGCTCGATCTCGAGGCCGTGGTTCGATTCGTTCTGGGTGGCCCCCTTGACCATGAACGTGAGCGCCGATGCGACGTCGAAATTGCGGACGCCCATCGCATAGGCGTCGGCGATGATGGGGTCCGCCGAGTCGCCGTTCATCTGGGACTCGTCGCCGCCGACGATGGCCCATTTGGGAAGCCAGCCTCCCTGTTCGGCGTCGTCGACCAGCGACTGCACCATGTCGCCGACGTCGCGGGGTGCGAGAAGCGACTCGAGCTGGATCTCGCTGCGATAGATGTCCCACTCGGAGAAGTTGGCGTACTCCTGGCGGCCGTGCGCCGTGTGGACCTTCCCATCGCTCCCGGCGTACCGGCCGTTCTCGTCGGAGACGACGTTGGGGAAGAGCAGTGAGTGGTACAGCGCCGTGTAGAAGGTGTGCTGCTCGGCCTGGGTGCCACCCCCGATGGCGATGCTGCCGAAGGAGCGCGTTCCAGCGGCTCTGCGCCTCTGAGGCGACCCGTTGCGCCGACCAGCCGGGATCC
>CAWGYK010000011.1:0-306188 GCA_963826835.1 uncultured Acidimicrobiaceae bacterium
GACTGCACACCGCTCACCGTGGTGCCGATGTCGTGGACAACGGCCGAGATCGAGACGTTCATGATCGAGGTGTCCACGACGAGGACGAACATCGCCATTGCCAGAAGGAGGGCGAGGCGCTGATTGCCTTGCTTCGGTTGCGGAACCTCGAGGGCGGATTCCACGCCGTCTCCCGCCGCTCCCAGGTTCTTCCCCTGTGGTGCGGCGCTGGCCGGGTACATCGAAGAACAATGGCACGACCGGACCATTCCTCGCGGGATTGAGCCGCGTCGTGGTGACGAGTGGTTGGTGCACCGCGCCGGGGAAACCTCAGCTCGTGCATGGTAGAAAAGACCCCAGCTCACACGACCGAAAGGAGAGATGGACCATGCCGATCGACACGTTCTTCGCCTACTGCGGCGTCTATGCCAATGTCGAGGACGCATTGGCGGACTACGAGGCTGTCCACGCGCTCCATACCGAAATCGGGCTCATCGACGCGTACGACGCAGCGGTGATCGAGCGAAACGCTGACGGCAAGGTCAAGATCGTCAAGAAGCATGAGACGCCCACCCGGGCTGGCGGCGTTCTCGGCGGCGGCGTCGGCCTCGCGACCGGCCTGGTCATCGCCTTGTTCCCAGCGGCGGCCATCGGCGGCGGGCTCCTGCTGGCCACTGGCGGTGGGGGTGCGATCCTCGGAGCCGTGGCCGGGCACGCTGCTGCCGGAATGAGCCGCAGCGACCTCAAAGAGCTCGGCGAGGGTCTCGACAGCGGGCAGGCGGGGCTCGTGGTCGTCGCGGTGTCGGACATGCAGGCGAAGGTCGAGTCAGCCATGAAGCGGGCGAAGAAGATTCAGGCCAAGGAGCTCAAGGCCGACCAGAAGGAAATCGAGGACGAGGCAAAGGCCGACGCCAAGTAGCTGGCAATCTGGCCAAGGAGCTGGCAATCCGAGAGTCCCGAGTCACTCCGAGCCGCCCCACCACGGAGGCCCGGAATGCGGCGCAACCACGTCAGGGTTGGGGCCGTCGGCTCCGACGGGAGATCACTTTCGTGCCACGGCGGCTTTTCTGCGGGCTAGCTTTCCATTCGTGAACGTCGGCTCGATCGAAAGGTAGCGACACGATGGCAGACGAAACGGGTGGCCTCGGACCGATCAGCTATCTGATCATCGAGTTCCCCGGTAACAAGATGACGGGCGCAGGGTTCGGCACCCTGCTCGACCTTGTCGACCGCGGCGTCATCAGGATTCTCGACCTCATGTTCGTCAGGCGAGACGCCGATGGATCCATACAAGCGCTCGATCTCCAGGATGTCGACCGCGACGGACAGTTCGATCTGGCTGTGTTCGCCGGGGCGTCGTCCGGTTTGCTGGCCGAGAGCGATCTCTCCGAAGCGGCATCAGTGATCGAACCGGGGTCCTCAGCCGGGATCCTGATCTTCGAGAACCGTTGGGCGACGGGATTCATTCAGGCACTACGTGCTGGCGAGGCCCAGCTGGTGGCCGCCGGATACATCCCTCAGGCCGACCTGATCGCGGCGCTCGACGCCGCCGAGGCTTGATCGAAAAGGAAAGAGGACAAGACCCATGCCACTTCTCCGAGGCATCGCGCGACCGCTGCCATCGCCGGAACGGCGACTGCCGTCTCAAACCGCGTTTCGAGGCGGCAGCAGAATCGGTGGGCGCAACAAGACGACCAGCAGTATGCCCAGCAACAGCAGTACGCACAGCAACCGGCTCCGGCGCCTGCGCCAGACCCGATCGCACAGCTGAAAGACCTCGCCGATCTCAAATCTCAAGGCATCCTGACCGAGGCCGAATTCGAGACGCAGAAGGCAAAGATCCTCGGATCCTGAGCGTCATCTGCAAGGAACACGGTTCACCCCAGTCCTCACCTGCGATCCGGTCGGAGCCACCACCCCAGTCGGCGGCATCGGCTCCACTCGCTGCCCAGAGTCATCAGGATGAGGATCAATCCACGCGGGACTGCCTTCGAAGATGGACGCGCCACGGATGGTGACCGAGAACAGCGGCGATACGAACGGGCCCACGATCCGTCGCGTGTGCTCGTCCTCAGTGATGGCGTGTGCGCCATCATCATCACGTTGCTGGTCCTCGAAGTGGACGTACCTGACCGGATTCGCCGGGCGAAACGCTCATTCAAGAGTTGCAGGCCATCAGGCCCTCAGTCGTCGCATTCTTGACCAGTTTCGTCGTTGTGGCGATCGCCTGGGCCGGACACCGTGATCTCTTTGCACTGATCAGGCGTACTGACCGAACCCTGGTATGGCTCAACGTGCTCTTTCTCCTGCCCCTGTGCCTTCTTCCCTTTGGCGCATCGTTGATAGCCCGGTATCCGAGGGACGCGGTCTCTCTCAGGATTTACGGAATCCTGCTGCTGGCGATCTCCGCGACACGACTCGCCATCTGGCTTTATGCGACGGGACGGGTGCACCTTCTCTACGACGCGGTCGATCGGACAATCCGGCGGACCGGGGTGCTCGCCGCCTTGGGGCCGGCGGTTGCGTACGCGGTTGCCTTTGCCATCGCGGAGGTCGCCCCGGTCGCGAGCATGGTGATCTACGCGGCCGTCCCGGTCGCGTACTTCGTCGCGATCTCGTTCGCACGTTCTTCTGCCCCACCGGGATCAGCGGAGCGAGACCTGACGTAAGCCGGGCGCCTCCGCGTGGTCGGCCGGTGGTTCGCTGCCAGACTTTGGATTCTCGGGTGGCGGTCGCACGTTGAACGCGAGCGTTGGATTTCGGCGGACCTGGCGCATGAGCTCGGCAATGCGGTTCGCGCCCCTTGGACGCATTGCACCCGGAGATTTCGAGGTTCCTCGCAATTGAACAGATCGCGGAGTAGACATGGTCGCGGCCATATATCACGAACCTGGAGGATCGGATGCTCGCATACAGCTACCCGCTTGGTGGCGTGTTCCTGTCAATGCTCTACTTCTTCTTGTTCTTCATCTGGATCTGGATACTGATCACGGTGTTCATCGATATCTTCCGTAGCCAGGACCTCAGCGGCTGGTTCAAGGCTCTCTGGGTCATCTTCGTCATCATTCTCCCGTTCCTCGGGGTGTTCGTGTACCTGATCGCCCGGGGGGGAAGATGCAGGAGCGCAAGATACAGGAGGCGGCGCAACAGAAGACGGCCTTCGACCAATACGTCAAGGAGGCCGCAGGAACGAGTGGAGGCGACGTCGCGTCGCAACTGAGCCAGTTGGCCCAACTCAAGTCCCAGGGTGTCCTGAACGACGCCGAGTTCGAGTCACAGAAGGCGAAGATCCTGGCGACCAGTTGATCTCGAGGCACAAGGAGCGATCCAAAGGGAGGGAAACCGATGAATGAAGAGGGCCACGGTTGGGTTCTGTTCGCCGCCATTGTCCTGGGGGTGGCGGGTGTGATGCGCATCTTCGACGCGATCTGGGCCTTCCGGTACCACGGCGCACTGCCCCAGCATCTCGAAGACGCCATCTTCGGCACCAGCCTCAAGACCTACGGCTGGATCTACCTGGTGCTGGGCGTCCTCCTCATCATCTGTGCGTTCGCGGTGCTCAGTCGCTCACAGATCGGAGTCTGGGTCGGCATCGTCTTTGCCGCAATCGCCTCCATCAGTGCGATCTGGTGGATGCCCTATTACCCGATCTGGTCGCTGACCTATGTGGCCCTGGGCGTCCTGGTGATCTATGCACTCGTCGCCCACGGTGCGGATTCGGAGAAGATGGCCGCGCTCTGAGGCGACGCAAGAAGATCATCCGCGTCCGCACGTGACCGTGTTGTAACCGGTCTGCCGGCGGCATCGTCAGGTCTCGAGCCGGACCGCCGGGAGGCCAGCGGTTGACGGTTCCTCGGGCTCCGGCGGCATGACTCTCTCCGCGGGTGTGGAGAGTCAATCTCGAGCGGTGACGGCTACGCCTTCAGCGCCAAAGGTGAAAGTCACGCTCCTGGCGGCCGACCACACGGCGCCGTGTGGCTGGCGGACCCGCACCGTCGCCGTCGCACCCGGCTGCATCGGGCCCGAGAGCTCGACCACGTTGTAGGCGTTCGCGGTACGGCGGGTCCTCGAGCTGGTGGCCGTGCCGGCGACCACCGAGAGCGCATCGCGCCCACCCCGACCGCCAAACGTGACGATGTCAACCGATGCACGGTGGGTGTGGCCGGAGAGAAGGACCGACACCCGCGCCTGGTCACATGCCTCGACGAGACGCCGTCGTCCGAGCAGCGACGACAGGGTCGCCGGGAGGACGGGGTGGTGCGTGACGAGGACTCGCCATGCCTCGCCCGGAGAAACGCCGAGGGTATTTCGCACCAGATCCGCCTGCCGAGCCGAGACGTGTCCGGCCTTCCAGCGCCAGGCCGGCATCGTGTCGAGCCCGACGGCGATCAATCCCGGCAGCTCCAGGACCGGGTTGAGCGTCGAGGTGACGAGCTTCTGGTATCGGCCGGTCGGAGAGGCGAGCCTTCGAGGTATGTCGAAGAGTGGCACGTCGTGGTTGCCCACGACGGTGAGAAGCGGCCCGGGGAGCCCGTCGAGGAACGAGCGGGCATCGACAGAACTGGTGCCGGCGGGCTCGCTGGGTCAGGTCGCCGGAGACGACGACCAGGTCAGGACGGTGGTCCCAGACGTCGGACAGCAGCGGCTCCACCAGCTGTGGCGCTGGGCGCCGAAATGGATGTCCGACAAGTGGACGATGACTGGCACGGATCCGCGGCGCCGCTCAGACCTTCTCGGCCATGGGGTCCATTACCGCGAGCCCGGCTTGAGCCGGTCGCCGGCTGAGACACGTCGCGAGCGCGACGACGTTCCGCAGCGGTGAGGTTTCCCGATTGGGACCAGCAGCCGCAGGCCCCGGGGATGGATCTCGAACGTCAGGGGCGTCTCGAGCTCGAGCGCCTCACCATCGATGCCCGCGTACGCCTTCCCCGAGTGTGACCGGACTTCGAACCGCTCCGTCGTGAACTCGTGCCAGTGTCGGCTTCGGCGCCGCTGTCCGAGGGCGGAGAGGGTGACGACCTGGGCCGCCTCGCTCCCGGTTGCGGCGGTGATGGCGACGACGCCGAGCCTCCCCGTGTCGAGGCGCCGGCGCTGGGACGCGTCCAGAGTGGCTCCGAGCACGTAGGGGTTGTTCGATACCTGGATCAGGAACGCACCGTCCACTTCGGTGCCGTCGGGCTCGGTGAACTGGAGGTCGAAAGGTTCTTGTGTCCGCCCCAGCATCTCGGGGAGAAGGGCCTTGGTGGTCTCGGGCTTGGCCTCGCGATAGCCGGGCTGCTGCACGATGGTGGCGTAGATCCCGAGCGAGACGTTGTTGACGAAGAGCCGATCCCCGACCGTCGCATAGTCGATACGGCGCTCGATGCCGTCCCGGAAGGCGTCGAGGCACGTGCGTGGATCCTCCCGGTCGATTCCGAGGTCGAGGGCGAAGTGGTTGCGCGTGCCGGCCGAGACGCAGACGAACGGGAGGTCGTGCTCGATGGCGATGGACGCCACCAGTGCCTGCGATCCGTCGCCGCCCGCCATGCCGAGGCAGTCGGCCCCACGGGCGACGGCATCGCGAGCCAGCTGCTCGAGGTCGAGGCCGTGGTCGAGCATGACGACCTCGACGCCGAGGCTCTCGGCAAGCTTCACGAGCCCGAACCTCTCCACCTTCCCGCCCCCCGACCAGGGATTGCAGATGAGGACGGGGCGCTGCGGCCGCGTCACGACCAGGGGCCGCCAAGCTTCACGCTCGTGGAGGTCGCGGGCGATCGCGGATCGGCCGAAGCCGACGGTGCACACGATGAGGACTGCCGTCGTGGCAAGAGCCAGAACTGGGCGGTCCCCGTGAGGATCGGCCCGGATCACTGCGACCACGATCAGGGCCCCGCCAACGCCCAGTCCCGCAATCCCAAGGGCCTTGCGAGGCGCTCGTTCGGTGACGGCCCACCACGCCCGCTGACCATGAGGGACACGCCGATGAGCCCCATCACCAGGAAACCGAGGTTCCGCACCGAGAAGATCACGACATCCACGATCAGCAGCGCCGCAGCATCCGAGCGATGCCAGCGCGAGGGACCGCTCTCGCCAACTGACCGCGTGCGGATTCCGGGGGTCAGAGCCGTCGTCGCGGCAAGCCGGAACCTCAGAACGTCTCTGGGACAAGCCGGTATTGAAGCGACGGCTTCCGGTAGTCCCCGGCGTCCTGACGGCCAGGAAGCACGATCGGCTTCCGCTTCGGCGACTCGTACGGGACCTGGCTCAGCAGATGGCTGATGATGTTCAGGCGTCCGCGCTTCTTGTCGTCGGTGTGGGCGACGTACCAGGGTGCCCAGGCGGTATCCGTGGATGCGAACATGGCGTCTCTCGCGCGGGAGTAGTCGTACCAGCGGCTATAGGATTTCAGGTCCAGGTCGGATAGCTTCCAGATCTTCCGTGGGTCGTGGATGCGGCTCTCGAGCCGCCGGGTCTGCTCGTCGGCGCTGACCTCGAGCCAGTATTTGAACAGCAGGATCCCCGAATCCACCATGGCCTTCTCGACTCCCGGAAGCTGTTCCAGGAATCGCTCCGTCTCTTCCGGCTTGCAGAAGCCCATGACCCGCTCGACGCCGGCGCGGTTGTACCAACTTCGGTCGAAGATCACCACCTCGCCGGCCGCGGGAAAGTGCGCCATGTACCGCTGTACGTACATCTGCGATCTCTCGCGTTCGGTCGGGGCGGGCAGGGCGACGACCCGGAAAACACGCGGGCTGACCCGCTCGGTGATCCGTTTGATGGTGCCGCCCTTTCCGGCCGTGTCGCGCCCCTCGAACACGATGCAGATCTTGGCGCCCGACGCTTTGACCCACTCCTGCATGGCGACGAGTTCCCCATGCAGGATCCTCATCTGGGCCTCGTACTCCTTGCGCTTCATCTTCGGTGCTGGTCCGCGGCTGCCTCCTCGGTCGATGTGGCTCGAGGCGTTGCGGCTCGACCGTCGTCTCGTGTTGTTTGTGTCGGTGTTCATCCCCTTGGTGGCCATTGCCGTCTACCTCCGATGGGTCTTGATGGGGTGCAACGTGGTCAGGCGATAAAGTGGTCAATCGGTCACGGCCGATCATCGGCACGGACGTCGGCGTGGTCTTCATCCTTCGGCGGGCGATCCACTTGCCGCCTTCCCACAAGACGAGCAGGGTGACGGCGGCGAGCAGCGCAATGCCCCACTGGCGGGCGGTCAGCTGGGCCGTACCGAGGAGGCGCTGCATGAAATCTGCCTGGGTGATCAGGAAAGCTCCGGCGACCTCGAGCAAGGCGATCAGGTTCATCCTCGAGCTGTTGAACGTGTCGACGGTCAAGATGGTCTCGGTCTCGCTGCGCGCTTCGAAGGCGGCGACGATCAGCATCAGCGAGAAGGCGACCAAGCCGATCGAGCGGCCGATGGCCAGGCTGTCGTAATGGTTGGTTCCCAAGGCGATCATGCCCAGGTTCGCGAAGGCGACGTAGAGGCCGACGAGGCCACTGGTGACAATCACCGGCGTGGTCAGGATGGATTCCCCACGGGGGCGAGGGTGCCGATTCATCAGGCCCGGGGTCTCCTGTCGAAACCCAGCGCCACACCGAAGGGAGCGTTGACGGCGAAGTTGATCCAGAGGATCTGCGCCGGAGTGAAGGGTTGTCCAGCGGCGAGGTCGAGGCTGGCGCCCAGGAAGGTGAGGACGAAGGCGACGAGCTCGAGCAGGACGAATCGGATGTACTTGTTGAGGTTGTCGAAGAGCTTGCGGCCCTGTTCAACGGCGTAGACGATCGTGGCAAAGTTGTCGTCGGAGAGGATCATCCGCCCGGCGTTCTTGGCCACCTCGGTGCCGCTGCCCATGGCGACGCCGATGTCTGCTGCCTTGATGGCGGGTGCGTCGTTGACGCCGTCGCCGGTCATGGCCACGACATGGCCCTTTTTCTTGAGCGTCTCCGCGAAAAGGACCTTGTGCTCGGGTGCGACTCGGCCTACGACGCCGATGTGGTCGATGCGCTCTAGACGTTCCTGTCGGAGAGGGCAGCGAAGTCGGCGCCCAGGATGGCCTCCCCGGGTATGTCGAGTTGCCTCGCGATCGCGGCGCCGGTGATCGACGTCATCGCCGGTCACCATTCGCACCTCGGATGTGCGCGGCTTGCGCGCTCGGCGACCGCAGCCTTGGATTCCTCGCGAGGCGGGTCGACCATTCCGACCAGGCTGGTCATTTCCAGGTCGTGGACCAAGGCAAGCAGGTCGCCGTTGGGTCGAAGGTGGCGGCATCGAGGTCCCGGTAGGCGCCCGCCATGACGCGGAGACCGGTTTCTCCCATGCGCTGGACGTGCTGCTCTGCGCCCTGGCGGAGGGCATCGTCCCAAGCCACGCTCGTGCCATTGGACAGGGCGGTGGCGGCGAGTGCCATCACGGCCGGCGCTGCGCCTTTGACGAAGCACCGCACGACCGGCCCCCGACGCGTCCAGGGCCTGGTTGAAGGTGGCCATCAGCTTGTAGGTGGGATCGAACGGCAGTGTGGCGAGGCGGGGTAGCTGCTCGCGGGTGGCATCGATGGACAGGCCGGCCTTGTGGGCCAGCACCAGCAGCGCACCCTCGGTCGGGTCGCCGACGACCTTGCCATCGACCAGCGTGGCATCGCTGGCGATGACGTAGGGAGGATGGCGGCATCGATGCTGTCGTGCTTGCCGGCCGGATGGGTGATCCTGCCCTCCAGGCTGTAGCCGGTGCCGGTGATCTCATAGCGGTCGGTCGGATCGACGACCTCGACCGCCGTCATCTGGTTCATCGTCAGGGTCCCGGTCTTGTCGGAGTTGATGGCCGAGGTGAACCCGAGCGTCTCGACCGAGGGCAGGTCCTTGACGATGGCCTTCTCCTTGGCCAACTCGACGCTGCCAAGCGACAGCACGACCTGGACGACCATGGGCAGGGCCAGGGGGATCGCTGCGATCGCCAGCGCTACGGCGGTGTCGAACAGCATCGTCCACGACTGTCCACGGCTCAGACCCACGCGAACATCACGATCATCGTCAGCCCGGCTGCGGCCACGATCCAGAGCGTCAGCGTGTTCATCTGCTTGGTGAGCGGCGTCTCCTCATTCGCCGTGGCCGAGAGCATGTGGGCGATCTTGCCGACCTCGGTCCCGCTTCCGGTCCCGGTGACGATCATCACCCCGCTGCCGTGGGTGACGGGGGTGTGCATGAAGGCCATGTTCGACTGCTCGCCGGGTCCGATCTCCCCGTCCGACAGCGTGGCCGCGTCCTTGGCCGCCGGCACGCTCTCGCCCGTCAAGGCGGACTCGTCGATCTGCAGCGCACTCGAAGACACGATCCGCCCGTCCGCCGGGACCTCGTCACCGGCCGCGATCAGCACGACGTCTCCGACGACGAGTTCCTCCGCCCCGACCTCGGGCTCCGCGCCGTCACGACGGACACGTGCGGTCGCCTTCATCATCGACTGCAGGGCGTTCATGGCGCTCTCCGCTTTGCCCGCCTGGCGCAGCCCGACGACTGCATTGAACAGAGAGATGACGATCAAGACGACCGCCGTCGTCCACTCCTTGATCAACAGCGACACGATCGCCGCGCCGACCAGGATGATCTGCATGTAGCTGGTGTATTCGGCGAGGAACCGGCTGATCGCTGACGGTGGCTGTTCGACCGGGAGTGCGTTCGCGCCGTCTCGCCGCAGTCGGCTGGCGGCCTCCTCGCTTGAGAGCCCGTCTTCGACGACCACACCGAGTGTGGAGACAACTTGTCCCGGATCCATGGCGTACCAGCGCTCGACGGCAGGGGACGGCGCCTCAACGGCCTCCCTGGCAGTTGCCACTCAGTGCTCCCTTCGCTGACCCCGCCTTTTCCTTCTTTCTTTCTTCCTCCACCGACCTCGGAGCCGGGGTCATTCTTCCGCGTCTCCTCTCTCCCCAAACTTCTCCCCATCACCTCCAGTACCACCCACCCACCTCCCCCCCCTCTCTCTCCGCCAGAACATGTCGCCCACCCTCGGGTTACCCCTTGCCCTCCGCGTCGACCTTCCCGTTGCGGTTCAGCCCGGCACGGTATGTTCCAGGCTCGGCGCAAGGAGGATCTCGGGCACGATGAGCACTGGACAGGAGGCCGAGCGTCACCCAGCCAGCATCGGCCGATGGATCCCCGGGGTCCGAACGGTCCGCACGTACCAGCGGGCCTGGACCCGGCCCGACATCGTCGCCGGGATCGTCCTGGCGGCCATCTTGGTGCCCCAGGGAATGGCGTACGCCGAGTTGGCCGGCCTTCCACCGGTGACGGGCCTCTACACGACCATCGGCTGCCTGGTCGGCTACGCCGTGTTCGGGCCGTCGAGGATCCTGGTTCTCGGCCCCGACTCGTCGGTCTCCCCCATGATCTTCGCCGCCCTGATCCCCTTGGTCGTGGGGGGCGATACGCATCGGGCCATCGCTCTGGCCGGGATGCTGGCCGTGATCGTGGCGCTCATCGAGATCGGGATGGGCATCGCCCGCCTCGGCTTCGTCGCCGACCTTTTCTCCAACGAGGTGCAGGTGGGCTACATGAACGGCCTGGCCCTGGTCATCATCGTGGGGCAGCTGCCCAAGCTGTGCGGCTTCTCCACCGACGCCGAGGGCTTCGGGCCCGAGCTCAAGGCCTTCCTGGTGCACCTCGACGCCACCGTGGGCGCCGCTCTGGCGGTGGGGCTCGGGGTGCTGGCCATCCTTCTGGTGCTGCCCCGCGTCACCCGGAAGCTCCCGGCCGTGCTGGTCGCGATCGTCGCGGCGACGGTGGTCTCGGCGGTGTTCAACCTCCACGCCCACGGCGTGGCCACCGTGGGGTCGCTGCCGAAAGGGATTCCGAGGCCGTCACTGCCGTGGACGAAGTTCGCCGACATCGGCCCGCTGATGGTGGCGGCCGTCGGCATCACCTTCGTCTCGCTGGCGGACACCATCGCCACTTCGTCGAGCTTCGGCGCCCGTAGGGGCGAGGACGTGGACCCGAACCAGGAGATGATCGGTATCGGCGTCGCCAACCTGGCGGCGGGGTGCCTGCAGGGCTTCGCCGTTTCGACCAGCGGGTCCCGCACGGCCGTGGTGGAGCAGGCCGGTGCCAAGACCCAGGTGTCTTCGGTCGTCGGGGCGGGGATCGTGGCCGCATTGCTGTTGTTCTTCAACTCCCTTCTGGCCGACCTCCCACAGTCGGCCCTTGCCGGGGTGTTGATCGGTGCTGCGCTGTCCCTGCTCGACCTGCCCGTCCTGGCCCGCTACTGGCGGGTCCGCAAGAGCGCGCTCGTGCTCTCTGTCATCGCCAGCCTGGGCGTGATCGTCCTCGGCGTCCTCCAGGGCATCGTCATCGCGATCGCTCTCGCCATGGTCTTGTACTTCCGGCGGGGATGGCAGCCGCACGGGGCCGTGCTGGGTCGGGTCGACTCCCTCGGCGGGTGGCACAACGTGGAGCGGTACCCAGATGCGAGAGAACTGCCCGGGATCGTGGTCTTCCGTTGGGAGGCACCCCTGTTCTTCGCCAACTCCAGCTCGTTCCGGAACCAGGTGCGTCGCATCTCAAGCTCAGACCGTCGTGGGTCGTGATCCAGTGCGAGGCGATCACAGATATGGACGTCTCTGCGGCACAGATGCTCGAACAGTTCGATCAGGAACTGAACGCGAAGGGCGTCCACATGGCCTTCGTCGAGATGCGTACGGGACTCCAGCATCTCGTCCAGCGATACGGACTCTTCGAGACGTTGGATCGCGATCAGTTCTATCCGACCCTCGAATCCGGGCTCGCTACGATTCAGGGAGAGTCCGGAAATCCGGGCGGAGCAAAGTCATAGCAAAGTCATAGCAAGTCAAGGGAACGAGCATTTCCACCAGGGAAACGGAAGAGGTCATGCCCGAGATACGGCGACCCCCCCACGCCAAGGGCACGAAACTTGATAATCAAGCATGAACCGGGTCCGCCGTGGTGGCCTCATAGGGGCGTGGTAAGGGGCTACCGCCAAGGTGAGCAGGGAAGTCAGAGCTCGGGGGTCGGCGCGCTGCCGGCGACCTTCCACTCCGGCTTGCGGAGCCGATCCATGAGGAACGGCGGAACGATCCCGATCACGAGTATCCCTCCCGAGGATGAAGAGGGCGTAGAGCAGCCGATTCGAGTGGCCGAACTGCGACGGGGCGATGAAGCCGATGACCAGAGCGGCCACCGACGACACGATGCCGACGAGGCACAGGAGGCCGGAGAGCCGGTGCACGGTACCCGCGGGCGTGGTCCGGTTGCTTCCGGCGCAACCTGACCGCTGCGATGAACATCAGCACGTACATGATGAGATAGATCTGCGTGGCCATCACGGCGAATATCCAGTAGTCACGCGAGACGTCCGGTATGAATGCGTAGAGCAGGGCGATGACGGTGATCACGATCGCCTGTCCCGTCAGGATGCGTATCTCGATGCCCTTGCGGTTCACCTTCTGAAAGAAGGGAGGGAGAAAGCCCTGCTCGCGGCCGATCCTGAGCAGGCCCTCGGAGGGACCGTCGAGCCAGGCCATCATTCCCGCAAGGGCCCCGATCGCAAGAGCGATCGCGACCAGCGGCACGGCGAATTTGATCCCGAAGTGCGCAAAGAGACTGTTGAAGGCTTGCATGACGCCGGCCGTGAAGCTGATCTTGCTTCTCGGGGATCACCCATGCGATCGCCAGCGTGGGGAGAATGAAGATGGCGAGGACGAGTGCCATGGCGAGGAAGATGGACCTCGGGAATTCCCGGCCGGGGTTCCGGAGGTCGTCAACATGTACGGCATTCACCTCGATGCCGGCGTAGGTGAAGAAGCTGTTGACGACCAGGACGACGCTGGCGATACCCGTCCACGCCGGCAGGAGATGGTGCGTGTTCATCGGGGCAGCCGAGTGGTTTCCCTGCAGCAGGTAGGTGATGCCGAGAGCGACGAGGATTGCCCCCGGGATCAGGGTCCCGATCAGCGTCCCGCTCGAGGAGAGCTTCGCCACGAGTCCGACTCCCCGCGAGGAGATGAACACGCCACCCCAGAACAGAACGATGATGACGACGGCGTTGTAGACGCCATTGGCGGCCAGCCTCGGATCGATGACGTAGGCGAGCGTCCCGGCGACGTAGGCGAGCAGCGCCGGGTAGTAGAAGATCGTCTGGGCGAACTCGCACCAGACGGCCAGGAGCCCCATCGGGGCGGACACACCTTCCCGCACCCAGTTGTAGACGCCACCCTGCCAGCCCGACGCCAACTCCGCGGCGACCAGGGAGACGGGCACCAGGAACACGAATGCGGGGAAGACGTACAGGAACACCGAGGCGAGGCCGAAGACCGACGTGGCCGGCGCGGACCCGAGATAGCCGACGGATCCCACCGTCATCATCGCCAACACCGTCCAGGAGAGGTACCGCCGAGGGGGAGCCTTGGCCGTCCCGCGGGGCCACACGGGTCGGCCCGTGGTCGGAGACGGCTCCCGCGGCAACCGTTGGCCGGGGCTGACGGCGTCTTCGTACCCACATGGACTACGGACCCACCTCTTCTCCTCGACCTATGGCCACGTTACGCGGTGGGAGCGAAGCCGCTGGACGTCTGCATGCATGGGAAAAGTCACGGGTAGCCTATGGGTATGGACGCCATCGGCTGGCTGATACTGGTCGTCATCGTCCTGGTGGTCGCGGTGGTCGCGTTCGTGGTCATTCGGCGAAGGCGGCGCGGTGGAGGCGTGATCGCAACCAAGGACAAAAGATGAAGCTGCTCATGACCGCGTCCCAGATCCGCGGGCTTCCGGTGGTCACGGTTCAGGGCGGGGAGGACGTGGCCGAGGTGCGCGACGTGATCTACAGCCCCGACGCGGGCCGCCTGGTCGGTCTCACCCTCAACAAGCGCGGCTTCCTGGCTGGTCGGAGCCGCGATGTCCTTCCGGCCGAGGCGATCCATGCGATCGGCCAGCACGCGGTGATGGTGCTCGACGAGTCCAACCTCGTCGCTCCCGAGGACGCGCCCGAGGACGTCGGCCATCCCGCTACGGAGCGCAACGTGCTCGGAGACGACATCCTGACCGAGGGGGGAGCGAGCCTGGGTAAGGTCGCCGACCTGGTTTTGCTGGTTGGGAGCAGTGGTGAGGTGGTTGGCTATCAGATCGACAAGGCCGGGGGTGGACAGGGCTACATCCCGCTGCCAGCGCAGCTTTCCGTCTCAGGGGTCGCGCTGGTGGTTCCGAACATCACCGAGGAGTTCGTCCAAGACGACCTCGTCGGACTCGGCGCGGCGGTCGACGATTTCCGGACTCGATTGGGACTCACGTGAGCGACTCGTTCCGGGATTCTGTTGGTCGCAAGGTCGTGAGCCGATCAAGTGCGAAGGAGTTGGGCTCTGTGAGCCACCTGCTCGTTGATGCCAGGCAACGCCGCATCGCCGCCATTGTCATCGGGCGAGGAAAGAAGGCGCAACTGGTCGATTGGGCGCAATTGAGCGGGTTTGGCCCCGATGCGGTCATGGTCAGCGACGAAGCCGCCCTCCGGCCACCGTCGGATGATCGGGAACGGGCCGCCGCCGCGGGGAAGCTCGAACTCGTCGGCAAGCGAGCGCTGAGCGACCGAGGCAACGAGCTCGGCGAACTCGACGACGTGACCTTCGACGCCGACTCCGGCGTTCTGGAGGATCTGCTCATCGGCGCCCGCCGCATCCAAGCCGGATCCGTGCTGGGCAGCGGCTCTTATGCCGTCGTCCTCGACGAGAGCCAGGAGCAGTCACCCTAAGACTCACCCCGGTGCCCATTCGGCAGGCTCGAGCTTCCTAGCGAGGGTTTTCTCGCGATTGGTCGACTTCTCACAAACCTGATGTTTGTCAACGTGGCCTGGCGGGGATCGGCCCGTTCTGTGCATCGCGGGGCGCCGCGACCCCTGCCCACGTTCGGGCACTTCGGAGGCAGCTGGGGTCAATGGGAACACCCCATCTTCGGCGGTGCACTCTCTGTCTGACCCTGCTCAAATGTTCATATGGATCGTGAGCCAGAGACCCGCTACGCCACGACGACCGATGGCCTTCACATCGGGTATCAGGTGGACGGAACCGGGCCCCTCAATCTCATCGAGTTGACCAACGGCACCACCTTCTCAGTGGACGCCGCTGCCGAGCAGCCACGTTGGCAGGGGTATGTCGATCGGCTGTCATCGTTCTCCCGGCTGATCCGATTCGACCTGAGAGGGATCGGTTTGTCGGATCCCATGGCTTCGTCAGACCCCCCGACGGTCGAACAGTGGGCCACTGACGCGCTGGCCGTATTGGACGACCAAAAGATAGAGAACACAGCTGTGCTCGCTGTCCACTTCGGCGGGTTGGCTGCGGTGCTGCTGGCCGCGACCCATCCGGAGAGGGTTCATGCGCTTGTGTTGGTGAACGCGTACTGCGCGGCTGACGAGAAGTAGCGACTACCTCTTTGGAGTACCCACCTCCGTTGTTGAGCGGTTCAGGGAGTCCCTGATCGAACCGCAATTGGGAACCGGGGACGATCTTCCTCTCATGGCTCCGAGCATGGTTTCGGATGCGGACTTTGGCGCATGGTGGCGCCGAGCGGGTCATCGCGGTGCGAGTCCGGGGACGGCCATGGGTGTCTGGCGAGCAGCGGAAACCGATGTGCGACCCATCCTCGGCAACCTGCGAGTGCCGACCCTCGTGCTGCACGCTCGTGATGACCAGTTCTGTCGTGTCGACAACGGCCGCTATTTGGCCGAGCACATCGATGGCGCCCGCTACGTGGAACTCGATACGGCGGACCACGTCCCGTGGGCCAGTAGTGCGGACATTGCCGGGGAAGTGGAGGAGTTCCTAACCGGCACCCGGCAGATGACCCCGAGTGATCGACTGCTGTCCACCGTCCTCTTCTCCGACATCGTGGGCTCCACCGAGCAGGCGACCGCCCTCGGTGATCGTGCGTGGACGGCCCGGCTCGAACAGCACGACAGGGCGATCGATCGGCAACTGGCGCGATTCGGTGGGCACCTGGTGAAGCGGACGGGCGATGGCGTTCTCGCCATCTTCGATGGGCCCGCCCGGGCCGTGCAGTGCGCTGTTGCGATCCGCGACGCTCTCCGTCAACTCGGCATCGACGTCCGCGTTGGCTTGCATACAGGGGAAATCGAGCGGCGTGGTGACGATGTGGCGGGCATCGCCGTCCATCTGGCTCAACGTGTGCAGGCCAAGGCTCAGTCCGGCGAAGTGCTGGTGTCCAGGACGGTCGTCGACCTCGTGGCCGGTTCAGATCTCCATTTCGCCGACCGAGGCGAGTACGAGCTCAAGGGCCTCTCCGGTAGATGGAATCTGTTCGTCGTCGAGGGCTGAAGCCTGCCACAGGGCGCAGTCGCCGACAGGGCCCGAGTTGTGGCCTGGCCGGGAAGGGGACGTGACAGCCGAAGCGACTACGGCGCCACGTACACGTCGTAGGTCGCCCCGCCCACAACAGAGACGGGCAGAGACGTGGCGCCCGGAGCCACCGTGATCGCCTTCTTGGAACGACGACTCGAAGGGGCCTTGGTCGTCACGACCGTCACGACTGCACCGGTCCGCGGTACCGGCACCGTCAGGGTGCCGGTGGTCCGACCCGGCGCGGTCACCTGCAGGGCGAAGCGGCCCGACGAGGGCTGCTGGGCCCAGCGAACCTCAATCGTGCCGTGGGGTGTCGGGACGTTGCCCTCGGCCCACGAGAGGGAGCCCGGGTGGGGGTCGACCGACCAGGTGTCGAAGCCCGCCGTGGTCGGCTGGACTCCGAGGACGTAGGAGGACAGATCGGCCGTGGCCCCCGAGGACCAGCCGTGCGCCAGGCTCGTCTCGTCACCAAAACCGGGAGCACCGTTTGGCCCGACCAGCTCCCAGTCGGCCCCGGTGTAGTCCGGCCCCGGAGCGTCCATGTATCCCCAGAGTCTCTGCAGCAGGGAGAGGGCGGAGGCGGTGTCACCGCTGGCGAAGAGGGCGCGCACCTCGTCGTTGGTGACGAACGGGCTGACTCCGTTTTGCAGGCCGGCATTGGCGGTGAACGCCAGCGGGCCGTAGGGCGTCGACGGCAGCGTCTTGGCCAGCGCGGCGAGAATGGCCGCGTCCTGCCCGGTCGGGGCCACGCCGAAGAGCACGGCGAGGGAGTTGCCGTCCTGGGCCACGGCGGCCGGCTGCTGGTCGGACAATTCGTAGAGCCCGGTGGAGGGATCGAAGAGGTTCCGGTTGATCGCCGTCCGGAGACTTGCCGCCTCCTGCCGGTAGGAGGCGGCCTGGTCGGGTTGCCCGAGCGCATCGGCCATCAGGGCGGCGTCGGTCAGGGTCTCGAAGTAGATGTCGTTGTAGGAGGTGACCGCCCCGGCATGGCTCCCGTTGTAGTAGTCCCAGTCCTGTCCATCGTCCGAGTTGGTGACGAGCAGTCCGCGCCCGTCGACCAGCGACGCGTTGTAGGCCAGCTCACGGGTGATCACCGGCCATTCGGCCCGGACGAAGGCGAGGTCACCGGTGTAGAGGTAGTAGGTGGCGATGTTGTCGACCTCGTCCATGGAGTACGAGGTCGAGTAGGTCGATCCGCTCTGGGGGAACGTGGCCAACGGAGCCGTCGGGTTGACGTTCGTGCCCGTCTCGCCGTCGGCTACCTGGTAGCTGCCGAGGAGCTGGAGCGAGCCCCGCACGTAGTCGTCGGCTCCGGTCGTGTAGAAGCACGTTCGGGGTCTCCACGCCGAGGTCACCACTCCAGACCACCCGGTCGCGCTTGGCCCCGTCCATGATCACGGGCAGGGGATCGGAGGTCACGATGCCGGAGCCGGTGAAGTCGCTCAGGGCCGAGGGGTCCGACAGGCTGTTGGCATAGAGGGTCGCTCCCGTCGGGCTGGTGACGTCGAGGTCCCGGAAAACGGCAGAGGATCCCAGTTCGGCGAACCCGACCGAACCCGTCCCGTAGACGGAGGTCCCGGCCGGCAGCGCATCGGTGTCGAAGGAGGCAACCTGGCGGCCGTCGAGGGAGGTCGTGATGGTGCTGCCCGAGACCCGGGTCGTGACGTGGTGCCAGGCCGCGGCATCGAACGACTTGGGGAGGACCACCTGGCCGATGGTGGCGAACTCGGTGGGACCGAGCGCGATCTCAATCAGGGAGTTCGACGTGCCGGTCCCCGAGGCGGCGTGGTGCAGGACGAGCAGATAGCCCGACGACGTCGACGAGGCCCGCACCAACCAGCCGGCCTGGTTGTCCACGACGCGGGTGTCGAATGACATGGTGTAGTCGGTCCAGCCGACGCCTTGACGCAGGATGCCGACGGTCCCCATCACGGCGTGGAGCGCCCCCGCCTCAATCGTCCAGGCCGAGGGCGCCGCATCGGGCGGCAGCTCGTCGAGCTGGGTGGTGTAGGCGCCGTCGTACCAGATGCGATCGAGCTCAGGTGAGCTCGAGTCGAACCAGCCGCGGTAGTCCTTCGCCGTGGCCCGGACGGCGGTGAATCGGATGCCGATCGACGTCAGGGTCACCCGGCCCGGGGAGGTGAGACTGATCCGCTCGTAGCGCTCGCCGCCCTGGATGGTCCCCGTCGTGAGCGTCCCGGAACTGTCCACGATCAGGTCGTCGAACCTGTTGGGATCGCCGGTCGGGCTGTTCGGGGGCGTCTGGTCGCCTTGGGGTCCGAGGTACTGCAGACCCTCGCTGTAGGCGGAATGCAGCAGAGGCGTTCCGGATTCCGACTGCACGACGAAGTACGGGATGCCACCGACGTCCTGGCCGTAGTCGACGACGATCACGGGAGACCGTCCCCCGGGCGTCATCGTCAAGGTGGCCCGCCCGACGCCCGATCCGACCAGCGTCGCGGCCCCACTGACGGAGCCGGCCGTGCTGACGATGCGCACCGGATGGACATCGGGTGCCGTCGGCGCCATGACGAAGCGCTGCCAGTCGGGATGGGCGGGCCACTGCGGAGCTTGCGAGACGATGGTCGCCGGCGCGGCCGCCCGCACGCCCGTGGCGATGGCGCTCAGCACGGCGACGAGCACCAACGAGCAGGCACGGACACGGTGACGGGCGTGCGCTCGCGGCATGTGGGTGTTCCCTCGACTCCCGGGCTGACGTGCGTGAACGGGCGGTTGGCGCTGCCACGGTAGACGAGGGCACACGCTCAAGCCTCGGAGCCCCGGTCCTCCCTAGGGGTCAGCGACGGGTACGCGTCCGTGTCAGTGCGCCGCCGCGACGAACAGAGTCACGTCCACGGCTGGGTTCTTTGTGGTCGGGACCGGCGTCGATCCGGTGACCTCGGGCTTTTCAGGTCGGATCTAACCTCATTTTTGGATTCGGTTCCCTGACGAAGGCAGATGCAAGAAAGCCCAGTTCAAAGCACGAAATGTGACCACCCTTGGGTCATCGCCCACCCGTCAGCGCCAACGTGGATCGACGAGTCCTAGTCAGACGAATGCCGCAACCGCGAGAACCACAAGAAGCGATGCGTAGCCCGTCACGGTGACCACCACCCACATCGGCAGTTCGGCGAAGGAATTCACCTCAAGTGCCCGCCGAGAGGCGCGGCCTCTGAAAGAGCTCCGATGACGAACACGAGAGCGAGCACTCCATAGCCGACACCGAGCGCGATGTCGCGCTCCCGCGGGGTGTGGCTCAACTTAGGGAGCAAGCCGCCAATGGCAAGAGCAACTGCCGCGATAGCGATCCCAGTTCTCCACCAAGCCAGCAGGGTCCGATCTTGTGCGAATTGCCGGATCATGGCCTGCCAAACGCCGCCGCCGTATCTTTAGCCGCCATGAGCGTTGAGACCGGGACTCTTCAGAGCGGGGCCCCCTCAAACCAACCCATTCGTCGCAAGGCTTGGCGCTCCATCGTCTTTGCCCCCCTAGGCGACGGCGCCCGTCGCCGCCGGGGCTCGGACGGGTTCCGATTAAGTGCTGCGGTGGTGGTGGTCCTGATCGGGCTGGCCATCACCCATGTCGATCCGGTCGCGGAGCACAAGGTGCTGCACTTCGTCAGCCCACCGCCCAACGGCGTGCGCTGGCTGGTCACGAGCGTTTACGTTCTCGGGTCCTTCGGCTTGATCGTGATCCTGGGGGCAGTCGCTTTCCTGTCGCACCGCTGGGTCGTCCTTCGAGACCTGGCCGTAGCTGGGTTGGCCGCCTTCGCCGTGTCGACACTCATGTGGCTCGTGTTCGGCATGACCGGGGGTCGACCCAACGACGCCTCACTATCGGGGTTCAACCTCGATTACCCCGTGGCCATCGTGGCTTCAACGGTGGCGGTGACCATGGCCGCTCTGCCGTACCTGTCTCGCACGATGCAGCGGCTGGTCGAGCTCGTCATCGGGTTGGCGGCCGTTGCCACAGTGGTGGCCGGCGACGGGCTCCCGGTCAACGTTGCCGCGAGCGTGGCACTCGGGTGGGGCACCGCCGCCCTCCTCCACCTGATCTTCGGGTCGCCCCTCGGCCTGCCCTCGGGCGAGGAGCTTGCCGTTGTGTTGGGCGACCTCGGTGTATCGGTGAGCGGCCTGTCGCCCGCGAAGCACCAGGTCTGGGGGGTGGCTCGCTACAGCGGCACCGACCTCGATGGTGGGACCATGGCCGTGTCCCTCTACGGCCGCGATGCCGCCGACGCCCAGCTGCTTTCCAAGACCGGGCGCTTTCTCTTCTACCGAGATTCCGGGCCTGCGCTCTCGTTCTCCCGCATCCAGCAGGTCGAGCACGAGGCCTATATGACCCTGCTGGCCGAGCGTGCCGGGGTGACGACCTCGCATGTGCTGGTGGCCGGCATCGGTGGTCCGAGCCACGATGCTGCACTCGTCGTCCGGCCACCGGTCGGTACTCCGCTTGGCGAACTCAGTGATGAGACGTTCAGCGACCAGGCGCTGGACTCTCTCTTTGGGATCATGCTCGCCCTGCGCTCGGCTCGGATCGCCCACGGCGCCCTGAGCGGCGAGACGATCGTGGTCGATACGAGTAGCTCCAATGTCTCGCTGGTCGACTTTCGGACGGCCTCGCAGAGCCCGAGTGAAGACCGTCTTGACATCGACCTGGCGGGCGCCCTCGCTGCAGCCGGGCTGGTCGCTGGGCCCGAGCGGACGGCCGCCGCGGCGCGACGGGTGCTCCCGAAGGAGGCGGTGACCGCCGCCCTGACCCACCTCCGGCGGGCCGGCCTCGACCGTTCCGCCGCGGCCGCACTGAAAGGCCGAAAGCAGCTGCTCGAGGACGTCCGGGCCCGGATCGCCCAGGCCTTCGACATCGAGGCGCCCAAGCTGGCGGAGGCCAAGCGGGTGAGCTGGGGGACGATCGTGATGACCCTCGGCACCCTGGTCGGGGGGTGGGCCTTGATCCTGGTCCTGATCAAGGTCGGGCCAGTCGTTCGACACCATCAAGGGGGCGGCGTGGGGGTGGGTGGCGTGACCGCCGTGCTGGCGCAGCTGGCCTATCCGTCGACCGCGCTGTCCGAGATCGGCACCGTCAACGCAGGCTGCCCTATGGGCGAGTGGTGGCTCTGGAATTCGCCAATGCCTTCACGTCGCTGGCCGGCGGGACGCCGGCCACCTTCGCCACCCGGGTCCGCTTCTTCCAGCAACAGGGCTTCGACGCCACCCAGGCGGTGACGTCGGGCGCACTGGTCGAGCACCGACGAGTTGGATCGTGAAGGGCGCCCTCTTTCTGATCTCCCTACCGTTGGCGTGGGGCAACATGAACTTCTCCAACGACGGACAGAACGCCTCGGGCGACCACGGCAAGGCGATCTGGCTGTTCCTGGCCATCATCGTGGTGGTCATCGTGCTGATCGGAGTGGCCCTGGCCGTTCCCCGGCTCCGCCGGCTCGCGGCCGACAAGGCCCGCCCCAAGCTCCGGCAGGTCTGGGCGGACTTGAAGGTGCTGGCCACCCGACCCTTCAAGCTGGTCGGAGCTGGTCGGCGGGGCGACTCGCGGCACAGGTGATGGTGGCCCTGGCCCTCGGAGCGGCGCTGCACGCCTTCGGCCAGCACCTCTCCCTGGCCACCATCTTCATCGTCATCACCCTCGCCTCCATGCTCGGGGGTGTGTCCCCGGTGCCCGGGGGCATGGGCGTCGTGGAAGCCGGCATGATCCTCGGCCTGACTGCGGCCGGCATCCCGGAGACCGAAGCCGTCGCGGCGACGTTCGTCCAGCGGATGTTCACCTCGTACTTGCCGCCCCTGTGGGGCTGGTTCGTCCTCGTGTGGATGCGTAAGCGCGAGTACCTCTGAACGGGTACGACGGGATCAGCGGGACCCTACCTTGCGGAGCGAGGAACAACTCAGGTGGCACCGCTGTAGAGCCAGTGGCGTTTGCACGCCAGCATGGTGGCGTCGGCTGCGCGGCGATCGGCCGTGTTGGCGGGGGAGCAGAGGTTTCCGGTGGTCGGGACCGGCGTCGATCCGGTGACCTCACGCTTTTCAGGCGCGCGCTCTACCAACTGAGCTACCCGACCGGGTAACCAGGCTCCGACCGCCCGGGGCGGGTCGGAGCCTGGCGGCGGACCTGACGGGATTTGAACCCGCGACCTCCGCCTTGACAGGGCGGCGTGCACTCCGAGCTGCACCACAGGTCCGTGGCGAATAGCCGTCACGCTCCTCGGTCGGGCTCCCGCCGGCCGTTGAGCAGCCCTTCACTGTAGCCGGTCCCGGGTTCGGCCCCACTCCGGCGAGAGCGGCTCCGGGCGGTCCTACGGGGTGGCGGCGCGAGCGCTGGACCCCGGCTTCGAAGTCCGGGTACTTGCCGGCTCGAGCGCATCGGCGAGCGCCGACGCGCAGAGCCGGTCGGTGATCTCCTCGGCCTCGTCGTGCTGCGCCTTGATGGGTGCGAAGTCCGGGAAGGGCTCTGACCAGCCGAAGAACTTCGCCTGGCCCGGGCCCTCATTGGTCAGGATCGCCTCGAGGGGGGACAGCCCGACGGCGGTCGTGGCGACCAGATGGAGCCCGCCCCGCCACTCGCGGAGGATCTGCATGAGCTGGGCCGCCCGCCCCGCCGGGCGACTCGGAGCGGGAGGCGTCCCGCCACCCGACGAAGAGCGGGATGGCGGAGCCCTCGAGCCCGTCGACCAGTTCCTCGGTGACGGCGACGATCCCGTCGAGCCCCTCCACCTCGCGCGTAGTGCTTCTCGCCCCACTTCCCGTGAGCCTCGGCCATCCGGGCCGCCGCCCCGGTGGCGCCGGCGACGCCAATGCCCTCGGTGTACATGGCCTGCACCGCGTCGGCTCGAACCACCGAAGGCGGATGTCACCACGTCCGCGCCGACGTCGCCGAGCATGCCTCCCCGCCCGGCGAAGTAGAAGGCGAAGGGGTTGGACCACCCCCATTCGGCCGCCCACCCCGCGATATCGGGACTGAGGTAGACGGCCGTCCCGATGTCGTGGATGGGGACCGACGTCGTGGTCACCACTGCGAGCGCGGCGTCCTGGTTAGTGGTGCCCACGTGGGCCTCCTCCCTGGTTCAGCTCGGTTGGAACGGGATCGACGGCGCCGACCTGAGGACACGCCGCATGCCCGGAATGGTTCCGACGACTGCCTCCATGAGCCCCGCCAGGTCGGTCACGACGGTGTCGAGATGCGCGAAACGCTCGTCGAGCAGGCTGACCACGCTGGCCAGCTCGGGTGACACGTCCTGCAGCGACCGGGTGGCCTTGGGGAGCTCGTTGGCCAGTTCGATCGCCACGCCGCTGAGTCGCTCGGTGAGGGCGCGCAGCGCCGAAGCCGAGTCGGAGAGCGAGGGGAGCGACGAGTCGAGCGTGCCCACCGCCTGCTCCAGGCCCGAGACCGCGTGCGAGATGCCGAGCGCGGCGAGGTCCATTCCGGATCCCGGCCCTGTTGACGCCCCCTCGAGCCGTTCGAGCAGGGTCATCAGGCGGTCCATCCGTTCGGCGACGTCGTTGATAGCATCGAGCGTCGCCAGAGCCGAGGAGGGGAGGCGGAGCAACGCCCCCGGGAAGCCGATCATCGTCTCGAGCAACGACGGAGACTCCACGCCCTGATCATGGGTCGGATGAGCTCGGGTGTCCAGTCTCTCCCCGGCGCCACTGCGTCAAGCTGATCAGACCAGCTCCAGCTTCGATGGCAGCGCGCAGCTCGCTCGAGGACCGGTTGCCGCACCCTGAGCTTGGTGGCGGCATGCGCTGACCGGTCGAGCGACCCGAGGTCCTGGGCGGCAGCCAGGGCGACCGCATCGAGGTCTGCCGGCGGCGACCACTCGCGTCGAGGAGCCCGGCCTCCCGTGCCGACTCCGGGTCGAACATGTCGCCGGTCACGGCGGCGTGGTCGAAGTGCGCCGGGGTGAGACGGTGCCGGGCCAGCACGATGGCGAACCAGGGCAGGGTGAGGCCGATCCGGACCTCGTTGAGCCCCAGCTTGAAGGGGCCGTCGGCGCCGACCCGCATGTCGGCCGCCATGAGGAGGAAGGCGCCGGCCGGAAAGGCGTGGCCCGTGCAGGCGACCGCGACCGGAGCGGGAAAGGAGAGAATGCGCTCGGCCAGGGTCGCCCCGAGCCTGAGGATGCGATCACGTCCTCGCGCGGGCCGCTGCAGGGTCTGCAGGTCGAACCCGGCCGAGAAGCAGCCGGGCCTCCCTTTCAGCAGGACGACCGTCTCGTCCCGCTCGGCCTGGTCGAAGGCCTCGTGCAGCGCCGCAGCATCGGAATGGAGAACATGTTGACCCGTCCGTCGTCCATGGCGATCGTGCTCACCAAGTCGGCGCGGCTGTAGGTGACGAGGTCTGGCATGGACCCTCCCGACCGTCTGAGAAGGGCTATATTGGAACAGTGTTTCGAAACAGTGTTCATTTATCCGGGCCCGGCAGTCAAATGCGGAGCCTGCTGGGGCCCACCTGATGCCCCGGACGAAGCAGCGCACGCCGGAGCTCCGGAGCCGGGTGCTGGCCGTCGCCGTCGACCTGCTGGCCGAGGAGGGTGCGGCGGGGCTCACAGCCCGGTCGCTGGCGGCCCGGGCGGACACCTCGGCCCCGGCGCTCTACGAGCTGTTCGGGGACAAGGCCGGGGTGGTCCGTGAGCTCTACTTCGAGGGCTTCCGCCAGCTCGCCGGCGAGCTGGCGGCACTGGCGGAGACTGCCGACCCCGTCGCCGACCTGTGGACGCTCGCCGCGGCCTACCGCCGGTTCGTGCGGGCCAACCGCGAGCTGGCCGAGGTCATGTTCTCGCGGCCGTTCACCGACTTCTCGCCCGGGCCCGACGAGCTGGCGGCGACGGGCTCGGTCCGCATGCTGATCGTGGGGCGGGTGCGGCGGTGCATCGACGCCGGGAGACTGCGCGGGGACGAGACCGACGTGGCGCACGTCTTCGTGGCGCTGATCCAGGGCATGGCGTTCGCCGAGGCCGCCGGGCGCCTCGGGACCTCCACCGAGTCGATCGAGCGTCGCTGGCGTCTCGCCGTCGGCACCCTGCTCAACGGGTTCGGGGCCCGTGCCGAGCCCGGGCCCGGGAGGCCGGCGCAGGACTGATCAGCGGCGCAGGGAGGCGGCACCCCGCGTCAGGACGGTCTGGTAGAGCGCGGCCGGCAACCGGGAGACGAAGTCGATCGCCTTGGCGTCGGGGCCGATCAGCGCCCGCCGGCGGTCACGGCGGACAGCCGTGAGGATCTGCTGCGCCGCCTTGTCGGGACTGGTGATGAAGGCCCGCTCGAAGTCCCGGACCGCCTTGTCGGGGTCTCCGGCCACGTCACGGACGCTCGCATCGATGCGGGCGTTGCGGGCGATGTTGGTCTTGATCCCGCCCGGGTGGACGGTCGTCACCGACACGCCGCGCCCTCGATCTCGAGTTCCATGCGCAGCGAGTCGGTGAATCCCCGGACGGCGAATTTGGCCGCGTTGTACGCGGACTGCGAGGGGACGCTGATGAGTCCGAAGACGCTCGAGAGGTTCACGATGTGACCGTCGCCGGATGCCTTCAGATGGGGCAGGAATGCCTTCGTCCCGTACACCACTCCCCAGAAGTTGATGTTCATCAGCCACTCGAAGTCCTCGTAGGACATGGACTCGACGGTGGCGCCGAGGGCCACACCGGCATTGTTGAGGATCAGGTTGACCTTGCCGTGATCGGCGACGACCCGGTCGGCCCACTCGTAGACGGCGTCGCGGTCGGCCACGTCCACGTGCTGGGAGGTGACCTTGACGCCGTGACCCTCGCACTGCGCAACCGTCTCGGCCAGCCCGGCGTCGTCGATGTCGCTCAGGGCAAGGTGTGCTCCCTGTCGCGCCAGCGCGTTGGCCAGTGCGCGCCCGATGCCCGAACCCGCCCCCGTGATGGCCGCCACGCGGCCTCTGAAGTCCTTCATCGGCGCTCCTCCCGGGCTGTCAGGACGCAGCGGGCTCGAGGACCCTCTGCGGGACCACCGGCCCGGAGAACTCCATGATGGCGTCCTCGATGTCGCTCAACTTCAGGGCGCGGTAGTCCCGCAGGTAGCTCTGGTGGACCTGCCAGGGGTCCGTCGAGCCCTGCTTGGGGAGCAGGTGGGCCGAGCGCTGGATGTACCCCGACGTCAGCCCGAGGATCGGGCCCGATGCGACCGACGCGTCGCGGTTGCGCGCCACGCACATCGTTCAGGCCGCGCTCGTGCATGTGGTTCAGCAGGCGACAGACGTAGTCGCACGTGAGGTCGCACTTGAGCGTCCAGGACGCGTTCGTGTAGCCGAGGGCGACGGCCATGTTCGGGCACGCCCTCGATCATCATTCCCTTGTAGGTGAGCCTGGTCGCCGGATCGACGACCGCGCCGTCCACGCTGAGCGCAATGCCGCCCAGGAACAGCAGCTCGAGACCCGTGGCGGTCACGATGATGTCGGCCTCGAGCTCGGTGCCCGAGCCGAGGAGGAGGCCCGTTCTCGGTGAAGCGATCGATCTGGTCGGTCACCACCGATGCCGTGCCGGCCGAGATGCGCCTTGAAGAGGTCGCCGTTGGGCACGGCGCAGAAGCGCTGGTCCCACGGGTCGTAGCGGGGCGTGAAGTGCGTGGCGATGTCGTAGCCGGGGGGCAGCTGGCGCTCCAGGCCCTTCGCCAGCATGCGCCGGACCAGCTTCGGGTACTTCCGGCTCACCTGGTAGAAGGCCTGCGTCAGCGAGGGCATGGAACCACTTCGTGGCCGTACCGGCCTGTTTCGGCGGCAGGACCTTGCGCAGCAGCGCCGCGACGGGGCTCTTCTCGGGCAGCGAGGCGATGTAGGTCGGCGAGCGCTGCAGCATGGTCACGTGGGCAGCGGACTGCGCCAGCGCCGGGACGAGGGTGACGGCGGTCGCCCCGCTGCCGATGACCACGATCCGCTTGCCGGCGAAGTCCAGTCCCTCGGGCCAGGCCTGCGGGTGCACGATCGTGCCGGCGAAGTCGTCCATGCCCGCGAAGTCGGGCAGGTAGCCGTGGTCGTAGCGGTAGTAGCCGCTGCACGAGAAGAGGAAGCCGGCCGTGAGGTGGATGGTCTCGTTCGGTGTCGGTCCGCTCCGCCGTGATGTGCCAGAGCGAATCGGGCGTCGACCAGTCGGCCGCCGTGATCCGGTGGTTGAAGCGGATGTGGGCGTCGACTCCGGACTCGCTGGCGGTGTCCTTGATGTACTGCAGTATGGAGTCGCCGTCGGCGATCGACTTCTCGCCGTCCCAGGGCCGGAACGAATAGCCCAGCGTGTGCATGTCGGAGTCGGAGCGGATGCCGGGATAGCGGAAGAGGTCCCACGTCCCGCCGATGGCGTCGCGCGCCTCGAAGATGGCGTAGTCGGCCCAGGGACATTCGGTCTGCAGGTAGTGGCCGGCCCCGATGCCGGACAGTCCGGCGCCCACGATGACGACGTCGAAGTGCGTCGTGCGCTCGCCGCGGTGTCGTCTCCATCAGGCTGCAGCTCCGATCAGCTCGTCGTTCAGGGTGCCGTGCTCACCGAAGAGCTCCGCTCTCCAGGCTTCCACCAATTCGGTCGTGTCGCTCGTCGGTCGGGGTCGGGAGGTCGGGGTCGCGACTCGGCCCCGATCGGCGTCGTCCAGGCCAGGGCGGTATTCGCGTCTGCGGTCGGGGGCGATCGGTCGCGCCGATCCATGACCCTGACGTTAACGTTAAACTTCTGGCGGTGAGTACGGCGACGTTGTCCAACGGAAACGGCTCTGCGCCCGTGCAGGCCTCTCCCGGACGGGGCCGTCCCGCTATCGCTGGATCGCGCTGGCGACGGTGACCCTGGGCACGCTGATGGTGTTCATCAACCAGTCGATCGTCCTCATCTCGCTGCCCGACATCTTCCGGGGCATCCACCTCAACCCGCTCACCCCGGGCAACACCGGCTACATGCTCTGGATGCTGATGGGGTTCACGCGTGGTGCTGGCCGTGCTGCTGGTCACCCTGGGCCGGGTGGGCGACATCTTCGGCCGGGTACAAGATCTTCAACCTCGGCTTCGCCGTCTTCACCGTCTTCTCCGTCCTGCTGGCCGTCGACCTGGCTCACCGGAACCGCGGGTGCGATCTGGCTGATCACCATGCGGGTCGGCCAGGGGGTCGGCGGCGCCATGATCTTCGCCAACTCTTCGGCCATCATCACCGACGCCTTCCCAGCCGAGCAGCGCGGGCTGGGCCTGGGCATCAACAACACGGCCGCCGTCTCCGGCTCCTTCATCGGTCTGGTGCTCGGTGGCGTGCTGGCTCCGGTCGAGTGGCACCTGGTGTTCCTGGTCTCGGTGCCCTTCGGCGTCCTCGGCACGATCGTCGCCTACGTCAAGCTGAAGGACCGCGGCGTGCGCACTCCGGCCAAGATCGACTGGCTCGGCAACATCACCTTCGCCGTCGGCCTGATCTTCGTCCTGGTCGGGATCACGTACGGCCTCCTTCCCTACGGCGGGCACGTCCATGGGCTGGACCAACCCCAAGGTGCTGGCGGGGATCATCGGCGGCCTGGCCATTCTGGTCGTCTTCGGGGTGGTCGAGACCAGGGTGGCCCAGCCGATGTTCCGCCTCTCACTGTTCCGGATCCGCGCCTTCTCGGCGGGCAACGTGGCCAGCTTCCTCGCCGCGCTCAGCCGCGGCGGGATGATGTTCATGCTGATCATCTGGCTGCAGGGGATCTGGCTCCCGCTGCACGGCTACAGCTTCTCGGCGACGCCGCTGTGGGCGGGCATCTACATGATCCCGTTGACGATCGGCCTGCTGGCTGGCGGCGCCGCTCGAGCGGCATGCTCGCGGACCGCTACGGCGCCCGGCCGTTCGCCACGAGCGGGCTGGTGCTCGCGGCGCTGACGTTCATCCTGCTGTGCCTGCTGCCGGTGAACTTCTCCTACCTCGGTTCGGCGCGCTCATCTTCTTCAACTCGGTCGGGCATGGGCATGTTCATCGCGCCGAACCAGACAGGCATCATGAACAGCCTGCCGGCCAACCAGCGCGGCGCGGGAGCCGGCATGGCGGGCACGTTCAACGTCATCGGCGCAGGTGCTCTCCATCGGCATCTTCTTCACTCTGATGATCCTGGGGCTGGCCTCGACGCTGCCCGGCGCGCTCTACCACGGCCTGACAGCGCAGGGCGTCAGCCCGGCGGTGGCCACGAGGGTGTCGCACCTCCCACCGGTGGGCAGCCTCTTCGCCGCCTTCCTGGGCTACAACCCCATGCAGATCCTCCTGGGCCACGCGGAGCTGGCCCAGCTGCCGCACGCGACCGCGAGCTACCTGACCAGCCGGCAGTACTTCCCGCACCTGATCGCGCCCGCCTTCTCCAAGGGCCTGACGGGGGCGTTCTCCTTTGCCGCCGGGGCCTGTATCCTCGGTGCCGTGGCCTCGCTGCTGCGCGGCGGCAAGTACCACCACGACGAGAGCGGTCGGGGCGGCGGAGACGGGCGACGATGGGTGCCCGGCCGCAGGAGGCCATGGCCGAGACCGAGTCGCTGTGGTCGAGTGAGATGACCGTCTCGACGCCGGCGCAGGACGAAGCCCTCCGTCGGGAGGTCGAAGCGGGCATGCGGATCAGTGATGCCGCCACCCAGGCCGGTGTGTCGGCCCGCACCCTGCGCTACTACGAGGAGCTCGGACTCCTGGCGCCGTCGCTCTACACCTCGGGCGGGGAACGCCGGTACACCGCTGACGACCTGGCCCACCTGCGGCGGATCCTGGAGCTCCGCGAGGTGCTCGGGATGAACCTCGACGAGATCCGCGAGTTCCTGGCCCTGGAGACCCGACTCGAGGAGCTGCGGGCCTCGTACCGCGCGACGAAGGGCGCCACGAGCAAGAGGCGCGGGCCGAGCAGAAGGCGACGCTCCAGGAGGCCCTCGTGTTGAACGAGTCGCTGGCCGGGCAGATCCGCGCCAAGCTGGACCGCATGGACGGCTTCCGGGCCAAGCTGACAGCGATGCGCGACGTTGCCGGGAGCTGCTGGCCGAACTGGACTAGCCGGACGACGGGGCTGCTAAGCGGTCGGTGGCCTACGACGAGGACTTGCTCAGCGGATCAGGCCTCGGCGGCCCGACGGGCTGAGCAGAAGATGTTCGGCGGGTCGCCTTCCTGTCGGAGGCCATGGCATCGCGGCAGCGGCCAGGGTGGGATCCTGGTCCGGGTCGGCCCGGAGCGGTCGGACCGGTTGGTGAAGGCGACGAAGGCCTCGGTGGCCGTGATGCGGGCCGCCCATGCGGGCTGGCTCCGGGTCGGCGCGGCCTCGGACCAAGCGCCAGCTAGGCATGGGTCAACCGGGGTCGACTCGCGATCGCTGCCGCAAAGGGATAGCCCGTCCGAAATGACGCCTCGCCGTGACTGACGAACCGATCCCGCCCTCCCGCTCCGGCACGGACGGGTATCGTGCGCTGGTCAGATCCAAGGACCCGGATCTCCTGGTCGTCAAGCGCTCGGTGCGGGCCGCCGTCGTCATGCCGTCGGTCTTCGCCATCACCCACGCCCTCTTCTCGGACCCCCAGGTGGCACTGTTCGCGGCGTTCGGCTCGTTCGCGCTCCTGCTCCTCGTGGAGTTCACCGGGCGCCCCGCGACCCGCCTCGTCTCCTACGGCGGACTCTTCGTGGTCGGCGCCTGCTTCACCGTACTCGGCACCGTCGTCTCGACCCACAAGGTCGCCGCCGTCGTGACCATGGCGCTGGTCGGCTTCGCGGTCCTCTTCGCCGGGATCGTGGCGCCCCAGGCGGCCACGGCGTCGACGGCGGCGCTGCTGACGTTCGTCCTGCCCGTGGCGGTGGCCCAGCCGGCGTCGGCGGTCGGGCCCCGCCTGGTGGGTTGGGCGCTCGCCGCGGCGCTTCTGCATCACGGCCTGCCTGCTGGTCTGGCCGCCGCCCTGGCACGACAACCTGCGCCGCCGACTGGCCGTCGGCCGTGTCGGCCGTCGCGCGCCTGCGCCGACGCACGGGCTCGGGGCGACGGAGCGACCCGGAGGGGCACGCGGCCGTGTCGTCGCCGAGCTGGCGCGACTGCGCGACGCAGTTCTCGGGGACGCCCTACCCGCCTGACGGGCGCCGCGTCCGGCGCCGTGGCGCTGTCCAAGCTCGTGGGCCGGGTCGAGTGGGTGGCGGGCAACGCCGCGCCATGATCGGCGACGAGCACTGGTCGACGGAGCCGGCCGCCGGCGCTGGCGGTCACCGAGAAGGTGGCCGAGACGCTGCATCACACGGCCGCGCTGATCTGCGACGGCGAGGCCACCCGGTGCGGGACCCGGCACGCATCGAGGCGGTGCAGGAATCGACCCGACAGCTCGATCAGGCTGATGGAGGCGGAGCTCGGGCCGACGTGGCCTCGCTGACCGAGTCGGCGACGCCGGTCAGCGGCGGCGCAGCCGGGCCCACGGGCCGAGCCGCGTCGAGGGCGAGAGCCTGGCCGGCTCGCTCGACCCGGGGTTCCATGCCCGCGCGCTCGGCATCGCCACGGAGATGGTGGCGGACGCCGCGCTCGAGGCGGCCGGGGCGGACGCCGGTGATCGACCGCCGCCTGGGCATGGCCGACGAGTCCGACCTCCCTCGTCCTCGTGCACCGGCTGCTCTCCCACCTGTCGTTCCGCTCGGTCTGGTTCCGCAACGCCTTCCGGGGCGCCGTCGGTCTGGCCCTCGCGGTCGCGGTGGTCGAGGTGACCGACGTGCCCACGGCTTCTGGGTGGTGCTCGGCACGATGTCCGTGTTGCGGTCCAACGCCCTCGGCACCGGGGCCACGGCCCTGCGCGCCGTCGGCGGGACGGCGCTGGGCTTCGTGGTGGGTTCGGCCATCATGATCGGCGTCGCCGACCACACGGTCCTGCTGTGGGTGTTGCTGCCCCTGGCGGTCCTGGTCTCCGGAATGGCCCCGTCCATGATCTCCTTCGCGGCCGGGCAGGCCGCCTTCACCGTGGTGGTGATCATCCTGTTCAACATCATCCAACCCATCGGGTGGAAGGTCGGGCTGACGAGAATCGAGGACGTGGCCATCGGTTGCGGGGTGAGCATCGTCGTCGGGTTCCTGTTCTGGCCCCGCGGCGCCACCGCGGCTCTGGGGCGAGCCTTGTCGACGGCGTTCGCGACCAGCTCCGGCTATCTGGCCGACGCAGTGGAGCGGCTCACCACGACGCGACGACAGGTGGACACCGCGGCCGGCCAGCAGGCCTCGCACCGGGCCTACCTCCTCCTCGACGATGCCTTCCGGCAGTTCTTCGCCGAACGGGGGGCCAAGGTCGTCTCGCTGGAGACGATCTCTCGGCTCTTCACGGGATCGAACCGGGTCCGGCTGGCCGCCTACACGCTGGCCACCCTCCCGGTCCGCCCGCCGGCAGACGGGCCGACCCGAGGTGGAGTCGGTGGCCGTCGCCGAGGCGGTCCTGCGCGACTCGTACGCGTCCAGCCATCGCTGGTACCAGGAGTTCGCCGACCTGCTCGCCGACCGCCGTGACACGCCTCGACCAACCGCCGCAACACGGCGACGTCCTCCACGACGTGTTGCGAGAGGCCTTCGAAGACGTCAAGGAGCAGCAGCGCGCCGACCGGGTGCAGACGACGCTGCAGATGCTCTGGGCCGATGAGCTGCTGGAGAACCAGAGCCAGATGCAGACCGACCTCCGGGCGTCGGCCGACCTCTTCGTCCGGGGGAGGCGCCGGGGCGGCCTGGTCTAGGGTCACGCGCGCGGTCCGGGTCCGCGCGCCGCCGGCACGCGATCCGACGGAGCGTCGTCTGCGCTCCGGTTCGCCGCGATGGTGACTACAGTCGGCGGCTCGGCGGGGACGAACGGAGACGCAGCGAGGTGCCGATGGGGCCGAGGCTCACCTATGGACGAAGGGTCACGGTGGCGGCTGCCGCCATCGTCTGCGGCCCGCTGCTCACCGTGGTCGGCGCGGCACACCGGCGCCGCGACCACGACGACCACAACGACGATTGCGCCGAAGCCGTCGACCACGACGACCACACGGCCGGTCACGACCACCACGGCCAAACCTCCGACCACGACGACGACCACCCAGCCGCCGACCCCGACTACCCGACCGAGCCGACGACCTCGACGACGTCCGCCGTCCCGACCACGCTGGCACCGCCGGTGACCACGACCACGGTGGCCCCGCACGTGACCAACCAGCCCAACCTGGATGCCCTCTCGCCGCACATCGTGGCGCTCCGCGGCACCGGAGTGCAGTACCAGTCGAGCAGTGCGGTCTCCAGCCAGGCGCCGGGCCCGGGCGTCCCGAGCTTCTTGAGCTCTCCGGGCGGTCCGTATCTCTACGACGCCAACGGCCGCGTCGTGCTCCTCCACGGCGTGAACGTCGTGTACAAGCACGCGCCGTACATCGCCTACCCCGACCCCGGGACGCCGTGGAACTTCAGCGCGAAGGACGCGGAGGAGATGCAGAGCCTGGGCTTCAACGTCGTCCGCCTCGGCCTCGAATGGCAGGCTCTCGAGCCCGGATCGGGTGGTCCCAACCAACCCAAGATCTGCACACCCGGGCGCCCCGGGCAATGCCCACGAGTTCAACCAGGCGGTCGCCGAGCAGTACCTGACCACGTCGCGGCGACGGTCAAGCTTCTTGCCCGCTACGGGATCTACACCCTCCTCGACATGCACCAGGACGTCTACAACAAGAACTTCCGCGGCGAGGGTGCTCCCGAACTGGGCCGTGTGCACCGACAACGTGCCGATCGTGCCCAAGGGCGGGCGCTGGTCGAACAACTACTCGAACCCCACGCTCCAGACGGCCGTCCAGCACTTCTGGAGCAACGACGTGGTGGGCAACCTCCAGGGCAACTTCGACCTCGTCTGGAAGACCGTGGCAGAGCACTTCAAGAACGACCGCTGGGTGGTCGGCTACGACCCGTACAACGAGCCCTTCTCGACGGAGACGCAGACGGCGTCGGAGTCGACCTTCACCGGCCAGTTGGAGTGCTTCTACACGGGGAAGGCCCACACCGGATACCTGGCCAACGGGACGTCGCCGCTGGTCTGCCCGCCCGGCGTGCCGGACAACGGCGTCATCCCGACGATCCAGGCCGTCGACCGTCACCACCTGATCTTCGTGGAGCCGGACATCTACTGGGTGACCGGCGGCAACGTCCCGTCCCAGCTGGGCCCGATGCCCTTCCCGCGCCTCGTCTTCAACTTCCACGTCTACTGCGGGGACCGCAGCCCGGTCACCGGGAACCCGACCAATCTCCTCGCATGCCTCCAGTCCGAGGAGACCGCGGCCTCCGAGCAGGACGTCACCCGCCTCTCCATGAGCTCGGCGTACCAGTCGAGCGGACCGGCCATCTTCATGAGCGAGTTCGGGGCCACGACGAGCGTCTCCCTCGCCGGCTTCGACACCGAGTGGGCCGGACTCGACCAGCTCGGGTGGATCTACTGGGCCTGGAAGTACTACGACGACCCCACCGGCTCGTCGGCCGAGGGCCTCGTCCAGCCCGACGGCAACTACTCGCCGATCGTCACGGTCCTGTCCCGCACGTACCCCCAGGAGGTCGCCGGCGACCCCAACTCCATCATCTTCAACCCGTTCACCGGTGCGTTCAACATGGTGTACGCCCCGACCCTGTCGGCCCGGGGCGTCACGGTCGTCGACGTCGCGGCATCGCAGCACTACCCCAACGGATGGTGCGCCGCGGTCAAGGGAGGCCGTATCACCTCGCAGCCCGGCGCGACCCACCTCACCGTGCAGACCGTCGGGCATCCGTCGCAGGTGTACATCACGGTGACCGCGGGGGCGTGCCCGTCCTCCTGATCCTGCCCGCTACGCCTGGGCCGCGATCTCCTTCTGGACCCGCTTCTGCTGGGCCGCCATCGCGGCGACGGCCTGGGGCGGGACGGAGGCGACCTTGGCGCTCGCCGGGGGCAGTGACCCGGCGGGGAGCTCGGTGCAGATCGGGTGGAACATCGCCAGGTCCGCCGCGCTCAGCGACCCGGGCGGGAGCGCGGCCGGGCTCGAGAACGGGTTCTTTGGCGCGGCCAGGGTGGGCGGTTCGGCGAAGGGGGGCTGCGCGGCCTCCAGGTCGAAGAAGTCCACCATGTTGCGCGCGTTGGCATCGCGGTAGGTCAGGGCCGGGAGATTCCACTTGGTCTCGACGAGTTTCAGGATCGAGGTGTGGTCGAAGGTCTGATGCGAGACGTAGTCCCTCTTCGCCCAGGCCGACACGACACAGCACGGGACACGGAACCCGGTGTAGTCGTAGGAACCGGGAAGGTCACCGGGCAGCAGCATGGGCGCCACGTTGTCGGGCTTCACGGCCGGCTGGGGTGGCACGTGGTCGTACCAACCGCCGTGCTCGTCGTAGACCCAGACCAGTGCCGTCTTGTCCCAGGCGGGCCCCTGCAGCACGGCGTCGACGACCAGCGCGGCGTAGCCCTCACCGACCGTGATGTCCCCGTCCTCCTCGGAGTAGTTGGCGTACGGGTCGACCAGGCTGAAGGCCGGGAGGTTGCCCGAGGCGGCGTCGGTGAAGAACTGGCTCACGTGGACGGATTTCCCCGGGTTGTCCAAGAAGACCGGCTCGAAGAGCGCGCAGGTCGGGAGGTCCGTGTAGTAGTCCCTCCACGAGATCCCGTACTGGTTCAGGCGGTCGAAGATCGTGCCGTTCGGGGCGTCGACCTTGGAGATGCCGGTGACGTCGGTGCTGATGTTGCCGAGCGCCGTGCCGGCGATGAGGAAGCGCCGGTTGGGGTACGTCTGTGCCATCACCGACGAGAAGTAGCGGTCGCCGATGGGGAACAGGCGCGCCATCGAATGGTAGAAGGGGAGGTCGTCGGGTTCCCAGTAGCCCATGGCCGCCCCGCTGCACCCCTTGACGAAGCCCATGTTGGTCCCGTTGTCGAAGCAGATGTGCGAGGCGTTCCACGACTGGGTGATCCCCGAGTCGGTCTCGCCGCAGGTGTTCGGGTTGTGGAACGACCGGACGTATCCGCCGGCGGGATCCGGGTTGTAGTTGAGTGGCTCCCCGTCCGCCCCGAGCGTCAGCCCGTCACCGCGGCCCAGGGTGCCCAGGTGGTCGTCGAACGAGTGGTTCTCCATCATCAACACGACGATGTGCTGAATCTTCGGCATGGTGTCGGTGCCCGCGGGGAGGTGAGGGTACGGCCGCGAGTCGGGCGGGAGGAGCGCGCCGTGCACCCCGAGCCCCCTGGCCTTGGCCGTCGTGGCGTACGCCTCGGTCCCGACGACCGCGCCGAGCCCGGTTGCGGCGAGGCCCGACGCCACGGTGCCGGCGAGGAGGGCACGGCGCGAGAGCGGTTGCGTCCGGGGGGGCCGCGGGCCTTCGGTCACCCGCGGGACGCTAACAGCGGTCCCTTGCCGCGGGCCGGGCGGGACGCGGGGTCCGCGGTCGCCCGGGCGAGCGGGTCAGGGCTCTGCGCGCTCCATGCTCTGCACGTCGAAGTAGATGGGGAGGAGGTACTTGACGTAGAAGGCGTGGACGGTCAGTCCCGGGTAGACCAGGTCCTCGTAGCGCTTGATGCGCACCCGGTCGTCCTTCTCCGCGTAGCGTTCGCACGCGTCGAGCAGGTCGTCGACCTCCTGGCGCGAGTCCTGCAACAGCCCGAGGTGGTCGTAGCCGGGCGAGCTCATCGGCCGCTCGCTCTCGGCCAGCAGGATGAACTGACCCGGGTCCGGCATCAGCAGATGGCACGACTGACCGACGACCTCGGTGTCGAGCGCCGTCCATCCGAAGACGGAGCCGTAGAAGGCGTCGATCTCCTCACGGACCTCCCCGGTCAGGCTGCCGATCGGAAACGTCAGCTCCATGTGGTTGAACCGCATCGTCCCCTGTCCCTTCTCCGCCTGTCCTCGATGGCACATCTGCTCCGATGTCCGGCGACAGCGCCCGCCAGCACCCCCAACCGGATTCGAACCGGTGCTGCCGCCGTGAAAGGGCGGTGTCCTGGGCCGCTAGACGATGGGGGCGGGACCGTGCCGAGCGCACGGAGGTCCCAGCCTAATGGGCACCGATCGGGACGCCCGGCGCCGACGTGTCGTGGACGAGCGGGGCGGGCAGCGCCTCGGGAGCGTGGTAGGTGCAGGCGAGGAACGTCTGCACGGCTCCGATCACCAGCGCGGTGGCACCCACGATGTGGACCTCGACGAGGAGGGCCGGGAGGTGCGTGAAGTACTGGGTGTACCCGACGGCCGCCTGGGCCACCAGCACCACCATGAAGATGCGCGGCGGCGCGGCGCACCCGCTCGGGAACGTCGCCCATGTGGAGGGCCACGACGAGGCCGATGGTGACGCCGATCAGGAGCAGCGCCAGGCTCGAGTGGAGCTCGGCCATGTCGCGCAGCGCAACGGGGATCCGCTTGGCCACCTGCTGGCCCGAGGCGTCGCCGGCATGGGGGCCGGCCCCGGTCGTGGCGGTCCCCGCGGCGACCACCAGGGCGAGGATGCCCAGCGCGCCGTAGAAGAGCCGGATCAGTGGCCGCGGCACCAGCAGGTGGGCGGACCCCGGCGAGTAGTCGCGGGTGGAGCGGTGGACCAGCACGACGGCGTCGACCAGCAGGAGCATGGTGGCGAAGAAGTGCACCATGACGACGTAGGGGTTGAGCTTGGTGTAGACGACGATCCCCCCCAGGACGGCCTGGGCCAGCACCCCGCCCACCAGCCCCCCGCTGAGCCAGATCAGGTCCCGCCGGCGCGGGCTGCGCAAGACCGAGCCCAAGAAGGCGGCGATCACCGCGACGGTCAGCACGACGGTGACCAGGCGGTTCCCGAATTCGACCAGGCCGTGGAACTGCACGGCCGGTGTCAGGTGCCCGACCGAGCACTCGGGCCAGTCCGCGCAGCCGAGGCCCGACCCGGTCAGGCGGACCGCCGCCCCGGTCACCACGATGAGCGCGGTCAGGGCCAGGGCCAGGACGTCGAGCCGGTGGCTCAGCGAGGGCGAGACGGTGGGGGGACGGCGCCGCGACACTCTGGCCAAGCGTACCGGCGCCCGTCGCCTGGTCCCGGGCGAGGCCCGGCCGTAGGCTGCAGAGGACATGTCCATCGAAGCGCCCGCCCTCCGGGGCCGTCGAGCCGCCTGCTCGTGGTCGACCGTCGGGGCCTACGTGGCCCTGACCAAGCCACGGATCATCGAGCTCCTGCTGGTCACGACGCTCCCCACCATGGTGGTGGCGCAGCGCGGCCTGCCCCCGGTCTGGCTCATGGCCGCCACCCTGGCCGGGGGGGCGCTGGCGGCCGGTGGGGCCAACGCCATCAACATGGTGGTGGACCGCGACATCGACCGGCTGATGAACCGGACCAAGAACCGCCCGCTGGTCACCGGCGCCATGACGCCCACCGCCGCCCTCGTCTTCGCGCTGGTGCTCGAGGTGGCGGCGTTCGTGGAGCTGTGGCTCGCCGTCAACCTGCTCTCCGCCGTGCTGGCCATCTCGGCCACCCTCTTCTACGTCTTCGTGTACACCCTGTGGCTCAAGCGCCGCTCCACGCAGAACATCGTGATCGGCGGCGCCGCCGGCGCGGTGCCGGTGCTGGTCGGCTGGGCCGCAGTGACGGACAGCCTGGCCTGGGCGCCGGTGGTGCTCTTCGCCATCATCTTCATCTGGACGCCGCCGCACTTCTGGTCCCTGGCGGTGCGCTACAAGGAGGACTACCGGGCGGCCGACGTGCCGATGCTGCCGGTGGTCGCTTCCATGAAGCGCACCACGACCGAGATCGTCTACTACACCGTCGCCCTGGTGGCGGTGTCGTTCGTGTTCGGGCCGGTGGCGCACCTGGGCTGGATCTACATGATCACCGCCGCCGTGCTCGGCGCCGGGTTCCTCTTCCTGGTCACCCGGCTGTGGGGGCTGGCCCAGAGCGAGCGGGCGACCGGGCGCGACGCGATGAGGGTCTTCGGGTACTCCATCACCTATCTCACCGTGCTGTTCGTGGCGATGGCGGCCGACGTCCTCATCACCAACCACCTTCACTAGGGTCCCCCCGCCATGACCGACGCACCACCCCCCGACCCGGCGGTCCCGCCTGGGCCGGAGCAGGGCGGCGCCCCGAGGTGGTCCGCACGCCCCGCAAGCGGTTCATCTTCATCGGCCTGGGCATCGGCCTCCTGGTCATCGTGCTCATCGGGCTCTTCACCAGCCTCGGGGCGAACCAGAGCGCGGGGTGGAGCCCCGCACGCGGGGGGACCGGTGCCGTCGTTCAGCGGCCCCAACGTCGGCCCGAGCGGCCCGTCGGAGGTCTCGGTGCCGGCCGACGGGGGTGGCAACGGGACGCCTGCGGTGCTGCTGTTCTTCGGAGCCTGGTGTACGAGCTGCCACCAGGAGCTCCCTCCCCTGGCCGCCGCGGTGCGGCGCCAGGACGCAGGCGGGCGGCGCGCTGTCGAGGATCCAGGTCCTCGGCGTCGACAGCTTCGACAAGACCTCGACGGCAAGGTCGTTCATCCACGCCGCCGGGGTGACCTTCCCGGTGGCGTCGGACCCCCTGGCCGACATCACGAGCGGGTCCTTCTACTTCGAGGGCGACCCCTACGCCGTGTTCGTCAGGGGTGATGGCACCATCGCCAAGATCGTGGGCGGCGCCGTGCTCACGCCGTCGTCGCTGGCGGCGGACGAGCGCGCCCTCATTCCCAGCGGAACGTGAGCGCGGCGGCGAGGGGCGCCGCGACGGCCCAGAGCGCCAGGACGGCCCACGACTCGGGGGGGACGGCGGCGCCGCGGCCGAGGGTGGCGTGCAGCGCGGACGAGAGCGCCTCGGCCGGCAGCAGCTTGGCGAAGTCGGCCAGCCCGCTCGGGAGCTTCGAGATGGGGACGATCATGCCGCCCAGCAGCAGGAGGATCAGGTAGAGGCCGTTCGCCGCCGCCAGGTTCACCTCCGCCCGCAGCGTGCCCGCCATGAGGAGGCCGATGCCGGCGAAGGCGGCCGACCCGAGCAGCATGGCGCCGATCGCCCCGCCGACCGCGGCCGAGCCGCCGCCGCCCGGGTTCCAGCCCAGCGCCAGCCCGACCGGGAGGAGGACGGCCGCCTGCAGCAGCTCGACGGCGACGATCGTGACGATCTTGGCCCCGAGCAGGCGGGGGCGCCCGAGGGGCGTGGCGCCCAGCCGCTTGAGCACTCCGTAGCCGCGCTCGAAGCCGGTGGCGATGCCGAGCGAGACCATGGCCGTCGACATGACGGCCAGGGAGAGGATGCCCGGCACGAAGAAGTTGGCCGGCGTCGCCGCGGGGGCCGACACGACCGAGACCTTGGAGAAGAAGACCAGGAACACGACGGGGATCCCGAGCGTGAGGAGGAGCGTCTCGCCCCGGCGCAGCGTCATGAAGACTTCCGCGCCGGTCTGCGCGGTGAGGGGGCGGAGGGCGTCCGCGGTCGTGCTCACCGGCTCCGCCTCCGGCCCCGCCTCCGGCCCCGCCGGGGTGTCCCGCGTCGCCGGCCGGCGTCTCGTCGGGGCTGGTGGCGGCGGCCCCCACCGTCTCGAAGTAGACGTCCTCCAGGGTCCGCCCCGCCACCAGGTCCGTGAGGGTGGCCCCCCGTGCGGCCAGGAAGTTCGCGACCGCCGCCGTGACGGCGGGGGTGGCCACGCCCGGGGCCTCCACCCGGTAGCGGCCCGCCGTGGTCTCGGTGACCACGGTCCCGGGCCCGACGGCGGCCGCCAGGGCGACGACGTCGAGCGCCGGGGGCGCCCCGAACGTGACGGCCGGCGGGGCGCCGCCTCCGGGCCCGGTGGCGGTCGTGAGGCCGTGCGGGGTGCCCTCCCGCACGGCGCGGCCGGAGGACAGGATCACGATCCGGTCGGCCATCCGCTCGGCCTCGCCCAGCTCGTGGGTGGTGAGGACGACACAGACGCCCTTCTCCTTCAGCCCGGCCACCACGGCGCGCACGGCGATGCGGCCCCCGGGGTCGACGCCGGCCGTCGGCTCGTCGAGGAAGGCCACCTCGGGCCGGCCGACCAGGGCGAGGGCCAGGGAGAGCCGCTGCTGCTCGCCGCCCGAGAGGTGGCGCCAGGGCGTGGCGGCGACGGCGCGCAGGCCGACGAGGTCGAGCAGCTCGTCCGCCGGGACGGGGTCGGGGTAGTAGGCGGCGAAGAGGCGCAGGACGCGGTGCGGCCCGAGCATGGGGTAGACGCCGCCGCGCTGGAGCATGACGCCGACGCGGCCGCTGAGCGCGGTGTGGTCGGCGAGGGGGTCCAGCCCGAGGACACGCGCCTCGCCGGCGACCGGGCGGCGATAGCCCTCGAGAGTCTCGACGGTCGACGTCTTGCCGGCTCCGTTCGGGCCGAGCACGACCAGCACCTCGCCCGCCTCTGCGGTCAGGTCGAGGTCGTCGACCGCGGCCGGCGTCCCGGCGGGTCCGTAGCGCACGGTGAGGCCGGTGACCTCGACGGCTGGCACGGCGTCGCAGGCTACTTTGAGCAGGAGTGATCGATATCCGGGCGCTGCGTGACGACCCCGACGCGGTGAAGGCCGCGCTGGCCCGGCGCGGCGTGGAGGCGGCCGAGGTGGACGCCGTGGTGCAGTCGACCGGGCCGGAGTGCGCGGGTGCAGGCCGCCGAGGACATGCGGGCCGAGGTGAAGGAGCTCTCGAGCCAGTTCGGGCAGGCCAAGAAGGCGGGCGACGAGGCCGGGCCGAGGAGCTCAGCGCCAGGAGCCTCCAGGTGGGCGAGGACGAGCGGGCGGCCTCGGCCGAGGCCGACGCCCTGAAGGAGTCGCGCCAGACCGGGCTGCTCTACCTCCCCAACATCCCGGCGGAGGACGCGCCGGACGGGCTGGGCGAGGACGACAACGTGGAGGTCCGCCGCTGGTGGCCCGGGCAGGACGCCGGGCGGCCGGAGCCCGGACGGGCGGCGCACCAGGAGGTCCCGCACTGGGAGATCGGCGAGTCGCTGCAGATCCTCGACATGGAGCGCGGGGCGCGCCTCGCCGGCTCCATGTTCCCCCTGTACCGGGGCCCGGGGGCGCGGCTGCTGCGGGCGCTCACCGCCTTCGCCATCGACCGCCACTCGCCCGCCTACGAGGAGATCCGGCCGCCGACGGTGGTGCTGACCGAGACCATGACCTCGACCGGCCACCTGCCCAAGTTCGCCGACGACGCCTACCACGTCGAGCGCGACGACCTGTGGCTCATCCCGACGGCCGAGGTGCCCCTGACCTCCATGCACCGGGGCGAGATCCTGGAGGAGTCCCAGCTCCCGCTGCGCTTCACCGCGGCGACGGCCTGCTACCGCCGCGAGGCGGGCTCGGCCGGGCGCGACACCCGCGGGCTGCTGCGGGTGCACGAGTTCGACAAGGTCGAGCTGTTCGCCTACACCACGCCCGAGGACGCGCTCGACGCGCAGGCCGACATCCTGCAGCGGGCCGAGTCGATGCTGCAGGACCTCGAGCTGCCCTACCGGGTGCTGGACCTGTGCTGCGGCGACCTCGGGGGGTCGTCGGCCCGCACCTTCGACCTGGAGGCCTATGCGCCGGGCGTCGACCGCTGGCTCGAGGTGAGCTCGGTCAGCTGGTTCCGCGACTACCAGGCCCGCCGGGCCAACGTGCGCTTCCGGCCGGCCGGCGGGGGCCCGCTGCAGCTGGTGCACACGGTGAACGGCTCGGCGCTGGCCTGGCCCCGCATCTGGGCCGCACTGGTGGAGAACGGGCGGCAGGAGGACGGGACGGTGATGCTGCCCGAGTGCCTGGCGCCGTATCTCGGCGGCGAGCTCCTGCTCAAGGCGCCATGAGGACCGTGGGTGGGGCGCGCTCGGCGTGGAGCCCGGGGCTGCGCTCGGCGTGGCGCCCGGGGCTCGCTCCATGTGGAGCCCGGGGCCCGGGGGTCTCCCAGAACCCTAAACAAGTTCGTTGACAGTTTTGGGAGACGTCCCCGGCCTCGTGAGACTGAGACACCGAAGAGCGTGACCGCGGAGACCCAACCCCTGGGACCCCGACCCCGGAGACCCCGAACCAGTGACGGTCACCAACCTCGAGGGCGGCGGGCCACCGGAGCACTTCGGCTTCGGCGACAGGCTCGAGATCATCGCCGCCGAGAGCCGCCGCATGGCCGACACGGTGGCCGCGCTCGACCTCGAGGCGAGGGTGCCGACCACTCCCGAGTGGTCGGTCCGTGACCTGGCCCATCACATCGGCGAGGTGCAGTGGTACTGGGGCGAGAACGTGCGGGCGCAGAACGCCAACGAGCGCTCCGGAGCCGAACTGACGGCCTTTCCCGAGGACATCGACCTGCTGGCCTGGCTCGGCTGGTGCACGTATTCGCTGCTCGGCGCCCTGCGCGAGGCCGGCCCCGACGCGCCGTGCTGGGCCTGGTGGCCCGAGCCCCACACGGCGGGCGCGGTGGGCCGGCACCAGGCCCAGGAGGTTTCCGTGCACCGCTGGGACGCTGAGGGTGTGACCGGTGCGTCGGCGCCGTTGCACCCCGGGCTGGCCGACGACGGGGTGCCTGAGTTCATCGAGATCATGGTCGGCTCGGACCTGGCCTCGCTACCCGGCGTCGTCACGCTGACCGCCACCGACACGGGGGCGAGCTGGCGTGTCGCCGGCACCGGCAACGAGGGCTCGTCCCGGGTCTCTGAGCTGCGGGCCTCCGCCTCTGACCTGGTGCTGATGCTCTACCGGCGCCTGCCCGTCCCCGACATCGCCGTGGAGGGGGACCCGGTGCTGGTGGCGGCGCTGCTGTCGCTGGCCGACACCAGGTGAGCGAGCTGACCTTCCTGGGGACGGGCAACTTCGCCGCCCCCCCGGGTCGGTACTGGAACAGCTTCGTCCTGGACGCGTCGGTCCTGGTGGAGCCGTCGCCGACGGCGCTGCCGCACCTGCGACGCTGCGGGTTCACGGTCGAGGCCGTCGAGGTCGTGGTCGTCTCGCACTTCCACGCCGACCACTGCTTCGGCTGGCCCTTCTTCCTCCAGGCGGCGGCCGAGGGCGGCGGGGGCCGGACGGTCCACGTGGTCGGGCCGCCCGGGGTGGAGGCGCACCTGGCCGCCATGAACGAGGCGGGGGCCGTGGGCTCGGTGACCGACATGGGCTACGCCAACCTCGACCTGCGCTTCGTGGAGGTCGACGGGACCTGGCAGCAGGCCGGACCCCTGCGCTTCCGGGCCGTCGAGGTCGTCCACGTGCCCTATCTGCGCTGCTTCGGCTACCTGTTCGACCGGGGGACCCAGGTGGTCGGGTACTCGGGCGACACGACCCCGTGCGACGGGCTCAACGAGCTCGCCCGCGAGGCCGACGTCCTGGTGGTGGAGTGCAACGGGCGGCACACCCCGCCCGGGGTCCCCTCCTCGCACATGGACGAGGAGTCGGTCCGGGCCTTGCAGGCCGCCCACCCCGACGTGCGCCTGATCCTCACGCACCTGGGGGAGCAGGTGGACACGGCCTCTCTGCCGGGGATCACCGTCCCGGACGACTTCGAGCGCCTGACGGTCTGAGCTGCGGGAGTCTGGACCGGGGGCTGGGCGCCGGGCACCCGGGCACCCGGGCGCCCGGGGGCCGTACCCGGGGCAGGCTGGGTCAGGTTTGGGCGGCGCCGCCCACCACGGGCTCGACCAGGAGATGGCCGCCCATGGAGCCGTAGAACCCGGCGTCGCCGCAGTTGTAGACGCCACCGTCGGCGGCGACGAGCCAGTACCCGCCGCCGTCGGTCGTGGCCGCGATGCCCACCACCGGTGCGTTGAGCGGCACGCCGCCCATGGAGCCCTGGAAGCTGGCATCGCCGTAGGTGAAGACGCCGCCGTCCCTGGCCACGAGCCAGTAGCCGCCACCGTCGCTGGTTGCCGCCATCCCGACGATGGGCTGGTTGAGGGGGAGGGACCCCGCCGACCCGTGGAACAGGGCGTCCCCGAAGCTGAAGACCCCGCCCTCGGAGGACACCAGCCAGTAGCCGTGGCCGGTGGCGTCCGCGGCCATGCCCACGATGGTCCCGTCCACGGGTTGGCCGCCCTGCGAACCGTAGAACCGGGCGTCACCGAAGCTGAAGATCCCGCCGTCGGAGGCCACCTCCCAGTAGCCCTTGCCGTCCGGCGTGGCGGCCATGCCGACGATCGGCGCATTGAGCGGCGTCCCGCCCATGGAGCCGTAGAAGCCCGCATCGCCGTAGTTGAAGATGCCGCCGTCCCTGGCCACCAGCCAGTACCCGTCGCCGTCGCCGGTCTCCGCCATCCCGACCACGGGCTGGTTGAGGGCGTGCCCCCCCGCCGAGCCGGCGAAGCCGGCGTCGCCGAAGCTGAAGACCCCGCCGTCGGCGCCGACCAGGTGGTAGCCGTGGCTCGAGACGGCGCGCAGCGGCTCGACCTGGGTGCCGTTGGGGCCGGTGACCTCCAGCGTGGCGGTGAAGACGCCCAGCGAAGGGGGCGTGAACGTCAGGGGGATGTCGCAGGTCGCTCCCGCCGGCAGGTTGCAGTTCGTGCCGCCGAGCTGGAAGACGCCCTGCCCGCCGACCAGGGTCGCCGTGATGTCCATGCCCTCGCCGGAGGCCCACAGCTCGAGCGAGGAGGTCTCTGAGCTGCCGGGCAGCACCGATGCGTCGATGCCGTCGGGAAACACGCCGACGGGCAGGAACGGGACCTCCTGGGCCCAGGTGAAGTAGGGGGCGTCGGTGGTGTCGCCGCCCACGAACAGCTGGGTCGTGGAGGGCCCGTCGCCGACCCCCATGAGGGCGGGCGCGGCGTACTGGCCGAGGATGATGTCCCGGTGGGCCCAGCAGCCGCCCCCACCGGACCCCGGGCAGCCCACGTTGGTCCCACCCGGCCCGTCGTCGTACATCCACATGGCCAGCGACATGCCCACCGAGGACGAGGAGGAGTAGGTTGAGCCACCCCCGTTGCCGTAGGGCGGGAAGCTCGGGTCGGTGTGCGCGTTGGCCCCGGCCTGGGCGTAGGCGTCCAGATTCGCCGCGAGGCCCTCGATCGGTGCGAGGCCACGGTCCACCCGCTCCAGGTCCGTCAGGACGAACAGCTGTTCGGGAGTGGTCAGCGAGGTCCAGTTACTGGGCAGGCTCATCGGGCTCACGCCTTCGGCCTGGCGGTCGCCGTAGATCAAGGTCAGCCCACTCGGGCAGTACAGATTCGGCGATGCCAGGCTGCCGCAGGGGCCGGAATAGCCGGGCGCCGGGAAGATGTTGGCCGCCGGATTCTGGGGCGGGACGATCGCTGCACCGGCCGTGCCGTGACCGATGACGGGGAGAAGCAGGACCACCGCCGCGACTGCCACGCAGATGGCGGCTCTTCTGACAACAACTGACAAGATCCAACCATCCTCAACGTCGGGGGACAGGCCCGAGTGTCCCGGTTGCCTCCTGCCTGAGCATCCTCGTTCCGACCTCTTCAGGTCAGATCGGGTACGGGCTGTGGCGTGCGCTCCGGGCCACCTTAGCGAGGTGTTAACGCGTTAACACGGCATGGTCTCTACGTGTTAACACCGCGTGGTGTCTACGCTGCGGCGAAGCGGTAACCGACACCCCTCACGGTGGTGATGAGAACGGGGGTTGAAGGGTCGGCCTCGATGCGCGACCGCAGCCGCTTGATGTGCACGTCGAGCGTCTTGGTGTCACCGATGTAGTCGGTACCCCAGACGCGGTCGATGAGGACGTCGCGGGTGAGCACGCGTCCGGAATTCTCGACGAGCAGGCGCAGCAACTCGAACTCCTTGCGCCGCAGGTGCACCTCCTCGCCGCGCACGAACACGCGCCGCTGGTCGAAGTCGACCTTGATCCCGTTGGACTCCCAGATGCCGTCGCTCCCGAACTCGATGGAGCCTGCCAGGTCGCCGGATTCGGAGCCACCGGGCGCGCGCCGCAGGACGGCCCGCATGCGGGCCACCAGTTCACGCAGCCGGTAGGGCTTGGTGACGTAGTCGTCCGCGCCCACCTCGAGGGCGACGACGGTGTCGATCTCGGTGCCCTTGGCGGTGACCATGATGATGGGCACCTGCGAGCGCGTCCGGATGGCGCGGCACACGTCGATCCCCGACAGCTTGGGCAGCATGAGGTCCAGCAGGAGGATGTCGGGCACGGTCTCGTCGAAGAGCTGCAGGGCCTCGTTGCCGTCGCGGGCCACGGTGACCCGGAAGCCCTCGTTGCTCAGGCCGATGACCAACGCCTCAATGAAGGACTCCTCGTCCTCGGCCAGCAGGACCTTGATCGGGCCCTCGCCGGGCGTCGAGCGCCCTGTCTTCTTCGCCGTCTTGGCCGGGGTGGACTTGCTCACGCGACGCGCTCCGCCTGCACGGGCAGCACGAGGGTGAAGGTCGACCCCTCGCCCTCGCGCGACTCGACGTCGACCCAACCCTGGTGGTTGTTGGCCACGTGGCGGACGATGGACAGGCCGAGCCCGGTGCCGCCGGTGTCGCGGCTGCGCCCGTGGTCGACGCGGTAGAAGCGCTCGAAGATGCGGTCGAGGTCCCGGGCGGGGATCCCCACGCCGTGGTCCTGCACCGACAGCCTCACGTTGTCGCGCTCCTCGATGCGCCAATTGGGTGAGATCGCCGCGGCGGAGTCCGCCGGACCGGTTCCGGCGGTGTCACCGTCGGCGGTGATCACCGGGGGCACCGGCATGGTCGGCGCCGTCGTGCCGGTGGCGGCGGAGGTGCCGGGGGCGGACTGGCTGAACTGGTCGAGAATCTCGGGTGTGAAGACCGGCTCCACCGGGGTCTCCGCGGCAGTGGCGGGCCCGGACCCGGTGTCCGTCCCGGGCGAGGCGTCGGACGTGACCACGGGCATTTCCCCGGTGACGGGGTCGGTCCCGGACTCGTCGCCGTCGCCGTCGAAGGCGCCGGCGAGGGAGGGGTGGCTCAGCTTGGGATTGAAACGCTGCACGGTGCCCGTCACCACGACCTTGGAATTGTCGTAGGAGTAGGTGATGGCGTTCTCCAGCAGGGCGTGCATGGCCGAGACGAGCTGGCGCCGGTCCCCGAGTACCGCCACGGGCGGAGAGGGCTCGTGCAGCACGATCTCAATGCCGCGCTGGTCGGCGGTGGCCCGCACGCGCTCAATGGCGTCGGCCATGACCAGGTTGACGAGCACCGGCTCGCGCGGCGGTGCCTCCTCGGACTCGATGCGCGAGAGGTCGAGCAGGTCGTCGATGATGCGGCTGACCCGGAAGGCCTCGTTGTGGATGCGCCCCGCCAGGCGCTGGGCCACGTCGGGGTCGGGCTCCGAGACGAGCGTCTCGGCCAGGAGGCCCAACGCGCCCATGGGCGTCTTGAGCTCGTGGCTCACGTTGGCGACGAAGTCGCGCCGGATCTCCTCGAGCCGCCGGCGTTCCGAGACGTCCTCAATGAGCGCGATCACCCCGAGGGGGCGGCGCCCGTCGTCGATCTGGCGGGCGCGCACCTGCAGCGTGCGCCGGGGCGGGCCGTAGAGGTCGAGCGTGCGCTCGGCCGATCCCTCGTGCCAGGCGTCCTCCAGGACGTCGGTCACCGCCTGGGCGGCCAGGGCGTCACCGTGGCGGCTGACCATCAGAGCGTTGGCGCGGCCGTTGCGGTAGATCACCGTGCCGTTCTCGTCGCACAGCACGACGCCCTGGGTCAGAGTGTCGAGCGAGCGCCGGAGCCGGATGGCGTCGGAGCTCGACTCGGTCACCGCCTGGGCGGCGCCGCCGGTCACCTGCTCCAGGTAGGCGAGAGAGGTCTCGACGTTGTACTCGTCCTCGGGCGGATCGAGGCCGAGCCGGGTGCCGAGGGAGGCGAGGCGCTGCGAGATGGCCCGCCGCCCCGAGCGCCGCCCCAGCAGTGCGGCCACGATGCCGACGAGCACGACAAGGGCGACGGCGATCCCGATGAAGAGGATCTCCTGCGTCATGCTCAGATTGACTTCCCCCGGCCCACTCAGCGGCACGCCCCCAATATGACAGGGCTGGAGCGTGCGGAGCGAACAGTCGGGTCCGCGGTCGCGGCCGGCGGAGATCCCAGTGGCCCTCGGCAGCGACCCGCGGCTGGGGGCCGCGGCCCTGAGCTGCCCTTCAGGGACTAGCCGCGGTTCCCACCACGCCGCGCGGCGCCGCGGAAGGGAGGCCAATCCCGTCCGTCCGGCAACCGTTCTCCGCCCGAGCGGCGTCCGGAGGGTCCGGTGCCGACAGTCCCGACGGAGGGCACCCATGGTCGTGTTGCACCTGGCCGATGTCTCGCTGAACCCGAGTGTCAACGCGCTCCCGGGTGGGGGGACCCTGCAGGACCTGACGAACGGGCTGGGAGCGTGGGCCCTCATTGCCGCGCTGGCCGGCCTCCTCATCGGAGCCGCCGCCTGGGCGCTGGGCGTGCACGCCCAGAACTTCCAGCAGTCCCTGGTCGGGCGCCGGGCCGTGCTGGTGTCGGGGCTGGCGGCGCTGCTCATCGGCGCCGCGCCGCCCATCATCAACTTCTTCTTCCACACCGGGACCAACCTGCACTGACCCGGCTGCCCCCGCCGCCCGGCCGACCCGCTGAACCACCGCCCCGATCGCCGCCCCGACCGCCGCCCCGACCACCGCTCCCATGTTGGCCGCCGGCTGCACCGGTCTCGACGCTCTCAACCCCATCTGCCAGGTCGGGAGCATCGGCGGCTCCATCGCGTCCTCCGGCTTCGAGGCGGTGCTCAGCGGCATCAGCCAGTGGGTGGCGAGCGGTGCCGAGTGGCTGCTGGGCCAGATCGGGGCCGTGCTCAGCGCCACCACGACGGTGGACGTCGGAGCCAGCTGGTTCCGCACCCACTACGGCCAGATGACGGCGCTCGCCGGCGTCGTCATCCTCCCGATGCTGCTGGCCTCGACCCTGCAGGCGGTGCTGCGTCAGAACCCGGGGCAGCTCGTCCGCACCTACCTCGTCCAGCTCCCGCTCGCCCTCCTGCTGGCGGTGGTGGCGATCCAGCTCGTCATCTTGAGCCTGTCGGCCACGGACGCCATGAGCGACGCCGTCGCCGGTGGCACCGGGGCCGACGTCGCCTCCCTCCTCTCGGGCGTGACCACGGGCCTGGTGGCCGCCGCGGCCGACCCCACCATCGCCAGCTTCGTGCTCCTCCTCATCGCGCTGCTCATCGCCGTCGCCGCCTTCGTGCTCTGGCTCGAGCTCCTCATCAGGGCGGCGGCGGTCTACGTGGCGGTGCTCTTCCTCCCCCTGGCCCTGGCCACCCTGGTGTGGCCGGCGGTGTCGCACTGGTGTCGGCGCCTCGTCGAGACGCTGGCGGCGCTCATCCTCTCCAAGTTCGTCATCGTCGCCACGTTGAGCCTGGCCGCGGGCGCCGTCTCCTCGGGCACGGCCGGAAACGGCACGCACGGATCGGGCTTCTCGACCGTGCTGGCGGGCGGTGCGCTCCTGGTCATGGCCACGTTCGTCCCCTTCGCCATCCTGCGCATGATCCCGGCCGTCGAAGCTGGTGCGGTGGCACATCTCGACGGCCTGCGGGAGCGGGGGACCGCCACCATGACGCGCCTGCCCCGGACCGCGGCGAACCACGCGCTGCACGAGGGGTTGGGGGCGCTCGGCGACGCGCGCCTGATGGCCCGGACGGTGCCCACCGGCGGAGGCGGGGACGGCGAGGGGGCCGAATCGGGGGCCGACCCGGGGGTGACCATGCCCGACGGGGACCCGGCGCCGCCACGGCAGTTGCAGGAGGCCGCTGCCCGCGGCGTCGCGCCGCAACCGAAGGGTCCCAAGCCGGTCCTGCCCCCACCGACGTCAGGCGGCACCGGCGCGGACCCGGCTTCCGGATCGGCGGAGTCCGCGGCGTCGGCGTCGGCGGCCACGGGCTACGAGCCGGACCCGGCCGATCGGGTGGGGGCCAGGCGCGACAGCGGCTTGGGGGCGCGCATCGGCCCGGAGACGCCCGAGGATGCCTGGATGTGGGAGCGCGTCCCGCCGGGCTGCGGCCTGATCCGCAGATACGAACCGGGGGAGAGGCGCTACTACATGGGTGACAACGCGGGCCCCTGCCTCAAAGAGCTGCCGCCGGCCTGGCCGCCGGGACAGGGCCCCGAAGAATGAGCGGCGACACCGGGTCGCGCTACCGCTTCGGGCCCCGCGAGCGCGGCGGCGCCCTGGCGGGTTGGCGTGCCGGCCAGATCATCACCGTGGCCGTCGGGCTCGTGTTCGGCGTGCTCGTGCTGCGCTGGGAGCCCAACGCGGCGGGGGTGGCGGCGGCCATCGGCATCCTGGTCCTCTACGGCGCGCTGGCGACGGTGCCCGTGGCCGGCCGCACCGGCGACGAGTGGCTGCCCGTGGTCGTGTGCTGGGGCGCACGCCGGGCCGGCCCGCGCGGCCCGCGGCGCATGGGCGCCCTGCGCGGCCTGCGCCTGCTGCGCGCCGGCTGGCAGGACATGGGTGTGGTGCACGACGCCGCCACGCGCACGCTGACCGCGGCCCTCGCGTTGCGCGGTGGCAGCTTCGCGCTCCTCGGTGCCGACGAGCAGGACCGCCGGGTGGGGGCATGGGCCACGGTCCTGTCGTCACTGGCCCGTGAGGGCTCCCCGGTGCACCGGTTGCAGTGGGTGGCGGCGTCGTTTCCCGACGACGGGCAGGGGGTGCGGTCGTATCTCGCCGCTGAGGCGGCGCCCGACGCGGCGTCGGCGTGCACCGCCTCGTACGACGCGTTGTTGATCGACATGGACTCGCACACCTGCGCGCACGACGTCGTCCTGGCCGTGCAGGTGCGGCTCACCCGGTCGGTCGAGGCGGGGTGCGCCACGCTGGCCCGCGAGGTGGGCTCGCTGGTCCGCCTCCTCTCCGACGCCGACGTGCAGGTCGAGTCCGTCCTCTCGGCCGACGACCTGGCCCGGCTACTGCTGCGCTCCTACGAGCCGCACGTCGCGTCCGCCGGCGCGACGCCGATCGGTGACCACTGGCCCATGGCGATGGAGGAGAGCTGGTCGGAGGTGCGGGTCGACGGCATGGTCCACGCGACCTTCTGGGTGGCGGAATGGCCCCGCATTGAGGTGCGGAGCGACTTCTTGGCCCCACTCCTCCTCGGTTCGGCGCGCTCGACCCTCGCCGTGGTGATGGAGCCCCTCGGGCCCGACACCGCCGTGCGCAAGGTGGAGGCGTCGCGCACGGCCGATCTCGCGGATGCCGAGCTCCGCCGCCGCGGCGGTTTCGTCTCGACGGCGCGTCACGCCCGCGAGTCCGAGGTGCTGGCGCGCCGGGAGGCTGAACTGGCCGAGGGCCACGCCTCCTTCCGTTATTCGGGCTACGTCACGGTGTCGGCGCCCAGCGCGACGGAGCTCACCGCGGCCTGTGACATCGTGCAGCACGCCGCGGGCCAGAGCCGACTGGCGTTGCGTCGCCTCTACGGCGACCAGGCCTCGGCCTACACGTGCACGCTCCCGCTCTGTCGCGGGCTGCGCTGAGGCGGGCTGCACTGTCGCGGGGTGCGCTGACGGGGAGGCGCCCACCTACGATGACGCCATGCCCGCACGCGCCGACCCCGGTCCGCAGGCGGGGGGCGATGCGGAACGACCCGGTGGCCCCCGCAATGTCGTCGTGGTGCTGCTCGACAGCCTCAACCGCCACATGCTCGGGAGCTATGGCGGCACGGAGTTCGCCACACCGCATCTCGACGCGTTCGCCCGAGAGCGCGCCGTCCGCTTCACCTCGCATGTCACCGGCTCGCTCCCGTGCATGCCGGCGCGCCACGACATCTTGTGCGGATCGCTCGACTTCCTGTGGCGACCCTGGGGCTCCATCGAGGTCTGGGAGGAGCCCATCACCGCCCAGCTCCGGCGGGCCGGTGTCACCACGATGCTGGTGTCGGACCACCCGCATCTCTTCGAGGTCGGCGGGGAGAACTACCACACCGACTTCAGCGCGTGGGACTACACGCGCGGGCACGAGGGCGACCCCTGGCGCACGTATCCCGACCCGAGCTACATCGGCGCGCCCGCCCTGCCCGCCCGCGGCGGCGGGTGGTTCTGGCGGGACCGTCTGGGTTGGGCGGACGCAGGGGACCGGGCCTACGACCGCTCGCGCACGTTCTTCCGGGCCGAGGAGGACTTCCCGGGGCCGAGGACGATGCGCACCGCGGCGGCGTGGCTGCGCGACGGCGCGCCCGTTGCCGCCCCCTTCCTCTTGTTCGTGGACGAGTTCGACCCCCACGAGCCGTTCGACACCCCCGAGCCCTGGGCCGGGCGCTACGACCCGGACTGGGAGGGCGAGCTGCTCATCTGGCCCCCCTACGACATCGACGCAGTGGCCCAGGGGCGCCTGAGCGAGCGTGAGGGCCGGCACATCCGGGCCAACTACGGCGCCAAGCTCAGCATGATCGACCATTGGGCGGGCGAGGTGTTCGCCGCGCTCACCGCGCGCGACCTGTGGGACAGCACCGCCGTGATCGTGTGCACGGACCACGGGCACTATCTCGGCGAGAAGGACATCTGGGGCAAGCCCGGTGTCATGCAGTACGAGCCGCTCGGTCACACGCCGCTGCTGGTGCACTGGCCCGGGGTCCCGGGTGGGACCGAGTGCGCCGCGCTCGACGACCAACGTCGACCTTCACGCCACCGTCGCCGACGTGTTCGGCGTGCCGCGGCGCGAGGCCACCCACGGCGCGTCGCTGGTCCCGTTGTTGCGGGGAGAGGAAGGTGCGGTGCGGGAGTGGGCCATCGGGGGCGTCTACGGGAACTGGGTGCAGGTGACGGACGGCCGGCGCAAGTACGCCCGCGGCGCCGTTGGTGACAACTTCCCACTCTCCATGTGGTCCAACCGCTGGTCCACCATGCCCGTGCACGGCCTGGAGGACGAGGTCCGCCTGCCACCGCCCGACCGGCGGGCCCGGCTGGATTTCATGCCGGGGTCCGACGTCCCGGTGATCCGCCAACCCTTCGAGCCCGGCGACCGGCTGCCGTTCTGGGCCGGGCGCCACGCGGTGGACGCCCACTTCCTGTTCGATCTCGGCGCGGACCCGGACGAAGTCGAGAACTTGTGCGGCACGGCGGTCGAGACGGACATGGTGGACCTGCTGCGCGCCGCGTTGGCGTCGGTGGACGCCCCGGGCGAACAGCTCGAGCGGTTGGGCATCGCGTGACGGAGGACGCGCTTCCGTTCGTCCTGCCGCGGATACCGGCTTCGGCCGGCGCGCTGCTCTTCGACGGGCGGGGCCGGCTGCTCATCGTCAACCCGACCTACAAGGACCACTGGACCATTCCGGGCGGGATCATGGAGGCCGACGGCGAGACGCCGTGGGAGGCCTGCCGGCGCGAGGTGCGCGAGGAGGTGGGGATCGAGGTGGAGCACGGTCGCCTGGTCGCGGTCGACTTCCTCCGACCCAGGCCGGCCAAGCCGGGTGGGATGCGCTTCCTGTTCGACTGCGGCGTCCTGCCCGACGCAGTCCTGGAGGGCATCGTCTTGCAGGAGGAGGAGCTCTCCGAGCACCGCTTGGAGGACCCGCGGCAGGCCCTCGCGCTGCTGAGCGGGCCCTTGCGCCGCCGGGTCGGGGCGGCGTTGGCGCGGGACGCGGGGCCTTCCTGTCTCTACCTCGAGGACGGCCGGGCGGTCTGAGGCACGTTCGGCGCGCGCCGGACGCGTTCGCCGAGGGTGCCGATCCTCAGGAGGCGGAGGCCAGACCCAGCTCCTGCGGCGCCGTGCGGGCGAAGTACACCGCCGTGGCGGCGACGATCCCGGCGGCGACGCTCAGCGACCAGGTCGCGCCGGCGTGCAGCACCAGGACGGCGCCGACCAGCGCACCGCCGAACATGGAGAGGACCGACGTCGAGGCGAGCCGGGCGTTCGGGTTGGTGCCGCCGCCCAGCGAGGAGTCCGACGCCAGACCGGTCAACGTGGTGGTGAGCACCGACGTCGACATGTCGCGGACCCCGATGCGGCGGACGGCCGCGTTGCGTGTCCCCATGCCGAGAGCGAGAAGTCCGATGGCCGTGAAGCGAGGCCACCCGGACCCGATGGCGGAGACGGAGCCGGCGACGACGGCGGCGGCGGCCAGGCAGGTCGCCTCGACCACCATCACGACGAGGAGCAGGTGCCTCTGCAGCGGAACCCGCCGCGACAGGCGGCCACCGGCCACGGCGCCGGCGAGGAAGCAGACCAGCGCGGTGAGGCTGGCCGCGACGGAGAACCCCGGCGCGCCGGCGGCGGCGAACCCGATGAGGACCACGTTGCCCGTCATGTTGGCCGTGAACACGTGCCCGAGACCGAGGAAGCTCACCGCGTCGACGAAGCCGCTGACGACGGTCAGGAGGGCGAGGGTCACCACCAGGGGCCCTGGCGGACGATCGGGCTCGCTCATGTGCGCTCCACCTTCCCCGCGACCAGGGATGGTCCCGGCTCCGTCAAGGTAACGGAGGCGACAGCCGCCACGGGCGACCGTTCACCGGCCGTGAGGGAACGCATGCCCCGGATCCCGGCCCACCAGGTGACGACGCGGAACCTCGGCGCGGCCTACCCGTTCATCGCGGAGGCCGGGCTCGGCCGGCGCGGCGTGGTGATCGGCGACGACCTGTTGGGCGGCTCCTTCGTCTTCGACCCCTTCGAGCTCTACGCGGCCGGCGCCGTGTCCAACCCGAACATGGTCGTGTTCGGCCAGATCGGTCGGGGCAAGAGCGCGTTCGTCAAGACCTTCCTGTGGCGCCAGGCGGTGTTCGGGCGCCGGGCCTGGGTGGTCGACCCCAAGGGCGAGTACGGAGACCTGGCCGATGCGTGGGGCGTGCGACCGGTGGCCCTGCGACCGGGTGGTGCGATCCGCCTGAACCCGCTCGACCCCGGGCCCGATGCCGACTCCGACGGCGACGGCGAGGCCCGGGCCGGTCCCGATGCCACGGGGCGCCGCCGGATGGAGCTCCTCTCCTCGCTGGCCAGTGCGTGCCTCGGCCGGGGGCTGGCGCCCCGCGAGCGCGCCGCGCTGGGGGCGGCGCTGGCCGAGGTCACCGGGTCGACCGCCGTGCCCATCGTGCCGGCGGTGGTGGAGGCCCTGCTGTCGCCGAGCGACGATGCGGCGCGGGCACTGCGGACCGAGCGACGCGACCTGCTCGAGGACGGACGCGACGTGGCGCTGGAGCTCCGCCGGCTCGTACACGGCGACCTCTGCGGCATGTTCGACGGGCCGACGACGCCCGGTCTCGACCTCTCTGCGCCGCTGGTCGTCCTCGATCTCTCCGCGCTCTACTCGTCAGCGGCGCTCGGGGTCCTGATGGCGTGCGCGACCGCCTGGTTGCAAGCTGCACTGGCCCGAGCGGCCGCGGGCGGCGGGGCGTCACCGTCGGGACAGGGACGCTTCTTCCTCGTGGTCGACGAGGCCTGGGCGATCCTCTCGAACCTGGGCGTGGCGCGCTGGCTGCAGTCGTCGTGGAAGCTCTCCCGCGCCTTCGGCGTGTCCAATGTCGCGGTCCTGCACCGGGTGTCGGATCTGCGCTCGGTCGGCGCGTCGGACTCGGAGCAGGTGGCGCTGGCCCAGGGCCTGCTCTCCGACTCCGAGACCCGCGTCGTCTATGCCCAGTCGCCCGGCGAGTTGGAGGCGGCGGCGGACCTCCTCTCCCTGTCGGCCACCGAGGCGGACCTGCTGCCGCAGCTCCGGCGCGGCATCGCACTGTGGAAGGTGGGCCAGCGGTCCTTCCTCGTCCAGCACCGCCTCAGCGCGATGGAACGGCGCATCGTCGACACCGACGCGGCCATGACGGCGCGCTAGGTCATGGCCGGCCTCGCCGCCCACGTGGTGCCGCTGGCCCTGGGCGGGCTGCTGCTGGCCGGGATCTCGCAGGCGGGTGGGGCGCGGCCGGGGTGGCGCCGGGCCTCGCGGCGGGGCGCCCGCTGGGCCCGGCGGCGCGACCTCCGTCCGTTGCTGGTCGGGCCGGACGGCCCCCCGCCGGGCCGCCTGCTCCTGGGCGCGGTGCCCGGCGCGACCCGCCTCTCGGGGATCGCGGCCGAGACCGCGCAGTCAGTCGTGGTGATCGGGCCCACCCAGAGCGGGAAGACCACGAGCCTGGCCGTGCCGGCCATCCTCGGCTGGCGCGGGCCGGTGGTGGCGGCCAGCGTCAAGAGCGACCTGCTGCGCGACACGCGGGGGTCGTGCGCGCGGCGGGGGCGCGTGTGGTGCATCGACCCCACGGGGTGTACGGGCGCGCCGGCCAGCACCTGGTCCCCGCTCACGGCCTGTCGCGACTGGCGCGGGGCGTGCCGGGCGGCCGCCGAATTGTGCGAGGCCGCCAAGGGCGAGGGCACCACGGCGGACGGCGAGTTCTGGTACGCCACGGCGGGCAAGCTCCTGGCCCCGCTCTTCGCGGCCGCCGCCCTCGACGGGCGCACCATGACCGATGTGGTGCGCTGGGTCGACACCCAGGAGGTCGGCGAGGTGGCGGACATCCTCGAGCGCGCGGCACGGCCAGAGGTGCTGCAGGCGGCGCGGGCGACGTGGTGCCGCGACGAGCGCACGCGCAGCTCCATCTACACCACGGCCGAGACCGTGCTCGCCCCCTTCGCCCACCCGCTCCCCGGACCGGTGGCGGGGGGCAGCTTCGAGCCCGGCCTGCTCCTCGGAGGGCCGCACACCCTGTACCTGTGTGCGCCCGCGCACGACCAACGCCGCTTGCGCGCGTATTTCACCGCGCTGACCCAGCACGTGCTGGCGGAGGCGTTCGCGCGGGCGACGAGGGCGGGCCGGCCGCTCGACCCGCCGCTCCTGGTCGTGCTCGACGAGGCGGCACACATCGCCCCGCTGCCCGAGCTCGACGGCCTGGCGGCGACCTGTGCGTCGCACGGGATCCAGATCGTGACGGTCTGGCAGGACCTGGCTCAGGTGCGGGGCCGTTACGGCGCCCGGGCCCCCACGGTGCTCAACAACCACCGCGCCAAGCTGTTCCTCCCGGGCATCGCCGACCCCGACACGCTCGAGTACGCCAGCCGCCTCATCGGCGACGAGGAGACCTCCCACCCCTCGGTGACACGCGACCATTCGGGCCGGCGCTCCACGACGTCGACGACCGGCCCGCGCCGGCTGTTGCCGCCCGAGAGCCTCCGCTGCCTGGCGCGCGGTCGCGCCGTCCTCGTCTACGGGACCCTGCCGCCGGCGCGGCTGCAGCTGCGCCCGTGGTGGGTGCAGGCGGGGGCGTCCAGGCGCCGACTCACGCGGGAGCGGGCCCGGACCCGGTGACGACCGCACGCCCCCGGCTTGTGCGGGCGCGCCCTTCCGAAAGGGCGCGCTCCCGGATGTTGGTGGCCAGGGCCGCAGCCCGATCGAACTCGGCGGCGGCCTCGGCGTGGCGACCGAGCTGATCGAGCAGGTCGCCGCGCACACTCGGGAGGAGGTGGTAGCGCTCGAGCGTCCGCGTCTCGACGAGCTGGTCGACGAGCTGCAGCGCAGCGTCCGGACCCGAGGCCATGGAGACCGCCACCGCGCGGTTCAGCTCGACGATGGGTGAGGGTGCCGTGCGGGCCAGCTCGCCGTACAGCGCGACGACCCGTTCCCAATCGGTGTCCTCGGCCCGGAAGGAGCGGGCGTGGCAGGCCGCGATGGCCGCCTGCATCGTGTAGGGACCGCGGCGCTGGTTCTCGACCAGCCGCTCGGCCCGGGCCAGGGCAGCCTCGCCCCGGTTGATATGGAGCCGGTCCCAGGCCCGGCGGTCCTGGTCAAGGAGCAGGACGGGCTCTCCCGAGGGCCCGGTCCGGGCGCGCAGGCGGGACGACTGGAATTCCATCAGGGCGACCAGGCCGTGGACCTCGGGCTCCTCCGGTGCCAGGCCGGCCAGGACCCGACCCAGCCGGAGCGCCTCGGCGCAGAGCTCGGGCCGCAGCCAGTCGCCGCCCGCGGTGGCCGAGTACCCCTCGTTGTAGATGAGGTAGACGACCTGGAGCACCGACTCCAGGCGGGTGATCCGGTCCGTGCCGGTGGGCACCTCGAAGGGAACGCCGGCGGCGGCGATCGTCTTCTTGGCGCGCACGATGCGTTGGGCGATCGTCGGCTCGGGGAGCACGTAGGCGCGGGCGATCTCGGCCACGGCGAGGCCGCCGACGAGTCGCAGCGTGAGGGCGGTGCGGGCGGGCAGCGACAGGACCGGGTGGCAGGCCACGAACATGAGCCGCAGGCGGTCGTCGGCGATGTCCTCCTCCGGCTCGGGGTCGAACCAGCCCTCGTCGCCTTCTTCGTCGCCGGGCCCCGACACCGCCAGCTCCAGCTCGCGGCCCAGCTGGGCGTACTTCCGGCTCAGGGTGCTGTTCCGGCGGAAGAGGTCCACCGCCTTGCGCTTGCCCACGGTGGTGAGCCAGGCACCGGGGTGGCGCGGGGTGCCGTCGCGGGGCCACTGGCGCAGCGCGTCGACCAGCGCGTCCTGCGCCAACTCCTCGGCCAGCCCGAGGTCGCCCACGAAGGCCGCCAGGGTGGCGACCACGCGGGGGAACTCCATCTTGAAGACGGCCTCGATCGCGGCGGTCGAATCGGTGGCCGACACGTCACCGATTCAACCACCGGTCGACGCCGCGGGGGCACGGCTTCACATGACGGGGCGGATTCGGACCTCCCCCTCGCCGAGCACGCTGACGAAGCGCTTGGACCACTCGATGGCCTCGTCCCGGTCCCGGCACTCCATCAGCGCCCATCCGCCCACCAGCTCCTTCGCCTCGGTGAAGGGGCCGTCGACGACGGTGAACTCGCCGTCCTTGAGGGTGATCTTGGCGCCTTCGGAGGTGGGGGCGATGCCACCGGTGGCGACGATGACCCCGGCGTTCACCGCCTCCTCCACGAACTTGCCCATCTCCTCGTACAGCTCGGGGCGAGGGGGCTCGGTCGGGGTCTCGGCCTCGTTGGCGAGGGTGTAGCCCAGGAATCGCATGGTGGTGCTCCTTCTCTTCTCCGATGGGGCGTCTTTCGCCTCACTCTGGCAGAGCGTCGAACGGGAATCCTCCGAATCGACGCGTCCGGGCAGGCTTTTCGTGAACGTTCGGTCACACGGTCGGTGCCACCACCTTGACCGTCCGAGCCGGGGCTTCGTAAGGTCGCCGTCGGGTCCAGAGGAAGGGACACACCATGACCAACCAACCCGGTGCCGGTGAGGCGCGCATGCTCATCGCAGGGGAGCTCGTCGAGGCCGCCTCGGGCAAGCGCTTCGACAACATCAACCCGGCGACGGAAGAGGTGTTGGGCGAGGTGGCCGACGCCTCGGCCGTGGACATGCAGCGAGCGATCGTCTCTTCGCGCCGGGCCTTCGATGACTCCGACTGGTCGACCAATCATGCACTGCGCCGGCGCTGCCTCGAGCAGCTGCAGGCGGCGCTCGAGTCCGAGCGGGAGGAGTACCGGGAGGAATTGATCGCGGAGGTCGGAACGCCGCGCATGATGACCTTCGCCGCGCAACTGGACTGGCCCCTCGAAGAGGCGCTCTTGTGGCCGGCGAAGATGATCGACCAGTTCGCCTGGGAGCGAAACCTGCCCGACGGGAACATGATGGGCATGCTCAGCCGCCGCTCCGTCTGGAAGGAGGCCATCGGGGTCATCGGCGCCATCGTGCCGTGGAACTACCCCCTCGAGGTGACCCTCAACAAGCTCGGGCCGATCCTCGCCACCGGCAACACGGTGGTGCTCAAGCCGGCACCCGACACGCCCTGGAACGCCACGCGTCTCGGCCGCCTGATCGCCGAGCAGACCGACATCCCGCCGGGCGTCGTCAACGTGGTCACCTCCTCCGACCACCTGGTCGGGGAGGAGCTCACCATCTCACCGCTCGTCGACATGATCTCCTTCACCGGGTCCACGTTGACCGGCACCCGGATCATGGAGAAGGGCGCCGCCACACTCAAGAAGACGTTCCTGGAGCTCGGGGGCAAGTCGGCCATGATCGTGCTCGACGACGCCGACTTCGCCACCGCCGTTCCCGGCGCCTCCATGGTCTGCGTCCATGCCGGCCAGGGTTGTGCCATGCAGACCCGCATGCTGCTGCCGCGGTCGCGCTACGACGAGGGTGTCGAGCTCATCAGCGCCGCCATGGCCGAAGTGCCCTACGGCGACCCCAGCAGCGATGCCGTCGTGATGGGCCCGCTGGTCAGCGCCCGCCAGCGCGACCGCGTGCTCGGCTACATCGAGCGCGGTCAGGAGGAGGGCGCCAAGCTGGTGGTCGGTGGCGGCCGCCCGGCGCACCTCCCCAAGGGCTGGTTCGTCGAGCCCACCCTGTTCGTCGACGTGGACAACTCCATGACCATCGCCCAGGAGGAGATCTTCGGCCCGGTGCTGGCGGTCATCCCCTACGAGGACGACGACGACGCCGTGCGGATCGCCAACGAGAGCACTTTCGGGCTCTCGGGCGGCATCGTCTCGGCCTCCGAGGAGCGGGCGACCGCGTTGGCGCGACGCGTGCGCACCGGGTCGATGAGCGTCAACGGCGGCCTGTGGTACGGCGCGGACTCGCCCTACGGGGGTTACAAGGCGAGTGGCGTGGGGCGCCAGTGCGGGATCGAAGGCCTGGAGCAGTATCTCGAGACCAAGGCCATTGCCTGGCCGCGGTCCTGATCTGCTCGTGCCGCGCACGGCGCACAGCGCACAGCGCACGGCGCACAGCCAACGGTCAGCCAACGGTCAGCCAACGGTCAGGCCGCTCACGCGGACCACTCGGTGAGGAGCTCGTCCGCCGTGGCGAGGCGGGCGACGAAGGCCAGGCTGTGCTCGAGCATCGATGCATGGTGCTCGGGCGGGGTGCCGACGCAGGCGTCGGTGGCGATGGTGACGGCGAAGCCCTCGTCGGCCGCGCCGACGGCGACGAGCGGGATGGCCAGGTTCGTCGAGACGCCCGCCACGACGACGTCCTCCATGCCCATGTTGCGCAGGATGGACAGCACCTCCGTGCGGTGCACCGGCGAGATGCCCTGATGTCGAGGCAACACGAGGTCGTCGTCTCCGACACCGATCTCGGGGACGACCTCGTGGGCCGGGTGCTCGTCGCTCCAGGCCGCGGTGGCCGCGGTCGCCTGCATGAGCGGTGAGCGCCGGCTGGCCGAGCGGCCATCGGCGAGAGGCAGGTAGGTCAGGTGGGCGACCTGGACGCCGGTCGCCCGGGCTCCGGCCGCCAGGCGACCCATGACGGCGAGGACGGGCCGGGCCGATTTGGCGAGGGCCGGAAGGACGGAGTGGTCGCCGACGACCCCCCGCTGGCACTCGACGAAGAGCAGAGCCGTGGTGCGGGGTTGGCTCACCCGATCAGCCCCGGATGCCCGTTCCTGCCACTAGGCCAGGACCCCGGCCAGCTTGAGCTCCAGCATTTCGTCGGCGCCGCAGTCGATGCCGGCGAGGATCTCCTCGCAGTGCTCGTTGAACTCCGGTGCCCGCTTCGGCGGAGACGGCTCGCCCGCGAACTGCACCGGGGTCGTGACCAGGGTGAACGGCACCCCGTCCGCGGTCGCGGTCTCCCCGAGGTGCCCGTTCGCAACGACCTGAACGTCCTTCGTGAGCTCCAGGCTGTCCTGGGCGACCGCCCACTGGCCCTCGAAGGTATCGAGCCGGACCCTCCATTCGCTCAGCGGCGCCGATTCGAAGGCCTCCTTGAGGATGGCGCGAGCATCGGCGGAATTGGCCGCCAGCTGCTCGTGAGAGGAGAACCGCTCGTCGGTGATGAGCTCCTCGCGCCCGATGACGCGGCATGCACTGGGCCAGTAGCGGAACCCCTGCAGGCAGGAGAAGGCCAGGAAGCGACCGTCCTCGGTCAGGTAGGTGCCGACGAGCGGGTTGGGAAGGCCGGGGCCGCCGCCTCGGCTGGGGCCGGGGCGCCATGGCATGTCGAGCTGGAGCGACAGAGCGATGGCGGGACTCATCGCCCACATGCCCACACCGAGCAGCGAGACGTCGAGCGGTAGGGCCTCACCCGTCCGCTCGCGGTGGAACAGCGCCCCGAGAATCCCTCCAGCGATGGTCATCCCGCCAACTGAGTCCCCGTAGCCCGGCCCGGGTTGCATGGCCAGGTAGTCGACGTCGGTGGGCGTCGTCCCCAGCGCGCTCCCAGCACGGCACCAGTAGCTCAAGAAGTCGTAGCCGCCGCGGTCCGCCTCGGGCCCGCGCTCGCCGGCACCGGTCCCGGCCACGTAGATGATGTTCGGGTTGTGGGCCTTGATGTCCTCGAGCTCAATGCGCAGCTTCTTCCTGACGGCGGGGACTTTGTTCGTCAGGAACACGTCGGCCGTCGCGGCGAGCCGGTAGATCAGGTCGAGTCCCTTCTCGGTGCTGACGTCGATCCCGATGCTCTTCTTCCCCCGGTTGGAGTGCTCGAGCAGCACGTGCACGGCCCCCATGGAGGGCATGACCCCGCTGGAGGCCAGGCCGCGCATGGCGTCACCCCGCTCGGGGTGTTCGACCTTGATGACCTCGGCGCCCCAGTCCGCCAGGATGGCCGAGGCGGCCGGCACGAAGGTGTGTTCGGCCACCTCGAGGATGCGCACACCTTCCATGATGTCTGCCAACGTGGATTCCTCCCCTTCGTGCCTGCCCCAGGCCGCGACGTGTTCCCCACGCAGCTTCGCTGACGCAGTGCCGGGGCGCCAAACCCGGTCGCAGGAGTCGGTCCCGGATTGCGGCACGTCTTCCATGGCGGGCCGGGCGGGGGTGACACCCGAACGGACCTGGACGCGTGCCGCGGCAGGGTCAATACTACGCAACAGAGTGTACTGATTTGGGAGGGCCACGATGACAGAGCCACAGGCGCAGGCGGACACAGGAGAGTGTCCGTACCCTGTTCGTGAGTTCAACAACGCAACGACCGGGCCTGTGCTGTCGCACGCCGAGGAGATCGACGCGCTGCGTGACGAGTACCCGTTCATGCGCAGCACGTTTGCGAACGGATTCTGGGTGATGGCGGGGGCGGAGATGATACGCGACGCCTTGCAACAGCCCGAGACCTTTTCCAGCACCGTCGTGACGGTGCTGGACAGTGACCCACCGTACAAGTGGATCCCCGAGATGCTCGACCCGCCCGAGCACACGGTGTGGCGGCAGCTGCTCGCCCCGCATTTCGCGCCGAGAGCGATGGAGCGGCTCGAGGACAAGGTGCGGGGGCGCTGTGGGGACGTCATCGCGCAGTTCGCCGACCGGGGTCACTGCGACTTCCTGCGCGACTTCGCATGGCGGTACCCCACGACGATCTTCATGGAGCTGATGGGCCTGCCTCTCGAGGGTCTGGACCAGTTCCTGGAGTGGGAGCACCAGATACTGCACCCGTCGACCGGCAGCGATCCCGAGCAGGCGCAGACGCAGGCCTTCGAGGGCATGTTGGCCGTGATGGGGTACTTCACCGGGTTGATAGAGGAGAAGCGGGCCAACCCCTCCGACGACCTACTCTCCAGCTCACTGCGCTGGACGATTGACGAGAAGCCCATCCCGCTGGAGGACCTGCTCTCGTGGTGCCTGCTGATGTTCATGGCCGGGCTGGACACGGTGTCGATACAGCTGAGCTATGCGTTCTGGCACCTGGCCGGTCATCCCGAGGATCGGTCGCGGATCGCCCGCGACCCGTCGGTGATCCCGTCAGCGGTGGAGGAGTTCCTCCGCTACTTCGCCTTCGTGGCCCCGGCGCGCAAGGTGATGCAGGACACCGACTTCCACGGGTGCCCACTCAAGAAGGGCGACATGGTCTTCGTGCCGCTGAGCGGAGCCACGCGCGACCCGGACCGGTTCGAGGACGCGGCGACGGTCCGTATCGACCGTGCGCAGAACAATCACATTGCATTCGGTTCTGGCCCGCACCGTTGCCTCGGTTCTCATCTGGCCCGGCGCGAATTACGCGTTGCACTCGAGGAATGGCACCGTGTCATTCCGGAGTACCGGCTGAAGGAGGGCGTGGAGGTGACCGAGCACGGAGGCGGTCTCTATGGGATCGACCGCCTCGAGCTCACCTGGGACGTGTGAGCCCACTTCCGCCATCCTGACCCGAGTCGGAGCCTGCCGCGGCGCCAGGGTTCCGGCGTCGAGGCTTGGCTCAGTGAGGCGACTCGCCTGGCGCGCGACAACCGTCGTCGTGACCAGCGTGGAGGAGTCTGGATGGAGCAGGCGGCAAAATTTGCTCGAGGCGACATGCGAGGCGACCGGTTGGGGTCTTTTTGCACCAAGGTTTCAGAGAGGTCACGGTCGACGACGTTGCCGAGGCGGCTGGAGTCTCTGCCCGAACGCTCTTCCGCTACTTTCCGTCGAAGGAGGACTTTCTCCTTGGCTTCACGCGGCGTGGCTCGCAGGCACTGGTCGATTCGATCTCTGAGCTCGAACCCAGCCCGGATCCCCTCCAGAGGGTCTGGCAACGCATCCGCGATCACTCCCTGGAGAACCCTCAAGATGTTCGGTTGCTCAAGCTGTGGCGACGAGCCGCCGCCGGTGCTCCGGAGATCCATGCACGGGTCCGCGGCGAACGTGTGCACGACCTCACCGAGGCGGTCACCGAATACTGCGCCAAGTCGATGGGAGCCGGCGGTTCGGACGACCCCGATCCGCGCCTCTTCGCGGGCCTGGTGGTGGGGATCGAGATGGCGGTGATCGAGCTGTGGGGACGTTCCAGGCTCACCCTCCCCGAGATCTTCGAGGCGGCGGAGGCGGCCGTCCCTGAACTGACCCGCAAGAGACGTCGCGGATCACCCTGACGGGTCGCGGCTCCAAAGGCCACTTGTCAGAGCGAGCGCGCAGGGCGTAGATTGTCAGAAAGTGACGATTCTTCCGAGTGGGAGGATCGCAGCCCCGGGGGGTCCAGCATGCTGCGCGACGACGTCCAGCTGATCTCGGTCGACGACCACGTGATCGAGCACGAGAGGGTGTGGCTCGATCGCCTGCCCTCCAAGTACCGCGAGTCCGGACCCCACATCGTCGAGGTGGACGGCGGCAAGCAGGTGTGGAAGTTCGAGGACAGGGTCATCCCGACCATCGGGCTCAATGCCGTGGCCGGCAAGGATCCCAAGGACTTCGGCGTCGACCCGGTGAGCTTCGACGAGATGCTGCCCGGCTGCTACGACGTCACCGCTCGATTGGCCGACATGGACCTCGACGGCGTCCATGCCCAGATGTGCTTCCCGTCCTTTCCCGGCTTCGCCGGCGGGACGTTCTTCGCGGCGGAGGACAAGGAGCTCGCCGCCGCGTGCGTGGTGGCCTGGAACGACTTCATCCTCGACGAGTGGTCCGCGGCGGCACCGGATCGCTTCATCCCCATGGTGATGGTCCCCTTCTGGGATGTGGCGGCATCGGTGGCCGAGGTGGAGCGCACCGCGGCCAAGGGTGCCAAGGCGATCACCTTCACCGAGGCACCGCACCGGCTCGGGCTGCCCTCGTTCCACGGCGACCACTGGGACCCCTTCCTCGCCGCCGCCCAGGCCGCCGACATGCCGCTGTGCCTGCACTTCGGCACGCGGCGGCGCACCCGTGGTCGCGCCCGACGCCAACTTCGCCGTCGCCATCGCGCTCTTCGGGATGAACTCGCAGTTCACCACCGTCGACATGCTGCTGTCCCCGGTCTTCCACAAATTCCCGCGCCTGCGGGTCGCACTGTCGGAAGGGGGCATCGGGTGGATGCCCTACGTGCTCGAACGAGTCGACTACACGTGGGAGCGGCACCGCTGGTACACGGGCGTGAACCCCGACGTACGGCCCTCGGACCTCTTCCGCGACCACATCTTCGGCTGTTTCATCGCCGACAACGCCGGGATGAGGAGCGAGGCCTCATCGGCGTCGACAACATAATGTTCGAGGGTGACTATCCCCATGGCGACAACCACTTCCCGGCCTCCCGCAAGAAACTGGCCGTCGTCCTCTTCGAGGTTCCGGACGACGAGGCGCGCAAGATCGCGGAGGACAATGCCCGGCGTGTCTTCAACTTCGGCCGGAGCGAGCGGGTCATGACCCGACCATTCGAAGGCGTCCGCGTCCTGGAAGTCGCTGCGTGGACGTTTGTCCCGGCTGCCGGAGCAGCCCTGGCCGACCTCGGCGCGGACGTGATCAAGGTCGAGCCGCCCAACGGCGACCCCCAGCGCGGGCTGATGAACCTGCTCGGTAGCGCCGACAGACCCGGGCCCAACCCGTTCATCGAGATCCCCAACCGGGGCAAACGGGGAATAAGCATCGACTTGTCGACCGTCGCGGCCGCGACCTCCTCCTCGAGATCGCGGCTACGGCCGACGTCTTCCTCACGAGCTACCTGCCGGCGGTGCGGAAGAAGCTTGGGATCGAACTGGAGGATCTGCGGGCGGCCAATCCCCGAATCATCTACGTCTGCGGACATGGCTGGGGCGCGCACGGTCCGATGAAGGACACCGGCGGGTTCGACCTCGCCGCCGGATGGGCATCGGCGGGCATGGCGGTCAAGATGACGCGACCGGGGCAGGAGCCCATGTTCCAGCCGGCAGCGTTCTTCGACCTGCAGGGGGCGAACACGATCGCCGGCGCCATCGGGACGGCTCTGTTCCAGCGCGAGCGCAGCGGTGTCCCAACGGAGGTCGACGTGTCCCTGCTCGGCGTCGGCATCTGGACGCTGAGCCCGGACATCATGGCCGGTCCGTACGTGGGGTCGATGCCGGGTCCCGATCGGACCAGCGCTCCGAACCCGCTGACCAACAGCTACCCGACATCGGACGGCCGTTGGCTCTACCTGGTCTGCCTCCAGGCCGACCGGTTCTGGGCCGAGCTCTGCGGGACCATCGGCCGGCCCGAGCTGATCTCGGACGAGCGCTTCGCCGACATGGTCGTCCGGGCCAAGAACGCCAAGGCGTGCGTGGCCGAGCTCGAGTCGACCTTCGTGTCGGAATCCCTGGAGCACTGGCGCGCCGGCTGGCCGATTTCACCGGCGTCTGGGCCCCGGCGCTCACGCCGGCCGAGGTGCACGGGCATGTACAGGTGGAGGCCAACGGCTATCTGCCCGAGGTGGTCGCGAACGACGGCTCCACCTTCCGGCTCCCCGCGCCCCCGATGCAGTTCGGTGGCCAGCCTCCGGTGCCGGCGGGACCCGCCCCCGAGCTGGGGCAGCACACCGAGGAGATCCTGCTCCAACTGGGGCACGATTGGGACGCGATCAGCGAGCTGCGCCAGTCCGGCGTGCTCGGTTGAGGCGAGCGCGAGCATGGAGCAAAGGACGGAGACGACAGATGACCTGGAATTACGAGCTCTTCATTGACGGCAAGTGGACCACCGAGGGGGCGGACGGTTCCATCGATGTCGTCGATCCCGCCACCGAAGAGGTGATCGGATCCGTTCCCGAGGCCACGACGAAGACAGCCGTGCGCGCCATCGAGGCGGCCCGGCGCGCCTTCGACGAAGGCCCGTGGCCCTACATGAAGCCGTCGGAGCGGGCCGCCCGGTTGACGGCGATGGCCGAGATCCTCGAGTCACGGGCCGGCGACCTGCGGGAGCTGATCATCGCCGAGACCGGATCCACGGGCTTCCTGACCGACGCCGTCCAGGGTGCGGGATCGATCGGGATGCTGCGGTCGAACGCCTCGCTCGTCGAGCACTCTTTCCCCTGGGTCGAGAACGGCGCGCCGACGGGCGGGCCCACCGGCCTGGTCGGCAGCGCCATCGTGCGCGAGCCCATCGGCGTGGTGGCGGCCATCACCCCCTTCAACTTCCCCTTCATGCTCAACATCGTGAAGGTGGCACCGGCCCTGGCCGTCGGCTGCACGGTCGTCCTCAAGCCCACCCCTGGACGCCGCTCGACGCCATGCTGATCGCCGAGGTCGCCGCCGAGGCCGGGATCCCTCCGGGCGTGCTCAACGTCATCACCGGGCACGGCGAGGTGGGGGACGAGCTGACGTCCAACCCGATGGTCGACATGGTGACCTTCACGGGGTCGACGGCCACCGGGCGCCGGATCATGGCGTCGGCGGCGGGGACGGTGAAGAAGGTCCAGCTGGAGCTCGGGGGCAAGAGCGCGACGGTGGTCCTGGGCGATGTGGGTGAGGACTACGCCCGCTCCGTCGGCTTCGGGCAGGTGCTCATGCACTGCGGACAGGGCTGCGTGCTGCACACCCGTCTCCTGCTGCCCGAGCATCTGCTCGACGCCTACAAGGAGGGCCTGGACGCCATGCGCCCGATGATCACGATCGGCGATCCCGCGGAACGAGAGCACGGTGCTCGGGCCCCTGATCCGTGAGCAGCAACGCGAGCGCGTCGAGGGCTACGTGGCATCGGGGCTCGAGCAGGGCGCCGAGCTCCTCTGCGGGGGCAAGCGTCCGGAGGGGATGGAGAAGGGCTACTACTACGAGCCGACCGTCTTCGTGAGCAGCAACGACCTGCGCATCGCCCAGGAGGAGATCTTCGGCCCGGTCTGACGGTGGTGCCCTACTCGGGCGAGGACGAGGACGCGGTGCGGCTGGCCAACGACTCCATCTACGGCCTGGGCGGCGGTGTGGTGTCGACGTCGGACTCGCGGGGCTTCAACGTCGCCCGCCGGATCCGGGCCGGCCTGGTGACGGTGCAGAAGGTCGGGTCCGAGCCGCTGGCGGACCTGGGTCCGGGTGGCGGTCAGGGGCCCGGGTGGGGATCCGACCTCAAGGGCATCGGCCAGAGCGGCGCGTTCGGGGGCTACAAGCAGTCGGGGCTCGGGCGCGAGTGGGGCCGCCACGGGCTCGAGGACTTCACCGAGGTCAAGAACCTGGTCTGGGGCTGACGGGACCATGGGAGAGCTCGACGGGAAGATAGCGGTCATCACCGGCGCCTCGAGCGGCTCGGGTCTCGGGATCGCCCGACGATTCGTGGAGGAGGGTGCCACGGTGCTGCTGTTGGCCCGGGGTGGCGACCGTCTGGAACAGACGGCGAAGGACCTTGGCTCCGCTGCTGTCCCCTTCGTCACTGATGTGGGTGACCCGGGCAGCGTCGGCCGTACGTTCGCCGAGGTGGGTGATCGTTTCGGCAGGATCGACATCCTTGTCAACAACGCGGCGGTGTACCGGCCGTGCCGGGTCGAGCTGCTCAGCGACCTCGATGTGCAGCAGCAGATCGCCACCAACCTCGCCGGCCCTGTGTACACCTGCCGGGCTGCCATCCCGCTGCTCCGGGCTGCCGGTGGGGGCGACATCGTCAACACGTCGAGCGAGTCGACGTTGCATCCGTTTCCCATGCTGTCCATGTACGTGGCCACCAAGGCCGGTCTCGAGGCGTTCGCCCTCGTTCTGGAGCAAGAGGTCCGTGAGGACGACATCCGGGTGACGACGGTGATCCAGGGCGGGTCCAACGGGCCCGGCGGCGGGTCGACGGGCTGGGAGTGGGACCCCGAGCACGGCGCGGCGGCGATCGACCTCTGGACCGAGTCGGGACTGATCGCCCAGGCCTACGGCCGCCACGGGGGGCAGGAGGTCTCCGCCATTGGTGACGTGCACGTCTTCATCGTCACGCGGCCACGCAACCAGAAGATGGACACGGTCTACTGCCGCAGCTTTTGAAGCGCTGAACGGGAAATCTCACGAGGACGGTACATGGTTGGACGGCTGGAGGGCAAGGTCGCTTTCATCACCGGGGCGGCGCGAGGGCAGGGGCGGGCCCATGCCGTCCGGATGGCGCAGGAGGGGGCGGACATCATCGCCGTCGACATCTGCGCTCAGATCGACTCGAACAACTACCCCCTGGCCACGCCCGAGGACCTGGCCGAGACGGAGCGGGCGGTCAAGGAGCTGGGCCGGCGCATCGTCGCCCGCCAGGCCGACGTGCGGGAGCGCACAGAGCTGCGCGACGCGCTCGAGGCGGGCATGACCGACCTCGGTCGCCTCGACATCGTCGTCGCCAACGCCGGCATCCTGCCCATGGCCCTGGGTGACCCGCACGCCTCCGACTTCGTGGACGCCACCGACGTCGATCTGCTCGGTGTGATGAACACGGTCGCCGTCGCCCTCCCGCACCTCCCCGACGGGGCCTCCGATCATCATCACCGGTCCACCGCGGGCCTGATGCACGGCACCACCGACAACCCGGTCATGGGGCCCGGCGGCGACGGCTACGGGTGGTCCAAGCGGACGCTCGTCGGGTACAGCGAGCAGATGGCGCGGCACCTGGCTTCCGGTTCATCCGGGTCAACACGATCCACCCCACCAACTGCAACACGCACCTGCTGCACAACGAGGGCCTGTACAAGATCTTCCGCCCCGACCTCGAGAACCCCACTCGCGAGGACGCGGAGCCGGCCTTCAACTTCTTCCAGGCCATGCCCATCCCCTACGTGGAGCCCGAGGACATCGCCAATCTGGCGCTCTTCCTGGCCAGTGACGAGTCCCGGTACATCACGGGCCAGCAGATCCGCGTCGACGCCGGTCGCTGCTCAAGTTCCCCAACGGCCCGGCCGGGTGAACGCCAAAGGAGAGGACATGATCGACTTCGCGGAGGGCGAGCTGTACTACGACCCGTACGACTTCGACATCGATGCCGATCCGTACCCCGTGTGGAAGCGCCTGCGCGACGAGGCGCCGCTGTACTACAACGAGAAGCACGACTTCTACGCGCTGAGCCGGTTCGACGACGTGAAGAGCTGCAGCACCGACTGGGGCACCTACATCTCGGGGAAGGGATCAGTGCTCGAGCTGATCAAGAGCGGGATGGAAATACCGCCGGGCGTCATCCTGTTCGAGGACCCTCCTGCGCACGACCTGCACCGGAGCCTCCTGAGCCGGGTGTTCACCCCGAGACGGATGGCCGAGATTGAGCCGCAGGCGCGGGCGTTCTGCGCCCGGGCTCTCGATCCGTTGGTGGACCGGGGGAGATTCGACTTCATCCACGACCTGGCGGCCGACATGCCGATGCGGGTGATCGGCATGCTGCTGGGCATCCCCGAGGAGGACCAGGAGGAGATCCGCGACCAGATCGACGGCGGCATGCGGCTCCATGAGGGGGAGGCGCCGCGCGCGTGCCAGGGTCTGGGCGTGATGGATGGCAGCAGGTTCGCCGACTACATCGACTGGCGGGCGGACCACCCTTCTGACGACCTCATGACGGACTTGCTCAACGCCCAGTTCGAGGACGTCACGGGGACCGTCCGTGGACTCTCTCGGGACGAGATCCTCAACTACATCGGCCTCCTCGCCGCTGCCGGCAACGAGACGACGACGCGTCTCATCGGTTGGGCCGGCAAGGTACTGGCCGAGCACCCTGACCAACGGGCCGAGCTGGCGGAAGACCCGGCGCTGGTGCCCGGCGCCATCGAGGAATTGCTGCGCTACGAGTCGCCCTCACCGGTCCAGGCGCGTTTCGTCACCAAGGACGTGGAGCATTACGGGCAACAGGTTCCGGAAGGCAGCGTGCTGCTGATGATGACGGGGGCGGCCAACCGGGACGAGCGCAAATTCGACGATCCCGACCAGTTCGACGTCCATCGCACCATGCAGCAGCACCTGGCCTTCGGCTACGGGATCCACTTCTGCCTGGGCAGCCACCTCGCCCGGTTGGAGGGCCGCATCGCACTCGAGGAGGTCCTGCGGCGCTTTCCAGTCTGGGAGGTCGACTGGGACAGCGCCGTCCAAGCGCACACGTCGACCGTCCGTGGTTGGGAGTCGTTGCCCGTCGTCGTGCCCTAGGCACAGCCCCTCGTCCGGATCGGCGCCGGTCCTCGCTCAGGGGTCGATCCCGAGCTCCGAGAGCACGCTGGCCGTGTCGGCCCCCAGCGCGGGGGCCTGCGCCTCGACCGGCCGCGCGTGTGGCTGGGCCACGTCGAGCCCGCCGGGAGCGGCGAAAGTCGGGCCGGCCAGCTCCGCACTCACGCCCGACATCGACACGTCGAGGAGCCAGCGCCCGCCCGATGCGATGGCCCGCAGGCAGGCGTCCGCCGCGGCCAGGCCGGTCAGCGGGTCGGCGATGGCGTCAGCGCAGAACAGCGGGACCCCGTCCCTCCAGACCACCAACCCGCCCGCGGCCGCAGCGTCGTCACCGAATGCGACCCGATTGGCCGCGTCGCCTGAGCGCCCGTGGCCCGTGACGGAGACCCAGACCCGGGGTCCGCCCGCCCGCACCAAGTCCGGACCGTTCACCCCGAGTTGGGCCAGGGCGCGCGGTCGGCTCGCCTCGATCACCACATCGGCCCGTCGTACCAGGTCGCGCAGGACCCGGACGCCGTCACGGCTCTGCAGGTCGAGCGCGACCGATCGCTTGTGCCCGTTCAACAGGTCGAAGAACTCGCGGGGCCCGCGGCGCGCACCGTCGGGCCGCTGCGTCGACTCGACCTTGACCACCATCGCGCCGGCGCGGGCCAGGAGGTCGCCACACAGCGGGCCCGCCCACAGCGCCGACAGGTCGACGACGACCATTCCGGTGACGCCGGACCGCGGCGGTGCCTCACCCAGAGGCGACCGCGACACTCCGGTGTGCCCCTCCGATTCCCCGACCCGGGCCGCCGGGAGCCCGAGCAGCTCCGCTCTGGCCAAGAGGGACGCGGCATCGCGGTCACGCAGGCTCGACGCGACCGCGGACCACATGCCCGGGACCGAGACCGGCACGGTGTCGAGCTCGAGCCACGCCGGCACGGACTCCATGTCCTCGGCCCGCGGGAGCGACACCGCCATGAACCCTTCGGCCGACGGGAGCAGGCGGCAGCTCCCCCCACAGCTCACGGCGCCGCGGCGCCACAGACCCATGAGCGCGGCGCGCTCGCCCAGGAGCGCCAGTGCGTCCAACCCGGGGAAGGAGAGGGCCAACCGGTCGATCCCCTCCACCAGGCCGGCCGGCGGTCCCAGGGTCTGGTCGCGACTCCCGGTCAGCGCCATGGCGCCGCTCTCGGCCCAGCGTCGCACCCGGGGGTCTTCCACGCCGGCAGGGTAACGTCTCGCGATCCTCGAACCTCTCAGCGCAGAAGACCTGCTCGCCGAGCTGCGGAGCGACGTCCCGCCCGAGCGCAGCGGCGCCGTGGTGCTCGACCTGCGGGAGCGGATGCCCGCACCCGACGAGGCGGCCGGGGATGGATTGGCGAGCCTGCCCTTCGTCGTCGTCGGCGTGACCAGCGGCGGGGTCGACGATCGGTGGCTCCAGCTGTGCGACGTGATCGTCGAGGAGGGCGATGGCGCCCTGGACTCAATTGAGGGGAACCTGGCGCAGCACCCCGTCACGGCCACGACGCTGGCGCTTCTGCTGCGCGGACAGCATCGCTTGTCGGTGCCGGCCGGCCTGGTGGCCGAGTCCTCCGCCTACTCCGTGTTGCAGTCCGGGCCCGAGTTCGCGGCCTGGCGGGCGGCGCACCCGGCCCGGGCCGACCGTGACGAGGGTCCCCGGGTGCGGGTGGAACGTGAGGGCGACACCCTCGCGCTGACCCTGACGCGGTCGCGTCGCCTCAACGCGCTCGACACGCTGATGCGCGACGAGCTGGTCGAGGCGCTGACGGTGGCCGCGGCCGACCCGGGCATCGCGCGAGTCGAGCTCCGCGGCGAGGGCAGGGCCTTCTGCGCCGGCGGCGACCTCGACGAGTTCGGCACCAGGGCGGATCCGGCGACGGCGCACCTCGTCCGCCTCCAACGCAGCGTGGGGCGCGCACTCTTTCGCCTCGACCAGCCGACGGTGGCCTACCTGCACGGTGCCTGCATGGGGTCCGGCATTGAGCTCGCGGCCTTCACCGACGTCGTCGTCGCAGCGGAGGACACGCAGATCGCGTTGCCCGAGATCGGCCTCGGCCTCGTGCCGGGCGCGGGCGGGACGGTCAGCCTGCCTCGCCGCATCGGCCGCTTGCGCACGGCGTGGCTGGCGTTCTCGGCCTGCACGATCGACGCCGCCACGGCCGTCGCCTGGGGCCTGGTGGACGAGCTCGCATCCTGACGCCCGCCAGGCGGAGCAACGGGCCGTTCTCGCGCCGGTGCGCACGAGAACAGTGCCCTCTATCGCTCCGACAAAGGGGGTAGCCCGGCCCGTCGCGCCACCTTCTCGAGGCCGCGGTCGTGGGCGTCCTCCGCCAGGTACGGGGAGACGGCGAGCACCTCGAGGTCCTCGGCCAGGTCTTCGGGCCGGTCGTCCACGAAGACGACGCTGCCCGGTCCGACGGGGAGGTGGGTGGTGACGTAGCGGCCTCGGGCGTCACGCTGCTCCTTGGAGAAGAAGCCGTTGACAAGGTGGTCCACCTGGAACTGCCGGGCCCGGGCCTGGGCGTAGGCGTCCCCGCCGGCGCTCCAGAGCAAGACCCGCGTGTGGCCCGCGAGCGAGTCGAGGATCTCCTTCGCCCCGGGTCGTAATGACGTCCCGCTCAGTGAGTCGACCAGGCAGCCGTCGACATCGAAGACCCAGCAGTCTGCGTGGGAGGGCGTCTCACCGTCGCCGGGTTGCCCCAGGTTGGGGGAGGTGCGTGGCATTATTGGTATACTCTATTCATCATGAAGCACCCCTGGGACCGACGACTCGGATTCTGGTGGCTGGCCCAGGACCGTCCGGACCAGCCCGCAGTCGTCGGCTGTCCGTCGGAGGTCACACTCACCTTTTCGGAGCTGGCCGGACGGGCCCACCGCCTTGTCCACGGACTGCGGGCACGGGGCCTCGGTGCCGGCGACATCTTCGCCTACGCCCTCCCTAACGACGTCGACATCCTCTGCTGGCAGCTTGCCGCGAACGAAGGCGGGTTCCAGTCCATCGCTCTGAATCCCGCCCTTTCGGGAGCCGAGATCCAGCGCATCGTCGACCACTCGGGGGCCGCAGCCCTGGTCCTCCACCACGACTTCTCCGAACGGGTCGATCAGATGTCGGGCACCGGGTCGATCAAGGTCCGCGTCTCGGTCGGTGGTGACATTGAAGGCTTCCTCTCCCAGGAGGCACTCGTCGAGGGCCAGCCGAGGACGGAGCCGACGGGCCGTGTCCTCGGCCTCCCGATCTCCTATTCCTCGGGAACGACCGGCCAGCCCAAGGCCGTCGTCCGGCCGCGGCTGCCCACCATCGACCCGTCGGTCGCTGCCGACATGGCCAAGAGCTTTGGCCACGCGTTCCAGTTCCAGCCGCTCACCGGGGTGCACCTCGTGTCGGCCGGGATGCACCACGGCGGGTGCCAGGGCTTCTACCTGGGCGCCTTGAACGTCGGCCAGGCCCTCGTGATCCTCGGCAAGTTCGACCCCGAAAAGACCCTGGCCGCCATCGAGCGGCACCGCGTGACGACGGCCTACATGGTGCCGACCCAGTTCGTCCGCCTCCTCCGTCTGCCGCAGGAGACCAAGGACCGGTACGACGTCTCGAGTCTCGAGGTCGTCGTCCACTCCGCCGCGCCGTGCCCGATCGAGGTGAAAAAACAGATGATGGACTGGTGGGGCCCGGTCATCTGGGAGACCTACGGCGGCATGGAGGGGGCGGCCACCATCGCCAAGCCCTACCGCTGGCTCGAGAAGCCCGGAACGGTGGGCCGTTCCGTCGCCGGCATGAAGGTCAAGATCCTCGACGAGGACGGGAACGAGCTCCCGCGCGGTGAGGAGGGCGGCGTGTACCTCGAGCCGGAGAGCGGTGCATCGTTCGCCTACAAGGACGACCCGGAGCTCACGGCGTCGGTCAGCAAGGGGAACGCGTTCACCCTGGGAGACGTCGGCCTCATGGACGAGGACGGCTATCTCTTCATCCGCGACCGGGCCAAGGACATGATCATCAGTGGCGGTGTCAACATCTATCCCGCCGAGGTCGAGGGAGTCCTCTCGGCACACCCCGCCGTCGGCGACGTCGCCGTCATCGGCATCCCCGACCCCGAGTGGGGCGAGCAGGTCAAAGCCATTGTCGAATTGGTGGACGGCGTCGCACCGAGCGACCGGTTGGCCCGGGAGCTGATCACGTTTTGCCAGGAACGGATCAGCCGCTACAAGTGCCCGCGCAGTGTCGACTTCCGGTCAGAGCTTCCGCGTACCGACGGTGGCAAGCTCTACAAGCGCATCCTGCGCGACGAGTACTGGGCCGCCGCCGAGCGCAAGGTGTGATGGGGCTCATGGGGCCCCGAGGAGGGACGCGCTAGGCCATGGATTTCGGGTTCGGGGACGACCAGGAGCTTCTGCGCTCGACGACGCGCCGCTTTCTCACGGAGCATCAGTCACTGGCCGAGGTCCGGCGCTCCCTGGAGGAGGCCGACCTCTTCGATGCGGGACTCTGGCGCCAGGGGGCCGAGCTCGGTTGGACGGCGATGCTCATCCCGGCCGACTACGAGGGTGGCAGCGTCACCGAGCAGCCTCTGGTCGATCTCATCGTGTTGGCCGAGGAGCTGGGGCGCGAGCTGAATCCCGGGCCGTTCGTGCCCTGCAACGTGCTGGCCGATGCCGTCGCCACGTTCGGGACAGAGGCCCAGTGCAAGGAACACTTGCCGCGTCTCGCGCGCGGTGAGGCGACAGGCGCCTGGTGCCTGAGCGGGGATGGGTCCCCCGAGCCGTCGGCGATCGAGGTACGGGCGACCCGCGTCGGCGAGGACTGGCAACTCAGTGGCGTGGCCCGCTACGTGCACGCCGCGGCCGACGCCACGCTGCTCCTCGTGACGGCGCTGACTGCGGAGGGCGACGGCGTCGTCAACCTGCTGGTGCTTCGACCGACGGTGGGCCTCTCCGAGCGTGTTCTCTCCGGTCTCGACCTGACCCGCCGGTTCGCCGAAGTCCACTTCGACGCCGTCTCGGTGCCCGGCGCGGCGGAGCTGGCGGGCGGATGGTCCGTCGTAGAGCGCTGCCTCTCCGTGGCCACCGTGCTGCAGGCGGCGGAGTCGGTGGGTGCCGCCGAGCTCGTCTTCGCGTCGACCGTGGACTACACCAAGAAGCGCGTGCAATTCGGCCGGACCATCGGGAGCTTCCAGGCCATCAAGCACCGCCTGGCCGACCTGCTGTTGGATCTGGAGGGCATGCGGGCCGCCGCCCACTACGCCGCCCTGGCGCTCGGTGACGGCCTACCCGACGCAGCCGAGGCGGTGGCGACGGCGGGCGCCTACGTCGACGACACCTTCGCCCATCTCTGCGGCGAGGCGCTCCAGCTGCACGGCGGCATCGGGTTCACCTGGGAACACGACATCCACCTGTTCGTTCGGCGGGCGAAGGTCAACCAGGTGCTCTACGGCGACGGGGCCTGGCACCGCGAGCGCCTTGTCTGCCTGGTCGAGGCCGACCTGACGAAGGCCAAGGAGGGATGAACCCGTGGATGTGATCGTCCCGCCCATCCCCGCCACCTACGACGAGTACCGGGCCACGCTGCGGTCCTTCCTCGCGGACCACAAGCCGACCTTGGAGTGGAAGCAGCGCACGGGCCTGCGCGTACCCGAGAGTGCCGCCGACGTCGACCGGTTGCGCGCCTACGTCCGGGCGATCAACGACGCCGGCTACATCCTCGCCCGCTTCTCGGCCGAACCGGTCGATGCGTACGAGCAGCGGATACTCGAACAGGAGCTGAACGCGGCCGGGGTTCCCCACATCCTCGGCAATCCGCTGGTGGCCGGCGCCCTCAAGCATTTCGGCACCGACGCGCAACGCGCCGCGCACCTGCCGCCCATGGCCCGCGGCGACCACATCTGGACCCAGCTGTTCAGCGAGCCCGACGCCGGCAGCGATCTCACCTCGCTCCAGACACGGGCCCAACGCGACGGCGACACCTACGTGGTGGTGGGACAGAAGGTGTGGAGCACCTGGGCCCAATGGTCCGACTACGGCTACCTGCTGGCGCGCACGGAGCCGGTCGAGGGCCCGGCCGGCATCTCGGCCTTCATTCTCGACATGCGGAGTCCCGGGGTGGACGTGCGGCCACTGCGCGAGATGACGGGCACCACCGACTTCAACGAGGTGTTTTTCGACGAGGTGCGGATCCCCGCGACCAACATGATCGGCGGCCCCGGCGACGGCTGGCGCGTCGCCGGCGCCAGCCTGGCCGAGGAGCGATCGAGTGTCGGCGGGGGCGGCGGCGCCGCCGATCCGCTGCTCCGGCTCGTCGACGTCGCCCGCCGCCAGGCCCGGGCTGGTCGGCCGGCCATCGAGGACGGTGCGGTCCGGCAGCAGATCGGCGCGTTCGCCGCGCGGTCGCGCATCCAGCGCCACTTGGGCCAGCGCGTGGCCACCAAGGCGGCCAGGGGCCAGATCACGCCCGCCGACGCCCCGTTGTCGAAAATTTGGTTCAGTGAGTTGAATCTGGAGATGGCCGAGGCGGCGCTGGCGATCCAGGGTGCACGCTCCATGGCGACCGAGGGCGACGAGCTCTCCTTCGAGGATGGGCGCTGGCAGGACGCTTTCCTTTACGCTCGTGCCTGGACCATCGCAGGAGGATCGAACGAGATCATGCGTAACCTCATCGCCGAGCGCGGCCTGGGGCTTCCCCGAGAGCCGAGAGGACAGTCGTGACCTCGACGTCGCGCCACACGCACGCACACACGCCGCACGCGCAGCGGGCCCGTGGGGCGGCGGCGGCCAACGACCCGTTCCCCGGAGTCGAGAAGGTCCGCCCCGGGCTGTGGAGCATCCCGGTGCCGCTCCCGAACAACTCGTTGCGTTATGTGCTGGTCTACCTCTTCGAGACGGACGGGGGTCCGTACCTCATTGATGCCGGCTGGAACACCGACGACGCCTTCGGCGCGCTGCGTAGCGGTATGGAGGAGGCCGGCTGCGACATCGGTGACGTACAAGGCGTGATGGTCACCCACATCCACCCTGACCACTACGGGCTGGCCGGACGGATCCGCGAGGCCTCGGGCGCCTGGATCTCGCTGCATCCCGCCGACGCAGAGCTCATCCACGACCGCTACGACGAGCCCGAGGACCTGCTCGACCGCGTGGCGGCCGCGTTGCGCCGCATGGGCGCGCCGCCGGAGGAGCTGGAGCCCTTGCGCAACGCCGCCATGCCCGTCCGCTCGCTGGTCGACGCGGTCGTCCCGGACCTGCTGCTCGAGGACGGAGCGCGGCCGGAGGTACCGGGGTGGGACCTGCAGGCCATCTGGACGCCCGGGCACTCGCCGGGCCACCTCTGCTTCTACGAGTCCCGCCAGGAGCTGATGCTCTCCGGCGACCACGTGCTTCCGCGCATCACCCCGAACATCCCGTTCCACCCCCAGGCGGGTGCGAACCCCCTCGGTGACTACCTCGAGTCTCTCGACAAGCTCGAGCCCTATCGCGTCCAGGAGGTCCTGCCCGCTCACGAGTATCGCTTCGAGGATCTCTCAGCCCGGCTGGAGGAGCTCCGCCAGCACCACCGCGACCGTTTCGGCGAGGTGATCGCCGTCCTCGGGGACGGGCCGCACAGCGCCTGGGAGATCGCCGCGCACATGAAGTGGTCGAGGCCGTGGGACGACATCGCGGGCTTCATGCGCCGCGCCGCGGTGGGTGAGACCGTGTCGCACCTGCGGGTGCTCGAGATCGACGGGGTCGTCCGGGTCGAGGACGGCGAGCCGGCGCTCTGGTCGCTGGCCGAGCAACGCTGACCGGGCTCGCCTGAGCCCGGGGCGGTCAGCGCCCCGTCGTCACCCCCAGCGCCCGCTCGCAGAAGGAGCGCACCTGCCGCGACGCCTCGGACCGGGGCAGCTTGTCCCGCGTCGGGTTGAGGCCCGCTGCGGCCCAGGCGACCGACTGCACAAGGGGGGCGTCCGCTTTCGGGTCGGCGAGCGGGAAGGAGCCGTCGGCCGCGCCGGCGGCCAGCAGCGCCTCCAGGGGAGCCATCAAGAGGTTGGCGGCATGCCCCGTTTCCTCCGCGTAGCCCTCGGCTCGCATGGCACCGGGCGACCCCAGCACCGCCACCCGGGCCGCCTTGGCCCGGTGGTGGCCGAAGCTCAGGATCTCGTCGATCCACGCGTCGAGCGCGGCCCGCGGGTTCGGGGCTGCCTCCACCTTGGCCCGCAGACGCTCCGCCGCCGCCTCCGCTTCCCGGCGGTAGAGCGCACACAACAGCTGGTCCTTCGACTCGAAGTGTCGGTAGAAGGATCGGGTGGACAGGTCCGCCTCGTGCAGGATGTCGGCGACGGCGGCATCCACGTACCCGTTGCGCTCCATCACGGCCAAGGCGGCGTCGAGCAGGAGACGCAGTTCGTCCGCCGCCTCGAAACGCCGGGGACGCCCGGCCCGGGTCGCCGGCACCGCCTTGGAGGCTCCCATGTCGTCCTCAGGCCATCCGGGCCCGGGGCAGGGGAAAGGTGTCGCTGACCTGGTCGAACCAGATCCGCACGGCGTCGCCGATCTTGACCGTGTCGGGGTCGGCATCGGTGATGTTGAGCAGCAGCCGCGCCCCCGCACCCTGGGTCCCGTCGAGCTCGATCACCCCCGAGACGTAGGGCACCACGTCCGCCAGCTGCGGCGCCAGGGGGTGGCGCACCACGGTGTAGGTGTAGATGGTCCCGGTGCCGGGCAGGTCCACCCACTCGAACGCCTGGCTCTGGCACTCGTAGCAGAAGGGCTGCGGCGGCAGCACGAAGGTGCCGCACACGGTGCACCGCGGAGCGGTCAGCCGGCCCTCGGCGGCGGCGTCCCAGAACGGCTGCGTCAAGGCGTCCGCGAACGGGTCTTTCATCATGGAGGGGAAGGTGCCCCTGATGAGGTCGGTCATGTTCCCGTCTCCGGTTTCTCGTCGTCGTTCGTTCAGTTGTGCAGCAAGGTGCCGCTGACGGGGAGCCCGGAGGGTCCACCGGTGACGACGGCCACTTCGGCGTCGTCGACCTGGTTGACGGCGATACCCCGCAGCTGCTCGACCGCCTCGCGGACATGGGTCATGCCGATGATGTAGGCCTCGGACAGGTGCCCACCGTGCGTGTTGACCGGGATGGAGCCTCCCTTCCAGCGGATGTTGCCGTCGGCCACGAAGGGCCCACCCTCGCCGATGGGGCAGAAGCCGTAGTCCTCGAGCTGCATGATCACCATCGGGGAGAAGTGGTCGTAGAACAGCGCGACGTCCACATCCTCGGGCCCCATGCCCGCCATCTCGTACATTCGCTTGGCGACGGGACGGTTGCCCGAGGAGGCGAAGTACTCGTCGGGCATCTGGAAATACGTGAAGATCGCCGAGCCCCAGCGGCCGGCGCCGCCATGCGCACTGCCGCCGATGTACACGGGCTTCTGGCGGAGGTCCCTGGCGCGGGCGGCCGACGTCACGACGGCGGCCACCGCGCCGTCGGTCTCCATGGTGTAGTCGAAGAGGCACAGCGGGTCACTGATCATCCGGGCGTTGAAGTACTCGTCGAGCGTCAACGGATCCTTGCGGATGGCGGTCGGTCGCCGGATGGCGTTCTCGCGCTGCGAGATGCAGACCTCGGCCAGGTGCTCGCGCTTGGTGCCGTAGAGCTCCATGTGCCGCCTCGTCAACAGAGCAAAGCTGTGACCCGGCGCCATCATCCCCGCGCCGCTGATGAAGGCGGCGTAATTGGGGACGCCACCGCCACCGTAGGGACTGCCTCCGCCCCCCAGTCCCGGACCACCGTCGCCGACGGCACTGCCGCCCAGTCGGCGCTTGGCCTGTTGGAGCGTCATCAGCGTCACGCACACCTCGGCCTGCCCCGACACGATGGCGGAGGCGGCCAATCCCAGGGAGCCGGCCGAGCCGCCGCCGCCGGACGTCAGTGAGGCGGCGAACCGGACCTCGGGGACACCGAGGACCGAAGCGACCTGGGCCGGGTCGCACGAGCTCGAGTAAATGGTGAACCCGTCGAGATCCTTGATCGTGAGACCGGCGTCGTCGAGCGCGGCCAGGATCGCCTTGCAGGCCAACTCGAGCTCGGTCTGCGGGAGTGACTCGCTGCGCCTGTAGTACGGCGTCGCCCCGATGCCGACGATTGCGGTCTTGTCCCTGAGGGTCTCGGTCATTGCTCGGTTCCTTCCCCGGCGCCGCCGACGTCGCCGGCGCCGCCCGTTCGGCTGGACAGTGATGTGGCCAGCACGGGGACTTCGGCCAGCGAACGCAGGCCGTCGTTCAAGTGGGTGCAGCAGTCGGTGGCGCGGAGTCGCTCGAGCACCTCGGTGCGCATGGCCTGCAGCTCGGCGCCGACCATCCACGACGCGTTGGGCGCCGCGCCCGGACACTCGACATAGGGCAGCACGCGGGGGTGGGCGGTGACGGAGAGCAGCTTTCCCGTCGCCCGATCGGCCTCGCCGAGCATCTGGTACTCGTGGATGACGACCTCGGCGCCGTCGGGGTCCCAGCAACTGTCGCGGAACATAGCGTCGATCCCGATGACCCCGCCTGTGTCCCACACGTCGATCCGGCGGGCCCGCCGCATGGCGATCTCGGGAGGATCGTCCAGCTCGTGCCACCCCAGCGGATCCTCCGGGTCGGCCAGGGGCCCCGGGCGTGCGGTGTTCTGGCGCAACTCCGAGATCGAGCCGTCGCTCGACAGCGAGCTGGCTCCGTCGCGAAAGCCCGCACACGTGTCGCGCATCACGCGTCGCGGGGCATTGTTGAGTCGCCGCTTGATCTCGGGCACGTGGTCGTTCCAGCGGAGGAAGGCGAATCCGGAAATGAGCGTGGACCCGGCGAGGTCATCGAGCAGCAGGTACAGAGGCGTTCCCGCCCGCACTTCATCCGGCAGTTCCCGGGCGATGGACGAACGGAGTCCACCGCCGGCGCGGGAGCCGACGAGCCCCTGCAGGCCGCTGCGGACGGGGTCCGACGCAATGCGCCGGATGTCGCGCTCGCGCCCGGTCACGGCGTAGAGATCGGAGTGGTCGAGGACGATGGGATCGCCTTCCGGCGGCGTGAGGAGATCCCGTGCCCTCCCCTTGAGATGGAGATCCGTGGCCAGCCCGTCCGGCCAGAACATCAGGACGGTCGAGGTGCGGCGGACCGAGTCCGGTCGGCGCGCCGGCGGCGCGACGGCGGGATCCGAAGGGGGGACGGTCAGCTGCGACACGGACAGACCCCCTTTTCGCAAATCATGTTTTCATTGTAAGCACGGTTTTGGCCGGTGGATATTTTCCGGCCACTCTTTTGGTGAAGGCGCTGGTCAAGGGCGCCTAACGTGCCGTGTGACCAGGTAGAATGGGCGGGATGACCACCACCCGCACGGGCGCCCGCGCCATGCCGCGTCCGGGCGCCGACTCCAACGCCAAGAGGGCGGCCAAGGTGGCTGACCGCATCATCGAAGACGTGATGGCGCTGGGCTGGCCGGTCGGCGAGGTCCTCGGTTCCGAGACAGACCTGCTCGAGCGCTACCAGGTCAGTCGGGCCGTGTTCCGGGAGGCGGTCCGCCTGGTGGAGCACCAGCAGGTGGCGCGCACCAGACGCGGCCCAGGTGGGGGCCTCGTCATCACCGAGCCGACGGTGGGTGCGGTGATCGACGCCGTCGTGCTGTACCTGCACAGAGTGGATGCCCGGCTCGACGAGATCTTCGAGGCCCGCATCATTCTCGAGGACATCGCCTGCCAGCTGGCCTCCGAGCGGACGGACGAGAACGATCTGGCCGAGCTGCGGCAATTCGCCGAGAACAAGCCGATCGAACCCGGGTCCGATCCGCGGGGGCTCCATGCGCTCGTGGCGGCGATCAGCCGCAACGCCGGCCTCGAGCTCTTCGTCGACGTCTTCAACCGCGTGGCGCAGCTCTACTCGCCCGACTGGCAGCTCCTGGGCAGCACCATCGAGAAGGAGACGCGGCACGCGCATGCGATGGTCGCCGAGGCTCTGATGGCCGGTGACGCCGGGCTCGCCCGCAGTCGGATGCGGAAGCACCTGCAGGCCGAGGCTGACTTCTTCCGCCGCCGCCGCTCCACCCGCCAGCTGCTGCCCGATTCGGTCGTGCTGGCCCAGTCGACCCGGGGCAAGGGGGCCGAGACGGTGGCGCGCAACATCACCCAGACCATCGTGACGGAGGGGTTGCCACCCGGGCAGATGGTCGGGACCGAGCCCGAGCTCATCGAACGCGAGGGGGTGAGTCGGGCGCTCCTGCGCGAGGCGGTGCGGCTGCTCGAACATCACCAGATCGCCCGCATGCGCCGCGGCCCGGGGGGCGGCCTGTTCGTCATGGCACCGAGCACGAACGCGGTGACCGAGATGGCCGCCATCTACCTGGCCCGCCGCGGCATGCGACTCGGCGAGCTGGCCGAGCTGCGCACCGGCGTCGAGGTGGCGATCACGGACCTCGCTGCGGAACGCATCGACGACGACGGCGTGGCCGGACTCGAGGAGGCGCTGAGCCGGGAGGCGCACGCCACGGAAGCCGAGCGGGCCGAGGCGGTGCACGACCTGCACGCGGCCGTTGCGGCTGCGGCCAAGAACCGCGTGCTTCTGCTCGTCGCCCTCGTGCTCATCCGTCTCAGCCGACTGCACCAGATCGAGCGCCTCGCTCCCAAGGCGCGCAAGCAGATCACCGCCGAGGTGCTCCGCACCCACGAGGGCATCGCCCGCGCCGTCGAGTCGGGCGACCGCGAGCTGGCTCGGCACCGCATGCGCCGGCACCTCGAGGCGCTCGGCGCCCTCATGCACTGATCGGCGTCCATCCCCTCGACCTTTCGGCGGCACTTGACATGGGCACCGATATGAGAACATCATTTGCATATTGAGCGGCGGGGACGGTGGCCGCGCCACGAGAGGAGAGCCCGTGAGTGACCTGGTCGAGAAGAAGTTGTGGGCGAACTCGGGCGACTCGCACCTCATGGAGCCCCCGGACCTGTTCTCGTCGTTGCCGGAGGACATCAGGGAGCGCCTGCCCCGCAGCGTCAAGGACCCGAGCGGTGACTTCGAGACGATCTACATCGACGGCCAGGAGTTTCGACGCGACCTCCCGAAGGGCGACAAGGCGAAGAAGGGTCTCGGCATCAACGCCCGGCCGACCGGCTCGCGGGAAGAGGACTTCATCAACCGCGTCATCGGGGGCAACGACCCGGTGGCACGGATCAAGGACCTCGACAGCGAGGGGGTCTGGGGCGAGGTCATGTACCCGTCTCTCGGCATCTGGACGTTCAACGTCCGCACTCCTCGCGTCGTCAGGGAGGGCTGCCGTGCTCTCAACGACTGGGCCCTCGAGTTCCAGCAGCACTCGCCACGCTTCGTCTGCGTTGCCTCCATTCCCCTGATCGACATCGACGACGCGGTGGCCGAGGTGCAGCGGGCCCACCAGGGGGGGTTCCTGTGCGGTTTCCTCCCGACCCGCCCTCCCTTGGGCCGGCCGGAGTGGAACGACGAGGAGTGGGACCCGCTCTGGGCGGCCTTCGCGGAGACGGGCATGGTCGTCGGCTTCCACATCGGCACCGAGCCGCACGACCCCACGGAGCGCACGGGCGTCTACTACCGGGGCCGTGGCGGCGCCGTCCTCAACTATGTCGAGACCACCTACGGCGGCCAACGGGCGGTCACGCAGCTCATCGCATGCGGCGCGCTGGACCGTCACCCCGACCTCAAGGTGCTCGTTTCCGAGGGCGGGGCGACCTGGGGTCCCTTCATTGCCGACCGCATGGATGAGGGATACCGCCAGCACGGTGCCGCCGTGAGGCCCACCCTGTCGAAACTCCCGAGCCGGTTCCTCTACGACCAGGTCTACGCGTCCTTCCAACACGACATCTCGGCCGTGGCGGCGAACTCGGCGATGGGTTGGAAGAACGTCATGTGGGGCAGCGACTACCCCCACTTCGAGGGTACCTTCGGGCATACGCAGAAGACATTGCACGAGCTCTTCGACGGGGCGGATGCCGTGGTCAGTCGGCGCATCCGGATCGGCGCCTTCCAGGAGCTCTTCCCGAGCGTCCCCGCACCACCCGAGGAGAGAGGGGCCGATCTCGGCCTACTGCACGGCGTGCGTGGCGGGTGCTTCGCTCGAGGGGTGCTCCGTATATGGCCCACGGACTCGAGAGTGTGCGCGAACATGGAGGCTTCAACCACGCCAGACCGTGCTCGTGAAGCAGCTGAGTGACGCTCGAAGTGCGCTCGCTGAGTCGTACTTCTCGGGCGCGCTGGCGTACCCCGTCATGGTCGAATTGTCGTACGTGGAGACGGATATGGAATACGAAGACATCGAATACGAAGTGAAAGATGGCGTTGCGACGTTGGAGCTAACAGGCCCAGCCATCTCAACGGTCACGGCCGGCATGGTCGGAGAAGTCCTGTCGGCGATCGATGCGGCGGACCGTGACGACGAGGTGAGGGTGATGATCCTGACTGGACGGGGCAGGGCGTTCAGCGCCGGGGCTGACTTGTCCGCCGGTGCGCAGACCTTCGATTACGACGACGAGAGGAGCGGGGACGCCGTCGGAGCGGAGAGGGTGGCCAATGCAGCCGCGCCTCGCGATGGGTGTGGCCGAATCACGCTCCGATTGTTCGATTGTAGGAAGCCGGTCATCGCGGCGGTGAACGGCCCCGCCGTGGGAATGGGCGCCACGATGTTGTTGGCAGCTGACATCCGCCTGGCCTCGGACAGCGCTCGATCGGGTTCGTGTTCACGAGACGAGGAATCGCGCCGGAAGGAGCGTCGGCTTGGTTCCTCCCCCGGGTAGTGGGCATCTCCCAGGCGGCCGAGTGGCTCTACACGGGCCGCCTCTTCGATGCCGCTGAGGCGCTCGCAGCTGGGCTCGTGCGCAGCATCCATCCGGCCGAGGATTTGCTCGCCGACGCGCGAAGGGCTTGCGGCTGAAATCGCAGAAGCTGCTGCCGGTTTCCGTCGTGCTCACACGTCAAATGCTCTGGCGGATGCTGGGGGCGTTGATCCCGCCCCGACGCCCTCGGGCACTGGCGGCGGCCGCCGAGCCTTTTTAGTATACTCTTTAGGGAATCGAGACCGGAAGGGGCCAGGGGCCAATGGCGACCACGACGTCGGAAGAATTCAAGAAGGCAACCGATTACCAGTTCAAGGAAGAGGACATCGAGCGGGCCAAGGCACTCGTCGGCCGTTGGGCGCCTACGGGCTCACGGGAGTTCCTGACCACGGCGACACCCGACGCCATGCGCAACTTCGCCCGCGGCTACGGCGACGACAACCCGCTCTTCGCCTCCGAGGACTACGGAAAGACGACGCGTTGGGGCGGCCAGCTGGCTGCCCCCATGATCCCGATCGCGCTGAACCGGCCCCTCTACGGCGACCCGCCGAAGGAGAGGATCAAGCGGCCGTCGTTCCGCGGCATCCATGTCTTCGTCTCCGGGAGCACCTGGCAGTGGTTCCGCCCGCTCATGGAGGGCGACTCGCTCTACAGCTTCGGGGGCACCGAGTCGGTGGTGGAGAAGAAGTCCGAGTTTGCCGAGCGGTCGGTGCTGGTGACCTACGCCAGCGTGAAGATGAACCAGAGGGCGGAGATCGTCGCGATCTCGCGCACCCTGGCCATCCACACCGAACGCAAGACGGCCCGGGAGAAGGGAAAGTACTCCGCCATTGAGCCCGCCACCTACACGGACGAGGACATCGAGAAGATTGACGCCATCTACGCGGCCGAGCAGGTGCAGGGACCGGAACCCCGTTACTGGGAGGACGTGCACGTCGGCGAGGCGCTGAACCCAATGGCCAAGGGGCCGCTGACGACGACCGACATGATCGTCTTTCACGCGGGTGGGTACGGCTTCGTGCCCTACGAACCCTGCGCCAACCGGATCGCATACCAGAACCGCCAACGCATCGCCCCCTTCTACGTGAAGAACGAGTACGGGGTGCCCGACGTGGCGCAGCGGGTGCACTGGGACTCGGCCTGGGCCCAGGCCATCGGCAACCCGATGGCCTACGACTACGGGGTGATGCGCGACTGCTGGCTCAGCCACTACATGACCGACTTCATCGGCGACGACGGCTGGCTCGTCTCGCAGAGCTCCGAGATTCGCAAGTTCAATTACATCGGCGACACCCACATCTTCACCGGCGAGGTGGTCGACAAGCGCCACGAGGACGGGCGATGTGTGATCGACATCGAGATGCGCGGGACGAACCAGCGCGAAACGGTCACATGTCCGGCCAAGGCCACCGTCGCTCTCCCGAGCCGGGAGCACGGCCCGGTCCGCTTGCCCGAGCCTCCGGCCGATCTGGCCGCCCAAGCCGTCCGGATGCTCGAGCGTCATCACGAGATCGTGGCCGAACGCAGGGCCAAGGGCGAGGGCGAGGGCAACGGGTGAACCCGGGCCGGGACGGGGGCCTGGCGGCCGACGTCCAGGCCTGGGTCGTCGCCAATTGGGACACCTCCATCACGGTCCGCGAGTGGTGGCGGCGACTGGCCGAGGCGGGCTATGCCTACCCGAGTTGGCCGGCGGGCCTGGGCGGCTCGGGAGCCTCGCGACGCGACGCCGCCACCATTGCCGGCGTGCTGGCGGAGAACAAGGTGATCGGCCCGCCGGTCGGGGCGCTGGCGGCCACGCTGGCCGCCCCCACCCTTCTTGAGCACGCCACCGAATCCCAGAAGACGGAGCTGGTCTGGCCCATCGCGACCGGCGAAGCAGCCTGGTGCCAGCTCTTCAGCGAGCCGGGGTCGGGGTCCGACCTCGCCAGTGTCGGTACCCGGGCGGTGCGCGACGGGGATGAGTGGGTCGTCACGGGTCAGAAGGTGTGGAACTCGGCGGCGGACTCGGCGGACGTCGGCATGCTGCTGGCCCGGACCGACGTCGACGTGCCCAAACACGCCGGCATCACGTACTTCGCCATCGACATGAGGCAACCGGGGATCGAGGCACGACCGCTCAGGCAGATGAACGGCGCGTCCAACTTCTGCGAGGTCTTCCTGACCGAGGCCAGGGTGCCGGTCGACCGCGTCATCGGCGGAGTCAACGACGGGTGGCGGGTGGCCCAGTCCACGTTGCGCAACGAGCGCAACTCCGTGGCCGGCGGGGGCCAACTCGGCCTCGTCCTGGCCCGCTCGGGATCGGAGGGCGACCTCGACCGCAAGGTGGGCGAGGTGATCGACCGGGCCCGCGCAGTCGCGCGGGCGCAGCGGAGCCCCATCCGGGCGGGGGCGGTGCCGGCCAAGGTGATGGTCGCGTTGGCCCGGGAACACGGTGCGGCGGGCGACCAGGGCATCCGCCAGGAATTGGCCCGCTACGTCTCCCAGATCCGGGTCAATGGCTGGACGATGCGCCGCAGTGGCGCGGCCGGCGGGAAGCTCACGGGGGCTGATGGCTCCATCGCCAAGCTCGCGACAGCCCGCATCTGCCAGCAGTCACGCGACCTCTCCTACCGGATCGTCGGCGCGCAGGGGATGCTGCTGGGCCCGATCTCCCCCTTCGGCGGAGACCTGCAGCTCGTCAACCTGGCCAGCCCGGGCAACCGGCTCGGTGGCGGGAGTGACGAGATCCAGCTCAACGTCCTCGGGGAGCAGGCCCTCGGGTTGCCCCGCGAGCCGAGCAGCGACCGAGACGTGCCGTACCGCGATCTGTTGGTGGGGACCCAGGTCGAGCGGTAGGGGTGCGACTCGAGAGGGGAGGGCGGCCGAGAATTTCGGGTTTTCTTACGTGACCCACGCATTCTCCACATGTTTCGGGGGGAGAGTGGGTCCATGAGGAACCACCCGGGCCGGCTGATCGCCGCCGGCATCCTGTGCTCCATCGCCGCCACTGTCACCCTGTGGAGCGGCCCTCTGGCTTCGGCATCGAGCGCCCTGCACTCGAGCGCAACGCAGTACGTGCAGCCGGTTCCCGCCGCGACCCACGGCAGGTAGGCGGTTCAGGTCCCGGGGGCCTGCTGTGCTGCCTGTTGCCTCTGCGCCAAACGATCCATCGTCGCCTGAGCCGATTCGATCTGGTTCTCGGCCTCGCTGGCGAAGAGCCACCGCCGCCGCTCCGCCTCGTCCTCGGCTGCGTTGAGGTTCTCCTTCACCAGGGCCAGCAACGTCGCCGGCGTCCGTACGAGCTGGTTGGCGATCTCGTAGGTGTAGGGACGTAGCTCGGCCGGGGGGAGCACCTCGTGGACCATGCCCAGTTCCAACGCCCGCGCCGCCGGGATCTTCTCGTTGAGCAGATAGAGGCGCCGGGCCAACGCGGTCCCGGCGATGCGTGTCCAGAAGAAGGAGCCGCCGTAGTCGCCGGCAAGCCCGTTGGGAGAGAAGTTGGCGGAGAAGACGGCATCCTCCGAGGCGAAGCGCAGGTCGCATGCAGCGGCGAGGCTGCACCCGGCGCCGACAGCCGGCCCGCCCACCATGGCGATGGTCGGCTTGGGCATCAGGTGCAACCGCATGGCCGCGTGCAGGTCGTGCCGGGAAAGGTCGCCCGACAACGCATCGGCCGGGACACCCCTTTCGCTGCCCGGTGCGTCGCCCCCGCTGCCCTTGACGTCGCCACCCGAGCAGAAGCCGCCGAGTCGCCCTTCGGGCGCCGCGCCGGTCAGGACGATCACCTTGGCCTCGGAGTCGTCGGCCATCTGGCGCACGGCCTCGTCGAGGGCGCCGATCAGCTCGCCGTTCAGCGCGTTGCGCCGCGCCGGGCGGTTCAAGGTGATGGTCCCCACCCGGCCCCGCACCTCCGTCAGGATCACGGGCCCCGTGTCGCCGGGGGTCGATTCTGCGTGGGCTGCCACGGTCTCCTCGCTTCGCTTCCTTGGCCAATTCAGTATACTCTAAAGACCCGGATCAGTCGTTCGAGGGGTCTGCCCGGGGAGGCGCTCATGGAGCACAATGCCACGACGCAGAGCACCGGCCCGCTCGTGGGCCTGCGTGTCCTCGACCTGTCCGGTAGCCCGGCCGGGGCGCAGGCCAGCCAGACGTTGGCCGACTTCGGCGCGGAGGTGGTGCACGTCGAGCCACCCGGGGGGAGTCCCTTACGGGACCTGCCGTCGTTCCCGATGATCGGGCGTGGCAAGAAGTCGATGGTCCTCGACCTGCACGACCCGGGCGACGCGGCGCTGGCCCGCACCATGGCGCTCGGGGCCGACGTGCTCATCGAGACCTTCCGTCCCGGCGTGATGGAAAAGTTCGCGCTGGGCTACGACGACCTGTCTACGGCCAACCCCCGGCTGGTCTACGGATCGGTGACCGGGTTCGGGCGCACGGGGCCGTATGCCGGCGTCAAGGGTTACGAGGCCCTGGTCATGGCCCGCATCGGTGCCCTCTGGGCCTCCCAGTCCATGGTGACGCGTGAGGGTCCCGCTCACGTGTCCGTGCCCTATGGCAGCTACGGGGCGAGTCAGCAGCTGCTCACGGGCATCTGTGCCGCGCTGCACGAGCGTGAGCGAAGTGGTCAGGGCCAGCGGGTGGACGCCACGCTCGTCAACGGTGTCGCGTCACTTGGCACCTGGAACTGGTATCTCAACATCATCACCTCGAAGTTTCCCGATGCTTTCACCCCTTCGTCGCCCATCGGCCAGCACGGGACTCCGCTCACTCCCATGGTCTTCATGTTGCTCATCGCGCTCGAGTAGGGACGGGCGCTGGCTCCAGTTTTCCCAAGTCCAACTCCACCTCTACATCGAGATGCTCAAGGTGATGGGTCTGGACTGGATGCTCCAGGACGAGGAGTGGAAGGACGCCGTCTGGGCGGCCGACATTCCGAAGACGGGTGACTTCTGGAACAAACTCTACGAGGCGGTGCAATCCAAGTCCCTCGCCGAGTGGAACGAGGTCTTCGACAACGATCACGACGTCTGGGCAGAGACGATGCGGCGCGGCAGCGAACTCCTGGACCACCCGCAGATGCAGCACCTGGGCGCGGTCGTCGAGATCGACGACGCCGAGCGCGGGCTGGTACGCCAGCCCGGGCCGATCGTGCGGATGTCTGACACGCCGGCCGTGCTCGAGCGGGGTGCACCGGTGCTGGACGCCGACGGCGACGCTCTGCGGGCGGCGCCCTGGGTGCCGCTCGAGAAGGAGGACGCCGCGGGCTCGCGCCCGGCCCCCGGGGAGACGGCACTGGGCGACGTGACCCTGCTCGAGCTCGGGACATTCTTCGCCGCGCCGTTTGGGGGCACGGTGCTCCGCGAGGTGGGAGCCCGGGTGATCAAGGTCGAGCCCTTGGCCGGTGAGCCCATGCGGACCCTGCTTCCCTTCCCGGAGCTTGGTGCAGCGAAGTGTGTGCAGGGCAAGGAGTCCATCTGTGTCGATCTGTCCACCGAGGAGGGGCGGGCGATCGTCCACGAGCTCGCCCGCCGGTCGGACATCGTGCTGCAGTCGTTCCGGGCCGGCGTGGCGGCACGCCAGGGGGTCGACGCCGACACACTGCGCGCGGTCAACCCCGACCTCGTGTACCTCAACTCGCCCGGCTACGGGGTCGACGGGCCGTGTGGCGACCGCCCCGCCTACGCGCCCACCATCGGCGCCGGCAGCGGCCTCGTCATGCGAAATATCGGGACGGCCATTGAGGAGCGACCGGGACTGTCCCTAAAAGAGATCCGGGCTGACGCGCTGCGCCTGTCGGGCGCGGGCACCACCGAATATGCGCAGGCGGACGGGATCTCGGCTCTCACCGCGGCCAGCGCCATGGCGCTCGGTCTGCTCGTGCGCGACCGAACGGGCGTGTCCCAGGAGATGCTCACAACCATGCTGACCTCGACGGCACAGGCCCTGGCCGACGACATGACCGAGTACAAGGATCGGCCGTCGACCCAGGCCGCCGACGCGGAGCTCCTGGGCTATTCGGCCCTCTACCGGCTCTACCGGGCGGCCGACGAGTGGATCTACCTGGCCGCGCCGTCGGCCGGCGAGTGGGCCGCTCTGTGTGCCGCCTTGGCCGACGAGGCGGACCTGGCGGCCGACGACCGGTTCACCGACGAGGGGGCGCGGAAGGGCAACGATGCCGCATTGGCCCAGCGGCTCGAGGCGGTGTTCGCCTCGAGGCCCGCCCAGCACTGGGAGGACACGTTGCTGGCGGCCGGCGTGGGATGCGTGGTGGCGCACCGCGAGCCACCTGAGAGCGTCCTGCAGTCGGCCGAGTTCGCCGGCGCGGCGGACATGCTGGTGGAGGTGGAGCACCCCACGTTCGGGGACCATGTCCGGTTGAAGCCCTATGTCTCGTTCTCGCGGAGCGCCACGGTGGCCGAACCCGGCGTTTTGGCGGGCCAGCAGACCGACGCCATACTGAGCGAGCTCGGCTACTCGGCCGAGGCCATTGCGGATCTACGAGAGAGGAAGGTCGTGGCCTGATGGGCGATGCCGACACGGAGACAAAAGCAGAGCCGGTCTTGGTCACCGAGCGCCGCGGGGCCGTCACCGTGTTGCGGCTCAACCGGCCGGAGGCCCGTAACTCGCTCAACCCGGAGCTGCTCACGGCGATCGGCCTCGCCATGGTGGCGGCCGAGAGCGACCCGGATGTGCGGGCCGTGGTGCTGACCGGCACGGGTGACAAGGCATTCTGCGCCGGCATGGACCTGCGCGCCTTCGCCGAGGGCGGGACAGTCGGCGGTGATCCCGAGGGCATGAAGGGCTTCGGGCGCTTCACGCAGGGGGAGATCGGTGTCCCCATCGTCGGGGCGGCGAATGCCACGGCGGTGGCCGGTGGGTTCGAGCTGCTGCTGGGCTGCGACGTCGTGGTTGCCTCCGAGGCGGCGAAGTTTGGCCTGCCCGAGGTCAAGCGCGGCCTGTTCGCCGCCGGTGGCGGGGTGTTCATCAGTACGCGCATTCCCCTGGCGGTGGCGCTGGAGCTCACGTTGACGGGTGACCTCGTCGATGCGGCCAGAGCGCAGTCGCTCGGCCTGATCAACCAGGTCGTCCCTCCCGCTCAGGTGCTCGATGCCGCCGTGGCGCTCGCCGAGCGCATCGCCCGGAACGGGCCGCTCGCCCTGCAGGCCACCAAGCAGCTGGTCCGGACCGCATCGACGGACCTGGAGAAGGCACGGGCACTGGCGGTCGAGTGGCAGCCGAAGGTGTTCGGCAGCGAGGACGCCAAGGAGGGCGCGACCGCGTTCATCGAGAAGCGCGACCCGGTCTGGCAGGGTCGCTGAGCAGGACCTCCCGGGCCTGAGCTCAGGGGGAGGCCGGCGGCGGCGCCGCCGCCGCCGGGTCCGGTGTCTCGGGTGCCAGGGGGACGGTGACCCGGGCGACGACGATGTCGCTGCGGTCGCGCAGCGCCGACGAGAGCACCACGTCGATCTGGTTGTGCAGGATCCGGTAGCGCAGCTTCTCGGGTCGTATGACCGGGATGAGGACGACGATCTGATCGTCGGGGTGAGCCGCCCTGGTGTCGTCGATGAACCCGACGATCGGCTCCACGACCGAGGCGTACTCGTTGTACAGCACGCGCAACGGCACCCCCGGATTCCATTCCCGCCACTGGTGCTCGAGGGCGTCCGCGTCGTGGGTGCCCTCGTCCTCGCCCCGGAGGACGACCGTCACGGCAATCACCTGCTGGCCGAGGGACTCGGCCTCACAGAGCGCGTGCTCGGTGAGACGCGAGATGCGGTTCACGGGCACGATGACGATCGTGTACTTCGGTTCTGGTTTTTCGGGGATCTCGTCCATCCGGAGTTCCTGCCGGGCCCGCTCGTAGTAGGCGTGGATGCGCAGGAAGAGGAAGACGAACGAGGGGATGGCGATGACGACCACCCAGGCCCCTTCGGTGAACTTGGAGATGAGGAAGACGATGGTGGCGATGGCGGTGATGCACGCGCCGATGCCATTGACGGTCGCCCGTCGTCGCCAATGGGGTGGTCGGGTCTTCCGCCAGTGCACGACGAGCCCGGCCTGCGACAGGGTGAAGCCGATGAAGACCCCGATGGCGAAGAGGGGGATCAACGTGTTCGTGTTGCCCCCGACGGCGACGAGGAGGGCGCCCGCCAGGACGGCCAGCACCACGATGCCGTTCGCGAAGGTCTGTCGGTCCCCCCGGATGGTGAAGAGGTGCGGGAGGTAGTTGTCACGCGCCACGAGGCTGGCCAGGACGGGGAGCCCGCCGAAGGAGGTGTTGGCGGCGAGGGCGAGCACGATGGTGATGGTGATCGTGACGATGTAGTAGGCCCAGCCCCGGCCGACCGCCATGGCCATGATCTGGCTCAGCACGGTCTGCCCGGTCCGGGGGCCGATGTGCCAGCGCTTGGCCAGGACGGCCAGGCCGAGCAGCATCGCCCCGAGGATGACCCCGAGCAGCATCTCGGTCCGCTTGGCCCGGACCGTGCGCGGCTCCCGGAAGAGCGGCACCCCGTTGGCGATCGCCTCCACGCCGGTCAGCGCGCTGCAGCCGGCGGAGAAGGCCTTGAGGACGAGCAGGATGGTCACTGCCTTGAGCCCCGTCGTCGGGAGCTGCGACGTCCCGGGCTGTGACTCGTTGAGGCCCAGGGGGTGGATGAGGCCGATGGCGATGATGACCAGCAGCCCGACGATGAAGACCATCGTGGGCAGCAGGAAGGCGCGCGCCGTCTCTCCTAGGCCCCGCAGGTTGAGGAGCATGATGAAGAGGAGGATTCCCAGGCACAGCGGAACGGTGGCGCCGTCGAGCCCGGGGAAGGCCGACTGGAGCCCGGCGACGCCGGCGGCGATGGAGACGGCGACGGTGAGCGTGTAGTCGACGACGAGAGAAGCCGCGGCGACGAGGCTCGTGTGGGCGCCGAAGTTCGCCCGGGAGACGGCGTAGGCACCGCCGCCCATCGGATAGGCGTCGATGACCTGGCGGTACGAGAAGACCAGGATCGCCAGGAGGGCGACGATGGCGATCGTGATGGGGAGGACGAGATGCAGCGCCCCGGCACCCGCCACGGCCAGCACGAGGATGATCGCCTCGGGCCCGTAGGCGACCGAGGTCAGCGCGTCGAGCGACAGGGCGGAGAGGCCCTGGACCGGGGTGATCCGCTCCTTCCCACTGCCCAGGGCCGTACGGGGAGGACCCACCAGCAGTTGCCAGACCGTGGTCACGCGGCCGCCGTCCGGGTCTGCCATAGCCAGGACTCTACGGCCGGGGTCAGCCCGGCCTCCGGAACCTGATCCCTTCCCACATCGGTTGCCGGGTTGCTACGTATGATCGGTCATGGCCCCGACCACCCCCCGTACGGTCTGACGTGGAGCTCTGGGAGCTCGTCGTTCGCGAGTCGTGCCGCGACACCCTGGCGCAGTACAGCCACGCCGGCGACCGGTTCCTCCTCGAGGAATTCGCGGCGGCCTTCTGCGAGGACGGCGTCCTCGAGATCCGGGGGAATGAGCCGATCACGGGCCGTGCGGCCATCATCGAGCGCTTCGGGGGGCAGACCGTCGCGATGCGGGCCCGCGACGCGGCACGCGAGCAGCCGGCGGAGGCCCCGAGGCGCATCGTCCGTCACAACGTCACCAACATCCGGTTCGAGTCCCTGTCGCCAGAGGAGGCCATGGTGGCGAGCTACTTCACCGTCTTCACCGAGAAGGGACCCGACCACCTGGGCCGGTACCGGGACAGGCTGGTCCCCGTCGGCGAGCGCTGGCTCATCGCCCATCGCTTCGTCTCGACGGACTGGCGCGTGCAGGACTCGACGTTCGTGCCGGGTGCCCCGCTGGAATTCCCTAGTTGATCAGCGGGTCGCGCGGCAGGCCGAGGATGCGCTCGCCGATCTGGTTGCGCTTGATCTCCGACGTCCCGCCGGCGATGGACATGCCCCGGTGCATGAGCACCATCATGGATGTCATCGCTCCCGCGCCGTCCGTATAGGCGGTATCCGGGCCGCCCAGCGCGGCCATGATGGCCGCCGTCTCGTGGCCGATCTCCGACAGCACGAGCTTGGTCACGTTGCCCTCGGGCCCCGGCCCCCCGCCGATGACGGCGCGGTGGGCGCTGCGCATGTTGAGCACCGCCATGGCCTCGGTGCGCGCAATGGAGCGGCCGATCCGCCCGGATCCGCCGGCCAGGCGCTCGGGGTGGGCGTCGAAGGGGCCGATGACCATGTCCACCGGCATCGACACCCCGCCCTGGCCGCCGCCGATGGACACGCTCTCGTTGCCGAGTGTGGCCCGGGCCACCGTCCAGCCGCCGTTGACGGGACCCACCACGTCGTCGTCGGGCACGAAGACGTCATTGAAGAAGACCTCGTTGAACTCCGACTGCCCGGTGACCATCTTGAGGGGGCGCACCTCCACGCCCGGTGCGTGCATGTCGATGACCATGGTGGTGATGCCCTGGTGCTTCGGGGCATCGGGGTCGGTGCGGATGGTCGCCAGGCCGAAGCTGGCGTGGTGGGCGCCGCTCGTCCACACCTTCTGGCCGTTGACCAGCCACCCTCCGTCGACCCGGGTGCCCCTCGTCGTGACCCCGGCGGCGTCGCTGCCGGCGTCGGGCTCGCTGAAGAGCTGGCACCAGATGACGTCCTGGCGCAGGGCGGGCAGGACCCAGCGGGCCACCTGGTCCTCGTTGGCGTGCTGCACCAGCGTGAGGATGACCCAGCCCGTGATGGCGTACTGGGGGCGTGACACGCCGGCGGCCCTGAACTCCTGCTCAATGACCAGCTGCTCGACCGCGCCGGCATCGCGTCCCCATGGCTTGGGCCAGTGCGGCATGACGTACCCGGTCTCGATCATGGCCGTCCGCTGCCCCGCCGCGTCGATCCCCTTCACCCGGTCCGCAAACGAACGCACCTCATCGCGCATCGGCTCGGCCTCGGGAGGAAGGTCGATGGTGCGCACGCGTCGCGCACCGCTCCGCACCAGATCGGTGATGTCACGGGCGGCCGCCTCGGCGTCCACCACCGCTTCGAGCGCGGTCGCCCGGCGGAGATACAGGTGGGCGTCGTGCTCCCACGTGAAGCCGATGCCCCCGTGCACCTGGATGTTGAGCTGCGCGCACTCGTCCGCCGCCGACAGCGCCAGCGCGGCGGCCATCGCCGCGGCCAGCGAGAGCTGATCGCCTCCCTCTTCGGCGGCGAGGGCGGCATCCCACACCGTCGCGGTGGCGAGCTCGGATGCGACGAGCATGTTGGCGCAATGGTGCTTGACGGCCTGGAAGGTGGCGATGGGCCGGCCGAACTGCACGCGGACCTTGGCGTAGGCGGCGGCCTGCTCGGTGCATTCGGTGGCGATCCCGGTCGCCTCGGCGGCGACCACGAGGCGGGCCAGGTCGACCAGCACCTGCCGCCCGCCCGGGACGATCTGTACGGGCGCGCCGTCGAGCGTGACGCGGGCGGTCCGCCGCGTGGGATCGAGATTGCCCGGCACGTCCACGGTCACGCCAGCGCCCGAAGTCTCGACCACGATGGCGTCGTCGCCCGCGGGGAGGACGAGCACGTTGGCGAGGCCACCGCCCAGGACCGCCGGCGCCGTCCCGGCGGCCGTGCCCCCCGACAAAGTGATGTCGGACGTCGAGCGCGATGCCGGCGCACACCGATCCGTCCGCCAGCCCCGGCAGCAGTCGCGCCGCCAGCTCGTCGGAGGCGGCAGCATTGATTACGGCGCTGGCGATCACGGTGGGGACGAAGGGCCCCGGCGCGACGGCGCGGCCGAGCTCTTCCACCACCACGACGAGCTCGGGCAGACCAAACCCCGAGCCGCCCCTCTCCTCGGGGAGGTGCAGGCCGAGCCAGCCGAGTGAGGCCAGGTCGCCCCAGAAGGCCGGCAGCTCCTCGGTCTCCGCTTCGAGCAGGGCGCGGGCGGCCCCTCGGGCATCGCGCTTGGCCAGGAAATCCGAGGCCGTCTGTCCCAGGGCTCGGTGGTCTTCTGTGATCGCAATCGACATGTCTAAATAGTATCCTCTATTGTGGGACGGGGCCAGACCGCCCCGAGAGGAGCCGGACCATGAAGCTGGGCGCGACGGTAGGGATGCGGGACGACCCTGACAAGTTCGCCGCCCACGCCAAGCGGCTGGAGGACCTGGGCGTCGACTATCTGTGGACGGGTGAGGCCTATTCGGCCGATGCGGTCTCTGCCATGGGCTTCCTCGCCGCCGTGACCAAGAAGGCGCAGATCGGGTCGAGCATCCTGCCGCTCTACTCGCGCACCCCGACGCTCATGGCCATGACGGCGGTCGGCCTCGACAAGCTGTCCCGGGGGCGTTTCGTCCTGGGGCTCGGCGCCTCCGGGCCCCAGGTCGTCGAGGGCTTCCACGGGGTCCCCTACGACGCCCCGCTGGCCCGCACCCGCGAGATCATCGAGATCTGCCGCTCGGTGTGGCGGCGTGACCGCCTCGTCCACCAGGGCGCCAACTACCAGGTGCCGCTGGCCGAGGGGAAGGGTACCGGTCTCGGCAAGGCGCTCAAGATCATGGACCACCCGGTGCGCGAGCGGATTCCCATCTTCGTCGCCTCCCTCGGCCCGAAGAACGTGGAGATGACCGCCGAGCTGGCCGAGGGCTGGCTCCCGCTGCACTACTGGCCGGACCGGGCCCACGAGCTGTGGCGGTCCTCGCTCGAGGCCGGCCGGAGGGCGCGCTCGGCGGACCTGCCGCCGCTCGAGATCGTGGCCGGGGGGTCACTCGCCATCGGCGACGACGTCGACGGGCTGCGCGAGAGGGACCGCCCGATGCTCGCCCTCTACTACGGAGGCATGGGCGCCAGGGGCAAGAACTTCTACAACGACGTGTTGCAGCGGTACGGCTACGAGAAGGAGGCCGAGGAGATCCAGGACGCCTACCTCGGGGGTGACCGCAAGCGGGCGGCCGCGCTCGTACCCGGTGACCTGGTGGCGGGCATGTCGCTCATCGGCGACGCCGGCTTCGTCAAGGACCGCGTCGCCGCCTACCGGGAGTCCGGGGTGACCGTGCTCAACGTGCAGCCCGTCGGTCCGAATGCGCTGCAGGACATCGAGACGATCGCCAACTGGGTGGCCTGACTCCGCCCGCGAGTTGTACTCGGCCAGCTAGTGACCGGCGGGGTGCTCCCGGTGGGCCCGCTGCAACTCCTCGAAGTTTCGCGGTGTCCGCCCCTCGCGTGCCGCCAGCTCGGCCTCCTGGCGCAGCGCCTCCGCGGCGACCTCGGACATGGACCCCGGGAGCAGCAGCTGCTCCTGGTGGATGGTGGCACCCAGGACGCCTTGGCGGTTCCTCAAGGAGCCGTTGTACGAGCCACGGGCGCTGCGGGCCTTGACCGGCCGCAGGTCGATGAGCACCCAGTCGTCGGCCCTGATGTTCTCGTGGAACCACATGGAGTGGTCGATCGACGGTCCCCCGCGCCCGATGATCGTCTCGTCCTGCTGACCGAAGCCCGTGCCGAGATCCGACAGATAGGTCAGCGCCGCCCTGTGCATCAGCAGGTCGTCGCTCAGCGGTGCGGCGGATCGTACCCACAGACAGTCGGTGAAGACGCCCTTGAGGAAATCCGTCGGCGTGACCGGGCGCACATCGAGCAGCGTGTTCCAGCCGCCCTTGGCGATGTCCTCGGGCGGGGGCACGCTGCGCCGGGGCGCTTCGTCGAAGACCCCGCCCTCGCTCTCGGCGTGGAACGACGTGATCATGGAGAAGATGACTTCGCCCTCCTGCACGGCGATGACGTGGCGGGCCGAGAACGAGCGCCCGTCCCGGTCACGGTCCACTTCGAGAATGACCGGCAGATTGCTCCGTCCGGCCCGGAGGAAGTAGCCGTGCAGCGAGTGGGGAAGGCGGTCCGGTTCGACCGTAGCCGCCGCCGCGAGCAGACACTGCGCCGCCACCTGCCCGCCGTAGAGGGTTTGCCGCGGCCCGTAGTTGGCGTTGCGACCTCGGAAGAGATCGCGGTCGACCCGCTCGAGGGTGAGCAGCGTCGGGAGGTCCTCGGCCCGGTCGAGCTCCATCAGTCCCGGGCCGCCCGCACCCACTGTGCCCACGTCTCGAGACGGCGCCAGAACAGCTCGCGCGTCCCCGCGAAATTGTGCATGTGTCCCATTCTCGGGCAGATGAAGAGGTCGACGCTCCGGGACGACTCGTACGCCCTCGGCTCACCCCGCGGGTCCACCAGCACGTCGCGCTCGCCCAGGCCGACGAGGACGGGGCAGCGGATCGCCGCCGCCTCCGGCAGCGCCCCACCGGGCGTGAGGCACCACATGGCGACGGTCGCCGGGACGGTGGCGGATGCCCATGCGGACAGGTCGCCGTGGCGGGACGGGAAGTCCGCCAGGTCCCGCGCGACGAAGGCGGGGTCGACGTCGTCGTAGTAGAACCCCCATGCCATGGCGTCGGCGCCCGGGCCCCTGGCCGGGTCGACGTCGGCCAGCGCGGGGCCGTTGGTGAAGATGCCGTCGGACGGCAGGGCATCGCGCGGGACCCACGGCATGACGATGGGCGGCGTGCCGGGCGCCGTCGGCGGATGCGTGTGCAGGACGCTGTAGCCGAGCACCCCGATGCCGTCGTAGCCGTGGTACCGGCCCTGCTGCACCACGGTGAGGCAGCCCCCCATCGACTGCCCGATGCCGATCGTCACAGGACGCTCGACCTTCGGGAGTCCGTCGATCAGGCTGCCCGCCGCCAGCTTCTGCAACACGTCGGCTTCGGCGGCCTGACTCGCCGCCACGACCGGGCTGTAGGAGAGGCGCTCGGGATCGTGCAGCGAGCTGTCGCCGACACCGAGATGGTCGAGGGAGACGAAGACCCACCCCCGGGCCGCGTGCCACTCCGCCTGGGAACCGTGCGCCGGACCGGGTAGGTCGGCGGTGAAGTAGCCCCGCCCGTAGCCGCCCCCCGGCTTGGCGAAGCACACGACCGGCTCGGGAACGAGCTCGTCGGGGGCCGTGACGGTGAGCGCGACGTGCGCCGGCTCGCCGAGCCCCGCCGCCTCGGTGACGTCGACCTGCAGGTCGATCGAGCGCACGGCGACCAGCCGGCTATTTCGGCGCGAAGCGCTGCCCGGCGTCGAGCCGGATGCAGGAGCCGTTGAGCATCGGGTTCTCGACGATGGCCACGGCGAGCTTGCCGTACTCCTCCGGACGGCCCATGCGCTTGGGAAAGGCGGCGTCCTTGGTCAGCGCCGCCGCGAATTCGTCGGGGATGCCCTCGGTGATACCCGTGCTGAACAGGCTCGGCGCGATGGCCAGGACCCGGATGCCCAGGCTCCCGAGGTCGCGTGCCATGGTGAGCATCATGCCCGCGATGCCGGCCTTGGCCGCCGTGTAGGCCACCTGGCCGATCTGTCCCTCGAAGGCGGCGATGGAGGCGGTGTCGATGATCACACCGCGCTCGCCGTCCTCGGGCTCGTTGGTCGACATGTGGAAGGCCTGGAGCCGGTTGAGGTTGAAGGTGCCGATGAGGTTCAGCTCGATGGTGCGGCGGAAGTCCGCCAGGGGGTGGGGCCCATCCTTGGTGATGGTGCGGATCCCGACCCCGCCTCCGGCCGTGTTGACGGCGATGTGCAGTCCGCCGAGCGCGGCCACGGCGTCAGAGAGGGCGGACTCGACCTGATCGTCGTCGAGCACGTCCACCTCGTGGAACGTGCCGTCGAGCTCCTTGGCCACCTCGGCTCCGGCCGACGTCGGCAGGTCGAGGATGGCGATGTCCGCCCCCTTCTGGTGGAGCAGCTGGGCTGCTGCCTTGGCCATGCCGGACGCGCCTCCGACGACGACGGCCTTCTTCCCCTGGATCTCCACGGCGGGTTCCTCTCCTCTGGTCTCGCTGTCTGTTGCTCGGTCGTGTGTGATGCTGTCTGGCCCGCACGCCCTGCCGCAACCCGGAACAAAGAGTGTACCATTTAGCCCCAGTCGGCACCGAGGCCCCAGGAGGACCGGAACCATGGAACGCGAAGCCATCCTGTTCGACGTCGCGGACAACGTGGCCACGATCACGCTCAACCGTCCCGACAGCCTGAATTCGTTCAACAAGGCGATGGCGGACGACATCACATGGGCCTGGGAGACCATCCGTGACACCGACGAGATCCACTGCGCCATCATCCAGGCCAACGGCGACCGCGCCTTCTGCACCGGCGTCGACATCAAGGGCGACAGCAGCTGGTTCATGAAGGACAACGTGTGGAACAGCTTCGACCCCGGCGTGCTCCTGGCTCCCAAGCTCCACCACCGGGTCTGGAAGCCCGTGGTGGCGGCCGTGCACGGGCTCTGTGCCGGCGGGGGGCAGTACTTCATCAACGAGTCCGACATCATCATCTGCTCCGACGATGCGGTGTTCTTCGACCCGCACGCCAACGTCGGGATTGTCAGCGCACTGGAGCCGATGGGCATGCTGTACCGGGGCGTCCCCCTGGGCGACGTGCTGCGCTGGGCGCTGATGGGCAACGAGGAACGCATCACGGCCGAGACCGCCCTGCGCCTCGGGCTCGTGACCGAGGTGGTGTCCCGGGAGCAGCTGCGTGACGCGCGCCCACCAGATCGCTTTGTCGATCGCCGGGCGGAACCCCAAGGCGATCCAGGGGACGATCCGTGCCATCTGGGAGTCGCTGGAGATGACGCGCACGGCGGCTCTCCAGAACGGGATGTCCTACACGCAGATCGGCAACTACCCGCCGGCTCCGCCGGCGCCGCGGGACAAGAGCGAGACCCAGTACCGCTAGGAGGCCTCGGGCGACACGGGCGAGACGGCCGCCGCGGCCGCCTCGAGATAGGGCCAGGCCAGGTCCGGCGGGAGGCCGCCGACCAGTGGTTGGAGGCCGAGGGGCATCCCCATTTCGACGAGGGTCCGGGCGTCCGCCGGGGTGAGGATCTGGTACGCACCCTTCTCGGCTGCCATGTCCGCGACGCTCGTGGCACGCGAGATCGACGCCGTGCCCTCGCGGTGCGCGTTCCAGCCCGAATAGCTGACGGAGTCCAGCAGGAGGTACTCGCCGATCTCCGCCCAGGCCCGTTCGGGATCGTCGGCGACGAACACGGTGTTCGGCACCCCCGCCACAGGAAAGAAGCAGCCGGGCGCCGACGCGCCTCCTTCGGACCGGTAGGCCTGCTCGAGCGTGCTGTCGTGCGTCTCGGCCAAGAACAGCAGACCGAGCCGGGCCGCCCGCCGCGCCGCCGCCTCGGTCCCGCCGCCGTAGGCCAGTGGCGGACCACCGGGGGTGTAGGGGAGCGGGGTCACCCGGACCGGGCGACCGTCCACATCGGCCTCCTCTCCCGCCCACAACCGGCGGAGCAGGGTGATGCGCTCCTCGACCAGCGCGGCGCGTTGCCGCCGGTCGACGCCGAACATGGCGAACTCCTCGGCCCGGTAGCCGATCCCGACGACGTAGGAGACCCGGCCGCGACTGATCAGATCGACGACCGCCAGGTCCTCGGCCAGCTTGACCGGCTCGTAGAGGGCCAAGAGGAGCGCGGCGACGTTGATGGGCATCGACTCGGTCCTGGCCGCGATGGCGGCGGCGAGCGGGACCGGTGAAGGCAGGTACCCGTCGTCCACGCCATGGTGCTGGCTGAGGACGGCGGCCACGCCGCCCCGGCCCTCGGCCCACTCGCACATCTCGATGGTGGTCGCGTAGAGCGCCGCCCGGGTTTGCGGATCAGGCGAGGTCGATCGCATGGCGAATCGCATCATGAACACCCTCGATGCGTACCATGCGCCGGCCCGGCACCTCAACTGGTCGGGTGGACGGGCGATCGTCAGAGGGCGAAGTTGCGGATGAGGTCGGCCAGCACGAGTGGCCGGTCGCTCTGCACGGCGTGGCCGGCCCCGTCGACGACGACGACCTGCAGCGAGGGGAGGCGTCGCTGCATCTCGGCGATGTCCTCGTCGGTCACGAAGGGGGAGAGTCCTCCACGGACGAAGAGGGAAGGGACGGTGATGGCGCTCACGTCGTCCCAGAGTGGGGTGAAATCGACCCACCGGGTCGCCCCTCCTTCACCCACCGGCTCGCCCGGCGCCGGGCCGAAGAGGTCGTAGCGCCAGGTCCAGCGACCGTCATCGAGCCGACGCGCATTGTGGCGCACCCCCCGCCGCACGCCGGAGGCCGACCGGAACGGGCTCAGGGCAACCGCCGCGTCGGCCATCTCGTCGAAGCTGTCGTAGACCGGCGATCCGGCGATGAGCGAGACCGTGCCCCGCTCGGCGGTGGTGAGCTGGCGGGACGGATCATTGATCTGTGGTGTGACGTCGATGAAGACGGCGCGACGGCACAGGTCCGGCCGCTGCGCCGCCAGGCGGATGGTCGTGGCCCCGCCGAGCGACATGCCGATGACGCACCGGGCGGCGGGCGCCACCGACTCCACGAGCGAAGCCACCGCCTCGGCGTTCTGCCACGGCCCATAGCCGCGGTCGCTCCGGCGGTCCGAGTGCCCGTGACCCGGCAGGTCGACCGCCACCGCCTGACGCCCGAGGGCCAGCATGACGGTGTCCCACGTATGCGCGTTCTGGGCCCCGCCGTGCAGGAAGACGAGCTCGGGCTCACCTTCACCCCAGCGGAGGTACGACAGCGTCTGGCCCGATGCCAACGCCAACGACTGCCGCGCGACGACCGGCTGCCGCTCGAAGGGGATGTCCCATTCGGCCGCGTTCTCGTGGAGCATCGCGAACTCGTCGTACTCGTCCGAGTCCAGCGTTTCGGGCAACGTCGTCACGATCTCGTGCCCTGGTCCCGGTCGTGCACCGTGGCTAGAGGCGCTCGATGATCACCGCCGGCGCCATGCCGCCGCCAGCGCACATGGTGATCAGCGCCACCTGCTCGTCGCGCCGTTCGAGCTCGTCCAACGCCGTGCCGACCAGGAGCGAGCCGGTGGCCCCGATCGGGTGGCCCAGCGCGATGGCGCCTCCGTTGACGTTGATCCGCTCGCGGTCGATGTCGAGGTCGCGGATGAACTTCTCCGGGACGACGGCGAAGGCCTCGTTGACCTCGAACAGGTCGATGTCGCTCAACGCCATACCCGCTTTGGCGAGCACCTTGCGGGTGGCCGGGACGGGCGCGTTCAACATGAGCGTGGGATCGTCGCCGATGTTCGCCGTGGCCACGATGCGGGCCCGGGGCCGCAGGCCGTGTGTCGTGGCGTACTCGGGGCTCGTCATGAGCAGGGCTGCGGCCCCGTCGACCACTCCCGACGAGTTTCCCGCGTGGTGCACGTGGGTGATCTCGAGACCGGGGAACTTCTGCAGGACGAGCGAGCGGTACGTCGTGCCGTTCTCGTCGAGCGGGATGTCGGCCAGGGCCTCGAAGGACGAGGGAAGGGAGGCCAGCGAGTCCGCCGTCGTGCCCGGGCGCGGGTACTCCTCCCGGTCCAGCGCGACCGTGCCGTCGAGGTTGAGCACCGCCACCGTCGAGCGCTCGAAACGGCCCTCCTTGATGGCGACCTCGGCCCGGCGCTGCGACTCTGCCGCCAGTTCGTCGACGGCCCGCCGGTCGATCTTCTCGAGCGTGGCGATGGCGTCGGCGGCGACGCCCTGGTTCGTCTGGGGATGGATGGAACGCAGATGATCGTTGCCGCTGTCGAGGAAGGGTGAGCGCGACGGCGAGACGTTGCCGGCGTAGGACGACATCATCTCGGTGCCGCCGGCGATGACCACGTCCTCCATGCCCGACATCACGGACGCGGCGGCGAAGTTGACCGAGGAGATGCCCGACCCGCAGAAGCGGTCCAGGGTGACGCCGCTGGCGGTGATGGCGTAGCCGGCGTCGAGGGCGGCCATGCGGCCGAGGTCGCCGCCCTGCGTCCCGACTTGCATGGATGTGCCCCAGACGATGTCGTCCACGTCACCGGTGTCGAATCCGTTGCGCTCTGCCAGGGCCCGCAACACGGTGGCGCCCAGCACTTGCGGGTGCAGCCCGGCCAGTGCACCCTTGCCGACCTTTCCGATTCCCCGTGGTGTGCGGCATGCGTCGATGATCCAGGCCTCCGTCACGTCGTATCCTCGTTCCTCTGCGCCGTTGGTGTGCCGGCCCGATACCGGCCTTCGGATAAAGAGTATCCCAATTAGGGGAGCCAAATCGAGTCGGGCACGGCGCCCTGACCGGGAAGGACGACAGTGGCCAGCATGCGGAGGGCAGAGTTCGAGGAGATGCCGGGGACGGCGCCGGATGTCATGCGGGACTACGACCTCGCGACGCTCGGCTACGGGGAGACGGAGTTCAGCCTGGAGGGGGCGGCGACCTCGTACGACCTGCAAGGGGAGCGGGGAGCGGACGGGCACTGGGATGTGGCGCCGGGCGCCGAGGCACCGTTCCGGACGCGCTTCGTCGTACGACGTCCCCTCGACCCCGACCGGTTCAGCGGAACGGTCGTCGTGGAGTGGCACAACGTGTCGGCGGGCATCGACGCGGCGCCCGACTGGGGTTTCTTCCACCGTCACCTCGCCGCCCAGGGGCACGGCTGGGTCGGCGTGTCGGCCCAGAAGGTGGGGATCGACGGCGGAGGCTTCGTGGAGAGCATTCACCTGAAGCTGCTGGCCCCGGAGCGCTACGGCGAGCTCGAGCACCCTGGTGACGCGTGGTCCTTCGACATCTTCACCCAGGTGGGCGCGGTGCTCCGCAGGCCGATCGACGAGAATCCGCTGGGTGGCCTGGTGCCGGAGCGGTTGCTCGCAGCCGGCGAGTCGCAGTCGGCGGCCTGCCTGGTGACGTACATCAACGCCGTCGATCCCCATGCCCGAGTCTTCGATGGCTACTTCGTGCACGGGCGGCCCGGAGTCGGCGTCTCGATCGACGGGGTCTTCATTCCTTCCGCACGGGGCGAGGGGATCGAGGCGACCCGCCGTGCCATCTCGCACAAGGGTGAGCGCATCCGCGAGGACACCCGGGTGCCCGTGCTCGTGCTGCAGAGCGAGACCGACGTGATCCTCCTGGGGGGCGGGCTCGCCGAGCAGCCCGACTCCGAGCGCATCCGGGTCTGGGAGATGACGGGAGCGGCTCACGCCGACACCTACACGGTCAGCGCGGGTCGCCACGATGACGGCACCCTGACCCCTGCTCGCATGGCCGAACTGTTGCGTCCCACCACGAATCTCATGATCGGCCAGACGGACACGCCGATCAACGCCGGACCGCAGCAGCACTACGTCGCCCAGGCTGCCTTGGCCCACCTGACGACGTGGGCGGCCGGGGGCGAGCCGCCCCCGGCGGCACCCCGGCTCGACGTCGACGCCGAGGGGACCGGCTTCCGCGTCGACGAGCGGGGCCTGGCGCTCGGTGGCATACGCACCCCCTGGGTGGAGGCACCGTCAGCGGTCTTGGCGGGTCTCGGCCAGAGCGGCGAGTCCTTCGCCATGCTCTTCGGCCGCACCGAGCCCTTCGACGACGCCACCTTGTCGGCGCTGTACCCGGGAGGCGAGGACGAGTACCTGCAGCAATTCGAGGCATCGCTCGACGCCACCATCGCCGCCGGCTTCCTCTTGCGCGAGGACCGGGAAGAGATCCTGGCGGTCGCGGCCGCCTCGTATCCGCTCGTCGTGGCGGACTGAGGTGATGTTGTCGCGCCGCTGCACACGCGGTTGATCGGATCGACCCGTCCGGAACTGCGGAACCGGGTGCGCTCGGGAAGTCCCCCGTTTCTGCTCTGATAGCGTGCTCAAAAGAGGCGCCTCTTTTCCCTGGGGAGGGTGTATGGATCAGGCGGTCGGCGGCAGCGTCTCAGGCGCGACCGGGTTGGTCCCGTCACCGATGCTGCGCTGCGAGGGCCTGCGGAAGCGGTACGGCGACCGCCAGGCGGTCGACGGCGTGTCCTTCTACATCGGGGAGCATGAGTGTTACGGCCTCCTTGGCCCGAACGGGGCCGGCAAGACCACAACCATCTCCATGCTGTGCGGGCTGACCGTGGCCGACGAGGGGGAGGTCACGATCGCCGGGTTCGAAGGCGGCACCCTCGAGGCCAAGGCGACCATCGGCTTCGTCCCCCAGGACCTCGCCCTTTACCCCGACCTCTCCGCGGTGGAGAACCTCACCTTCTTCGGGCAGCTCTACGGATTGACGGGGAAGGAGCTGCAGGCCCGCATCGGCGAGACGCTCGAGCTCGTGGGACTGGCTGATCGCGGGAAGGATCGCATCGGCACCTACTCGGGCGGCATGAAACGGCGGGCCAACATGGCGGCCGGCCTGTTGCACCGGCCCAAGCTGCTCGTCCTCGACGAGCCCACCGTGGGTGTCGATCCCCAGAGCCGCAACGCCATCCTCGAGACCGTCGGGCTGCTCGGTATCGCCGTCCTCTACACGACGCACTACATGGAGGAGGCGGCGAAGCTCTGCGACCGGATCGGCATCATCGATGACGGTCACCTCATCGCGGAAGGGACAGCCGAGGCCCTCATCGGCGCCCACGGAGGCAGGGACAAGGTGCATCTGGCCTGCGACCCGGCGGCTCTCGACGAGCTTGCCGCCGCCTGTCGTGAGCTCGACAACATCCACGACGTGCACGAAGTCGAGGGGCACCTCGAGCTGACCACGGACCACGGTCCGGCCGTTCTCTCGGCCGTCGTCGCGGTCGCGTCGCGGCACGGCATCGACTTGACCGGTGTCGAGGTGCGCTCGCCCAACCTCGAAGACGTCTTCTTGAGGCTCACGGGGAAAGAGCTGCGCGATTGATCCGCGTCATCGCGCTGAACGAGCTGCGCCGCCGGCTGCGCGATCGCTCCGTTCTCATTGGCTGTCTCGCTGCGCCACTCCTCATGTCGGCCGTGCTGGGACTGTCCTTCGCCGGAAGTAGTTCCACGCAAGTCGTGCGAGTCGGCGTCTCGGGCGCATCGCCCGAGCTGACGGCCGCTGCCGTCCATGACAGCCAACTGCCTCCCGGTGTCACCGTCGTCTCCCTGCCGAGCGAGCAGGCGGTCAAGACCGCCGTGGCCGACGGCCGACTGGACAGCGGCGTCGCGGTGCTGCGGGGACAGATCCACCTGAGCAGCCTGCTCGTACCGGTCGTCGATCCGGGGGCCACCCCCACACCGGGATTCGACGTGGTCACGCGGGGAACTTCGCAGCTGGGACAGGAGTACGCCGAGTCCATCGCCGCCGGGATCTCCAGCGTTCTCTACGCCGGGCACGTGCCCCACCCCGGCGGCACCGGTAGCGACCCCGCCACGGTGGCCATCACGACCCAGAGCGTCGGCCACGGCGGCAAGGTCAATCTCAACTTCTTTGCGCCGAACATCGCAGTGGTCTTCCTCTTCATCGGGAGCGGACTCGGGATGCGCTCCATCCTCATGGAGCGCGCCGCCGGCACGCTCTCGCGCATCACCGCCGCCCCCCTACGGCCCACCCAGATCGTCCTCGGGAAGCTGCTGGCCATCTTCGTGACCGGCCTGGCCACCATCTTCGTGATCTGGGCCGTCACGACCTTCGCCTTCGGGGCCGACTGGGGTGATCCGCTCGGTGTCCTGCTCCTCTGCGTGGGGGCCACGGCCGCCATGTGCGGCATCGGCGTCTTCCTCACCTCGCTGGCCAAGACCGAGCAGCAGGCGTTCGGCATCACGTTGCTGGTGGGTCTGGCTTTGGCGCTGCTCGGCGGCAACCTCCTCCCGTCGGGATCGCTCCCCGACGTCTTCCAGGTCCTCGCTCTGGGCACGCCGAACGGATGGGCCCTGGTCGGTTTCGGCCGCCTCGACCAGCTCGGCGAGCCCGCCAGCAGCATCATCGGCCCCTTCTTCGTCCTGCTGGCCATCGCCGCCGTCGCCGGCGGCCTCGCGCTGACCCGCGTGAGGAAGATGGTCGAGCCATGATCGCCGTCATCTGGGTGAACCTCCGTCGGGCCATGGGGGATCGGCGCCTCCTCATCATCGGCACCCTGGTGCCGGTCGTCATCATCCTCATCACCGGCCTCTTGGAGGGCAGCCCCAAGGAGCCCATCGGACTCCTGCACCCGTCGCCCCGATTGCTCCACCTGGCGCGGACGACCGACGGGATAAAGGTCCGGGTCGAGGCCAATCGGACGGACCTGACCGATGACATCCTGCGCGGCCGGGTGGTTGCCGGGATCGTCCAACTCCCGTCCCAGAACGACTCCGTGCGGGCGGACTTCCTGGTCGAATCGGCCACGACCGATGCGGTGCAGGCCCACACCGACGTCGTGGCGCTGATGGATCTGATGGCCGCCGAAGGGTCCAACACGAAATTCACCGACGAGACCCTCAAGGGAACCCAGACCGAAGCCCCGCTCAGCCCGTTCGCGTACGTGGCGCCCGCCAACCTGGTCCTGTTCATGGGGATCGCGGTGCTGGTCCTGGCGGCGGGCATGGTCGAAACCCGCCGCCTGGGCGTCCTGCAACGCCTGTCGGCGGCGCCGGTGCACAAACGCGCCATCGTCTTCGGTCAGATGGCGAGCATGATGGTCACGGCGTTCGCCATGGCGCTCGGGCTGATCTTCGTCGGCATCGTGCTCTTCAACGTGCACTGGGGGAATCCGCTGAGCGTCTTCCTCGTCGTCGCGCTCCTCGCGATCAGCATCGCCGCGCTGGCGGTGATCATCGGCACGTGGGCGCGCTCCCAGGAACAGGCGATCGCCACCGCCGTGATCGTGGCCATCATCGCCGGCATGCTCGGCGGGTGCGTCTACCAGCTCGACACCGTGAGCACGACCGTCAACCACGTCGGGCACATCGTCCCCCAGGCGTGGGCCATGGACGCGTTCGTCAAGCTCATCTACGACCATGCGACCTTCGCCGACACGTTGCCGCAGATCGGTGCGCTGGCCGCGTTCGCCGTCGTGCTGAGCGCGCTGGCGGTCTGGTACTACTCACGAAAGGTCTTCTCGACCACATGAACGATCGCGCCCCATCGACCGTCACCGACCTGGCCGACCCGGTCATGTTCACCGACCCGTACCCCCGCTACGCCGAGCTGCGGCGCCACGCCCCCGTGGCGAGGGCGTACTCCAAGCAGATGCTGGGGGGCGCCGGGTACCTGTTCACCCGGCACGAGCATGTGCTGCTGCTCCACAACGACGTGCGTTTCTCGAGCGATCCCACGAGCCAGGGCTCCAGCTTCCTCATGCGGCACCTCCCGAGGATGTTCCGCCTGCTGACCAGCTCGATGGTCTACAAGGACGACCCCGACCACGCCCGCCTGCGCCGCCTCGTGAACAAGGCCTTCACGCCCCGCATGGTGCAGCAGCTGACCGGCGAGATCGAGCGCATCGTGGCCGACCTCGTCGACAAGGTGTCCCGAAAGGGGAGCGAGACCGTCGACCTCGTCGAAGAGGTCGCCGTCCCGCTGCCGCTGTCCGTCATCTCGACCATGTTGGGAGTCGGCGACGCCGAGCGAGATCGGTTCCATGTCCTGATGGAACGGTTCGTCGTCCGCCTGGGGAGCGGCTCGGCCGCCGACGCCGTCAGGGCGATCCCCACGGCCCGCAAGCTCTACGCCGTGCTGGAACGTCTGGCTGCCCAGCGTCGTGCCGTGCCCGACGACGGGCTGATCTCCGCCCTGCTGCAGGCGAGCGAGGATGGCGACTCGCTCAGCGACGACGAGGTCATGGCGATGATCTTCCTCCTCATGTTGGCGGGCCACGACACCACCGCCAATCTCATCGGGAGCTCGGCGCTCGCCCTCATGGAGCACCCCGACCAGGCGGAGCGGCTGCGGGACGACCCCGAGCTCCTGCCCCCCGCAGTGGAAGAGCTCCTCCGCTTCACGACACCGGTCCCGTGCGGCGCCGCTCGCACTCTCCTCGATGACGTCGACCTCGAGGGCACCACCATCCCCCAGGGAAGCAAGGTCCTGGGCATGATCATCTCGGCCAACCGCGACGAGGCGGTGTTCGAGCGGCCCGACGACCTCGACCTCGGCCGGGACCCGAACCGCCACCTGACGTTCGCCTTCGGGAAGCACTTCTGCCTCGGCAACCAACTGGCCCGCCTGGAGGGCCAGATCGCCATCGGCGAGCTCGTCCGACGTTTCCCCGACATGCGCCTGGCCGTGCCCCGTGACAGCCTCCGGTACAAGCCGGTCCAGGCGCTGCGCGGCTTCCGCAGCCTGCCGGTCACCCTGCAGTAGTCCGCGACAACGCCGCCCGCCGGCGACCGTTCCTCCCCGATGGCCGGCACCGACACCAACATCGCCGAGATGTCCACCGAGGAGATCATGGAGGAGGTCGCCGAGACGTCCCGCCGCCTGGCCTCCCAGGCGGGTCGCATCGTTCTGCTCACCGGGGAGCTGGACCGGCGCCAGGGGTGGCGGGCCGAAGGCGCCACCTCACTCGAGGCATGGATCGTCGAGCGATGCGGTGTCTCCGTAGCGACGGCGCGAGCCTGGGCGCACGTCGGTGAGCGGCTCTTCGACCTTCCGCACCTGGCCGCCGGGCTGTGCGAGGGCGAGCTGAGCTTCGACAAGGTACGCGCGGTGGTCGACACGGCGACACCCGAGACGGACCAGGAGCTGCGCCAGAGGGCGAGGCAGTACTCGGTGCACCAGCTCGCGCAGCTCGGCCGGAAGCTCAAGGGGGCCTCGGACGCCAAGGCGAACTCGGACTACGAGAACCGCTCCGTCCGCTTCAACGACACCTTCCGCACCGTGACGGCCCAGCTCCCGGCCGAGTCCTACGCGGAAGTCCGCGCGACCCTCGAGGCGGGGGCCAGGCAAATGCCCTCGGACGGTGAGACCAGATGGGATCAGCGGCTTTGCGACGCCTTCTTGGAGAGGTTCCGCACGCCGTCGACCAGAACACCCAGCCCGCACGTCGTGGTGGCCCATGTTCCCCTGGTCACGCTCGTCGATGAGGCCTCAGAACTTGCCGGTGAGCTCGAGCGCGACGGGTTGATCAGCGGCGAGACCGTGCGCCGCATCGCCTGCGACGCCACCATCGTGGTCGCTCTTGACGATGACGTCGGGCACACGATGTACGAAGGCCGGGCCCGACGCTTCCCGACCGAGGCGCAACGCCGGGAGATCATGCGACGGGACCGGCATTGCCGGTTCCCCGGATGCACGAACGTGACCTTCACCAACGCGCACCACATCAAACCTTGGAAACCGGGTGGTCGGACGGACCTCCAGAATCTCGCCCTCCTTTGCGAACACCATCACCGCCGGGTGCACAGTCGGCAGTGGACCATGTCCGGAGACGCCAACGGGGAACTGACCTTCGTGGGCCCGACCGGTCGCGTCATGACGTCGGCACCCTCGCCACTCTGGACAGCCGTCACCGCTCCGTCCGAGGTCTAACGCCAGTCAGGACCGCCGCCGGTTGGTCTCCCACTGCTCCCGGCTGAAGTAGCTCTGATCCTCGCCGAAGCCCTCCACCCCGCCGTCCCAGGACCAATGGACCAGGGAATCCCCGCCGTGCCCGCGCCAGTGGCGGCTCACCACGTCGCCCCTGACGCTGAGCCGGCGGTCGGTCTCGTCCACGGCTTCGATCTCGAGTGTGAGCGGCCACCCGGTCTCGGCGTCAAAGGTGACCCGGCGCTCCCCGGCCAGGATGTGCCCGTACTCGTCGCCCCGGAGCAGGAACCCGCAGGTGATCGGTTCCACCTCGGGACCCGGCACCGCGTAGATCAACCAGGCCTCGCCGGGGCCGGCGGCACAGAAGGAGTAGCCGACCCCGCCGAAGTTTCCCGCCTGTGACGGGGCCGCGGTCTTGTCTTCCCGGCGACGAGGGCGTCCCATCGGTCGCGGGCCCCAGGAGCGGTCGCGCACCGAATAACAGTCGATCGGGGTCTCCTCGCCGTGCAGGATCATCGTGCCCGTGACATGGCCGGCCTGGTCGAAATGAGCGCCCTTGAAGAACGGGACCACACCCGTCGGATGGAGGTTGGGTTCTATGATCGCTTCGAACTCAAGTGCCAGCTCCAGCCCGCCCGGGTCCGAGTAGGTGACGCCATAGCGGTGCAGCGGCTCGAGCGTCTGGACGTGGACGCCGTTGGGCCACTCGAAGTCGCGCATGTCGCGCTCGGAGCGGGGCGGCAACTGCAGGCCCGAGTACTCGGCCCGGTAAAGCAACTCCCACGGATAGGCGGCACTGCCGTCCCAGACCCAGGCGCCACCGTTGCAGATCCCGGCATTGGGGCGGGCCTGGCAATAGGTCCAACCTCCGAGCTTGCGTTCAGGCACGTTCCACGAGAACCAGCAGGTCTCGGTCTCCCACCAGCGGTCGGTCATCTCCTCGTCGTGAAAGTCGTCGTCCGCAGGTCCGAGGACACGGTAGGTGCGCTCGGCGCGGCGACGATCGAGGTCGACTCCGAACATGTGGCTCACCGTAGGTCGGGCCAATGTCGGTCAGCCAGTGCCCCCATGGAGGGCCGGGCCAGCTCCGTGTCCCGCGCTGTCCGTCGCCATAGCGTCCGCAGGTAGTCCTCTTCGCTCACCCCGCCCGTCGTCACGGCCTCAGCCGCAGCAACGCGCCCCGCCGCGACGGACTCGGGCCTCCGTCCCAGGAGTGCCTCGTAGTCGTCGAGCTCCCGGACTTCGTACGAGGCCCCGTACGTGTCGACCCGATCCAGGTACTTGATCAGGCGTGCGATCCCCTTGCTGCGTGCCGCCGCCAAGGGATCCGACACACGAGGAACGATCACGTCCCGCAGCTGCGACAGGACGGCGCCGTACATCCAGTCGTGGTCGCGCTTCTCGCGGGCCTGTGGCGCCTCGGCCGGCGTCAGCTCCAGCCCTGTGGCCGCCGCCAGCGCCTCGAGCCACAGACGCCGGTGCAGCATTTGGTAGATGAACCCGTTCCCGACGTCGCCTCCGCCCCCGTCTGCCTTGCCCACCCCCGTCGTCTCGGTCGGGGGCCGGTGGCCCATGACCTGGAGCTTGGTCTCGGCCATGACCTGGTAGTAGTGCACCCGGCCCCCGTCGATCGGATTGCCAGAGAGATCCTCGTACTCACGCAGCCGCGCCGGGAAGTCGGTGAACGGCTCCTGGGTCGCCCGCAACGAGAGCCAGGCGATGTCGTCCATCGGGTCCCCCAGGTGGGCGAGCTCCCAGTCGACGACGGCGACCACCCGCCCCCCGAGATACATGAAATTCCCCGGCCCGGTGTCACCCTGCACCAGCACCGGTGGGCCCCCGTAGTCGGGGACGTTCCGTCGTAGCCAGCGCAGGGAGAAGACGAGGGCAGGGTCCGGCCGACCACCACGTTCGCTCAGGACCCGGTCCCACTCGTCGAGCTCGGCGTGGACGGCCTCGGAAACGGTCCGCACGGGCGGGAAGGCCGGAAGGTCGAGCGCTGCCGCATCGAGGGCGTGCAACGCGGCGAGCTTCGTCATGAAGTCCCGGGCCGTCGACTCCCGCTCGGACTCGTCGGCAATACGGGAGAACCAGTTCTCGCCGACGACCCGGTCCGAGAGCATGGCCTGGTGCACCGGATGCACGCCGAGCACGCGCGGGACCGGTACCGGACCGTCCTGCAGGGCCAGGTAGACCGTCGCCTCGCGGTGCAGCGTCCAGGGGTCCTTGGTCTGCGCCGGGTCGGACCGGTCGTAGCGCAGAAAGCACGCGGCGACGGACCCGTCCGGCCGCTCGAGGTCGACGAACCAGGCCTCCTTGCGCGCACCACCCGGCTTGCGGTCGGCCAGGGTCAGGCGGCCGCCGCCGACCTCCTCGACCCAGGACACCAGGTCCGCGGGCAGTGCAACGGCCCCACTCACACGATCCGCGTGTCGTGGTCGGCCCAGTACCGCTCGCGGAGCACTCCCTTGTAGAGCTTGCCGGTGGGCAGTCGGGGCAGCTCGTCCACAAAATCCACAGTGCGGGGACATTTGAAGTGGGCCAGGTGCTCCCGGCAGAACGCGATGAGCTCCCGCTCGAGCACCTCGTCGCCGACCACCCCGTCGATCGGCTGCACGACGGCCTTGACCTCCTCGCCGAGATCCTCGTTGGGCACGCCGATGACGGCGGCGTCGAGCACCTTCGGGTGGGTGACGAGCAGATTCTCCGTCTCCTGCGGATAGATGTTGACGCCGCCCGAGATGATCATGTGCGCCTTGCGGTCCGTCAGGAAGAGATAGCCCTCCTCGTCGAGGTAGCCGACGTCGCCGACGGTGCTCGTCTTGCCGTCGTCGCGGCGTGTGCTCGCTGTCTTCTCGGGGTCGCCGAAGTACTCGAAGTCGGTGGCACCGGCGAACCAGACCGTCCCCGGCGTCCCGGTTGGGCACTCCTTCCCGTCGTCGTCGAGGATGTGGATCTCGCTCAGGACGGCCCGGCCGACGCTGCCCCGGTGTGCGAGCCAGTCCTCGGACGTGATGAAGGTGCAGCCGTTGCCCTCCGTGGCCGCGTAGTACTCGAGCAGGATCGGCCCGAACCAATCGATCATCTCTTCCTTCACCTGCACGGGGCACGGCGCCGCCGCATGGACGATGACCTCGAGCGATGACAGGTCCGCCGACTCCCGCACCGCGGCCGGCAGCTTCAGCATGCGGCTGAACATGGTGGGGACGACCTGTGAGTGCGTCACCCCGTACCGGCCCACGAGTTCGAGATACAGAGCCGGGTCGAAGTGCTCCATCACCACCGCCGTCGACTTCATACGAAGTGCGATGGCCACGCTCACCTGGGGGGCGGTGTGGTAGAGCGGCGCGGGGGACAGGTAGACCATGCCCTCCCGGAACTTCCACAGGGCGGCGATGCCCAGCACGGCGATGCTGGTCTCGGACGGGTGGATGTCGTACATCGGACGCAGGATTCCCTTGGGCCGCCCCGTCGTGCCCGACGAGTACATCATGGGCGCGCCCAACTGCTCATCGGCGACCGAGTCGGTGCTCTGCCTGCCCACCGACTCTTCCCACGACTCGAAGGGATCGGCGGCGTCGCTTGCCGCGCCGACGATGATCCAGCGTTCGACGTTAGGGCACAGCGCCGGCAGCTCACGCGCCACCTCCGCCTTGGCGGCTGAGGTCACGACCACACGGGACCGGGAGTCGTTGACGACGTAGGCCACCTCCTCGGGCGCCAGGTAGGAGTTGACCGGTGTGAAATACAGGCCCGTCCGCTCGGCGCCCGCCTCGGCGAGGAGCATGACTGGGTCGTTCTCCATGAAGATCGCCATGTGGTCCCGCCGGCGCAGGCCCGTCTCCCGCAGCAGGTGTGCCACCTGGTTCGCTCCGGCCTCGAACTCGGCGAACGTCAAAGTCCGGCCGGACGGAGCCATGACGACCGCCGGCTGATCCGGATGCTCCGCTGCGTGTTCAGTTGCGTACACTGCTGCCCCCTTGATCCCTCATGCACGAGTACAGCATGTCGACCAGGCAGGCGCCCAGAAGGGGGAGCGCCTGATTCTCCAGGTGGCTTCGTACGAACCCGCAGCCGACGTGCGAGACGGGGTCGGCGAAACCGACCTGACCGCCGGCGCCCATGTGCCCGAAGGCGGCGTCGTTGGGCCCGTGCATCGGCGGGATGCCCGGGACCAGCGCCGGCGGTTCGAGCGAATAGCCGACAGCCCACCGGGTGGGCACGGCCATGACCGCGTCCCGGCCGCAGACCTGTTCGGTGCGGAAGCGCTCGACCGACGGACGGGTCACCAGCTCCTCGCCGTCAGCGAGGGCCGCGTACACCCGGGCCAGAGCCCGGGCCGTCGCGGTGGCGCCTAGCGCGCCGATCTCGGCCTGCAGGACGGCCGGGGTGTTCATGAATCGGGCGAACCGGGGCTGGCCGTCCTCGTCGGCGAAGAGGCTGCCGTGGGCGCCCGCCAGCACCGAGCGGCCCGACTTGGAGTCCGGGTCGATCTGGCGCAGGGCACTCTGCTTCCCCGGCCTCACGGGGAATTCCATGACCGTGGCCACCGAGTCGAGCTGGGAGGACGGCGTCCCGATGGAGCACGCCACGCCCAACCGTTGCGCAACCTCGGCGTCGAAGAACGACCCCAGGCTCATGCCGGTCAGACGTCGTACGAGCTCGCCGACGAGCCATCCGAACGTCACGCCGTGATAGCCGTGCCGCGTCCCGGGTTCCCAGGCGGGCGCCCCCGCCGCCACCCCGGCTGCGATGGCCGCCGTGTCGTCCCATCCGCCACCGTCCCACGACAGGATCTCGTCGGATCCGGGGAGGCCGATGGCACCCGACTGATGGCTGAGCAGCTGGCGCACCGTCGTGGACTCCTTGCCGAGGGAGCCGAACTCGGGCCAGTACCGCACGACCGGAGCATCGAGGTCGAGCTCGCCCCGATCCTCGAGGATGTGCGCGCACAGCGTCGTCATGCCTTTGGTCGACGACATGATGACCGCACGGGTGTCTCGCTCCCAGGCCCGGTCCGCTCCGGCCGAGCCGGCCCAGATGTCCACCACGCACGCACCGTCGACGAAGGCGCAGAACGCACCGCCACCGTCACCCAGGTCGGCCCTCCGCTGTCGCTCTCCGACGAAGACGGACGCTCCCTCGGCGAGGACCCCGGCCACCGGCTCGAATCCCGGCGCCACGAAACCGCCGACCTCCAGCTCGGGAGGGGTCATAGGGCGCGCAGGGCCTTCTCGACGTCGGGCCACCAGTCCTTGCGCCACCACGAGACGTTGATGCGGTCGACGAGACCGCCGTACCGGGTCGCCACTTCGCCGGCCAGCTGGTCGGGGGTGCAGACGATGGTGAGGGTGTCGAGCACGGCGTCGTCGACGAGTTGGGCCATGTCGTCCCACCGGCCCGTCTTCGAGCAGGCGTAGAGCTCGGTCTGCAGATCGCCCCACCCGTGCAGGTCGAGCACGGGCCGGTACGCCGGGGTGGAGGCGTAGTAGCCGACGTGGCGGCGCATGGCGTCACGGGCCTTCGCCATCTTGGACTCGTCCTCGACCACGGAGATGAACCCCGGGCAGGTGATCTCGAAGTCGTCCCGCGACCGTCCCGACTTCGTCAGACCGCGCTCCAGCGCCGGCACGATCACCTCTCGCAGGTAGCGGGCGGAGCAGATGCCGTGGGTGATGACGCCGTCGGCCACCTCGCCGGCCACCTCGTTCATGAGGGGCCCGACCGCCGCCAGGAAGACTCGGGGTGGCCCGAACTCGTGCGCCACGGGCGCAAAGACGGGGGTCATCAATGTGTGCGTGTAGAAGTCACCCTCGAACGCGAGCCCGGCCCCCTCGTTCCACGACGCCCAGATCGCCCGGAGGGCGAGCACGTACTCGCGCATGCGTGCCGCGGGATGCGACCAGGTGGAGCTGAAGCGCTGCTCGATGTGCCGCCGCACCTGCGAGCCCATCCCGAGCACGACGCGCCCGCCCGAGTACTCCTGCAGCTGGTTCGTCGTATAGGCCAGGCTCATCGGGTTGCGGGCGAAGGCGATGGCCACCCCGGTCCCGAGCGACACCGATGTCGAGTGCTCCGCCGCGAGTGCCAGCGACAGGAAGGGATCGTTCGTCGTCTCGGCCGCCCACAGGCAGTCGAGCCCGGCCCCCTCGGCGGTTCGTACGCGGTCGGCCACCTTCGGCAGCTCCGTCCCCAGTCCGCTGTCGATCTTCACGAGGACCCTTTCGCCGCCGCCGCCGCCGCCGCCGTCGCCGCCGTCGTCTTCTTCACCCGTCGCCGTACCACCGCCGGCGTCGGTGCCGGTCCCTTCACCGCCGGCGCGTCGACCGAGAGGGACAGCGGGATCCCGACCTGGACGAAGCGCCCCGCCGCCGGGTGGCGGTAGCGCCGTAGGAGCTCACGGGCCACGACCTGGGGGTCGTCGGGAACGGCGGAGGGGTGCACGCTCAACGCGGCGGGAACCCCGACGGCCCGCAGCGAGGTCAGCACCTCCTCCGCCGTCAGCGACCCGACCGCCTCCGCCGCGTCGCGGACCGTCACCGACCCCCCGTCACCCGCACCCAGCGATGTCACCAATGCCGCACGCTGCACGTCCGTCACACAGCAGACCGTCACCCACCCGTCCTTGGCTCGATACAAATGGCACCCCACCGACGGGCCACCCAGCCCCTCGCCGACCCGGTCAGGGACAACCCCGTCCACGGCCAGCGCCGCCACGTCCTCGGACTGGTACAAGGTCGACGTCAGCGCCAGCGACGCCTCCACCGTCGTGACCGCCACGCCACGCGCCCGCCCCAGCAGCGCCAGCACGATCCCCGCCCCCAGCAGCAGCCCCGTCCCGTAGTCGTTGGCGGTGAAGTTGACGGGCACCGGTCGCGCCCCCCGCCCTGGGTCATCTCCATCCCGGTGGCCGCCTGGACCACGTAGTCGAAGCTCGGCCGGGCGGCCAGCGGGCCCTTGGCGCCGAACCCCTTGGCCCGGGCGTACACCAGCGTCGGGTTGATGGCCCGCAGCTGGTCCTCGTCGAGGCCCAGCCGCTCCCACGCGCCCGCCATGGCGTTCTCGACCACGACGTCCGAGACAGCCACGAGGTCGAGCAGCCGGGCCCGATCCTCAGGCGTCTTGAGGTCGAGGACGACCCCCCGCTTCGACCGGTTCCCGTCCACATAGATGTTCGGCAGCACCGGCATCAACTGGAACGCGCCCTCGCCGCCGGGTGGCTCGACCTTCACGACGTCGGCGCCGAGCTCGGCCAGCAGGCGTGCCGCCAAGGGACCGGCCCAGAAATTGGAGAGGTCGATGATGCGGTGGCCGCCGAGCGCGCCCTGCTCCGCACCGTGGCGGCGGCCGGGCCGGGACCCGCCGGACCCGGCCCCGATCCGTACGGCCGGGCCCACCAACGGCACCCGCCCCAACACCGGGTCCTCGGTCTCCACCACGAGCTCCTCGACGAGAACCTGTTCGTGGCCCAACCACTCGGCGAGGGAGTTGCACTTGGCGACGGCAGCCGGCTGCTCCAGCAGCGCCGCCTCCCACTCGTCCGCGGTCTTGCTCGCGAAGCCGTCCATGACCTGTTGCAGGACGGTCCGGTTCCACTCACGATCGGAGAGCCTCGAGAGTCCCTCCGGCGAGGAGTAGTCGAGCCCGCCGTCGTCGATGTCGAGCAAGCGGCACAGCTCGCGCCAGCGCTCGGTCCCGCTCAGGTTGACCATCACCGCCCGACCGTCGGACGTGTCGAAGACGCGCAGGATGGGCGACTTGGTCTGGCGCACGATGCGGGGCCGGTGTCCCTCGCGGTGGAAGATCGCGGCCGCGTTGAGAAAGAGGAGGCCATCGAGCAGCGAGGTCTCGACGTGCTGGCCGTACCCCGTCGAGGCGCGCTTGACCAGGGCGGCGCCGGCGCCGAGGACGGCCAGGAGCGCGGCGGCCACGCTGGCCAGCGGGAAGGGGAGCCAAATGGGGTCGTCCCCCGTGAAGAGACCCTGTTGCGCGCCGGCGCGGGCGTGGACCAGTGCCTCCCAGCCCGGCTCGTCCTTCGAGGGCCCGGTGCTGCCCCAGGCGCTGATGGAACAGGTGACCAGGCGCGACCGTTCCTTCTGCAGCACCTCGGGTGCCAGCCCGAGCCGCGCCAACGCGCCCGGCCGCAGGTTCTCCACGAGGAGGTCGGCCTCGTCTATGAGGCCGAGGGCCGCCTGTCGGCCTTCGGCGGAGCGCAGGTCGAGTTCGACCGAGCGCTTGCCCCGGTTCCAGGCGGCGAAGCGCGCGCGGTCGGCGCGCAGGGGGTCGCCGCCCGGGCGCTCCACCTTGACCACCTCCGCCCCGAGGTCGGCGAGGATTGTGGCGGCGAGCGGGGCGGCGACGTACTGCCCGATCTCGACGACCTTCAGCCCCCGCAGGATCTCAGTGCCCACCGGCCACCCCCGTATCGCCCGGCATGAGGTCGCCCTCCTGGTCGCGCGGCAGGCCGAGGACCCGTTCTGCGATGACGTTGCGCTGGATCTCGTTGGTGCCCCCTCCGATGGAGGCCGACTGGGAACTGAGCAGCTGATCGGCCCACCGCCCACCCTCGGGATCGGCGGGGTTCCACGCGATGGCGTGCGTGCCGGCCACCTCCACCGCCACGAGGGCGGACTCCTGCACCAGCTGCGCCATGGCCAGTTTCAGCACCGACGCCGCCGCGCCGTCACCGGCCTTCGCCGTGGCCTGCAGGTAGCCGGACAGATGGCGCAGGACCATCTGGCGGATGCGGAGGCGCACGAGGCGGTCGCGGATGTCGGGCCGATCCGACACGCCGCGCCGCTGCGCCTCGGCCACCAGGGCAGCGAAGCCACCCTTGCCGCCTCCCCCCGAGCCCATGCCCCCCAGCGCCTGGCGCTCGAAGGCCAGCATGGTGCGGGCGACCCGCCAGCCGCCGTGCACCTCGCCGAGAACGTTGGCCACCGGCACCCGCACCCCGTCGAGGAAGACCTCGTTGAAGTGCGAGTCACCGGTGATCTGGCGCAACGGCCGCACCGTGATGCCGGGCACGTGCATGTCGACGATGAGCATCGAGATGCCCTCACGCTTGGGACGAGCCGGGTCGCTGCGGACGAGACAGGCGGCGTAGTCACTGTGCTGCGCGCCCGAGGTCCACACCTTCTGTCCATCGACCACGAACTCGTCGCCGTCGCGCCGTGCCCGTGTCTGCACGCTCGAGAGGTCGGAGCCCGCACCGGGCTCGCTGAACAGCTCGCACCAGACGTGGTCGCCCCGCAGCAACGGTGGGACGAAGGCCAGCTTCTGTTCGTGGCTGGCATGGACGAGGATCGTCGGCCCGCACATGCCGAGGCCGATCTCGAGCGAGCGCGGCGGGACCTGGAAGGCCTTGGCCTCACGCTCGTAGATGCGCTGGTAGCGCCCGGGCAGCCCGCGCCCGCCGTATTCGGTCGGCCAGGTGATGCCGGCCAGGCCGGCCTCCGCCAGGGCATGCTGGAAGGCCACCGCCCGCGTGACGCCGCTGCCCCACGGCTCCGCTCCCGCCTTGGCCCTCGCCGGCTCCCCTTTCCGCGGCAGCGTGGCCGAGAGGAAGGCGACGACCTCCTCCCGAAAGGCGTCCTCGTCGGGCAGCGCTGTCATGACGAGACGATCGCCACGGGACGGGGCGGGCCCACCGAGAGCAGTCCGCCCAGGACCATGTCCTTCATCACCCGCGCCAGCTGCTCCCTCCCGATGCCGCTCAGAGACGTGATGGAGCGCAGCATCCCGTCGACCATGGTGACGGCGGCGCGCGCCTCTTCGTCACTCAGGCTCGGCTGGACCTCACAGAGCAGGTGCACCCATTCGGCCATCCGCACCCGCTCAATGCGCGCCACCCGCCGCCGGGCCTCGTCGTCCAGGGAGCGGTACTCCTTGACGAAGACGTCGCGCAGGTTGCCGTTGCGCAGCTGCAACACGATCGCCGCGTCGATGAGCCGCTCGAGGGTCACCGTCGGCGGCGTGTCCTCGTTGAGGACGTTGTCCACCGTCTCGCGCCACGTGACCGCGGCCTCCTCGATCAGGACCGAGAGCAGCTCCCCCTTGCTGTCGAAGTAGCGGTAGATGGCCGGCCCGCTGACGCCCGCCGCCGCCCCGATGTCGCCCAGGCTCGTCTCGCGGAAGCCCCGTTCCCGGAAGAGCTCGGTGGCGGCCGTCATGATCGCCTCCCGCGTCCTTTCACCCTTGGTCCTCCGCCCGGAAGCGGTCGTCTCGGCCTCCTTCTGAACCTGCCTCATACGAGGTCGGATGTTAGCCACGGGTCACAAAACAAGCCCTCCCGGCGTTGACTCGGGGCCTGACGCATGTTTAGATTTTAATGCTGATTAACAAAAGTGCAAGGGTCGGGGAGGGACGGACATGGAGTTCGGCTTGTTCATGGAGCTGTCGGTGCCGCGGCCGTGGACGGCCGACTCGGAGCGCCAGGTCTACGAGAACGCCCTCGAGCAGGTGCGCCTGGCCGACGAGCTCGGCTTCGACTACGTCTGGGCCGTGGAACACCACTTCCTCGAGGAGTACTCGCACTGCTCGGGCCCGGACATCTTCCTGTCGGCGGCCGCCGCCCAGACGAAGCGGATCCGGATAGGGCACGGGGTCATCCCGTGCGTACCGCAGTACCAGAGCCCGATCCGGGTGGCCGAGCGCGCCGCCGTCCTGGACATCATCTCGGGCGGGCGCCTGGAGCTGGGGACCGGTCGCTCCGCCACGTGGCCGGAGCTGAGCGGCTTCGGCGCCGATCCGGACGAGACCAAGAAGACGTGGGACGAGTTCGTCCGGGTGATCCCCAAGATGTGGATGCAGGAGCGCTTCGCCTGGGACGGCCGGATGTTCTCCATGCCCGAGCGGGCAATCCTGCCCAAGCCGTTGCAGAAGCCGCATCCACCGATGTGGGTGGCAGTGACGTCGCCCGGGACCGAGGTCGACGCGGCCGACCGGGGCCTGGGGTGCCTGGGCCTGTCGCCGGGTGGGTTCGCCGACTCGGAGAAGAAGGTGGCCAACTACCGCCACCGGATCCAGACCTGTGAGCCGGTGGGCGCCTTCGTCAACGAGAAGGTCCTGACCGTCAACTTCCTCTCCTGTTGCGAAGACGGAGACCTGGGTCGGCGCAACGGGCTCAAGGTCGCCTCCATGTTCAGCTACATGGCAGCGCAGCTCCTGTCGGCCAAGGAGGTGCTGCCGACGCACTCGTACCCCTCCGAGGGCCTGCTGCCGGCGCTTCGGCGCGAATCGGGCAGCCCCGGCGACGCCGCCAAGGCCTTCAAGGGGGTCACGATGGGCACGCCCGACGACGTCGGAGATGCCATCGCCGCCTGGGAGAACGTCGGATTCGACGGCATCAACTTCATCCACCAGTTCATGGAGGTGGTGCCCCAGCAGTACGTGCTCGATTCGATGCGCCTCTTCGCCGAGGAGGTCATGCCCCGCTTCAAGACGGGCCCGTACGCGGCGTCGTCGTCCCGGCCGGTCACGGCGGGGGTGGCCTGATGCCGCTCGCCGGGTCCCTCGACATCCGACCCCTCCTGGCGGGGGCGCCCGAGGTGACCCTGGACGAACGCCAGCTCAAGGTCGACGACGTCGACATCCTGCAGGTCTTGTACGAGGTCCGGGTGGCCGACCGCGAGTCGTTGGTGCCGCCCGCCCTGAACCCGACGATCCCGCCGGTGATCAGCTTCCTCGTCTACCGGGCCAAGGAGAGCGCCTACGGGCCCTTCGCACTGGCCCAGTTGCGCCTGACCGCCCGCTCCGGCGTCCGGCCCCGCGCCTATCTGATCTCGGCGCGCTGCGACAACCCGGGGTTGGCCGAGGTGCTCGAGGGCTCGTGGGGCTTCCGGGTCGCTCCCGGCGCGATCAGCCTGCGTCGCTTCCACGACCGAGTGGACTGCGCCGTACGCGAGGAGGACGGTCGGACGATCCTGGAGACCTCCCTCGTCGACCCCTTCCCGGTGACCGGGCACGACGTGCAGTACCCGCCGGGGATGCATCTCGCCCGGGTGAGCAGGGACGGGGTGAGCAAGCCGCGCATCGTCCAGGTCGACTCCGAGTACGAGTTCCGACGGGCCGACCGGGGCCGGCCCGAGGTCACCTCGTTCGACCCCGAGGCCTGGGGCGACGCACGACTCGTCCCCGACCTCCCGGTCTCCGCCAGCTTCGCGGCCTGCGACATGACGATCGCCAACGTGCGCTACATCTGCAACCCGGACATCCCCGCCGCCGAAGGGACCGAGAAGGTCAGTGAGACGTGACCACTCCCGGCCGCAGATACCTCTCCCTATCCTGAGCTCCATGCCGGCGGACGCCATCGAGGACGAGGGGCTGCACCCGGCCGGCGACGACCCCGACTGGCAGGAGAGCGCCTACCTGGCCTGGCGCGACCCGGCCAGCGGGCTCGGCGGGAACCACCGCATCGGCAACGAGCTGAACCGCGGGACGGCCAACCTCTGGTGCGGCGTCTACGAGAAGGGCGGCGGCCGCTTCCGCTGGAACGGTGAGGGACTCCCGCTGGTCCGGCTCGACGAGGCGGGAGTGTGCGCCGGGCCCCAGCGCATCTTCCACGACGGCGAGCGCCTCCGTTTCGTCCTCGACGGCGACGGGTGTCGGGCCGAGCTCGAGATCATCGACGAGGGGCCGCGCTCCTTCGCCAACGCACAGACGTTCGCGGGGACGACGGGAGCGGCCGGGACGATCTTCTCCAACAACTTCCATGTCGCCTGCCGCGTCCGCGGCACGGTGGAGCTCGACGGCGGCCGGGCCGAGGTCGACGCGCCGGGCTGGCGGGACCACTCCTGGGGCGTGCGCCGCTGGGACAGCTTCCTCTCCAGCCGGAGCTTCGGGGGCTCCCACGGGTCGGGCGACGAGACCCTGCAAGTCCGTTACGCATCGTTGGTGGGGGCCAACGGCAGCTTCTTCCGCCATGGCTCCCTCAGCCGCCACGGCGAGCCGGTGCCGGTCGCCGGCGCCGAGATGCTGCTGCACGTCGACGACGACTCAGTGCGCTGTCCCTCCGCCGAGGTGACGTACCGGCTCGAGGACGGCGGGACGACCATCGTCCGGATCGACACCATCGGGGGGATGATCGGCGCCACGGCGCAGCGCTACGGCTGGGAGTCGGTGGGCGACGTCTCGGTCAACGGTGAGCCCGGCGGCTGGGGCTTCCTCGAGACCACCCTCAACGCCCGCAACGGTCAGAACCCACCCGTCTACGTCCTGGCCGACGCACTGACCAACGGCTTCGTGCGGACGGGGCAGTGACGACGCCGGCCAGCAGGCCATGAGGCAACCGGCCGACGATCGGGCGCTGCACCTCCGCCAGCTGCGGGCCACGATGGCGACCATCTTCCTGCCCGAGCTGACCAGCGCGACCGCAGTGGACGCGGCGGGACTGGTCGACCGCATTCTGGTCGAGTACATCGTCGAGGACGAGTGGGCGGAGACGTTGAGCCAAGAGTTCGGCGCCGAATTCGAGGCGCTGCTGGTCCCGGGCACAGACACCACGACGACCACCGTCACGCCGGAGCGGTTCGACGAGCTACGCCGCCAAGCGGCCGAGCTGGTGTCGGAGCGGGCAGCCAGCGAGCGTCCTGCGGACCGGGAGCTGTGCCGATGCCTCGTCGATGCGGAGCGCCGCTTCCTGGAGCGGGTGGACGAGCTCCGGCGAGCCGTCTTCGACGAGCCACTCGAGCCAGACAGCGCCGGCTCGCTGACGGAGCACTCGGTGACCAAGGAGCAGCTCACTTCGTATCTACGTCGCAAACTGCCCGCTTCATCGGGGCTGGAGGTGACCGCGATGCGCGTCGTGCCGGGAGGGCGGTCCAAGGAGACCATCCTCGTCTCGCTCCGCGGCACCGACGAGCTTCCCGGCCAGGTCATCGTGCGCAAGGACCGGCCCGTCGGCATCCTCCCCACCCGGGCCGTCGACGAGTTCGACGTCCTCAGCGCGGTGCACGCCGCCGGCAGCGTGCCGGTCCCGCGGCCTTTCTTCGCTGACGAGCTGGACGACGCCATGGGGGGCGGCACCCTGCTCGTGATGGAACGCGTCCCGGGTGCCAAGGCGGGCGAGTACTTCCCCGACCTGGCGGCGCCGACCGGGCATCGGCGAGCGCTCGGCGAACAGCTCGCCACCGCCCTCGCGCACCTGCACCGCATTCCCCTCGAGGATCTCGGGGCGACGGGGCTGGACCGCGAAGCCGACGTGACCGAGGCGACCGTCGCGGGGTCGGTCGAAGGGATGTCCGGCCGCATCGCCGAGCTCAGCGGCCCTCCCATCGCGGCGGTCCCCCTGGCCCGACAGTGGCTGCTCGACCATGTGGCCGATGTGGTTCCTGCCGGTCGGCTCTGCCTCCTCCAGGGGGACGTCGGGCTCCACAACACGCTGGTCGACGGTGGCCGCATCACGGCACTCGTCGACTGGGAGGCGGCGACCATAGGACCGCCCTCCCGTGAGCTGGCGGCGGCCTGGCTGGCCGCGACAGCGTTGACCACGTGGCCGGCATTCGTCGACGCCTATCGCGCCGCCGGAGGGCCGCCGGAGGCAACCGATGACCGTGCAGTCACCTACTACCGGGTCTTCTTCGCTCTGGGCGCATGCATGTCCAGTCGGACGGGGGGCCATCTCTTCCGCACCGGCGCCAAGCGCGACCTCCTGACCGCGCACTCCGGTCTCGACGCCCACTTCCGGGCCCAGCGCAACCTCGTACGTGCCCTCCAGGACGCGATCCCCCAATGCTGAAGGTCAGGGTGGGTCCCGCGCAAAAAGTGCCCTTTATGCCTGGTAGGGCGTTGGATGCATCCCAAGGACGGGTCGACCGTCGCCCGAGTCGTGCTTCGTCCGACATCAATCTGACCCGTCAAACACCAGGCAGGCCAACCGAGGCCGACGATTTATTGCAGAAGTGTTGCGATACCTTGGCGTTGAGAGGAGCTAAATGGTATCCTCTTTTCCAGTCGTAGCCGGGGGGCCGCTGCGGCTGGTGACCAGCCCCACGTCGCCCCCCGATCCCCAAGGAGGAATCAGTGCTGACAACAGGTGCGATTGGGCGGACAGGCGGGAAGGCGAAGCGGGTCTTTGCGACCGGCCTGCTGGCTGCTGGCGTTCTGACGGCGTCATTGGCCGTCGTCGGCATCGGCGCAGCCGGCGCGAGTAGTGCGCTGGGCGCCGCCCACCCGGCCACGTTGCCCGCGGTCACGATCGGTCTGATCAGTGACGGCGGCGGGAGCAGCGCCATCGGCACAGCGGCGCTCGTCGAGCAGGGAGCCAAGGCCGCCGTCGCGTACGAGAACGAGTACCAGGACGGTCTCGAGGGTCACAAGATCACTCTCTACATCTGCGAGAACCAGTCGACTCCGGCCGGTGGCCAGACCTGTGCCAACGACATGGTCCAGCACGGCGTGGTCGCCGTCGTCGAGCCCTTCACGGGCCAGGGCCAGACCGAGGTACCGACCATCGTCGGCGCCGGCATCCCCTACATCACGATCAGCGGCGCGTCGACAGCAGAGCTCACCTCCCCTGGGTCGTTCGCCCTCGAGGGCGGGTTCCCGGCCTACCTGGGTGCGATGGCGTTGAGTGCCAAGCAGCACAACCTCACCAAGGTGGCCTTCCTGGTCGAGAACGTGCCGGCCGCCATTCAGGGCGCGCAGGAGCTTGGTGGCCTGGTCTACAAGGCGGCGGGCGTCGGTTTCACCGTGATCCCGATCAATCCCGGCACGGCCGACATCTCGCCGCAGATGCAGTCGGCCGTCTCCGGCGGTGCGCAAGCCGTTGGCATGGTCGGAGATGTGACGTTGTGCAGCTCGTTCCTGCAGGCTTACAACACGCTCGCCCTGAAACTGCCCAAGTACGTTCTCTCGACGTGCCAGGACCCGAGCATCCTCAACTCGGCCACCCTCGACAAGGCACTCGCGGGCTCCTACATCACGACGAGCACGGCGGCGTCGAAATCGGATCTCGCGACCTACGGGGCCATCATCAAGAAGTACGACCCCAAGGCCAATCCGAACCCGAACATCAGCAGCAACCAGGCTGACGGCGTGAGCCCGGTCCTCGCACTGGCCGGGATCATGAAGGGGTCAACCCAGCCCGTCACTGCCGCTGGGATCAAGACGCAGACGGAGACGGCGAAGAACGTGGTGATCCCGCTCTCGGGCGGTCTGACCTTCACCTGCGACGGGACCGCCATCCCGCTGCTCAAGTCGGTGTGCTCGTCGTCGGCGGCCATCGGGATCATCCAGGCCGGCAAGTCCGGCAAGGTCACGCACATCAAGGTGTACAACCCGACGCCGCTGTTCTAGGGGGAGGGCGAGGGAGCCGGCCCTGTCGGTTCCCGGACGTCTTGGCTGCGGGGGTGGCACCTCTATCGGAGGGCCACCCCCGTGGCGCGTCAGCGGCGACAATGATCCGCGTGTCCGATACCGCACTGTTGCTCATGGACTTCCAGGCCGCCATCGTCGAGGACGGGCCAGCGCAGATCCAGCGTCTGTGGCTCCCCAACCCGGGGACGTCGTCGTCGACAAGAAACGGGTGAGCGCCTTTGCCGGCAGCGACCTCGACATGATCATGCGGGCGCAAGGTGTGCGGACGCTCGTCCTGGCCGGCGGACCTGGACGACGACCTCACCGTGCTCCGTGATGGATGCGCCGATACCGACGAGGAGGTCCACCGCGTCCTGCTGGACAAGGTCTTTCCCCGCCAGGCCGACGTCCTGGGGGTGGACGAGTGGGTCGCGGGGGTTGGAAAGAGGCGGTGACGTCGTCCGTGCAGCCTCGGACCGGGACATACTCGGCGGATGCGTCTTTCGAAGGACGAGTGCTGGAGCCATGTCCGGGCGGCGGATCACGGTGTCTTGTGTACGTCGGGCGCCCGCCAGACGATCGACGCGGTTCCGGTCTGCTTCACCGTCGTCTCCAAGGCGATCGTCACTCCGATTGATCGGGTCAAGCCGAAGTCCACAACGGAGCTCGGTCGGCTCAAGAATCTCGAGCGGGATGCCACGGCGACCCTGCTCTGTGAGCAGTGGGACCGGCAGGACTGGTCGCAGTTGTGGTGGGTGCGGGTGCACCTCGCCCGGAGGTCGGGCCACGATGTCAGCGGTTCGTTGCTCGACCAGTGCGCAGAATCGTTGCGAGACAAATACGCCCAGTATCGTGACGCGGACTTCGCCGAGCTGGTGCTTTTCGACGTGACGTCCCTGCTCGGCTGGGCTGCCGGCGAGGCCGGCGAACGTCAGGCCGTTCCGATCGAACCGCTCATGTAGGCGGACTCCACGGCGCTGGTGTCGTTGCGGTACTGCTCGGCCGGACCTGACAGCACGATGCTGCCGTGCACCAGCACCATCGCCTCGTCGGCGATCTCGAGCGCCAGTTGCACGTGCTGCTCGACCATGATCACCGCGGCGCCCTGTTGGTCGGCGACCTGGCGGATCACCGGCATCAGTGACTCGACGGCCACCGGTGCGAGTCCCATCGACATCTCATCGATCAACAGCAGCTTCGGCGACTGCACAAGTGCCCGTGCGATGGCCAACATCTGCTGCTCGCCGCCTGAGAGATCGCCGGTCCGGAGCTTCTCGCGCCGCGCCAAAGCCGGGAACAGCTCTAGCACCGGGCCCAGATCCGCACCACGCGGAGCCGCCAGCTTCAGGTTTTGAATCGGAGTCAGCTCGGTGAAGAGGGCGCGGAAGTCGGGGATGAGGATCATCCCCGCCTGGTTCATCCGGCGTGGCGACGAACCCTTCACCGGCGCGCCCTTGAGGGTGATGGTGCCGGCCCGCGGAGGCAGGAACCCTGCCAGTGTCATCAGCAGCGTGGTCTTACCGGCTCCGTTGGGTCCGAGGACCGTGAGGACCTTCCCCTGACGCAGTGTGAACGTGATGTCCCTGGCCACCGTCAGCTTTCCGTAGCCGACGTCAAGGCCCTTGCACTCGAGGACGGGCGCGTCGTCGGGTACCGACTCACCCTGTGCCTGAGGGTTGACGACCGTGTCGCTCACGTCGTCACCAGGCGCTGGTGGGTGGCACCGAGATACGCCGTGGACACCTGTTGGTTCATCCGGATCTCCTCGGGGGTCCCGGTCGCGATCAGCGAACCGAAGTCCAGGACGTCGATCGTGTCGCACAGGTTCAAGACGAGACTCATGTCGTGGTCGACCAGCAAGATCGTGACACCCGTGTCGCGGACCTCCCGCAAGCGCTCGGCCAGCCAGAGACTCTCGGTGCTGTCGAGTCCGGCCGCAGGCTCGTCGAGCAGGAGGAGGCGCGGCTCCCCGGCCAGGGCGCGGGCCACCGAGACGAGCTGGCGCTGGCCCTGCGAGAGCATCGACACCTGCAGGTCGCGCATCTCGACGAGGCCGAGCTCCTCGAGGATCCCCGTGAGCGCGGTCGGGTCATGTGACTGCGCCCTGTGCTGTCCCACCTGGACGTTCTCTTCGACGGTCAGATCGTCGGAGACCCCGGCCAGCTGGAAGGTCCGGGCGAGACCGAGGGCCGCCCGACGGTGGGGCGCGTAGCCCGCAACGTCCTGTGCCCCCAGCACGACGGAGCCCTCGTACGGGTGGAAGCCGCAGAGGGCGTCGATCGTGGTGGTCTTTCCAGCCCCGTTGGGACCGATCAACCCGACGATCTGACCCGCCTCGACGCTGAAGCTCACGTCGTTTACTGCCACGACGCCGCCGTACCGGACGGTCAGGTTCCGGACGTCGAGCAGAGAACCGGTCGCCGGTGTCTGTGTGCGGCCGTTGGCCCCGACACCGGCGCCGCTCCCGACCAGCTCGCCGGCTTCTGCCGACACTGGAGCCAGCGCCGGACCCGCCGCTGCCGCTGCCGCTGCCGCTGCGGTGGTCGGCTCGGACACGTGCGTCCCCGTCGCCTTCAGCACCGACGGCACAAGCGCGCCCTCGGGTCGGGCGAGGACGCCCCGCACCCGCCGCTGCTCCAAGAAGAGATGGGTCGGCCCCACGATGCCGTCCGGGTTGAAGATCACGGTCAAGACCACCCCGATGCCGGCCACGACGCCGTACCAGTTGTCCACCCCACCGTTGCCGACGCCGGACGAGATCACCGCCACCAAGATGCCGCCGGCTGAGATGACGCCCGCCAGGATTCCGCCGCTCACCGAGGTGATGCCGGCCACCACTACGACCGAGAACGTCACGAGGCCGAGGAAGGCGTCGAAGTCCTGGAAGGTGACGTTGCCGAGTTGATAGGCGAGGAGGGAGCCGCCCAGCCCGGCGATGAAGGCCGCGATGGCGAAGCCGATCAGCTTGACCTTGACCACGTTGATCCCCGACGCCGCGGCCGCCCGCTCGTCCGCCCGGACGGCCAGCATGGCGGAACCCAGTCGACTGGTGCGCAGGAAGCTGATGCCGAGCGCCACCAGGACCAGGACGACCAGGCACAAGATCCCGAAGGCCGGGCGCGGGAAGTCCTTGCCCGACCCGATGCCCAGGTCCATCCCGAAGAGCCGCGGTGTCGGGATGGCCAGGCCGCTCGCACCTCCGTCAATGGAGTTGTTGTTGAACCAAATTGCCTCCACCCCGGCCGCGAACGTCAACGTGACCACACCCAGCATGAGGCCGCGCACCCGCAGCGCGGGGATGCCGATCACGACACCCGCCGCCGCTGCCACCAGCGCCGAGAGGAGCGGCGCGATGGGGAAGGGGATCCCCCACGAGGTCGCGAAGGTGCTGAGGATGTACGCCGAGACGCCGGCAAAGGTGAGCTGCGCCAGCGAGATCTGTCCGGTGTAGCCCGTGACGACCACGAGCGACAGCGTGATGACCGCCGTGATCATGCTGGAGTAGAGCGCCGCCCGGTCATTTCCGGTGAAGAAGTAGATGGCGCCGATCCCGACGGCCGTCGCGACGATGGCGGTGGGCCACCGCCAGTGTGGTCGGGGGCGCGGCCGAGGTTGACCTGCAAGAGCGTGCCCCTGCTCGGCATGGTCTGGCCGCGCACGGCCAGCACCACCAGCACCAACACGAGCGGGATGAGCTCGCCGGCGCCGGCGGGGAACCCGGGGTGGACGCCGTTGACGTAGACCGAGAGCGACTCGAGCGCGCCGATCCCGAGACCCGCCGCGATGGCCCAGCCCAGCGAGTGGAAGCGCCCCACCACGGCCGCGGCCAGCGCCGGGACGATGAACAACGTGTAGGTCCCCGGCTGCAGCGGGACCAGAGGGGCGATGAGGATGCCCGCCAGCCCGCAGACGACGAAGCTGATCATCCAGTTGATCAGCGCGATCCGGTCCGGCGAGAGCCCGCTCACCAGCGCCCCCACCTCGGTCTCGGCCGAGGCCCGGGTGGCGAGGCCGAAACGAGTGAAGCGGAAGAGGACCGTGAGCACGATCCCCAGCCCGATGATCGTGCCCGCCAGGAGCAGCCGGTCCACGGAGATGTCGACGCCGAGAAAGCTGACGTGGTTCTGCGGAAATATCGGATTCACCTCGACGACCGCCGTACCGACCTGATACGTCACGATGGCGGTGAGCAGGCCCATCAGCCCGATGGACGCGACCGCCTTGGCCACGGGCCGGTGGTTGCGCAGCGGGCGGAAGATCAGGAGATAGGCCACCGCGCCCAGCACCGCCTGGATGGCCAGCGTGATGAGGATCGCCGGCCAGAGGCCGAGGCCCGACCCGAGGTTGATGGTCGGGCTCAGCCCCGGGATGGGTTGTAACAGCTGGCCGTTCCGCAACAGCGAGTAGGTGTACGCCGCGTACAGCGCCTGGGCGCCCGTGGCGAAGTTGAGCACCCCCGACGAGCGGTAGGTGACCACCAGCGCCACGGCCAGGGCGGCGTACACGCCGCCGTTGCCGAGCCCAAGAAAGAGGAACTGGAAGTACGTGCTCACGGGGCCGGACGACCTCGCCGACCCGCCGCCGCCGGACGTCGTTCAGGCGACTCCCCCGAGGAGCAGTTCACGCATTTAGGATACTCAAATCTGCCGACCCCTGCACGGCGCCGTCCTGCAGATTCGAATCGACCTAGGAGTCCTCGGTCGCTCCCTCGGCCAACTCGTTCCGCAGCACCCGCCTGAGCAGCTTCCCGGTGGGCGAGTAGGGCAGCTCGTCCCGGAACTCGATCACGCCGGGCATCTTCGTGGACCGCAATCGCTCGCGCACCCAGTTCTGCAACTCGGACGCACTGGCGGTCGCGCCCGGGTGCAGGACCACGACGGCCGCGACCGCCTCTCCCCATTCGGCGTCGGGGATGCCGATCACGGCGGCCTCGGCGACGGCGGTGTGCGCCATGAGCGCCTCCTCGATCTCGCCCGGCGAGATGTTCTCCGCGCCTCGCACGATGACGTCGTCGAGGCGGCCGTCGACGTAGAGAAAGCCGTCCTCGTCGAACCACCCCGCGTCCCGGGTGCGGAACCAGCCGTCGTCGGTGAGGGTATTGCTCCCCACGTATTCGCCGGCCACCTGTTCGCCGCGCACCCAGATCTCGCCCTTCTCGCCTGATGGGACGGCCACTTCGTCCTCCCCCCGGACCTCTACCTCGAGGGACGGGAGGGGGCGCCCGACCGACCCCAGGCGCGCCCGGACCGCAGGGTCGTCGCTGGCATAGGCCTCGCGGTGCTCGTCCGGAGTCAGCATGGCGATGGTCGAGCTGGTCTCGGTCAGCCCGTAGGCGTTGACCAGGTCGACGTGCGGCATGTCCCGCAGGGTCCGCTCCACCAGCTCGAGCGGCATGCGCCCGCCGCCATAGGAGAGGTGGCGCAGCGCCGGCGGTTCGACGCCGGATTCCTCGACGGCCTGGAGGATCCGCCCCAGCATCGTCGGCACCACCATGGCGTGGGTGATGCGCTCCTCCGCCGCCTGGTGGACCCACTCGGCCGCGTCGAAGGTCGGCAGGTACATGATGCGACGACCGGCATAGAGCGAGCTCAACACCGCTGCGATGCCTGCGATGTGGTACGGCGGGACGCAGATCAGCTGCGCCTCCGACGGGTCGCAGCCCAGGAATTCGACGCTCGAGATGATGTAGGAGACGAGATGCCGGTGCCGCAACACCGCGGCCTTCGGGTCCGACGTCGTTCCGCTGGTGAAGAGCAGCACCCCGATGTCCTCGGGGTCGACGAACGGGTGCTCCCCTGTCACCGGCTCGGCGATCGCCGCGGCGAACTCCCCCTTGGTGATCACGTGCTGTGCGCCGCAGGTACCCAGTCGCTCGACCTCGTCGTCATCGGCGATCATCAGGCCACCGTCGACCCGGCCCAGGATCCCGCGTAGCTGCTCGTCGGGCGCGCGGTAGTTGATCGGCGAGAACGGGACGCCGGCCAACGCGGCACCGAAGAGCGCGACCGGCAGGACGTCCGAGTTCAATCCGAAGTAGCCGACGACCTCGGCCCCGCTCTTCTCGAAGAACACGGCGGCGCGTCGGGAGCGCTCCAGGAGCTCGGCCGCACTGATGCCGCCGTCGTGGGAGCCGAGGACGATGCGTTCGGGATCGCCCTCGGCTGCCATCTCGAGCAGCATCGCGATGTTCACGAGGGCGCTGCCCCTCAGTCCGAGGCTGGGAGCGGCTTGGCGCCCTTGACGGCCAGGATGGTCTCGCCGACCGAGATGGACCCCTCGCCGGCCTTCGTGCACAAGAGCTCCAGGCCGATCTCGTCGTCGGCGTAGCGCTTGCCCAACTGGGTCCCGCCGTCGAATCCGGACGCGATGCTCTCGTGCCCCGGCTCGGCGTCGACCGGCAGGAAGGGGTGGCCTCCGCAGCGCAGGTCGACAGGTTCGGCGGGTGCCCGCACCACGACGACCTCGCAGGCATCGGTCGCGCTGCGCAGCCTCGCTCCTGCCTTCAATTGAATTGCCACCGCGGTCCTTCCTCGTTGTTGTTCCGTTGTCGGCCCATGCTCCCGAAGGGAAAGATGGGGATACTATTCTGCCGTCCTTTTGTGCTCCGCTGCGAAGCGGAGCCCCCCTTTCTACCGCCGCACCGACGGCACCCGCACCCCGAGGTGCGCGGAGCCCGTGGGAGACTGACCACTGGGGGATCCCGAGCGGACCGGAGGAAGATCGATGGACAAGGGCCCGGGGTGGCTGCCAGACCCCGAGCGTGCGGATCAGGAGCGCTACTGGAGCGGATCGGATTGGACCGACCGGGTGCGGCCGGCCGGGAAGGGCCGTTCCTCCCTCCACCTGCCTGAGCACGTCCCCGAGCTGCAGCGGGCACTCGCCGCCGCGACCGCCGATATCGACGCGGTGGAGGATCGACTGTCGGCCATGTTCGACCGCTCCGCCGGCGTCCCGCAGCCGACCACGTCGCCGGGCACCCCACCTCCAGCCTCCCCGTCCTCGGGGCGGGACGACGACGACGACGAGATCCCGGGCCTCTACGACGAGGTCGACGAGGGCGCCGTCCACGAGGAATTCGCCGGCACCACCGACCCTGGCGATGGCGGCGCGCCGGATGATGGCGAGGATGACGGTGCGTTCACCGAGCTCGATGCCGCCCTCGCCGCCGAGGAGCCCGAGGCCGTGGAACCAGAGGGGAAGCGGGGGTTCTTCCGCCGCCGTTCGTAGCGCCCTTGCCCGGTCCTGCCTGGTCCGTGCCCGGCCCGCCCGACCGATCAGGAGATCGCCGTCACCCGCCGGGCCAAAGGGCCCCATCGTTCCAAGGTCTCGAGGTCGCCCACGATGTTGGACCCGGTGAAGTAGCTGACGACCCTCGTGGCAATCCCGCCGTACTTGGCCACGATCGTGTCGGCGATGCCGTCCCAGGTTCCCGTGGTGACGAAGTTGTCGAGGAGGTCGTCGTCGATCACGGCGGCCATCCCGGGAATGTCGCCCGCCCTTTGCCGTTCGCGAATCAGGTCTGTCGTTCCCTCCCGGTCGAGTTGCTCGAAGATGAAGGCGTAGTTCGGCGTCGATCCGTAGAACGCAACCTGTATGCGAGCCATCTCACGCCACCTCGCGCGCTCCACGTCGGTGTCACCGACGACCAGGAAAGCGGGGACGATGATCTCGAGGTCCTCGACACGGCGATTGGAGCGGGCGGCGCCCGCCTCCAGGTTGGGCAGCACCGTCTCGCGCAGGTAGGTGGGCGTGTTGAGCGGGTGGATGTGCACGCCGTCCGCTACCTCACCCGCCATGCGCAGCATCCAGGGGTTGACGGCGGCGACGTCGACCGGCGGATCCTCGCATTCGATGGCCCCGGGCGCCCACATGGGCGGGAGGAGCGACAGGTTGTAGAACTCGCCCTCCACCGCCAACGGCGCGCCGTTGCGGAATGACTCGAAGATCTGCTTCACGGCAAGGACGTATTCGCGCAGCCGTGGTCCCGGATGATCGAAGTCCGAGCCGTAGCGGCGCTCGATGTGCGCCCGCACCTGCGCACCCAGTCCCAGGCGGAAGCGGCCTCCGCTCGCTTCGGCGAGCTCCCACGCGGTGGCCGCCGTCACCATGGGGCTGCGGGGGAACGCGACTGCGATGCCCGTGAGGACGTCCAGGTCCGCCGCCACCACGAGCGCACCGCACGTGAGGTAGGCCGTGCGTCCCGCCTCGGTGACCACCAGGCCGGACAGCCCGGCCTCACTGGCTCGCCGGCCCAGCTCGGCCGCCCGGCGGAGGGGCTGCGACGGCAGCATGGCGTCGAACTTCAGCGGCATCGATCGAGCACCGCTCAGGCGGCCAATGGTGCCGTCGGCCGGCCGCCCCGGCGGGCCGGCACCCAGTCGTTGACGGACGGGAAGTACTCCTGCGTTCGGTCCACCGTCCCGGCTGCCGCGTAGTGGTACACCATGGCGGCGCGGATGCCACCCGACTCGTTGTCCGTCGAGCAGTGCATCAGGTGGCTGTCGAAGACCAGCAGGTCGCCCGGGTCCATCAGCACCGGCTCGGCGGACTGCATGTCGTGGTCGACGATCTCGAAGTAGCCGTAGTTGGCACCGGGTCGGCGATCCGGGACGTGGGCGTGCACGGGCTCGGTCTGCGAGCCGGGCAGCACGTGGAGGCACCCGTTGACGAGCGTCGCCTCCGTCACGGCCAACCAGACGCCGACGACGGGTCTCGCCGGCTCAAAGGGGAAGTAGAAGGAGTCCTGGTGCCAGGGCTGGCCCCAGGCGCCGGCCGTCTTGAAGATGAACTGGGACAAGAAGACGTCGATGTCCGGCGCGATCAGCTCGGAGACGGGGTCCACCACGGCCGCGGAGTGCGCGAAGTGGGCAAAGACCGGATCGCGGTGCAGCTTGAAGACCTTGGACACGCCGTCCTCGGCGTTCTCTGTGGCCTCGCCCGCCTTGTTGCTCTCGAGGACGACCTTCACGCCGAGCGCAGAGGCCAGGTCGGGATCGCGCACGACGTCGGTCACCCGGCGCAGCATCGCCGCACACGTGTCCGGAGCGGCGAAGCCGCCGATGCGGACGTAGCCCTGCTCCGCCCACGACGTGCGCTGCGCATCTGTGAGCACCGCGCTCATCCCATCGGCTCCGCCGGCGGGGCGGGCAGATCGCCCTCACCGCGCGGCCAGGCGATCGGCGTGACGTCGCTGGCGATGACGGCACCCATGGCGATGCCGGCCCGCTCCACCGCCGGGTGCGGGAAGCGCCCCTCGCCCCGGGTGCACCCGTCGGCGAAGTAGATGGCGGTGTGCACCCGACGGACGGTATCCGTCAGGTTCGGCTTGGCCAAGTGGAACGTCAGGCCATGGTGGAAGGCGACCGACCCCGCAGGCACCTCGACGAACACGGGCGCGATCCCCTCGAGCTCGCGCCGGGCCAGCGGATCGTCGCCGCTGCCGGTGAAGATGTCCACGAACTCGCGCAGGCCGAGCCGGTGGCTTCCGGGGAGGTAGCCCATGGCCCCGTTCTGGAGCGTCGAACCGTCGAAGGGGATCCAGGCGGTGATGGTGTCGGTCTCGACGATGGGCCAGTACGGCTGATCCTGGTGCGGGTCGGTGTCACGCCCGTCCGGCTCCTTGTACAGCGCCTGGTCGTGCCAGATCCGCACGGCGCCGACGCCGAGCAGACGCGCCGCCGCCCCGGCGATCGCCGGATGGAAGGTCAGCGGCCGAACGTCGTCGCAGTCCTCCCAGAGGTTCTGGCACTGGATGAAGCTCTGCTCGTAGCGCGACTTCTCGACCAGGCGCCGGGTGTCGTGCCGGCTGCGCCGCGCCACCCCCTCGTCGACGGCGGTGCCGAAGCGTGCGAGCTCGTCGGCGGTCAGGAGGTCCGGCACCACCACGAAGCCATCTCGCTGGAACTCGTCGACCAACCGCGGCGTGGGCGCGGCGACGGTTGTCACGGCGACGATTCCTCCCGTACCTCGCGGATATACCCCACGAGCTCGTGGGCGGTGAGCGAGTCGAGCCACGGGGTGAGGTCCGAGTCGTAGAGCGCGCCGGGCTCGGGGCCCTGGTCGAGGTGGTGCGGCTCCGACGCCATGAACCGGCCGTCGACCAGGCGCACCTCCGTGAGGAGCTCGGCATAGGGGAGGGAACTGGCGGCGGGGGAGCCGAAGCCGAAGACGCGCTCGGAGCCCATCACGGCGTTGGCCGCCGCCCGGCCCGACAGGAACGAGCGGTAGTCGTTGCGCTCGAGCTCGCCCGCGTAGGCGTCGAGAATGTGCAGGGCCCGGTCCAGGACCTTCACGTCGAAGCCGTAGTAGACGTTCGGCGCCGGGAGATCACCCCAGACGCCCCACATCCACCAGCGCACCGTCGGCGGCAGCGCGGCCATGGCGCGCTGGACGCCACGGCCGACGGTCTCGTGGCCGTGATGCACGTCGTGCGGCGAAGGTGACACCACGATGGAGGCGGCGTGTTCCTCCACCAGGGCCGGGAGCTCGTTGGCGACGCGGCGTGCCGCCAGGGCGAGGTCCGCATCGAGGTCGAGGTTCAGCGGCGGGTCCAGGAAGAGGGGCACGAAGCCGGCCCGCTGCGCGGCTTCCCCGGCCTCGGCCCGCCGGCGTTCCCACTGCCCCTCGAACCCCAGGCTCGTGATGAGGCTGACGACGGTCCAGCCCCGGTCGAGAAGGTGGAGCAGCGCGCCGGGGCAGCCCACCGCCTCGTCGTCGGGGTGAGGCGCCACATGGAGCACGGAGGGGGCCACGTCGACGGAGGTTACGCCTGCCGACGCACCCGGTCGGCCTCTGGACTGCCCACGTGCCACCCGGGTCAGGACCCCGTCCCGTGCACATCCCGAATAAACCGCTCAGAACACTCTTTACAGATTACTCTGAATAGAATACTATGACGAGCATGCCCCGTTGGTCCCGTTCCAATCCCCTCGCCCTGGCGGTCCTGGTCTGCCTGCACGAGAAGCCGATGCATCCCTACGAGGTGGCCCAGACACTGCGGAGCCGGGCCAAGCAGGAGAGCGTCCGGCTCAACTACGGGTCCCTCTACGCCGTGGTCGAGTCCCTCGAGAAGAAGGGCTTCGTCAAGGCCACCGGCACGGTCCAGGACGGGAAGCGCCCCCAGCGCACCGTCTACGAGATCACCGACGCCGGCGCCACCGAGATGGTCGACTGGCTCACCGAGCTCATCGGCACCCCCGCCAAGGAGTACCCGGCCTTCATGGCCGGCCTGTCGTTCCTGCCCGCCCTCGACCCCGACGACGCGCTGGCCGCGCTGCGACGCAGGGCCGACGCGCTCACGGTCAAGCTCGTCTCCCTGCGCGGCGTCGAAAAGGCGGCGCGCGAGGCCGGGCTGCCCCGCATCTTCGGGCTCGAGGCCGAGTACGAGGAAGGCCAGCTGGTCGCCGAGCGGACGTTCGTCACCGCCCTCGCCGACGAGATGCAGTCCGGCACCCTCGAAGGGCTCGACCTCTGGCGCCTTTTCCAGTCCGACGACTTCGACCCGGAGGAGGTGCACTTCACCTTCGAACTCCCGAAGGAATGACCCCTGAGAATGACCCGGAGCCGTGTGACACCACGCGGCCCCGGGCCCACACAACCACGAGCTCGATCCACGAGGAACCTTCGCCCGAGGCAGCACTCCGAAGCGTAGGCGACCTCCGTCGGGGCGGGCTCTGTACGACCCACGAAAGGAGGGCGTGTATGCACGCGCTCATCGAGGCCGACGGCCTCACCAAGTTGTTCGGGAAGGTCCAGGCCCTCGCCGAGCTGACCCTCACCCTGCCGTCCGGCCAGCCGGTGGCGATCCTCGGGCCCAACGGCGCCGGCAAGACCACCTTCATCCGGATGGTGGCCACGCTCATCGCACCCGACCGCGGCACGCTGGTCGTCAACGGGCACGACGTGGTCCGTGACCCGATGGCGGTCCGCCGCATGATCGGTCTCGCCGGCCAGTCCGCCGCCGTCGAGGAGATGATGACGGGGCGGGAGAACCTCGTCATGGTGGCCCGCCTGTACGGCCAGGGCCGCGCCGAGGCGGTGGCCTCATCCACACGGATCCTCGACCAGATGGATCTGGTCGAGGCCGCCGACCGCCAGGTCCGGACCTATTCCGGCGGCATGCGCCGGCGACTCGACCTCGGGGCGAGCCTGGTCGGCTCGCCCTCGTTGCTGTTGCTCGACGAGCCGACGACGGGGCTGGACCCGGGGAGTCGCAACGAGGTGTGGGACGCCGTCCACGACATGAGCCAAAGCGGGACGGACATCGTGCTGACGACGCAGTACCTCGATGAGGCCGACCATCTCGCAGCCTCCATCGTCATCATCGACGGCGGCCGCGTCATCGCGCAGGGGACGCCGAACGAGCTCAAGTCGCGCGTCGGTGCCGACATGGTCGAGCTCCATACGGTCGACATCGCCACCATGCAGCGCGCGGCCGAGGCGCTGGCGTCGCTCGGCCTGGCCGAGCCGTCCACCGATCCGGCCACGCGCCGGTGCTCCCTCGCCGCGCCGAGTGGTTCGAAGCTGTTGCCCATCGTCGTGCGTGCGCTCGACGAAGCCGGGGTTCCGGTGGAGGACATCGCGTTGCGTCGGCCGACCCTCGACGAGGTGTTCCTATCCCTCACCGGGCATACCACGACCACGACCACCACGCCGAAGGAGGACGCAGCATGACGATGGACCTCACACTCGACCCGCCGCGCCCGGCCCCGCCCGTGACGGCCACGGTCAATCAGGGAGCGTCGTACCTCGTTGCCACCGGTCAGGTCGCCGGGCGCACGTTGAAGAAATTCATCCGCTCGCCGGCTCTCCTCATCGCGGGCACCGCGCAGGGACTGCTCTTCTTGCTCATCTTTCGCTACGTCTTCGGCGGTGCGGTGGGCCACACCGGAGGACTCTCCTACGTGGACTTCCTGGTGCCCGGCTTCGTGGTCACCGGCGTGCTCTTCCAGGGGATGAGCGCGGCGAGCGGCGTGGCGGACGACAAGGAGGGTGGGCTCTTCGATCGGCTGCGCAGCCTGCCCATCCGGCTCCTCTCCATCGTTTCGGGGCGGGTGGGTGCCGACACGGCGCTCGTCGCCTGGGGCGTGGTCGTGATGACGGTGGCCGGCTTCGCCGTCGGCTTCCGCGTGACCGGCACGACGGTCGACGCGGTGGCTGCGCTCGGCCTCGCCATCCTCTACGGCTTCGCCTTCGTCTGGATGTTCATCGCCATGGGCCTCGCCGCAGGCAGTCCCCAGGCGGCGCAGAGCCTGTCGTTCCTGGTGTTCCCGCTGAGCTTCGTCTCGTCGGCCTATGTGCCGGTCTCGACCATGCCCGGTTGGATGCAGGCCTTCGCCAACAATCAACCCATGACGCAGATGGTCAACACGGTGCGCCTGTTGACGGGCGGGCCGGCGGCGCAGGAGCTCTTGGGCCACTCCGTCTCGTACTATCTCGTCCCGTCGCTGCTGTGGACGGCCGGACTCGTCATCGTCTTCGCCCCGCTGGCCGTCTGGAAGTTGAAGACGTCGTGACTGGCAACGGCGACGAGGGCACCGACGGCGCACGTTTCAGCGGCGCCCTTGTGTCGCTCAGCGCCGGTCGAAGTCCTCGTCCGGCTCCTCGCCCGTCTCCAGGACCGAGTTGACGGCCAGCCGGAGCCGCTCCTGCGCGTCGATCATCCAGTCGATGTAGAACGCGTAGTCCTCGATCTTGGTGATCTCGCCGTCGCTGTAGTCCGCGATGCGGAAGGCGGCGCGGTCGGGCAGCCGCTCCCACGAGAGCGGGGATCCGTAGATCGACTCCACGACCGACTGCTGCGACTGGATCACGTCGAACTGCGCCGCGCTGGCCTCCTGCGAGCCCAGGTCGAGGTAGAAGTCGGACCGCAGGCGCCCGCCGGCCGCGAAGCTGAGTCCGTAGTGGGTTCCCCGCACGGGGGATGGCATCGTGATGAAGTTCTGCGCCGGCAGGGTGGACATCTGCGTCCAGTGCGGGTGGCGGAGGCGGACCTTGTCCAGCCAGCGTGACCAGTACTCGCGGTACATGGCACCCTTGCCGCCGCCGATCGGTCCCGCCAGTTCGGCCAACGTCCACCCGGACGGGTCGCGCCACCACTGGGTCCCGAGGAAGTCGCGGCTGATCCCGGTGGCCTGCTCGACGATGTGACGGATGAGACCGGCCGGCGTGTACGCCGCCTTGTCGACGTCCCACACCAGTGGCGCGTTCAGGTTGTTCTGCCAGTGCGCCGTGCGCCGTGCGGGATCGACGTGGAGCCACTCCTCGAGCTGGCTCCGCATCTCGAAGTTGAGGTCGGTGCGCGGGCTGAGGGTGAAGATCGTCCCGTCGGCGACCGACTCCGTCGTGACGAGCCGGCGCACAGTGCTGACGTCCTGGACGCGCCGTTTCGACTCCGCCCTCTCCTTGGCCAGCAGGCGTTCCGGGCTGATCGTGAACTCCTCGACCTCGCGCAACGGGTAGACCTGGCTGACCGAGATCATGGGCACGTTGCCACTGCCCAGCTGGCTGTACACGTAGGAGCGGAAGGCACTGATCTGGACGAGCGAGATGTCGAGGCCCATCTCGCTGAGCCAGACCACGCTGGCGGTGACGACCTGGGAGAAGTCCCGGGCGAGGAGGACGATCCGGGGGCGCCGGAGCGACTCCTGCGAGAGCTCCGGCGCGTGGGCCTGGAGCTCGGCGAGAGCCTCGTCCGCCGTCATGGGGGACTGCCGCCGCGACTGGAAGCGGGCGAAGTGGTCGGCCAGCGACTCGGGGAGGACGCGGCTGGCCATGGCGGCGTACTTGATCGCCGAGACGTCCGTGTCGGGAGACCGGCCACTCTTGAGCTCGGCGACCACCAGGCGACCGTCGCTCCCGAGCCCGAGCACCGAAATGCGGTCCCGGTTCGCTCCGGCGGCCGTCGGGAGCCCCTCGAACTCGAAGGTGACGACCTTGACGGCTGGACCCAGGATGGCGGGGTTGGACAACACCCACTCCTGAAGATCGGCGCGTTGCTCCAGGCCCGCTTCCTCGAGCGAGATCATCTGCGCCGGCATCGCGACGGATCCGGCCACCGTGAACAACATCTCGTCCGCCATCTACCAGGACAGGGTATGGCAAACAGTCGTTTTGGCGCAGGAATCGAAAGTCACACAAAATGTCAACGGAATCCCAAAACTCGTGGCCACGCACATGGTGTTGTTCGCCCGTTGTGACACGTTCCGCCCCGGTCGGTGCCATCAGGCCGGGGGTCGACGATGCCCCTCCGAGGGAGGAGGACCGGACGCGTCACCCTCCGTCGCGAGAACCCCCTCGTGGACGCCCTGACACCGGGGCACCCGGGCGACGCAGACCGGTGCCCCCGGGGCCACGAGCGGCCAGGGCGGCTCGAGCTCGACCACCCGGGCCAGGCGTCTCCCATCCATGGTTCTGCCGCCACGGGCGGGAGAACATCGGTGCGCGCCGTCTCGTCCGAGGACCCGGGCCGGGGAGCATGCTGCTCGCCGGCTACTCCGTCGTCCGGCGCTTGAAGAAGTGCGCCGCCAAAGGTGCGGCGATGGCGAGGATCGCGACCGACCAGATCAGCGCCGCCTCGACCGGATGCTGCATCGGCCAGGCCTGTACCAGGGCGGACGGGTTCGGGTTGCCCCACAGGTCGCGGGCTCCCGCCACGACGGCGCTCACCGGGTTCCAGTTGGCGATGACCTGCAGCCACCCCGGCATGTGCTGGGTGGGCACGAACGCGTTGGACACGAAGGTCAACGGGAACAAGACGATGAAGCCGAACGACGCGGCCGACTCGGGGCTCTTCGAGTTCAGACCGACACAGGCCGAGACCCACGACACCGCGTAGGCGAAGAACAGCAGCAGTGCGAACCCGCCGACAACCGAGATGGCCGTCGAGCCCGGGCGCCAACCGACCACCAGCCCGGTGAGAGCGACGATGGCAGCGCACACCACGGACGTCAGGAAGTCGGCGGCGGAGCGTCCGACCAGTACCGCAGAGCGCCACATGGGCAGCGTGCGGAAGCGGTCGATCATGCCCTCGTGCAGGTCGGTGCTGAGACCCACGGCCGTCCCCATGGTGGAGGTGGTCAGGTTCAGCGCCAAGATGCCGGCCAGCAGGAAGTCGACGTAGCTGCCACCGCCGGGGATCGGGATGGCGCCGCCGAAGATGTAGACGAACAGCACCGTGAACAGCAACGGCTGGATCGTCACGTCCGAGAGCTGCATGGGCTCGCGCGAAATGTGCACGATGTTGCGCCGGGTCATGGCCCAGATGTCGGCCAGCGAGCCGAGGAAGTTCCCACCCTCATGGGGCCGGTCGAACCCGGTCGCGGATGGCGTCAAGGTGGTCGTTGTCATGCGCGCACTCCCTCCAGTTCGTGACGGCCCTCGCTGGACCCGACGGCGCCGGCCGCAACACCGCCACCGGCCGCAACACCGCCACCGCCCTCAGTGCCGCCGACGCCACTGTCTTCGGCAGCTTCTTCTTCAATGTGGCCACCCGTCAGCGAGAAGAACACGTCGTCGAGCGACGGCTGTCGTACCTCGATGTTGTCCACCAGCACTCCCGCGTCGTCCAGCGCGCGCACGACGACGGTCGCCAACCCGGTCGACGAGTCCACGCCGGCGCTCAGGTGCCGCCCGTCGTCGCTCACCGCGACCGGGCCCGACACCAGCGGTGCCATGGCCCCGACAGCGGACGGGTGCGGCTCGGCCAAGGTCACTTCGAGGCGGGCACCCCGGCTCGCCTCCTTCAATTCCTGCGGCGTCCCCTGGGCAATGACCCGGCCGTGGTCGACGACCACGATGTCGTGGGCCAGCTCGTCGGCCTCCTCCAGGTATTGCGTCGTCAGCAGCACCGTGACGCCCTCGCCGAGCAGCTCCCGGATGGCCTCCCAGACCCGCAGCCGCGACGTCGGGTCCAACCCCGTCGTGGGCTCGTCCAGGAACAGGACGGGCGGCCGTGTCATGAGCGACCCGGCCAGGTCGAGCCGCCGGCGCATGCCGCCCGAGTAGCCCTTCGCCACGCGGTCGGCGGCGTCCGTCAGCTCGAACTGCGCCAGGAGCTCGGCCGCCCGGGCCCGGGAGTTGGCCCGACCCAGGTCCGAAAGCTCGCCGATCAGGACCAGGTTCTGGCGCCCCGTCAGCAGGGGGTCGAGCGTCGCATCTTGGGCGGCGACGCCGATGTGGCGCCGCACCTCGGCGGGGTGCTTCAGCACGTCGATGCCGGCCACCGTCGCCGATCCCGAGTCGGGTCGGGCCAACGTGGTCAGCACCCGTACGGCGGTCGTCTTGCCGGCGCCGTTCGGCCCCAGCAGCCCGAGGATGGTGCCGGCGGGGACGGAGATGTCCACACCCGCCAAGGCCTGGGTCTCCCCATAGCGCTTGGTCAGCCCTTCTGCCTGGATCATCAGGTCGAGCTCAGTAGCCATAGACATCCTTACCGGTCGTTAAGTAAACTGTGGTCCAGGGGCATGGTAAAGCGACTACTTACCTGTCGTCAAGTAGGTTCCGGGACAATTCACGGTAAGGTGCAGAACGAGGTGGCCGACCAGATGACACCGCGGAGCAGCGACAAGTGACACAGACCGCCGCTGAACAGGCCGCCGAAGAGAACGAAGAGGCCATCGGGGAGCTCGAGGCCGTCATCGGCGAAGAGCCGGACATCGGGCCCCTCGCGGACGCGGCGTCCCAGCGAGACGTCCAGGTCGACGCCCCGGCAACGTCCAACGACACGAAGCAGCGCATTCTCGATGTGGCGCTCGATCTCTTCACCGAGCAGGGCTACGACGGCACCAGCCTGCGGCAGATTGCCGAGCAGCTGGGCGTCACCAAGGCGGCCCTCTACTACCACTTCGAATCCAAGGAAGACATCCTCATGGCGCTGCACCTGCGCCTGCACGAATTCGGCAAGGACGCCCTGCTGCGGATCGGGGAGGGGCCGGTCACGCTGGCCCAGTGGGAGGAGCTGCTCGACGACATCGTCGGCGAGATGCTGAGCCAGCGCAAGATCTTCCTCATGCACGAGCGGAACCAGGCCAGCTTGGAGAAGCTGCACCGACAGGACCACGACGCCGAGCACGAGGACATCCAGAACCAGTTCCGCCGGGTGCTGGAGGACGTCCGGCTGCCCGTGCGGGACCGGGTGCGGATGTCGGCCTCGTTCGGCGTCATCTTCTCGAGCCTCTTCCTCGCCGGCGACGCGTTCGAGTCGACGACGAACGAGGAATTGGGGGTCATGCTCCGCGAGATCCTCCACGACGTCCTCAGCGGATGACGGCCCTGGTTCCGCCGGACAAAACCCCAGCCCCAGCTGGCTACAGTTCGTGCCGGTGACTGATGCCCCAGCAGAAACGCCGCACGAGCATCCATTCACGATCTCCATCGACGTTGGCGGCACCGGCCTGAAGGCCGACGTCCTCGACAAGAACGGCGAGCCGATGGCGGGTCGGGTGAGGGTGCCCACGACGTACCCGATGTCACCCGACAATTTGGTCTCCACGCTGACCAAATTGGTGGCCAAACTGCCCGGGGGGGACCGCGTGTCCTGTGGCTTCCCGGGCATGGTCCGCCAGGGTCACGTCCTCAGTGCGCCGCACTTCGTGGGCACGAAGGGTCCTGGCACCAAGATCGACCCCCAGCTCGTGACGGCCTGGTCGGACTTCGACCTGGCGGGTGCACTCGCCCAGGCGCTCGGCAAGCCGTGCCGCGTGGCCAACGACGCCGACGTGCAAGGATTGGCGGTGGTCAAGGGCGACGGCTTCGAGGTGGTGATCACGCTCGGGACCGGGTTCGGCACGGCGTTCTTCATGGATGGCGGCCTGGTGCCGCACCTCGAGTTCTCCCATCTGGAGTTCCGCAAGGGGGAGACCTTCAACGAGCAGATCGGGGAGGCGGCGCGCAAGAAGATCGGCGACGAACCCTGGAACAAGCGGGTGCGCAAGGCCATCGCGTACCTCGACGCGCTCACCTTCTTCGACCACCTCTACATCGGAGGCGGCAACGGCCCCCGGGTCAACCGCCGCGACCTCGGTGAAGTGCTCGAGCGCATCACGGTGGTGGACAACAAGGCGGGCATCCTCGGCGGGATCAAGCTCTGGGAAGCGCACCACATCGGTGTGGAAGGGGGGGTGTGATGACCGCTGTCGACACCGAGCCACTGGCCTGGGACCCGCTCAACGAAAAATTCAAGGTGGACCCGCACGCAATCTGGAAGCGCCTCCGTGATGAGCAGCCGCTCTACTACAACGAGCAGTACGACTTCTACGCGGTGAGCCGGTTCGCCGAAGTCGATGCCTTCAGCCGCGATCCCAAGACGTTCTGCTCCTCTCACGGCACCGTCATGGAGATGATCACGGCGGATCCGATCGACATGGAGATGATGATCTTCATGGACCCGCCGGAGCACACCCGCTACCGGCGGCTGGTGTCCAAGGCGTTCACCCCGCGACGCATGAAGCTCCTCGAAGAGGACATCCGGACGCTCTGCACCAGCCTCCTCGACGATCTGGTCGGTCGGAGCTCGTTCGATTACGTGCAGGACTTCGGGGCCCGGGTGCCGGCCTATGTGATCGCCGCGCTGCTCGGCGTGCCGCCCGAAGACCGCGACACCGTCCGGGGCTGGATCGACGAGTCGTTCCACCTGGATCCCGAGAAGGGGATGCAGAACGACGTGTCGACGGCGGCGATGTTCAGCTTCATGGAGTACCTCGGCACCACGCTGGCCGACCGGCAGAAGAACCCGCGCGACGACATGTTCACGGACCTGGTGAACGGCGAGATCGTGGAGGAGGACGGCGAACCGCGCCGCCTGACCCTCGAACAGGCGGTCAACTTCGCCGCGCTGATCGGCAGCGCCGGCACCGAGACCGTGGCCCGCATGCTCGGCTGGGCGGCCCTCACCCTCGACAACAATCCGGAGCAGCGGGCCGAGCTGGCGGCGGACCCCAGCCTCATCCCGAACTGCGTGGAGGAGCTCCTCCGTTACGAGGCCCCGTCACCGGTCCAGAGCCGCTGGTGCACCGCGGACGTGGAGGTGCACGGGGGCACGATCCCGGCGAGGTCGAAGGTCGTCATGATCACCGGATCGGCCGGACGCGACGAGCGGGCCTACCCCGACGCGGACCACTTCGACATCCACCGGAATTTCGACCATCACCTGTCTTTCGGCTATGGGATCCACTTCTGCCTGGGGGCGGCGCTGGCCCGGACGGAGGGACGCATTGCGCTCGAGGAGACCTTCAAGCGCTTCCCCGAGTGGTCGGTGGACCTGGACGGGGCCGTGCCGCTCTACACCAGCACCGTCCGCGGCTACTCCAAGCTGCCGATCAGCGTCTGATCGGGTCTTCCCCGCCAACAGGACCGCGGCGGCCCTCCTGTACACTGGCTCACTCACCCTGCGCTCGTAGCTCAACGGACTAGAGCATCTGACTACGGATCAGAAGGTTGGGGGTTCGAATCCCTCCGAGCGCGCGAATTGGCGGCCCTTACATGGCGGGGTCTGCGACCTCACCGGACGACGATCGAGCCCAGCACGCTCCAGTTCGGCTTGCCGGCGTAGAGCAGGGCACGGATGCGGTAGTTCTCGAAGTTGTGGAACCCGAAGCCGATCCGTTTGATCAGGTTGTTGAGTGATTCGGTCGGCCCGTTGGTGACCCGGGCCAGGTGGAAGTTGGCGATCTTGTCGAACCAGGCCCGGATCGTGCGCCCGAGGTTTTGGACCGGGCGGCACGCGGGCAGCACCTCGCCCACGACCTGTCCGATCATCAGCTCGACTTCGGGTCCGCGGCGCTCGAGGCACACGACCGCGACGTCGTTGGGGCCCACCAGGGCTTGGAGGATCTCACTAGGGTGGAACAGGACGAAGGTGCTTCTTGGTTGTTGGCTCACGTCACAAGCCTGAAGCGCCCTCGCCTATTTCTGGGTGAACCCGGTCACCAGGGACTCCTTCGACGAGGCAGACGGTCGTTCCTTTGGCTACTTCCGCCAAAATCGGCATTGGGGGCTGAGACGACGCAACCGGAAGTACGGTCTTCAAATGCCGAACGAGTACGAGGGCGTGAGCAGCGGCGGGTCGGCCTCAAACGTTGAGGGGCTAGTAGCTGAAGCGGGACTCATACCGGCGGCCACGGTGATCCCACTCCGGCAGAGTCGCGCTGGTATGGAGGTACTCCTGCTCCAGCGCAACTCACGCGGGCAGTTCGGGAACATGTGGGTCTTTCCCGGCGGCCGGGTTGACCCTGAAGACTCTGGCTCGGTGGTCGGTGACGATGCTGAGCTCGAGATGCATGCAGCTCGAGCTGCGGCCGTGCGCGAAGCGGCTGAAGAGGCATCGCTCGACCTCGACCCCTCTGGCCTGGTGCCCTTCTCGTTCTGGGTACCCCCCCCTGGTGGCGCGAAGCGCTTCGCTACCTGGTTCTTCCTCATTGAGGTGCGGAACGACGGGAGCGCCGTGGTCGTCGATCAGCTGGAGATCCACCGGTCCGAGTGGATGACGCCGGCGACAGCGATCGCCCGGGTCAACGCTGCCCAAATGGACATGGCGCCTCCCACGTTCGCGACCCTGTGGTGGCTGAGAGACCACACCGACACGCAAGGGGCTACAGCCGCCGCTCGCTCACGCGAACCGGAGCGGTTTTCCACCCGCATTCGTACCCACGGGGGCGTGATGACCGCTCTGTGGCAAGGCGACGTCGCCTACGACGACGGAGACATGGATCAGGCCGGTCCTCGTCGACGGTTGATTATGGATCCGGGTTCATGGCGGATCGAAATGCATCCCTGACCAAACGCCGACAACCTTCATCCTGGGTGCCCTTGTCCTGGGTGTCTCGCTGCGAAGCCATGGTGGCGCGGAATGAGCGCTTGCTGTGCGCGATCGATCCATACGGGTCCGCCCAGTGAGTGGTGTGATGATGATGTGTGACCGCAGATCGGCCGCTTCAGGGTTCTCGGCCTGCGCTCTTTGCCTGCCCACTCAGCTTCGGATGTCTTCGATCACCGCTCATTGGCCGCAACTGAACCGATGTCCACCACCCTGTGGGGTCGCTCGCGATGGTGACGCTCCTCGGCCGCTACAGTCCGGCAGGTCCACGACTTGATCATCTCGCCGCGGGACGACCGGGCTGGACTCTGTGACGAGCCGGGAGAACGCGTACCCCATGATGAGAGAGGTGCGGATCGAGGACCTGCGTGAACCGCAGCGCACCGCGGAAGAGCAGGCCTTCTACGAGTTCGCGCTCGGGATTGAGGTCGATCTGGCGGTCGACGGCATCGTTGCCGATGCGCAGATTGCGACCGGGTTGGGCGAATTCGGAGACCCGGGCCTCTTCGACCGGCTCGCGGCGCAGGTGGCAGCCGTCGAGTCCGACGTGGGGCTGTCGGGGCTCGGCCGCTACATCGTGCGGGAGCGGTTGGTCGGTCTCCTCAAGGCACGGTTGCGACTCGAGGATTTCGTGCGTCGCCACCCCGAAGCGCTCGAGATCGAGCTTGCGCCGCCGATCGTCGTCGTCGGCCTGCCCCGATCGGGAACGACGCACCTGGTGAACCTCTTGGCGGCCGACTCCAGGTTCCGATCCATGCCGTGGTGGGAGGTCGTCGAGCCGATCCCGATCATGGGGGACGGCCCGGGCCGGAATGGCATCGATCCCCGCTTCGCGCGCTGTCTGGATGCCTACGAGATGACGGCATCGGTGTCGCCGTTGGTGGCCCTCATGCACGATCGGCCTCCCTGGAGCATCGAGGAGGACTGCGAGCTGGTCGACCTCGATCTGTGCTCCTACGTGCTCGAATGGCACGCGCGGGTCCCAGCTTGGCGCGACCACTATCTCGGCCTCGATCAAGGGGTGCACTACGCCTTCTTGCGCAAGGAGCTCCAGGTGTTGAGCTACCTGCGCGGCCCGAACCGCTGGGTGCTCAAGACACCCCAGCACCTGGAGCAGCTGGGACCGCTCCTGCGGACGTTCCCCGACGCCACGATCGCGTTCACCCTGCGCGACCCGGTCGCGGTCTTGCAGTCGGCGCTGACCATGCTTGCCTACGGCGACCGGGTGCGGCGTCGGCGGATTGAGCCCGACGGCCTGGCCGAGTACTGGGTCGATCGGATCGAGCGCCTCCTCCGGGCGGCCGTCCGCGATGCCCACCTGATCCCGGCGGAGCGGCGGGTGGACGTCGAATTCTCCGAGTTCATCGCCGACGACCTGGCCATGGCCTCCAAGATCCTCTCGGTCGCCGGGCTGGAGATCACCGAGCGGGCAAGGGCAGAGTTGAGCGCGTATCTTGCCGGCAACCCACGAGGAAAGGAGGGGCGCGTGCTGTACGACTTGCGGGGCGACTTCGGCCTCGAGCCAGCCGTGCTCCGCCAGCGCTTCGCCTTCTATTTCGAGGCCTTCCCGCAGGTCGTGGGGGAGGTGTCCTGACGGTGCCCGGGATCCACCGCGAGCGTCCGGGCGCCGAGGCGATCGCCGCCGCCAGCGGCGCACCCGCCGTCGACCTGGGGGACGGGATCTTCATGTCCCCGGGCCTCTCCAACAGCTACCTGCTGCGCGACGGCGACGGTCGGGTCATCGTGAACACCGGCATGGGATTCGAGGGGCCGCGGCACCGGGCGGCGTTCGATGCCGTGGAGGCCACGCCGACCGATGCGGTGGTGTTCACGCAAGGCCACTACGACCACGTCGGTGGTGTCGATTGCCTGCGCGAGGAAGGCACCGAGGTGATCGCCCAGGCCAACTTCGGGACGTGGCGGGACGACAACGAGCGGCTCGAGGCGTTCCGGGTCCGCAACGCCGCGTTCGCCTGGATCGACGCCATCGCGGCAGCCCGTTCCCATGCCGAGGACGCTCCCAGGGGTGTCAGCACCCAGGCCCGTCCGGATCCGACCACGACCTTCACCGATCGAATGGACCTCCGGATGGGGGCCCGGGAGATGGTGCTCTTGTCCACCCCGGGGGGCGAGACGACGGACGCCTTGGTGGTGTGGCTCCCCGAATCCAAGACGCTGCTGAGCGGCAATCTCTTCGGCCCGTTGTTCGGTCACGTGCCCAACCTGGTGACGATGCGCGGCGATCGCTACCGCGACGCGCTCACCTACATCTCCTCTCTCGAGGTCGTGCTCGAGCTCGCGCCCGAGCGCCTGATCACCGGTCACTTCGACCCGATAGAGGGCAAGGACCGGATCGCCGCCGAGGTGATGGCGATGCGCGATGCCACCCAATGGGTGCACGATCGCACCGTCGAGGGCATGAACGCCGGAAAGGACGTGCACACGCTCATGAGAGAGGTCACGTTGCCCGATCGCTTCGATCTCGGTGAGGGCTACGGGAAGACCAGCTGGAACGTGCGGGCCATCTGGGAGAACTACGCCGGTTGGTTCCACCACCGCTCCACCACCGAGCTCTACGGCGTGCCGCCGGCGGCCGTGGCGCCCGACCTGGTCGCCGCGGCCGGAGCCTCTGCGCTGGCGGCGGCGGCGCGGGCTCGCCTCGATGCCGGGGAGCCCGTGATGGCGCTCCACATCTGCGACATCGTCCTGGCGGCGCAGCCCGACGACGTAGAGGCGCGCGCGGTCGCGGTCGAGGCAACTCGATCCCTGCTGGAAGTGAGCGTGAACTTCTGGGAGCGTGCCTGGCTCCGGCGATCGCTCCAGCACCTGGAGGGAGCGTGACGAACCGGGTCCTCTTCGATTTCTCCGGCGCCGCCGTCATGGTCACCGGAGGGACGAGCGGCATTGGCCACGCCGTTGCGGGCGCCTTCGCGGATGCCGGGGCCAGCGTCACCGTCACGGGGAGGAGCGGCTCGCCCGACAGCTACGAGGTCGATCTCGGCCGCTTCACCTACCGCCAGGTGGAGTTGGGCGACCCGGGCTCGGTCGATGCGCTGTTGGACTCGCTCGGCGCGCTCGACGTCCTGGTGAACAACGCCGGGGCCAATTTCCCCGGCGGCCGGGACGAGTGGGAACCCGAGGCCTTCGCCGCGGCGCTGACGCTGAATCTCGCCGGACCGATGCGCCTCACGACCGGCTGCCGAGACCGTCTGCGGGCCAGCACGTTGGACGGCGGGGCGAGCGTGATCAACATGGCGTCGATGTCCGCCTTCCGGTCCGTGCCCATCGTGCCCGGCTACGGTTCGGCCAAAGCCGGCCTGGTGACCCTCACCCAGAACCTGGCGCGGCACTGGGTTGGCGACGGCATCCGAGTGAACGCGGTGGCCCCCGGGGTCATCGACACCCCGATGACGGCCCCCATGAAGCACTTCAGCGAGCTCCTCGACGCCGAACTTGCCCACACGCCCATGAGACGTCTGGGCATCCCGGGCGAAGTCGCCCCCGCAGTGCAGTTCCTGGCCAGCTCCGGGGCCGGCTTCATCACCGGCCACGTCCTCGTCGTCGACGGCGGATACCTCCTTCCATGAGCCCTCGAGCGCTGTCGCCGCACTATCACGTCGGGATCGTGGTCCCCGATATCGGCGCCGCCCAGGCTGAGCTGAGTGATCAGCTCGGTGTCACCTGGGGCCCGGTTCTCCGCCTCGATGCGGTCGACTACCGCGACGGATCCGGCCACGACATCGTCCTGCCGACCGCAATGTGCTACTCGGTCGTGAGTCCGCACCTCGAGCTCATCGAGGAGGTGCCGGGGTCCGTCTGGGTCCGCAACGAGCATTCGAATCTGCATCACATCGGCTTCTGGTCCGACGACCTGCCACATGACAGCGCCCGCCTGGCCGGCTCCGGGTGTCCCCTGCAACTGTGCGGTCGCGCCGGCGTTGAGGCCCCGGTCTCTTTCGCTTATCACCGGAATGACCTCGGTGTCCGCGTGGAGGTCGTCGACGCCACCATGCGCGAGGCCATGGCGTTCTTGTTCCAACCCGACGAGAGCTGAACGGGGTTCGAGGTGTTGCAGGTGCGAGTCCACGGGCCGGGCGACGTCCGGATCGACGAGATCCCCGAGCCCGACCCCGGACCGCGCGATGCCCTCGTCCGGGTGGCAGCGTGCGGCGTCTGCGGCAGTGACCTCTCCTACATCGCCATGGGCGGCCTGACCGGGCCAGGCGGCGCCCCCATGTGCCTCGGCCACGAGGTGGCGGGCATCGTCGACTGGGTCGGTCGCGACGTGGTGTCGGCTCACGTCGGCGATCGAGTCGTCGTGAAGCCCGGGGACGACCTGCTCGGTCGGATCGGCAACGGCGCACCTCAAGGCGGACTCACCCCACTTCTGCTCGTCACCGAGGCCGACCGGGACCGACTCCATCAAATTCCGCTGGAGCTGCCCCTGGACGTGGCCGCCTACGCGGAGCCTCTCGCCGTCGGCATGCACGCGGCCGATCAGGCCGAGGTGAAGATCGGCGAGGGTGTGGCGGTGTTCGGCTGTGGCCCCATCGGCCTGGCGGCGATTGCGGCGCTGGTCGATCGGGGTCACGAGCGGGTCGTCGCCGTCGACCTCAGTCCGACCCGACTGGACCTCGCCCGGGGGCTCGGCGCGGAGGCCGCGCTGAACCCGGCGACGACGGACGTCTGGGACGAGCTCATGCGGCTGCACGGGACGCGGTCCGGCATGTTCGGCACGACCACGTCCACGGCAGCCTTCATTGAGGCGTCCGGGTCGCACCAGGTCATCACCGATGTGTTGCACCGCGGCCCTGTCGGGGGTCGGCTGGTGGTCGTCGCACTCCACTACGCCCCGATCCCGACCAGCTACCTCACTCTGCTGATGAAGCAGTTCACCATCCGCGGGTCGATGGAGTACCCGTCCCGGTTCAGTGATGCCATCGATCTGCTCGCTCGCCGCGACCTTGCCGCGCTCATCACGCATCGCTTCGGGCTCCAGCAATTCGGTGAAGCCCTCGCCCTCCTCGAAGGGTCGAGGGATTGCGGCAAGGTGTTGGTGACCATGGAGACCGAGGCGTGACTGCCGGTCGCGCTCCACGTTGACCTAACGATCGGTCGCGTGTCGAAGGTAGGTGCGCAGCCGCACCACCTCGCCCGGGTCGAGTGTGTCGAGGAGGGCGAACAGGCTGGAGAAGGCATCCCGGCCAAGCTCGGCCTGCAACTCGTCTTCGATCTCGCGCGCTTTCGTCCGCTGCACTCGGAGGTATTCGATCCCACGGGCGCTGAGGGCCACGGACTTTTCCCTCTTGCTGGTCGCGGAGTCGGCGACCGCAACGAAGCCACTGTCGCGCAGATGCGCCACGACCTTGCTTGCTCCCTGGCGGGTGATGCCGAGCTCGCGCCCGATGGCCGAGATCGTCGATCCGGCCCCGCCTTCGCACAGGCGGAGCACCCGCCCGTCGGGAAATCGTCGCTCACCGAAGCCGGCGTCGGCCATGGCGGAGTCGAGTCGCTGCTGGTAGCCGAGCCATGCCCGCCGGAGCGCCGGTCCGAGTCCGACCGAGGGGGACCCGTCCGGAGACCGCTCGGTCGAACCGCTGGCACCGGTGCCGGCCTGCGGGGAAGCCTGATCGGAGGCCATGCGAAAGATGTTAGTGAATTGTAAACTCAGTTGACAGTCGATTACCTCCGGCCCGATACTTCGACCATGCGCGTCGCCACAACGCCACACCGAGGGATCCTCGGTGTGGCGGCTCTCCTGATCCTCGCGGGCGTGGTGCTGACCGCATGCGGATCGAGCGCAACGCCCACGCCGCACCCGGCCAGCGTCGTCTACCGGTTCGGCGTGGTCGGGAACCGCGGTGCCATCAGCCAGCTCCAGCTCGAAAAGCCCACTCCCGTCCCCGGGATCACCGGTCAGGTCGTCCAGATCGCCACGTCCAACTCGGACAGCTACGCGCTGACGTCCAGCGGCACCGTGTGGGCCTGGGGGGTGGCCAGCTACGGCGAGCTCGGCAACGGACAGCACCCCGCCTACTCCACCCGGGCGGTCGAGGTCGAGTTTCCCGCCGGCATCACCGTAGCCTCATTGGCGAATCCCATGCCCTTCGACGGCGCGTTGGCCATCGACTCGCAAGGCCACGTCTGGGGGTGGGGTCTCAACGCCCTCGGCGACCTGTGCGTGTCGGGTCTCACGGAGCTGCGCCCGAGCGAGCTCCCGTTGAGCGACGTCACCTTGGCCACCGGAGCGCGGACGCACTCGCTCTTCGAGTCGGCGGGCAAGGTCTACGCCTGCGGCTCGGGCCAGTACGGCGTCCTCGGCACCGGCACCATGGCCAACAGTTCCACTCCGGTGCCCGTCGTCGGCCTGCCGAGCACCGCGCGGGTCACGGCTCTCACGTCGTCGTGGGAGGGTTCAGGCGCTCTGCTCGACAACGGCGACTACTACAACTGGGGCTACAACGCTGCCGGTCAGCTCGGCAACGGCACGACCGCCGACAGCGCCGTTCCGGTGCGCGTCACACTGCCGGCTGGGGTCCGGCAGGTGTTCCAGGGCGGCAGCGGAGCCAAGAACGGCCAGACCGTCGCCATCCTGGCCGACGGCTCGGTGTGGGCGTGGGGCGACAACGACCGGGGCCAGCTCGGCGACGGCACGAGGATCAGCTCGGACGTCCCGGTGCGCGTCGCGGTCCCCGACAGGCTCACCTTCGTCAAGGTCAGTTCCGGCGGCTACGCCAGCTACGCCATCGACGGCTCGGGCCGGCTGTGGGCCTGGGGCGACAACAGGAGCGGGCAACTCGGGGTGGGGACCGGCACCACTACGGCCACCAAACCGGTCAACGTGGGTATCCACCTGACGCAGGTCTCGTCGACCGCCCAGAACGTGGCGGGCCTCCAGGGCACGTGACGGATCCGCCGAAACGGAGGAGCCGATGACACGAGGACCACGGGTCCGTTCCCCCGTCCGCCGAGGAAGGTCTGCCCGGCCCATCGCAGGCTGCGGGCTCGCCGTCGTTGCGCTGGCGCTCGGTGCCTGCGGCGGAGGGTCCTCTGCGCCGTCCGCGTCGTCCTCGCCCCCCGAAAAGGTGAGCGGGGGACCGACCGGGCATTACATCGTCGCCAGCGGCATCCACAAGATCAAGCACGTCATCGTCATCGAGCAGGAGAACCGCTCATTCGACAGCTATTTCGGAACCTTTCCCGGTGCGGACGGCATACCGATGCAGGACGGCGCCCCGACCGTCTGCGTGCCTGATCCGTCGGGGGCCTGCACCAAGCCCTATCACGACACGGCCGACGTCAACGGAGGGGGGCCGCACGGGTTGAAGAATGCCGAGGCAGATGTGAACGGCGGTGCAATGGACGGGTTCATCGCCCAGGCGAGCGACGCCAAGAAGGGCTGCCTCAATGCCAACGACCCCGCCTGCACGAACTCGGCGACACCCGACGTGATGGGATATCACACGGCTGCCGAGATTCCCAACTACTGGTCCTACGCCAAGGACTTCGTGCTCGACGACCATATGTTCGAACCAGTGAAGTCGTGGTCGCTGCCCGATCACCTCTACCTGGTCTCCGGGTGGTCGGCGAAGTGCTCGAGTCCGGCTCCCTCGAGCTGTGTCAACGAGATCCAGGGCCCGTATACGCCCGCCCAGATGCAGGAGTACGTCGATCAGGCCATCAACACGGGCACCGCCGATGTCACGAACGCCTGGACGGACATCACCTGGCTTCTCTACAACAAGCACGTGTCCTGGGCCTACTACGTCCAGACCGGGGACCAACCCGACTGCGACAACGACTCGGCCGAGACCTGCCTGCCGGTCGCGCAAAGCTATTTGACGCCGGGCATCTGGAATCCGCTGCCGATCTTCGAGGACGTGCAGAAGGACCACCAGCTCCGCGACATTCAGCCCCTGACCGACTATTTCACCGAGGCCAAGACCGGGACTCTGCCCTCGGTGATGTGGGTCACGCCCTCGGAGGCGGACAGCGAGCACCCGCCGGCCAGCGTCCACCAGGGCCAGGCCTACGTCACCGCCGTGATCAACGCCGCCATGAAGAGCCCCGACTGGGACTCGACCGCCATCTTCCTGCAATGGGACGACTGGGGCGGCTTCTATGACAACCTCGTGCCTCCGGCGGTCGACCAGAACGGCTACGGCCTGCGCGTTCCCGCGATGGTGATCTCGCCCTACGCGAAGTCGGGCTACATCGACCACCAGACGCTGAGCAGCGACGCCTACCTCAAGTTCATCGAGGACGACTTCCTCGGCGGCTCTCGCCTGAACCCGAAGATCGACGGCCGCCCCGACCCCAGGCCCGACGTCCGGGAGGACGCCAGGATCCTGGGCAACATGGCCGACGACTTCAATTTCGACCAGAAGCCACGGCCGCCGGTCTTGCTGCCGACCAACCCTCCGACGGACTCGCCCAGTATCCCGGCCTACTTCAACGGCATGGGCCCTTGCATCGGCTGTACCGCCACACCACCGAGCACGTAAGGCCTGTCATGAGCGTGCCGGTCACATCTCGGGGGCGGCAGACGTCAACAGCACGTGACCACAGTGGACGTGTTGCAGAATGTGGCAAGCATGGACGTGACCGACTTCGACGCCGAGCGGGCCCGCCCGATGGCGATCGCCAGCCGGATCCTCGGGTCGGAGGCCGACGCGGACGACGTGCTCCAACGCCGACCTGGTCGGCCAACAAATGGGCGCCCACGGCAAACCTCGGCCGGTAACCCCGGCGACCCCTGATCAAGTTGGCCCCCTGACCTGACGATAAGGGGTGGTTGAGCTCATCAGACGAGGTGGAGGTGATGACGCTGGCTGCTCAGGATGGCGCGGGCGGGCCCCTCCGCGCCCACGAGCGAGAGTCCTCCCCTCGCGTGGAATCGCGCCGGCGGTTGAACCCGACCAAATTGGCGTATCTCATCGGACCGGCGGCGTTCGTCGTCATCATGCTCCTGATGCGGTTCGGCTACGCCGCCCGCATCTCGCCGTGGGTGTGGGTTGGTGTGTTCGTCGCCATCCCCCTCGTCAACGTCGTCGCCGATCGCTTCTACGGCGCACGCCCGAGCCGCCTGTCGTTGAACCTGCGGGTCATAAGCCAGGTGGCGGCGGTCACCACCGCCATCTACCTGACGGGATGGGGACCTGTCCTCTGGGCGGCATACGTCATCATCGCGTTGGAGAACCTGGCGCGGGTCGGATCCCGCGTCTGGCGCACGACGGCGGTGTGCAGCCTCGTCGGCATGACAGTCGGCCAGTTCTGCCTCGCTCGTGGGTGGTTCCCCTCGGAGCTGACGCACGTGCAGGGGGCCGCGCTGACCCTGATGGGCGCGTTCGTCGTCTTCTTCGTGATCCGGATGGCCGGGGCCATCATGGAGCAGAAGGAGGAGGCGGAGACGACCCTGCGCCTCAGCGAGGACAGGTTCCGCTCGCTGATCCAGAATTCCTCGGATGTCACGATGATCCTCGGGGACATGAGCGTGTTCCGCTACGTGTCCCCGGCGATCAAGGAGCTCCTGCAGTACGAGCCGGAAGATTTGATCGGGCTTCTCTCGACCGACTTCGTCCATCCAGAAGACATGGACTTCGTCCGCCAACTGCTGGGCGGTGAGTTCGAGTCGGGGCGAGGAACGGCGACACTCGAGTTCCGCATGATCCGAAAGGATGGAACCGCCCGGGACGTCGAGGCGGTGGTGTCGGACCAGACCCATCGCCCCTCTGTCGCCGGTTACGTCGCCAACATCAGGGACGTCACCGAGCGGAAGAAGTTCGAGGCCCTCTTGGCCCACCGCGCGCTGCACGACCCCCTGACGGGGCTGGCCAATCGTCAGCTGATCCTCGACCGGGCCCAGCAGATGCTGGTGCGGGCGCGGCGAACCGGTGTGCCGGTGGCGGCACTGTTCATCGACCTGGACAACTTCAAGGACTCCAATGACTCGCTCGGGCACGGGGCTGGTGACCAGTTGCTCCAGATGGTCGCAGGGCGACTGCTCGGCATTTTGCGCTCAGGCGACACGGTCGGTCGTCTCGGAGGGGATGAGTTCGTGATCCTGGCCGAGGGGGTCTCGTTCGTCCGGGGGCCCGAGATGATCGCCGAGCGCGTCCATGAGGTGCTCAAACCTGCGTTCCACATCCAAGGGACGGACGACATGTCGATCGCGGTCTCGGCCAGTATCGGGATTGCCGTCGGCGATCGCCCTTCGGCCGAGGATCTCCTCCGCGACGCCGACATCGCCCTCTACCGGGCCAAGGCTGCCGGCCGCGACCAGTCCGTCCTCTTCGAGCGGGTCATGCAGTCGGAGGCGAAGGAACGGCTTGCCCTGAAGTCGGACCTGGAGACTGCGCTCGAACGGGACGAGTTCACATTGCTCTATCACCCGATCTTCGATCTCGAAGGGGCCCGGATCCAGGGCGTCGAGGCCCTGCTTCGTTGGCAGCACCCCACCAAGGGCACGATCACCCCGGACGTGTTCATTCCGGTGCTCGAGGAGCGGGGGCTCATTCTCGACGTCGGCCGGTGGGTGTTGCACAACGCGTGCCAGGAAGCCGCCCTCTGGCATCAGCAGGGGCACCGGACCAGCATCTCGGTGAACGTGTCCATGCGACAGCTCGAGTCCGACCGGCTCGTCGATGACGTCCGCGACGCGCTGGCCGCGAGCAACCTCGACGCCGACACGCTCATCCTCGAAGTCACGGAATCCACACTGATGCGGGATTCCGTCGCCACCGTCGCCCGCCTGCACCGTCTGAAGAGAATCGGCGTCAAGGTGGCCATCGACGACTTCGGCACCGGGTACTCGTCGCTGGCCTATCTGCGCCAGTTCCCGGTGGACGTCCTCAAGATCGACCGCTCGTTCGTGGCGGACATGAGCCGATCGCCGGACGCGGCGGCCTTGATCCACACGCTGGTCGAACTCGGCCGCACCCTCGGGATCATGACCCTGGCGGAGGGAATCGAGACCCGCGAGCAGCTCGAGTGCCTGCGCGCGGAGCGGTGCGACCAGGGTCAGGGATTTCTCTTTTCCGGGCCGGTCGAGGCGCCCGAGATCGCATGGCTGCTCGAGAGCGCCCGAAACGGCGATCCGGTGCTGGCGTTGGGACCTGCTCCGACATCGGCGGCGCCGGGAAACCGGCCGTCCCGGCCCGCCCGCAGACGCTCCACGTCGAGCGGCCGGCCGGCCGGGCGTCAGCGCTAGCCGGGGAACGAGAAGTCGAGGCGGACGGGTCAGCCGTCGAGGCGAAGAGCGACCGCCGCGTCAGGTTCGAGCACCCGGAAGTTGAGGCTCTCCTCGAGATAGAGCCGCACGACGTCGGCATCGTGGTCGAGATAGCCGAGGGAGAGGTCCTGCCCGCAGTCGATCTGGAAGTCCCCGCCCCGCAGGCTCAGCACGACGCCACCATCGATGCCCGGGGCCCACACCAAGGGACCGCCGAGGATCTCGCGCAGGTGATCGAGAAGCAGCTGACCGCCGTATTCGGTGCTCTCGACGATCCTCGTGTACATGTCCGGGCAGATGGCCAAGCCGTACGGCCCGTCGATACCGGACTGGCGAAGTGTGTTCACGCCCCGAGCGACGCCGTCCGGCGCCTGATCCATGTCTCCGGCCAGCACGATGGGCTCGTGGGACGTGCTCTCGGTGATGCCGCGTATGCCGGCGGCCTGGTGGCCGTGGAAGACCGTCACGTTCTCGCCGACAGCGATCTGTCGCACGGCCTCATCCAGTTCGGCGAGATCCGGATCGGTCGTGCCCCGCTCGACGTCGTCGAGCTCGACGCGCGAGACCTTGAACTCGCTTCGCAGCTCCACCAGGGGGAGCACCACGCGCTGCGCAGCCGACACGCCCTCCGACGGACCGCCGATCGGGGAGATCCGGCCGAGATTGGTCGCCGAGTGGGACCAGCCGTGGGGTCCGCCGAAATCCACCAGCTTGCGGGCGGCGAGGTAGGTGGGCAGACGCGACTTGGCCTCCTGGTCGATCGCCTCCCACCCCTCATCCGAAATCGGGGCCAGATCACGATGCAGGTGGTTCATCGCGCCGCCCCTTTCAGACTGCCGATGCTGAGCGACCCCGCGTTGTCCGACGAGGACCCGGACGCGCCGGATGATCCGCCGTCGGGCGCCTCACCGATCTCGGTGATGGGCCCCGACGTGAAAAGAAACTTTCGCAGGTTGGCGTCGAGCGCCACGTCGCGACGGCGGAGCCACTCGAGGGCCATCGCCGCGTGCTCCTTCTCGTCGTCCCGGTTGTAGGCGAGGACAGCCGCCAGGCTCTCGTCCGAGGTCGCCCGCACCCGCTGGTCGTACCAATCGATCGCCTCGAGCTCCTCGCACAACGATGTCATGGCGCGGTGGTGATCGACGGCGGCTTCATCGAGCAGCTCGAGTGGCTCGTGGAATCCCTCGCTGGCCAAGGCTCTCTCCTCGTGTTCTCTTCCGCGCAATCCCGGTGTTGCGCCGGAACGATGCCCACAGTGAACCATCTGTGGGACCCACCAGTCCACGGCGGCGCCCAAGGGGGTAGCGGGTGAGGGTCCGAGATGGGCATATGGCGTGCAGGTCGCGGGTGCGGGGGGTCGCCCCGGGCCGAGGGGGCGTTACTCGGCGGTCTCTCGACCGGGTGGGGTGCGGTGCAACCCGCGCAGTGTGCGGGTGGTGATGGGCGGGGCAGTGGTGTGCTCGGGGCGCTCGGGGTGGAGGCGGCCGGCCCGCGCGCCGTAGCGGGCGGCCAGGGGGGACGCGCTGACGCCGTGGAGCAGCACGCTGAGGGCGACCGTGAGGGTGACCGCACCCAGCACCACCGTGGACTCGGCCGGCGCCAGGGAGTCGACGGCGATCAGCCCGAACACCACCGAGGCCAGGCCACGGGGCCCGAACCAGCCGACGAAGCCCACCGTGGCCCGGTCGAGACCGCTGCCGGTGAGTGCGATGGCGACCGGGACCATGCGCACGACGGTGAGGGCGAGGAGGGCGAACACCACGTCGCGCCAGCCGACGTCCGCCAGGCCGGGAACCAGCATGGCGGCGCCGAAGATGAACCAGACGAGGAGGGAGAGGAGCGTGCCGCCTTCCTCGGTGAAGCGCAGGTCGGTCTCGTCGTCGCGGCGGTCGACGGTGCCGAAGGCCATGCCGGCGACGAAGGCGGCGATGAAGCCGTTCGTGCCGGCGACAACCGAGACCGAGTAGGCGAAGAGGGCCAGGGCGAGGACGGCGATGGGTCGGAAGCCGGCCGCGCTCCAGCCGTGGCGGCCGGCCAGGATCAGGAGGGCCGCTCCGACGACGCCGACACCGATGCCGAGCCCGGCCCCACCGAGGAGCTCGAACGCGGCCGCCGTCGGGCGGACGCCGCTCACGGCCTCGGCACTCACCGCACCGGCGACGAAGAGGTTGACGAACGGTGTGGCGATGCCGTCGTTGAGTCCGCTCTCCACGTTGAGGAGGCGGCGCACCCCCGAGGGCACCCTCTTGTCCCCCATGATGGATGCACCCAGGGCGGCGTCGGTCGGAGCGACGATGGCGCCGATGGCGGCGGCCACCCAGATCCCGCTCCCGCCGAAGAGCAGTGCGGCGGCGCCGGCGCCGGCGCCGATGGTGAGGGGGAGGCCGATGCCGAGGAGGCGGGCCGGGAGCGCGGCGTCCGCCCGCAGGGCCCGCACGTTGACCCGGGAGGCATCGGCGAAGAGCACCAGGGCGAGGGTGACCTCCGCCAGGGAGCGGATCGAGGAGGAGTGCAGCTCCACGTGGACGAGCGTGGTCGGCCCGTGGGTGACCACCAGGCCGAGGAGGACGAAGGCGATCGGCGCGGAGACGTCCCAGCGTTCCAGGCGAGCCGAGACGAGTCCCCAAATGAGGACACAGGCGGAGATGACCGCCAACGCGGTGATGTTGAGGTGGTGGGTCATGGGCCGGGTGCCATGGTCGGGCGCGGACGTCCGCCCTGGTCAGTGCCGAAGGTTACGACCTGGTGGCCCACGGGATGGTGAGCCTCCGGCGGCGGCCCGGCGTGGCGGCGAGGTCGGCCGTCCGGAAGGCAGGCCATTGGCCCCATCCCAGCGCCTGTTCAGGCGGAGGCGCTAGACATTGCAGGTCGGGTACTCGCCGACCATGACGACAAGGAGCTTTTTTGATGTTCGCTTCCAGCTACCCCGTGCTCGATGCCTTCCTGACGATGCTGTACTTCTTCCTCTTCATCATCTGGATCTGGCTCCTGATCATGGTGTTCATGGACATCTTCCGCAGCCACGACATTGGTGGTGGGGCCAAGGCCCTGTGGGTGATCTTCGTCATCATCCTGCCGTTCCTCGGTGTCTTCGTGTACCTCATCGCCCGCGGCGGCAAGATGCACGAGCGGGCGGCGCAGCAGGCGGCCGACCAGCAGAAAGCCTTCGACCAGTACGTCAAGCAGGCGGCCGGGACGTTGGGTGCCGACACGGCGTCACAGCTGAGCAAGCTGGCCGACCTCAAGGCGCAGGGCGTCCTCGACCAGGCCGAGTTCGACGCCGAGAAGGCCAAGATCCTGGCCAGCTAGGAGCCGTTCGCTCGTCGCCGAGAACAGCTCGCCGGTGGCGACGCAGGAAGGCCACGAACCCGAAGAGGACGCTGCGGCTGCGGCTGCGGCTGGGGAGCGCGGGGCCGGGAGCGACGCGATGTCGCAGCGGCTCGCCACCCGTATCGAGCAGGACGTCGCCTCACCACTGCCGTGGCGGTCGATCGCCAAGAAGTCCGTCATGGTGGTGGTGGGCGGCGTCACGATCTACCTGGTCTTCCCCAGCCTGGCCGAGGTCTTCAGCTCGTTCCCCAAACTGACCTCGCTCGACCCGATCTGGTTCAGCTTCGCCGTCCTGCTCCAGGTGGCGCACTTCGCCTGCACCATCGCGCTGCAGCGGATCGCGCTGCGGACCAAGGCCTGGTTCTCGGTCACGACGTCGCAACTGTCCGGGAACGCCATCAGCCTCATCGTGCCCGGCGGTGCCGCCTTCGGTGCCGCCACCCAGTTCCGGATGCTGGCAACGGCCGGGAACGACCCCGCGACCGCGGTGGCAGGGTTGACGGCCTTCTCGCTGCTCGGCATCGGCGGGCTGCTCGCCCTGCCCATCTTCGTGCTGCCGGCCATCATCGCCGGCACGCCGATTCAGAACGGCCTGCAGCACGCGGCGCTCCTCGGCCTCGCGGCCTTCGTGCTCTTTGCCGGCTTCGGCGCGCTGGTGCTGACGCTGGACGGCCCCCTCCGGTGGGCCGGCCGGGTCGTCCAGGCGGCGCGCAACCGGTGGAAGCGCAAGGCCGAGCCCATGACCGGCCTGCCGGACCGCCTCGTCTACGAGCGCAACCGCATCCGTGACGTGCTGGGCCGGCGCTGGAAGGCGGCCCTCCTCCTGAGCAGCGGCCGCCTCGCCTTCGACTTCGGGACGCTGCTGGCGACCATCCGGGCCACGGGCGTCAAGCCCAACCCGTCGCTCGTGCTGCTGGCCTACGCGGTGGCCGGGCTGCTGGCACTGATTCCCATCACGCCCGGCGGGCTCGGCATCGTGGAGGCCGGGTTGAGCGCGTTGCTCATCCTGGCCGGCGTGCCCGGAGGAGACGCCGTCGTCGCCACCCTGGCCTACCGGATCATCTCGTACTGGTTGCCGATCATGGTGGGGCCGTTCGCCTACTTCGCATTCCGGCTGCGTTACGGGAAGCCGGGGCAGGGCAACGGGGCGGCCGGGGCCGGCGGGACGGCGCTGGCGGCGGGGTAGGTGCAGAGCCGCCGGAACGGCGCGTGCGGCCGGCGGTGGCCCGAACGCAGGCGCGTCTTGTACGTTTTTCGTCCGGGGAACATCGCGAGCGAGATGTTCTCGAGGCGGAGCGGACAGATGCGAGAATGCGACTCTCATGTATGAGGGGACATGGGAATCTCTCCGGACCCACCGGGTGCCGGTCTGGTACGACGACGCGAAGCTGGGGGTCTTCATCCACTGGGGCCTCTACTCGGTGCCGGGATGGGCGCCCCGCGTCCCCGATATCCAGCAGCTGCTCGTCAAGGACGGCCCCAAGCGCATGCTGCGGGAGAACCCCTACGCCGAGTGGTACCTCAACTCCATGCAGATCCCCGGCGCGCCGACGCAACAGCATCACGCCCAGGTCTACGGGGACGACTATCCCTACGACAACTTCGTCAAGACCTTCGACGACGCCACGTCCGGGGCGAACCTCGACGCCATCGCCGAGCTCTGCCAGGCGTCCGGCGCCCGCTACGTGGTGCTCACCACGAAGCACCACGACGGCTTCGCCCTGTGGCCGTCCACCGTCCCGCACCCGGTCAAGGGGGAGTACCACGCCCGCCGCGACCTCGTCGGCGACCTGACCGAGGCCGTGCGCGCCCGGCGCATGCACATGGGCCTCTACTACTCGGGCGGCTACGACTGGCCCTACAACCGGGCGGTCCTCATCAAGCCGGCGGATGCCCTGCTGGCGGTCCCGCACGATCGGCGCTACGTGGAGTACGTGACGGCGCACTGGCGCGAGCTGATCGACCGCTACCAGCCCTCGGTCCTGTGGAACGACATCTCGTGGCCCACCGACCCGAACCTGCCCCAACTCTTCGCGCACTACTACAACACCGTGGAGGAAGGCGTCATCAACGACCGCTGGAAGGAGCCGGGCCTGGCTCGCAACGAGTTCAACGACGCGATCGTGCGCGGCGCCGCCGCCATCACGCAAGCTCTCTGGCGGTTCATCCCCGAACGGCGGAAGCATCTGACCTTCGCCGCGCCCAAGCACTGCGACTTCCGCACGCCCGAGTACGACGTCCTGCGTTCCGTGACGGCGCGCAAATGGGAGCTCGCCCGCGGCGTCGGGCACTCGTTCGGCGCCAACCGCCACGAGCAACCCGAGGACATCATCACCGAGACGGGCCTCATCCAGATGTTCTGCGACGTCGTGTCGAAGAACGGCAACCTGCTGATCGGGGTGGGCCCGCGGCCCGACGGGACCATCCCCGATCTGCAGCAGGCGCCGTTGCGCGGGCTCGGGGCGTGGCTGACCGCCAACGGCGAGGCGATCTACGGCAGCCGGCCCTGGGTTGTCACCGAGTCGGTCACCGCGGACGGAACCCCATTGCGCTTCACCAAGAGCGGCGAGGGCGTGTACGTGCTCGTGATGGGGATGCCTCCGGGGAGGCGGATCACGATGCGGGCGGTCGACGGGTCACGGGTGCGGCGGGTCCGACTGGTCGGGCTCGACACGGTCCTCGACTGGTCGATCGAACCCGGCGGCGACCTGTCCGTGACCCTGCCCGAGCAGATGCCCCCGGCGGCGGTCACGGTGCTGGACCTCGGGACCGACGTCCGGGCCCGGGTCGGCCGGACCCGGTAGCGACCTTCGGCGCTGCGGTTCGCCTCCGACGGATCCGCCACGATCCCGCAGAGCTTCGGAATCCCGCCCCCGCTGACCCGACCGGGGTAGCTTCGACGGCACCTGGCCGACCGGGGGTGCGCAGTGCTGCTTGATCTGTTCCTGATCGGGCTCGTGGTCACCCTCGAGCCGATCCCCCTGACCGCCATGATCCTGTTGTTGGCGGCTGAGCGGGGGATCCTCAAGGGTCTGGGGTTCACGCTCGGGTGGTTGTTGACGTTGGTGGCCATCGTCGCCGCGACCGTCCTCCTCACCGGCGGCGAGCCACTGATCCCCGAGAGCGCCCCGTCGACGGCCGCGCTCACGATCAAGCTGGCCATCGGCGTCGTGCTCGTCTTCACCGGCTACCGGCGCTGGGGCAAGCGGTCCACGAACGAGCCCAAGAGGCAGCCCAAGTGGATGGCCGGCATCGACCGCATCAACCCGCTGGCCGCAGCGGGCCTGGGCTTCCTGCTCCAGCCGTGGGTGCTGGTCGCGGCCGGCGTGGCCACCATCACCGGGGCCAAGCTCTCGTCGGGCCTGGAGTACTTCGCCGTCTTCGCCTTCTGTATCTTGTGCACGGCCAGCTACCTGGTCCTCGAGGTGTACGCCGCGCTCCGCCCCGAGGTGGTCAAGACCAGGCTGAACGCGCTCCTGGAGTGGATCAACACGCACCGGGACCAGGCGATCGTGTTCCTGTCGCTGGGGCTCGGCCTGTATCTCGTCGCCAAGAGCATCTACAGCCTGGTGAGCGGCGGCTGATGGCTCCATGCATCCACCGGCCCGACGCGATCGCCCGTTAATTTCGATCCCTGGAGGTGCACCACCATGCTCGCGTATACGTGGCCGTTGCTCAGCCTGTTCTGGACGTTCCTGATGTTCGCCGGGGTCTTCCTGCTGTTGTTCTTCATCATCTGGTGCTTCGTCGACAACTTCCGCCGCCGTGATCACCACGGGCTGGCCAAGGCGGGATGGACGGTGCTGATCCTGCTCCTCCCGTTCTTCGGCGCGCTCGTCTACATCATCGCCCGGCCGCCGGACGCCCAGCTGACGCCCTGAGGGCCGGGCCCCTGCGCCGGGGCCGGCGCCGGCGAGGCGTCCCAGAGGCTCCGCGCCCGCCTGTTCAGGGGAGTGTCTGAGGAAGACGCAGTGCCGGCCTCCACCCGGGAGGAAACGCGGGTTTCGCCCGGCGCCGATCGTCGCTATGGTTCTCGGCCTCAGGGAGCGCGGAGGAGCCGGCAATGCAAGACCACCACCCAAGGATCTCTCAACGTCCCGACGGGGCATGGATGGTCGAGTGTGCGCAGTGCCGCAACGACCTCGACTCGACAGTGCCGATCGGGATCGGGATGCCACTCCGGGACCGGGATACAGCCGAGCGGCTCCGCGACAATCACGCCGCCCGGCCCCTGAGCTTCGGGGAGCGCAGGAGCCGGCGATGCAGAACCATCAACCGAACATCACACAACGTCCCGACCGGGCGTGGGTGGTCGAGTGTGCCCAGTGTCGTAACGACCTCAGCTCGACGGTGCCGATCGGCATCGGCATGCCGCTGCGGGACCGGGAGACGGCCGAGCGGCTCCGCGACAATCATGCGGCGCGGCCCGTCAGGGCCGCCGCCTCGTAGGGGCCATTCCTCCCTCCGACCACGCCGCCGGCGCCGGGGACGCCGTCACCAAGGAGAGTCCCCGCTCCTTCGGCGACACCGTGGCCCGGCTCCTCGATCTGCTCGGGTCCAAGGGCCTGAAGGTCTTCGCCGTCATCGACCAGCAGGCCGAGGCGCACGCGGTCGGGCTCGATCTGCGCCCGACCACGCTGGTCGTCTTCGGGAACCCTGCGGCGGGCACGGGTGTGATGGCGGCGGCACCGCTGGCCGCGCTCGATCTGCCACTCAAGATCCTCGTCTGGGCCGACCCCGAGCGGGGGACCCTCATCAGCTACGCCGCACCGGCGGCCATCGCCGCCCGCTACGGCCTGCGTCCCGAGTCGAGGGCTGTATTGGAGCCCATCCACGGGCTGACCGACGCCCTCGTCGCCCCGTAGGGCAGGGCCTCCCTTCGGCCGCCGGTGCCGGTGCCGATGCCGCTCAGCCCAGGAGCGGGAAGGGAGTGGCGTATTCCAGCTCGAAATACCCGCTCGGCGCGCCCGGTGCTCGGAGCGCGTCGGCGGCGGGCCCGATGTCCACGCCGGGAAGGCCCGGGAACAGCGGGTCATGGTGGCAGAAGGCGACCCGTCCCGGGCGCAGGCGCTGCACCTGTTCGAGCATGAACTCGACCGAGGAGCCCTGGAAGGGCTCGCCGTCGACGTTGGGCCGTCCCCCGAGGGAGAGCAGGGCCACATCAGGGCGCAGCCCGTCGAAGATGCCGCGCCAGTAGCCGGCGCTGCCGCTGACCAGCACCGAGCCACCCGACGTGGTGAGCAGGTAGGCCAGCTGGCCTCCATCATGGCGGGAGCACGCATCGTTCATTGCGATGAGCGCCGGCCCGGCGGGCGGGGGTGCCGCATCCATGGCGCGGAACAGCGAGCTCACCGTGGCGGCGCGCTCCTGGGCGCTCACGTCGAGGTCGCCGAGGCAGGGGACCGAGGTGTCCGCGTCGCTGTGCGCGAACAGGCAGGAATGGAGCGCGGGGAGCACGCGCACGTTCGTCGCGGGGCCGCACCGTACCGTCTCGCCCCCGGTCACGACGAGAAGCTGCTCGTCGGACAGGCCCCTCGCCCGGAGGCACCGGGCCGACTCGGGAGAGGCGACGACGGTGGCCCCCGTGCGGAGGGCGATGGCATCCGCGCCGTAGAGATGGTCGAAGTGGGCATGGCTCACGAAGACGAAGTCGGCCTTGTCGACCTCGGCCGTGGAGAGCCCGACGGGGTCGAGGCCCGGCAGGCGGTCCAGGTAGGCGTCGAAGAACAGGTCCAGGCCGGCGTGCCGCACCCGGAAGGTCGCCGTCCCGAACCATTCCAGGGTCGTCGGTGGCACGGCGGATCAGCCGGCTGCCTGGTCGGCCACCTGGGAAGGGCTCCCGACCAGCTTGGCGGAGAACTTGACCGCTTTGACCGCGCTCGTCGCTCCGGTCTGCAACGTGGCGCCGATCACGATCAGGATCACGCCGAGCCAGAAGACATAGGGCCAGCCCAGCATGAGGATGCCGAGACGCCCGAGCATGTAGGGGGGGAGCAGACGACGGCGCCGATGGCGCCACCGACCGCCGTGGCCGCCAGTGCGTCGCGGCGGGACTGGTTTTTCCGCTCGATGCCGACGATACGGGCCGGCACCGCGAGGTAGCAGAGCATCATGATGCCGACGACGATGCTCTGGCTGATGACAAAGGGCCAGTGCCCCCACCGGGTGGTGATCAGGGCGGAGAAGGAGAGGGCGAGACCGATGGAGCACCCCCAGGCGAGGATGACGCGGAGGTGCCGGTTGGCGCGGCCGAACGCCGGACGGATCTTCGGTTGGCCGGGCACGGAAATAGCGAAGGCGAAGACACCGTTCAGGTAGAAGCTGGCAGCCGTCAGCGCAGTCACACCGAGCACGCAGGGGATCAGGAGGGGACCGCGGATGACGTGGAACTGCTTGCCGTGCAGGACGTGGAGCTTGATGTCCAACATGGCGATCCAGATCCACATGGCGGGGATGATCTGGACCACGGTGAGACGCCAGTTGGTGTAGAGCAGCTTCACCCCCTGGAACAGCATGAGGAAGGCGCCCACGATCATGCCCAGCGGCGCGAGATAGCGGCGGCGCTTGCTCAGCTGGAGCACCGCCTGCTCCACGGCGGTGTCATCGCCCCGGCGGATGGCGTCGGTCAGTCGCCCGATGGAGGCGCCGACGTCGCGCGCGCCGGGTGTCGGCCGCCGGAGCCGGATCGGCACCGGGCGGCGAGGAGAGCCCGGAGCCCTCCGGTGCGGTTCCTTCTTCGTGGTCCACCCTCACTCGTCGCCCCTCATCCCGGCCCGAGACACGGGCCACGGCACGTTTGCCACCGCCTTCGGCCCACGCCGCCAGCGCCGCACATCGACCACGCCATTGTGGCCCCGGACCGGCAGCGAGGAAAGGGCCAAAGGTCATCCGGACCAGGGGAACCCCCGCCGCCCGCCGGCCTGGAACCGGGGGGTGCCAAGAGGCGTAGCCTCCTCACGAGGACAACGACGCAACGACGCGTCAGGAGGTGACCGAGGGTGACTCTCGACGAGGAGGTCCAACTGGCAGAGCGCCCCGTCTCACTCGTGCCGTACATGAGCGAGGCCGAGTGCAAGGCGAAGGGCAAGGAGGCCCGGACCAAGGTGCCGCGGGACAGCCACGCGACGTTCGAGCCGGCGTCGGACCGACCTGATCCTGTCTGGCTCCTCGAGGAGCAGGCCACGACGCGGGTGCAAGAACTGGTTCCCATCCGCTACGGCCGCATGCTGGTCTCCCCCTTCACGTTCTTCCGGGGGGCCGCTCTGATCATGGCGTCCGACCTCTCGACCACGCCGTGCTCCGGTCTCACGGCCCAGATCTGTGGGGATGCCCACCTGTCCAACTTCGGCGTGTTCGGGTCGCCCGAGCGACAGCTCGTCTTCGACTGCAACGACTTCGACGAGACGAACCCCGGGCCCTGGGAGTGGGACGTCAAGCGCCTGGCGGCCAGCGTGGTCGTCGCCGGCCGCCACCGGGGCCACTCCAAGGCGGTGCGGTCCAGTGCGATCGTGGCGCTGGGCCAGACGTACCGGGAGTCGATGCGCCAGATGGCAACCATGTCGAACTTGGACGTCTGGTACTACCACATCGACGTCTCGGAAGTCCTCACCGCGCTGGAATCCCAGGCGACCGCCTCGGGGTCCAAGACACAGGCGCGCATGGCCGCGACGGCGACGAAGCTGGTGGAGAAGGCTCGGACCAAGGACAGCTTGAGAGCCCTCGACAAGTTGACGCACGTGGTCGATGGCCAGCGCGTGTTCATCAGCGACCCGCCCTTGTTGGTGCCGATCGAGGAGCTCTTTCCCCAAGTGGAATTCGAGCAGGTGGAGAGCATGTTCAAGGACATCCTGCGCCGGTACCGTCAGACCCTGGCGACCGACCGCCGGCACCTGCTGGAGCAGTACCGCTTCAGCCAGATGGCCCGCAAGGTGGTCGGGGTGGGCAGCGTCGGCACACGGGCCTGGGTGATCCTCCTCCACGGCGCAAGCCACGAGGACATCCTGTTCCTGCAGGCCAAAGAGGCGGAGGCGTCGGTGCTCGAGCGTTTCACCAAAAAGAGCCAGTACAGCAACCACGGGGCCCGGGTGGTCGCCGGCCAGCGCCTGATGCAGGCCAGCAGCGACATCTTTCTGGGGTGGCAGCGCGCCGACGGGGTCGACGGCAGGACCCACGATTACTACGTGCGCCAGCTGCAGGACTGGAAGGGGTCGATCGACACCGAGACCATGGTCCCGCAGGGCCTGGAGGCGTACGGGAAACTGTGTGCCCTCACGCTGGCCCGGGCCCATGCCCGCTCGGGGGACCGCTTCGCCATGGCGGCGTACCTCGGCAACAACGCCACGTTCGAGAAGGCGCTGGCCAAGTTCGCCGAGTCCTATGCCGACCAGAACGAGCGGGACTACGCGGCGTTCGCGGTGGCCTGCAAGAGCGGCCGCATCCATGCCGAAGAGGGGGTGTAGGACCCGCTGATCATCGGCGCACTGCGATCAGGAACTTGGGCCCTACCCCCATTGCCGAAATGTGCGATGCTTGAAATCTGTACGAAGCGGGCTTGTCACGCCCGCGTTACCCCATCCGAGACGTAAGGAGTCACCATGCTTGCCGCCAGCTACCAGTACCCGATTCTCGATTTCTTCCTGACGATGCTGTACTTCTTCCTCTTCATCATCTGGATCTGGCTCCTGATCATGGTGTTCGTGGACATCTTCCGGAGCCATGACATGGGAGGCATGGCCAAGGCCCTGTGGGTGATCTTCATCATCATCCTGCCGTTCCTCGGCGTCTTCGTGTACCTCATCGCCCGTGGCGGCAAGATGCACGAGCGGGCTGCGGCCGAGGCGGCACAGCAACAGAAGGCGTTCGACCAGTACGTCAAGCAGACCGCAGGCGCGAGCAGTGACACCACCGCCGATCAGCTCTCGAAGTTGGCCGACCTCAAGTCGCAGGGCGTGCTCACCGATGCCGAATTCGACGCCCAGAAGGCGAAGATCCTGGCGAGCTGAACGCACGGGCTGCCGTGGCGGCCACGTGGGGGAAGCTTGACCGAGGATCAGGAGAGATAAGCACAGGAGAAGAGGAGACACAATGACCATCGGACCAGTCAGCTATACGGTGATCGCCTTCCCGGGGAATCGCTTCAACGGGAACATCGCCCCCGAAGTCGCGAAGCTGGTGGAGAGCGGCACCGTGCGGATCCTCGACCTGGTCTTCGTGGCCAAGGACGAGCAGGGCGACACCATCAGCCTCGAGTTCGACCAGATGGACGAGCTGGCGCCCTTCAGCGAGATCGACGGTGAGGCCGGCGGCCTCGTGAACGCCGAGGACCTCGACCACGTGGCCGCCAACCTGCCCGAAGGCAACGCTGCCCTGGTGATCCTGTGGGAGGACCTCTGGGCCGTGCCGCTCGTCGAAGCGATGCGTGAGTCGGGCGGGGTGCTCATCGACAGCGCCCGGATCCCAGCCGACCTCATCGAGGCGGCGCTCGCTGACCTGACCCAGGCACTGAAGAGCTGAGAAGCGAGAGACCGAGAAGAGAAGGAGCACGACCATGCCAATGATGCGACGACGTCCGGTGCTACGGACCGTGGGAAGGACGGCGGTGATCGCCGGTACGGCCACTGTGGTGGCCGGCGGGGTCAACCGCCACCAGCAGGCCAAGCAGCAGGCGGCGGCACAGCAGGCCGCCCCGCAGGAGGCCGCCGCTCCGGAGGTTGCCGCGGCGCCGGACTCCGACGAGCTCATCAACAAGCTGAAGGAGCTGGCCAGCTTGAAGGACCAGGGCATCCTGACCGAGGCCGAGTTCAACGACCAGAAGGCGAAGATCCTGGCCGAGATGTCCTGAGCGCCGATGCCCCGGGGTCATCCACCGAGATCAGCACGTCGTCATCGGAACGCAGGCGCCCCTGCCAGCCGGACGGGAGGGCGTGCGACCGGTTCGGGATCATGTGACGCAGCCGATGGGAGGCCAGGAGCCGACCACCCTGGGTCACGACCACGCGGGGATGGTCCAGGAAGACCCGTGACCTGATCAGGACCGGCTCGCCCCCCGCACGGGCGGGATCCGTCCTGTTGGGCACCACCCAGTGCAGCGGGTCTGACACCCGGACCGGTGCGGTGCCGCCCCAGGCCCCGGTGTCTGCACCGTGACGCAGCCATGCCGCAGCCGCCTGGCCGACGGACCAGGCCCGCCGTGCGGCCACATCTGCGATCTCGGCCGGGTGCACGACATTGCCGGCCGCGAAGATCCGGGGTGCAGTCGTGACGCCTTCCGCCGTACAGGCGGGACCGCGGGTGCCCGGGTCGATGGAGACACCGGCGAGTCGCGCCAGCTCGCTGTCGGGGATGAAGTCCCCGGTGAAGACGACGGTGTCGACAGTTACCGAACGCTCGCAGCCGCCCGGACCCCGGACGAGCACCCCCTCCACCCTGTCGCGTCCGTACACGCCCGCCACGGATGTCTCGGTCCAGACGGGCACCCTCAGGCCGAACCGGCTCAGGAGGTCAAACAGGCGATAGGACTGGGGCCGTGGGAGCTCCGTGATGAGCGCGACCGGGTGGACGCCGGCGTGCCTCAGGGTCATGACGGCGGAATAGGAGACATGCTCGGCGCCCACGACGACGGCCCGCCGGCCCACGGTGAGGTGTTCGCGGTGGACCCACTGCTGGAGCTGGCCGGTCGTGAAGATCCCGGAGGGCCGCGTCCCGGGGATCAGCCGGGCGGAACGGGGCCGCTCCCGGGCTCCGGTGGCCAGGACGATCGTTGGGGCCTCGATCTGCAGTACCCCTCCGGGGCCCGTCACCTCGGCATGACCCGGTGCCGCCCATCCGGTCACCATCGTGCGGGTCCTGATGTCCACGCCGCAGGCGACCGCTCGTTCGACCCACCGGCGCGCGTACGCCGGCCCACTCAGGACACGCCGGAAATCCCGCAGGCCGAACCCCGTGTGCTCGCACAGGCGCGGGGTCCCGCCTGCCTCGTCCTCCCGGTCGAGGACGACGACGGTCCCCGCACCACCCGATCTCAGTGCAGTGGCGGCTGCCAAGCCGGCGGGGCCGGCGCCGACGACAAGCGCGTCGACCGTCTCGACCGGGCGACTCACGGCCTCACCGTGCTCCGAGCTGGCGCGCGATGGCCGCTCCACAGAAGAAGCCCTGACATCGCCCGTTGGTGGCCCGAGTGCGGCGGCGCAGGCCACCGAGGTCCACCGCCGGGACCGGAGAGCGAAGTGCATCCCGCACCTCTCCTTCCGTGACCCGCTCACAGAAGCACATGATGTGCCCGTAGGCCCGATCACCCTCGACGAGCAGAGCGTCCTCGAACGGCCGCAGCGCCCGATCCGCCAGCTGCGGCATCCTGGGGATGGCCGGCTCCTGCTCGGCCTCCGCCAATGACAGCCCGCCCGACCCCATCTCGCGGACCACGTGCTCGGCGATCGCGAGGGATGCGGTCAGGCCCGTGGACCGGATTCCACCTACGCAGGCATAGTGCTCGCGATCGTGGATGGCGATCTGGTAGTCCGGGTGCTCGGTGGCGGCGCGCAGGCCCGCATAGGTCGCGGTGACCTCTTCGTTGACCAGGTCGGGCAGAATACGGCGGGCCGCATCCAACAGCCCGTCGATGCCGGCGGCGGTGGTTGCCGTGTCCTCTCGATCGGGTACGTCCTCGGCCGTGGGGCCCACCAGCACGTTGCCGTAGACCGTCGGCGCCACCAGAACGCCCTTCGTCCGCTCGGTGGGCACCGGCAGCAGGATGGACGACAGGAGCGGTCGGGCCATCTTGTCGAACACGATGAGCTGGCCGCGCCGGGGTGCGACAGTGAACTCGGCGTGGCCGAACTGGTGGTTGAGCAGGTCGGAGCCGAGGCCGGCTGCGTTGACCACCCAGTCGCTGCGAAGGGTGCCCCTCGTGGTGCGCAGCAGCCACGCGTCCGCGTCTCGAGTGGCAGCCCTCACCTGCACGCCCAGCCTCAGCTCGACTCCCGCGCCGACCGCCTCGGTCGCGTAGGCGATGCTCGTGCTCCACGGACAGATGATCGACTCGTCGGGGATCACGACCGCCCCCGTGGCACCTCGTCCGAGAGTCGGTTCACGCCGGTACAACTCCTCGGGCGTGATCCGGTGGGTGCGCAGGTACCCGTTCGCCTCGGATTTCGTGACGACGTCGTCCAGCCCGGCCGCCTGCTCCGCGTCCCAGGCAACCAGGACGGCCCCGGTCTTCTCGAGGGCGATGCCCGATCTGCCCGCGTACGCGGTCAGCAACTCGTGACCGCGCCGGACCAGCGCGGATTCGAGGCTTCCCGGGCGAGTGTCGAACCCGGTATGAAGAATGGCGGTGTTGGCCTTTGAAGTTCCCGTGCCGACGTCGGCGGCGCGATCGAGCAGCACCGTGCGCAACCGGTACCGTGCCAGTTGGCGCCCGATGGCCGTGCCGACCACACCGGCACCGATGATCGCCACGTCGTAAGAATGGTCGTCGGTCACGTGATCTTCTCGTCGGTCGTGCCGGTCAGGCGTGCGATCGCGCGCTCGAAACCGGCCAATCTCTCCGCTGCCTCGGCAGCAGAGATCGCGGGCTCGTAGTGGACCTGCGAGTCAACTCGATGGACCGCTTCGTCGAGCGTCCGTGCGGCGCCGGCTCCCAGCCGGGCCAGGGCCGCCACGCCCGCGGCGGTGGCGTGTTGTGAACCGGCGACCTCGACCGGTATCTGCAGCAGGTCCGCCTGTGTCTGCATCAGTACCCGCGACCGGGTCAGGCCACCGTCCACCCGGAGCAGTGCGAGCGGATGACCGAGATCCTCCGCTGCGGCGCGCGCGAGCAAGGTCACCTGCGCCGCCAACCCGTCGATGGTGGCCCGGACGACATGCGCAGGCTCTGTGCCGGGACCGATCCCCTCGATGCTGGCCAGGGCATCGGGACGCCACCACGGCGCACCCAGGCCGCTGAGGGCGGGCACCACCGTGACGCCTCCGCTGTCGTGCACCGAACCCGCCACCTCGTCGAGGTCTTCCGATCGGCGCAAGAATCCCCAGCGCTGCAGCCAGGCCAGGGCGGCTCCCGCGGCATAGACCTGACCATCAATGCAGTAAGCGGCGTCCTCGCCGAGCTGCCAGGCCACCGATACGGCCAACCCGCTCGAAGAAGTGATCGGTCGTGGTCCCGCATTGGCCAGTAGGAACGCGCCCGTTCCGTAGGTGCATTTCGATTCTCCCGTCTCGAGGCAGTGCTCCCCGACGAGCGCCGCCTGTTGATCGACGGCCAGGCCGCTCAACGTCAGCGTCGGGCCGAACGCATCTGTCCGGCCGATCTCTTGGGCGCTCCCGACGATCGCGGGGAGGTCCATCGGGTCCAAACCGAACGCCGCGCATGCCTCCTCCGACCAGGCGCGTCGCTCGAGGTCGAGGAGCAGCGTCCGCGAGGCGGTGGTCGCGTCGGTGACATAGGTGCCGGTGAGGCGGTGCACGAGCCAGGCGTCGCTGGTGGTGACCACGCCCTCGTTCGTGACGTGACGACGCAGCCAGGCCATCTTCGGTGCCGCGAAATAGGGATCGAGTGGAAGCCCTGTCGTGCGGGTCAGCTGTTCGGCATCGCCCGCCAATGCCAGACAGATCTCCGCAGCCCGCCGATCCTGCCATGAGATGGCGGCACTCAGCGGACGACCGGTCCTGCGATCCCATGCCAGCACGGTCTCACCCTGATTGGCAAAGCCCACGGCGTCGACGCCATTGCCGGAACGTTCGATCGCCTCGCTGCCCGCGTGACGGACCGACTCCCAGAGTTGCTCGGGGTCTTGTTCCACACCGCCACCTTGGACCGGACGCGGCGTCACCGCGGATTCCACCGAGGCCCGGATCTCGCCATCGTCGCCGAACACGACGGCCTTGGTCGCCGAGGTCCCCTGGTCGACGGCGAGGACTCTCACCCAGGAGGCCGGAGCCGATGTAGGTCAGCCCGGCCACGTAGTCGCGGTGAAGGTCTCACGCGCTCATCCTGCCAGGGCAGGGGGGTGGCTCTGTCCACGCGGCCTGCGCCGAGGCGGCGCGCGCCCAGATCCGATGCCGACAGCCCTCACATCCCTGCCATTCGGCTCCACAGCCGCCAATCGCAACTATTCCCGTCACGCGGGCACGCGGCTTGCTATCGTGCCCGCAACACTCGTTGGCCCCAGGTCCCGGGGTCACGACAAAAGGGGGTCAGGCATGCCCGAAGGTGTCTACGAGGAGGGCGGACATCTCGCCCCCGATGGTCAACACGGTGGTACGGCGACTCTCACGGCCGACGAGCGGCAACTGGCCGAGATGGGCTACAAGCAGGAGCTGAGCCGCTCCTGGTCCGGCTTTTCCAACTTCGCCATCAGCTTCTCCATCATCTCGATTTTGGCCGGCTGCTTCACCACCTTCTCGAGTGGGTGGAACGGCGGTGGCCCCGCGGCCATCGCCTGGGGCTGGCCCATCCTGGCCTGCCTCATCCTCTGTATCGGCCTCTGCCTGTCGGAGCTCGTCTCGGCCTACCCGACCTCGGGCGGCATCTACTGGTGGGCTTCCAAGTTGGGCGGCGTCAAGGCCGGGTACTACACCGGCTGGCTGAACCTGCTCGGGCTGCTCGCCATCACTGCCTCGGTCGCCTACGCCTGCGCCATTTTCCTCGACTCCACGCTCGGATTCTTCTTCACCAGCTGGCACTCGGGCAGCCTCGACACGATCTTCCTGTTCTTCCTCGGGATCCTGTTCGTGGCTTCCCTCGTCAACATCTTCTCGAGCCACCTGCTGTCGATCTTCAACAACACCTCGGTGTGGTGGCACGTGATCGGTGCGACGGTCATCATCCTCATCCTGATCTTCCTGCCGCACCACCATGCCAGCGTGTCGTCCGTCTTCACCTCGCGGGTCAACAACACGGGTTTCTTCGGCGGCAGGACGAGCGGGGTCGGGTTCATCTTCATCATCCTGCCCATCGGAGCTCTGCTGACCCAGTACACCATCACCGGGTACGACGCCTCGGCCCACCTCTCCGAGGAGACCCACTCGGCGGCCAACTCGGCGGCCAAGGGGATCTGGCGCTCCATTGTGTACTCGGCGATCGGCGGCTACCTCCTCCTCCTCTCCTTCCTCTTCGCCGTGCAGGACCCGGCCAAGGTCACGGCCGCCGGCGGCAGCGTGCAGACGATCTTCGCCCAGGCCCTCACGCAACGGTGGGGTGGGACGGTCCTCCTCATCGCCACCATCGGACAGCTCTTCTGCACCATGGCCTGCATGACGAGCTGCACCCGCATGCTCTTCGCCTTCAGCCGCGACGGTGCGGTGCCGGCTGCCAGTGTCTGGTCGAGACTCAGCGCCAAGCGGGTCCCGGTCGCCGGCGTGATCCTCGTCGCCGTCTTCGCCCTCGTCATCACGTCGCCGGCCCTGATTCCGGTCGACGTCGGCGGCGTGCCCACGCCGGTCGCCTTCTACGCCGTGGTGTCGATCGGCGTCATCGCCCTCTACTGGTGCTTCGCCATTCCGATCTGGCACCGGTGGCGCATGGGCAGCCGGTTCCAGCCCGGTGAGTGGACCCTCGGGGCCAAGTACAAGTGGATCGCCGTCATCGCCATGATCGACATCGTCCTCGTCTCGTGGATGGCCTTCATGCCCACCTCGAACCTGGGCGTGCCGTGGACCAATGGCTTCTCCATGAAGTACGTGAACTACACGATTCTCGTCTTCCCGGCGTTCCTGATCTTCCTGTGGATCTACTGGCATGCGTCCGTGAAGAACTGGTTCACCGGCCCCAAGCAGACCATTGAGAAGGAGACCCTCGACTTGATCGGCGACGTCGACTACCCCTCCGCGTCATTGCCCTGACCTTCGCCCTCCACCCGACACGGTGAGCGCCGACCACGGCGAAAGCCGTGGCGACGGCCTCGAAGCGGCCCTCCTCGAGCGGATCGACGCGTTCCGGGGCCGGCCACGGACGGTCGAGCCCCTTCCCGGGGGCCTGACGAACCGGAATTACAAGGTCACGACGCGCGACAGGTGCTACGTGCTGCGGCACTCGAACCCGTCAAGCGCTGACGAGCTGGCCGTCGACCGCCGGGCCGAATACGAGAACAGCCGCCGCGCCGCCGCCGCTGGAGTCGGGGCTCCCGTCGTCGACTTCCTGCCCGACGACGGGATCCTCGTCATCGGCTTTCTCGAGGGCGAGCCTCTGACCGACGAGCACTTCCAGCGGCCCGGGGTCCTGTCGCGGGTGGCCGAGGCCTGCCGCCGACTGCACGCCGCCGAGCCGTTCGTCAACCGCTTCGACATGTTCGAGGTTCAGGCCGACTACCTGGCGCGCGTCCGGCGCCGAGGCTTCCGTCTCCCGCGGGGCTACCTCGACCACGCCGACGCAGTCGGGCGCATCAGGGATGCGATGGGCGCCAAGCCCGTGGCCACCCGGCCGTGCAACAACGACCTGCTGGCCGCCAACTTCATCGACGACGGCCGCCACGTCTCCATCATCGACTACGAGTACTCCGGCAACAACGACCCCTACTTCGAGCTCGGCAACATCTGGAGCGAGTGCCACCTGAGCCTCGACCAGCTCGCGGAGCTCGTCGGCGCGTACGACGGCACCCCCTCGAAGTCCCACGTGGCCCGAGCCCGCCTGTGGGGCCTGATGTCCCAGTACGGATGGACGTTGTGGGCGTCGATCCAGGAGGCCACCAGCTCGATCGACTTCGACTTCTGGAGCTGGGGTATGGAGAAGTACGAACGGGCCGAGGCCACCTTCGCCGGACCCGACCTCGAACGGATCCTGGCCGACGTGGCGCGGGCAGACTGAGGCCGGACGGGCGAAGGAGGACGACATGGAGCATGCCGTGACCGGAGGTGACCTGCCCGACCGCGCCCGCGTCGTGGTCATCGGCGGCGGTGTGATCGGGACCTCGACCGCGTACCACCTGGCCCGACTCGGGTGGACCGATGTCCTGCTGCTCGAGCAGGGGCAGCTCTCGTGTGGCACGACCTGGCACGCGGCGGGCCTCCTCGGCCAGCTCCGGGCGACCGAGTCGGGCACCCGGCTCGTGCAGTACTCCGCCCGCCTCTACGGCGAGCTCGAGGCCGAGACGGGCCTCGCCACCGGCCTCAAGCGGTGCGGTGGCGTGACCGTGGCGCGCACACCCGACCGCGTGGTCCAGCTCCGGAGGACGGCGGCCACGGCCGAGGCCTACGACCTCGAATGCGAGATGCTCACCCCTGCCCAGGCCCTGGAGCGGTACCCCATCCTCGAGACGGGCGACCTGCTCGGCGCCCTCTGGCTGCCCGGCGACGCGACCGTCAACCCCGTCGACGTGACAGCCTCCCTCGCCCGCGGGGCCCGCCTGCGCGGAATCCGCATCGAGGAGCACACCCGGGTGACTGGCATCACGACGCGCAACGGCCGGACGTCCGGCGTGGTGACGGACCGGGGCGCCGTCGAGGCCGAGGTGGTCGTGAACTGCGCCGGACAGTGGGCGAAGGCCGTTGGCCTCCTCTGCGGCGTCGACGTCCCCCTCCATTCGGCCGAGCACTTCTACGTAGTCACCGAGGCCATCGAAGGCGTCCACCGGGATCTCCCGATCCTGCGCGACCCCGACGGGTATACGTACGTGAAAGAGGAGGTCGGGGGCCTCGTCGTCGGCGGCTTCGAGCCGACGGCAAAGCCGTGGGTCGCCCCCGACGCGCTGCCCCACCCCTTCGAGTTCCAGCTTCTCGAGGAGGACTGGGACCACTTCAGCATCCTGATGGAATCGGCCCTCCATCGGATTCCCGTCCTCCAGCGTACCGGGCTGAAGAAGCTGTACAACGGTCCGGAGAGCTTCACGCCCGACAACCAGTTCATCCTGGGTGAGGCACCCGAACTGGGTGGCTTCTTCGTCGGGGCCGGTTTCAACTCGGTCGGGATCGCGTCGGGCGGCGGTGCCGGCCGGGCCCTCGCCGAATGGATCGTCGAGGGACAGCCGACGCAGGACCTCGTCGCCGTCGACATCCGGCGCTTCGCCCCCTTCAACGCCAACAACCGATGGTTGCGGGACCGGGTGGGGGAGGTCCTCGGCCTTCACTATGCCGTGCCATGGCCCAACAGGGAGCTGGCGACAGCCCGCCCGTTCCGGCGGTCGCCGCTCCACCACCTCCTGGCTGCCAAAGGGGCGGTCTTCGGTTCGAAGATGGGATGGGAGCGACCCAACGTCTTCGCGCCGGCCGGCCAGCCCGCCGAGCTCGACTACACCTGGGAACGGCCCGAATGGCTCGGCTGGTCGGCGGTCGAGCAGGCGGCCACCCGCGAGCATGTTGCTGTGTTCGACGAGACGTCGTTCGGCAAGCTCTTGGTGGTGGGCCGGGATGCCGAGTCGGTCCTCCAGCGCCTGTGCACGGCGGACGTAGCCATCGAACCGGGCCGAGCCGTCTACACGGGCATGCTGAACGAGCGCGCCGGATACGAGGCCGATGTCACCGCAACCCGCCTGACGCGGGACCGGTACCTCCTCGTGACGAGCGCGGCTTCGCCCGTGCGTGACACGGTGTGGGTCGAACGGCACCTCCGCGCCGGTGAGCACCTCAGTGTGGTCGACGTCTCTTCGGCCTATGCCGTCCTCGGCGTAATGGGACCCGCGTCACGCGTGCTGCTCGGACGCCTCGGCTCGGGCGACCTGTCCGACGGGGCGTTTCCGTTCTCGACGAGCCGGGAGATCCCTCTCGGCTATGCCACGGTGCGCGCCACCCGGATCACCTACGTCGGCGAGCTCGGCTGGGAGCTCTATGTCCCGACCGAATTCGCCGTGGGCGTCTACGAGGACCTGGTGGCCGCCGGAACCGACCTCGGACTCGTCGACGCCGGGTACTACGCCATCAACAGTCTCCGGCTCGACAAGGGGTATCGGGCCTTTGGTGCCGACCTCACCCCGAATCACACTCCGCTCGAGGCCGGTCTGCGTTTCACCTGCAAGCTGGCGACTCCGATCGACTTCGTTGGTCGGACCGCCCTGGAGGCGGCCATTGAAGCGGGTCCCCGACGTCGCCTCGTCTCCATCCGGGTCAGCGACCCCGATGCCATGCTCTGGGGCGGCGAACTCGTCCTTCGCGACGGTCAGCCGGCGGGCCAGGTGACGTCAGGGGCGTGGTCGGCCACGCTCGGGGCGGCGGTGGGACTGGCCTACGTCTGGCGCCCGGATCGTGGTCCCGTCCTTGGCCCGGACCTGGCTCAGGGTGTCTGGGAGGTGACGGTGGGCGACGCCGTGAAACCCGTCGAGGTGCAGGCCAGTGCCTTCTACGATCCGACCTCGGCCCGTGTCCGGAGTTGAACCGGCGCGCGCGCACCGAGGCGATGACGGATCCGCAGCGGCCGGCGGTGAGGCCGCATCATTCCATTTGCTCGTTCAGGTCGTTCCGCGCGGGTGCCTCCACTCTCTGCAGCCCACGTCGGCCGGAAGCCGTATGGCGTCGGCGCGCCGACCAGCCTGGGTTTCGCCGTCGCGTGCGACTCCGCCCTCGGCTTCCGAGCGGCCTACTACTTCGACAGGGGGAACGGCTCGGTGAGGCGGAAGCGACTCCATCAGATGTTGCAGCGGACCGTGCACAACATCGAGTCCTCGATGGCTTCCGACGCGGGGGACCCTCCACCGGTGACTCCTCAGGTGCTACGGACCCACAACTCCGAAGCGCACGCACGCGGACCGGCGGGCGTGTGCGGATGGTGCGCGAGGGCCTGACTCCGGGGTCACGTCACGACCGCCCTGTTCAGAAGCCGTTTCATGCCCCGCCTGTGTCGCCGTTGCACCCGGGGACCTGATCCCTCGAGCGGGAATCGGGCCGGTAACGTAAGCCGGATGTGGCCGAACGACCGCGGTTTGAGGGATACCTTGCGCTGCGCTGGCTCGCACTCGGTTGCACGTGACTGAACAGCCCGGGCCGGAGGCCGTCACAGCGCTACTCGACCCGCCCGGCGATCCGGCTCCGGATCAGACCGGGAAGCCGCAGCGCGGCAGCTGGTGGTGGGTGCCGGGAGCGATCACGGTGATCACGATCGCCAGCGTCATCATCGTCACCCTTTCGCAGCTGCACCCGAGCATGCTGCTCACGAACACGACGACCACCGGCGGTGACACGGGTGCGCACATCGCGATGCCCAAGTTCCTCGAGACGCTGCTGAGCCACGGGCACCTCACGGGCTGGGATCCGGGCTGGTACGACGGGTTCCCTCTCTACACATTCTACTTCACGATTCCCGATCTCTTCATCGCGATCGGCGGCTGGGTGATCCCCTACGGCGTCGCGTTCAAGATGGGCACGATCCTGGGCTCGGTGACGCTTCCCATCTGCGCCTGGGCCTGCGGTCGATTCTTCCGCCTGCGCCCGCCGCTCCCCACCCTGCTCGCGGCCGCAACACTGCCCTTTCTCTTCGACTACACGTTCACCATTTACGGCGGCAACCTGTTCTCGACTCTCGCCGGCGAGTATGCCTATTCGTTCAGCCTCTCCCTGGCGGTCTTGTTCCTGGGCCTCTTCGCTTGTGCGGTCCGAGAGGGCAGGTATCGCGGTTGGGCCGCGGTCGTGTTGGCCGGATGCGTGCTGTCGCACATCGTCCCGGGGATGTACGCGCTGGGAGGTGCTGTCATCCTCACGATCGTCGAGCTGCTGCCGACACGCTGGGGGATCACGGACGCAGCCCTTCGGATCTGGCGCAACGACGAGGCCGCGGCTCCGGTTCCCCGGACACGCACGCTGTGGTGGGCGGGCTCGACGGTGGCGATCGGGCTCTTGCTCTCCGGCTGGTGGCTGGTGCCCTTCGGGCTCCTGCACGCCTACTCGTCCTCCATGGGGTACACGAATGTGGAGGGTTGGGCCCAGTACTTCCGGGAGGCGGACGCGTGGGCCCTCGTGCTGGCCGGGCTCGGCGCCGTTGCGGCCGTCCTCACGCGCAGCCGCTTCGGCATCACCGTCACCGTGCTCGGGATCGTGTCGGCTTTGGCGACAGCGGTCGACCCGCAGGGCAGCCTCTACAACGTCCGCCTCCTGCCGTTGTGGTTCATCTCCGTCTACTTCATGGCGGCCTGGGCCTTCGGGACGGGTTGTATCGCCGTTGCGACAGCCTGGCGGCGGGCGCGGGAGCGTCGATGGGAGGAGGCGACGGAGGTTGCTCCGTGGTCCGAGAGCCCGTCGCCGCGCCGGCCCTGGGAGGAGCCCCGCACTCCCGGCGAGATGGCGTCCGACGCCGGACGCATCATCACTCCCCGGCGGCCACCATCTGCGCGTTGGGGACCGGCTGCCGTCAGCGGCGCCGTCATCGGGCTCCTCGCCGTCATGGCCGCCGTGGTGCCCCCCTTCGTCGTCCCGGCGTCGTGGCTCCCGGTCACGCTGGGGCCCAACGAGGTCACGAACTGGTCCAACTACAACTACCAGGGCTACGAGGACCAGGCCTCGTACCCCGAGTACAAATCCATCATCGAGACGATGGAGTCGGTCAGCAAGCGTTATGGCTGCGGCCGCGAGATGTGGGAGTACAGCTCGAGCGAGGACCGCTTCGGCACGCCCGAGGCGCTCATGCTCCTGCCGTATTGGACGAACGGCTGCATCGACTCCATGGAGGGGCTCCTCTTCGAGTCGTCGGCCACCACGCCGTACCACTTCCTCAACCAGGCCGAGCTGTCGGCGGCTCCTTCCGAGCCGGAAGTGGGCCTCCCGTACGGTGCGGTCGATGTCACCCTCGGGGTGGAGCACCTGCAACTGCTCGGGGTCAAGTACTTCATGGCCGAGACGCCCGAGGTGGAGCAGGAGGCGGCGGTCGACCCTTCGCTGCGGCTGGTCGCCAAGACCGGCCCGTGGACCTACGACTACAACGGTGCCATCACACACACCACGTGGGACATCTACCTGGTGAAGGACTCCTCGCTCGTCACCCCTCTGGCCAACGACCCGGTCGTCCTCTCGGGCGTCAAGCCGGCACCATCGAGTTGGCTCGGGAGCGCCACGGACGAGGGGCCGGCCCTGAGCTGGTACGGCGACCCCGGCAAATGGGACGTCGAGCTGGCCCAGAGCGGGCCCCCGGACTGGCCCCGCACCCCGGTGACCCGCGTCCGCCCGACCGTCAAACACGTCGGGACCACTCAGGTCACCGCTGTCACTCAGACCGACTCCACCGTCAGCTTCCATGTCTCACGGGTCGGGACGCCGGTCCTGGTCAAGGTCTCCTACTTCCCCAACTGGCACGTGACCGGCGGGGACGGTCCGTGGCGCGTCACGCCCAATCTCATGGTGGTCGTGCCCACCAGCCACGACGTGACCCTCACCTACGGGTCCTCTTCCGCGGACTCTCTTGGGTTGCTGGCCACCCTGATCGGGCTGGCAGGCCTGGTTGGGTTGTTCGTCGTGCCGACCGTCCGCCGCTGGAGTCTCAGGAGGAGAGCCGGAGTGTAGAGGGGGCGGCGAAGTCCCCGATCGCCACACCGACGCAGGACGTCGCCGAGGGGCAGGAGATCCCCGTGATCTTGATCACTGTGGACGGCGCCGAGCCGGCTGACCAGCTGGCGCCGCCGTTGTCGGTGCCCACCGGCGCTGCGGTCCCGCCAGCGTGGCAGACCAGCGCCGAGCTGCAGCCCACGGCCAGAAAGTCGCGTTGCGCGACCGGGACGGCCGGAGTCTGCCCCACCCATGTGATTCCGCCGTCCGCCGTCCGTACGATCGACTGCGCGGGCGAGCTGCCTACCGCGACACAGACCTGCAAGGACGGGCACGAGACGCCGCTGAACTGCGTATTGTCCTGGCTCAACACATAGCTGGACCGCCACGTCGAACCGGCGTCAGCGGTGCCGACGATCTCCCCGTGGACGATCCCGTTGCCATGGGTCCCCACCAGCACGCAGCGCGACACAGTCGGACAGGCGATGCCCGCCGGAACGAAGCAGTGGGTCGTCGTGGTCGACCAGGACTGGCCGCCGTTCGTTGTGGTGTAGGTGCTGCCGGAGTCGCAGCCCGAGACAACAGGCGGCTCGGATCCGGCCGCCACGCATTCAGTGGTGGAGGGGCAGGACACGGCGCTGAGCGTGGCGGATCCCAGATGACTCACGGACCATGTCATACCGCCATTGGTCGTGCTCACCACGTTGGTACCGCCAACCGCCATGCAGGTGGTCGGCGATGAGCACGCGACGGCGTTGAGCATGCCTCCAACGGGCACGTACTGCTGTGCCCAGGTGGTTCCGCCATCGGTCGACGCCAGCACCATCGCCGACTTCACCGTCGTCTCTCCGACCGCGTAGCACTGGGTCGCGCTGGGGCACGCGACGGCGACCAGATTCAGGGAGGAAGCCGCGTACATTCCCGTTACGGACCAGGTCGCCGTTGTTGCAGCCGCGGGCGCGCCTTTGGTGCGGGCGGCCGTCGTCGTGGTGGTGCCGCGGCTGCCATTGAGAAAGTTGCTCGGCACACGGAGCTGCGGGTTGGTGGGTGTGGGCTGTTGTGCCGCGGAAGTTGGGGAATGGTCCGAGCCGGACGGAAGAACGACAAGGAGGATGGAGGCCAAAACGACGGCCAGTGCCACCGACCCGATGACGAGAAACACGCGCCGGGAGGGCCTCGATGGTCGGGGGATCGACGAGAGATTCGCAGCCGCCCTGACGCGCCAAGGTACGGTCTCGTCCGGGAAGTAGTCCGAGTCCGGCGCATCCGGCACCATGGGCAGTGCAGACGGCGCGGCGGGTGGTGCCTCGGAGGTATCGGCCGCCCCGATGGCGGCCGATGCGGGCATCGGCACCGGTGCAACGGGTACCGACCAGTCCGGGTCGGGTGGAGGCGCGGCCCGGATATCCACCGGGGGCTCGGCGGTGGGCGCAGCCTTAGCCCACAGGGGAATGTCGTCGTAGGACTCGATCCGGCGCTCGTCCCGAACGAGTCGCCCGGGCTGGTTGTCGGCATAGAAGTAGCGCTCGGCGTGAACGCCGTACGGATCGGGGTGCCATCCGCGCCGGTAGAACTCAGCCATATCGAAATCTTTTCATCACCGCCGGCTCTTCTGCCGTCGACAACTGAACCATCCCGGGGTCTGAAGCATCGAGATACCGCAACTCACCTGCCTGAAATCTCCTCGCGCCGATTGTCGCTACTCGGGATCAGTCTTCGGGACTTGTTGTGTCATGTCGTCGAGCGCCGGGCTCTGCTCGGTGATGGGATCGTCGGGGCGTACTGCCGTGGCGACGCCGGTAATGTCATCGGAAACGGCCGCGGCCGCTGGTGACGGAGTCACCCGCACCGAGGAGGTTGCAGCCATCGGAAGGGCCCGTTCCTGCACTGCGGCCACGCTGGCCATCTCGGATCTCGGATCATGCAGAATCGGGTAGTACGGCATGAAATGGTTCCTTGAGGGACCGCCGTTGAAGATGTACCCCAACAGCTTGAGGTCGGCAACTTGCATGCGCTCCTTCAGCCGCTCGTGTACCTCGATGAGGTCGAGATAAGGAATCACCATGATGAGATTCTCTGCGGCGTCGGCAAGATCCATGCCGTAGGAGGAGGAACCGATTGGTGGAACGTCGATGAGGACCATGTCAAAATGTTCTGCTGCGTCCCGCAGGGCCAGCCGGATCGACTGCGGACTCCACCGATGCATGGCCAGGTTCGGGTCGGTCCCAGCAGTCAGCACGCTGAGGTGCGAATTGGCGTCCGCGGGCGTCACCGAATCCATCAACGGACGCCCACCAACGACTTCTGAAAAGCCCGGCCTTGGCGAGATGAGCGGTTGCTCTGAATCGGTGTCGGTCAGGCACAGGGTCAAGCCGCGGTTGATGGGGTCACCGTCTACGACAAGAATTCGTTCCTCCATCTTCGCGAGAGCGAGGCCCGTGTTGGCCACCATGGCAGTGGTACCCGAGCGTGGTGTCGCCGAAGAGAAGGCCATCACCAATGACGGATGTGAGTTCCTGATGGACCGAAGTGCCGTGGCAATGATACGGATCTGTTCGGCCGGCTCTTCGGCGGGCTCCGTCAGTATGGGAAGACCAGTGGGCAGCCATGCGCTCTGGTTGAAGGCGGGAACGGCCGAGATGAGAGGCACGCCGTACATGAGCTCGGGTTCGGGCGCATGCTCGAACTGACGACGGCGCACGGCCATGGCGTAGGCGGCGATCACCGCGATGAGCAGGCCGATCAGAGCACCAATGACAAAGTTGCGGAGGAGGTTCCCGTTCGACGTGGCCGAGGGAATCGTGGCGGGGAAGACAGTCGGTATGTACGAGAGGTCAGCCTGCTCGTCGACCTGAACCTGCGAGCGAGACCGTGTGAGGTTCGTCAGAGTGGCCAAGAGCGGAACTCTCTGGTTTGCGGTGCTGGTGGCGCTCGAAGACGAACCTGATGTCGACGTCGAACCGGGCGAGGTCGTCGTCGTGGTCGTGGACGTCGTCGTCGCCGTGTCGCGGAAGGCCGTCAGCTGCAGAGAATCCAGCGGCTCTGGTCGACTAGAAGCGGACGAGCTCGTGCTCGACGTCGTGGTGGTGGTCGTGCTCGAGGTCGTTGTCGTCTCAGGCCTTGTCGTCGTCGTGTGCGGAGGCCGAGTGGTGGTTGTGTGCGGGGGCCGGGTCGTCGTCGTCTTGGGCAACTTGACCACGGGTGTCGTGACGCTCGTCTTTCCGGAAGAGCCACTCTTCGGCGTCGTCCCCGTCGTCGGCTTTGTCCCGGTGGTGGGGGCCGGGATTGAAGCGAGTTGGGCATTGACGGAGGCGATCTCCTTGTCGAGTGCTGCAAGTGATTGGTCGGCCTGCGCCCTGATCTGGCCGTGCAGCGCGGCGATGTACGACGCGACGACCGCGTTCGCACTGGCAGCAGCCAACTCGGCTGTCGGCATGGTGACCAAAACTTGGGTGGTGTTGTTGGTTCCGGCCGCGGCTCCGGTCTGCGGCTTGACGGTAAGCCCGGAGTGAATCTGATCGCCGGTAACGTTGGCACCACTGACCTTCGCGTTCACGATGGAGGCGGCCCCGTAGGACACGGCCTGAGACTCCAGGACGGCAACCTGCTGGTTGACGTAGCTGGCCGCTGTCGTGTGCGAGCCCGAGACGGGGAAGGGAGGGAGGAAGGTCGGCGGCTGCTGAATGACCAATTGCGCCTTCGCCGTATACGTCGAACCCGTGATGCCGGTGTAGATGAGGGCAATCACCGCGCAGATGGCCACCACGAGAATGACGAGACGGCGGAAACGAACGATGGCACCGATGATGGATGGGCTGAGAGAGCCGGGGGAACTAGGGGCCATGGGGCTCGATCATCGTGTGCTTCACAATCCGGACCTACCGCTCCATTCCGCTTCGCCTGCGGACGGCCGGGCAAACTGCATGACATGCCGCAGCCAGGAAGGATGCATGATCGGTCGCGGCCCCGTCAAGCACGGCAGGTGTGGGTTCGTGTGCCGTTCACCTTGAGGTTGCTTCCCTGTAATAGAGAGCTACTTGCGTGTAATAGAGAACTCTCTCACACGCCCTTCCGACGTCCTCGCCACCCCTGATGCCTTGTCGATCATGAACCAGCAGGATCAGCAGGAAGGTGGCCGAAGGCGGCGCGTACCTTGAGGGTCAAAGGCCCGGGATCTCTGTCGTCCTCGTCCGGCCGAAGGATGGGCCGTCTCGCGCAGACGATGCCCATGCCAAACAGACTGAACAGGATTGCCGCAACCTGGGCGCCCTCGAGCGTGGGGTCGAAGATCGAATTGACGATGATGGCAACGGTCCCGACCATGCAGAAATCAATCAGCCCGCGGTCCGCCTCGTTTCCGGCGAGCCGGTATCTCCGGTGGGAACGCCACATCCGCCGGAACCAGCCCAGGAACATGAAAAGCCACAAAGCGAAGCCGATGAGCCCCGTGCGGGCGAACACGTCAAGCGGAGAGTTGTGGGCGCTCCGCAACGACAGCGTCTGGGTCTGGGACTTGCTGGCGCTCACCCCTCCGATGTTCGCGAGGTTGGGCCCGAAGCCGAATCCATCGACGAGGTGCGCCGAAGATTTCTGCTCGTCGTAGATCTTCGACCAGAGAGAGAACCGGAAGTTCTCGGTCCCCTGCAGCTGGGTATTTGACGAACTCGCATGCCCGAGACCAAAGCTCTCAACGTTCTGCACAAGCTGCGAAACCGAGATCGTGCGTTCCCGCGTATGCAAGGCAGCCCCTGTGATGGAGGCGAGGCCGAAGCCGAGAACGAGGGTCGCCACAAGCCCCAAAGTTGCAGCGGAGCGCTGGCGTCGGCCGATGATGATGAGCCCGATCACGATGGCGATGGCGGCAGCTAGTCCTCCGCCCCTGGTCTGCGTGGCCCCGAACACGATGGTGATGAGGTTGAGCACGCTAAACGCGACGAGAACGAATCGGCGCCGACGCAACACCGGCACCAGCCAGAGAAACGCCAGGCAGAGCGTCGCCGCGACACATACGTTCCCAGGCTTGTGCGACAGGAAGGGAACGTTGTCGAAGCGGAACGTCGGACCCTTCACGCCGGTCTTGTTGAGGAGGAGAGTAGCCAGCAGCCACACCGACAAGGCGGGTACCAGTCTGGAGAACCAGCGCAGCCACCACAAAGGGAGGTCAGGTGCGGCAGTCGCCGCGGTGACGAAGAGTAGGGCGAAAAGCGTGTAGTACCAGAGTGCGGCGTCGTGCACCGAGTTTTGAATCCCGAAGACATGCATGTTCGGAACCGTCCGCAACAAACCCCATAACATCCAGGCGATGGCGAGGTGTATCAAGGTGTCCCCTGAGAGGGCACGGCGGACCCATCGGGTGCTGACGGCGGCGCACCCAATGCCGAATGCAATAACCATCTCACCCACGTAGGCCGGCGTATGCGGTATGTGAAAGTGGGCGAACCCGCGGTCGAAGAAGAGATACAGCACGACGACAATACCGAGCACCTTGCCGAAGGTTCTCCAGAGCCTCTGGTCAGAGCCTTCAGGGGGCGGCTGCATTTGTGTCGCGCTGGCGTCGGCCGATCGCGGCGCGCTCCCTTCCAGCACGGTCACAGCGGTGGTCTCGCGGTACGCGCGCCCGTGGTCGGAGGTTGCCGATCGTCGCCAGTCCGACCCGGGCTCACCGCCTGAACAGTAAGCCAGCCCGACCGCTCCCGCCAGACGTCATCGCTCCTTCAGCCACTCATCGCGCCTTCGGGATTCGATGAGTCGTGGTCTCCGCTCCCTCCGGCAACCAAGGAAGTGAACGAAGTGAACGGACGGTGACGTCATGCTGCCCTCGGTGACGAATGGGTGAACCTCGAGACCGCCCACGCAGGAGATCTTGTCTGGCTCCATGCCGTCGCTCAGCCGGGTTCAACGTTCATCTCCGGATCATCTGAGCATCGCGAAGCGTTCGAATAGCGTTCATCAACCCGGGTTAGCGTCCCCGGCGGTGGACGACACGGCAGACGTCAGGGTCTTCTCGAGCGGATCTTCAGAAGCGATGCTGGCGCCATCCGCCCAGACGCGTTCGGCGGCGTCCTTGCCGGTCGACCGGTCTTCCGACGTCACGCTGCGCCCCAGGCGAACGCGGCAGAAACCTGCGCCCCATCCTGCTCGACGGGCTGGCAGGCGCTGCCACGCTGACACCGATCATGGCGGTGCTGGGGGAGCCGGGAGCGCCGTGGACGCGCCTCGCACTCGGCGTCGGCGTCGGCGTCCTCGTACTGCTTGTCCTGCTCGCCTGGCAGGGCCTCTACCGGGGCGACATCGTCCGCACCCTCCCGTCGGGACTGGAGGCATTTACTCGAACGGCGAAGTCTGTCCCACTGGTGGCTCTTGCCCTGGCCGCCGCTCTGGCCTTCAGCGGGACGACCGACCCGAAGTACGTCCTCGGCGTTGCCGCCCTCGCCGCGATCCCCCTGATCGTGACGGTTCCGGCGCTGCGAGGTGTCTCCAACACCATTCGGCGCCGGTTCGCGGCAACCTCGAACCAGCGCGTCCTCATCGTCGGATGCGGCGACTCGGCAGATCGAGTCGCCCACCGACTCGAGCGAACCGGAGACCTGATCGTCGTCGGTATGGTTGACGACGATCCACCTCCGGGATTCACAGCCATCGGAGGCATCGCCGACATCGAGTCCGTGTGCGAGACGCTCAACGTCGACCGGATCGTCGTTGCGGCCCCCTCGACGTCGTGGGAATCCGTGTCGGACACCATCCTCCCTCTCATCTCCCGGGTCCACGTGTCGATCGTCGCACCCATGTCCGAACTCATGACGTGGCGCTCCGGACTCGCCGATGTGTCCGGTTTGCCGGTTATACCGCTTGTCGGCCCCCAGCGGTCTGCGCTGGCCGCGCTGGCGAAGCGCAGCGTGGACGTTACGGGAGCGTTGTTCGGGCTCGTGGTCTTCTCGCCGCTCCTCGCGATCGCGGCAATTGCAGTCAAGGTCACATCGCCTGGTCCGGTCATCTTCCGTCAGCGTCGCGCTGGTCTGAATGATGAGGTGTTCACGATTCTCAAATTCCGGACGATGCGGGTCGACGCCGAGGAATTCCGGACGGAGCTCCTGGACCACAACGAAGCCGATGGGCCCCGCTTCAAGATGGCTGACGATCCCCGGCTCACGAAGGTTGGCGCCTTTCTCAGGAAGTACAGCATCGACGAGCTCCCACAGTTGTTCAACGTGCTCGGTAGTTCTATGTCGCTGGTCGGCCCTCGACCATTCCCCCTGGTGGAGTCGGGCGCGTTTCACGTCGGTGTGGCGGAAGCTCGTTTCGAGATGAAGCCCGGCATGACGGGGTTGTGGCAGGTCAGTGGGCGGAGCGATCTCTCGTGGGAGGAGCTGTGCCACCTCGATGCCATCTACGTGCGGTCATGGTCGTTCGCGTGGGATCTTCGTATCCTCATGCAGACGCCTCTTGTGGCACTTCGTCGGCAAGGGGCGTACTGACCGGATGAAGCCGGCGGGCATGGCTGCGTGGGTCGCCAGTACGGTCCTCGCGGGTTCGATAACGGTAGGTGGTGCCGTTCTCGGCGTATCGCCCGCCTTGGCCGCCGGGTCCACCCCCAGTACCACCATGGTGACGGCGTCGCCTACGGGTGTAGTCGTGAGCGATCAGCCGGTGACTTTCACCGCGACCGTGGCTTCCGTGACGCCGGGCGGGGCGACACCGACTGGCGACGTGACGTTCGAGTCGTCGGCGGCCGAGCGTACCGTATGCGTCGGAGGCACCAATACGATCTTGTTGGTCAGCGGCGTTGCCAGCTGTACGGTCGACAACCTGTCTGCGGCGGCGTCCCCCGTGACCATCGAGGCGGTCTATCTGGGCGACACCACCTATGCCACCAGCAACGGCCAGTTGAGCGATGTGGTCACCCAGGCCGGCGCGACGACAACGGTGACCGCGTCCTTGAACCCTCTGGGCGGAATCGGTTCGGGTAAGCCCATCAACTTCACCGCGACAGTGGCAGGGGCATCCCCTTCCGTGGGGACACCGACTGGCGACGTCGTCTTCGCCCTGACCGGGACCGGGGGTGGGCTGGCCGTCTGTGCCAACGGCAGCACCGGGATTCGACTGACCAGGCTCCTTACTGCGAAGTGCCAAATTCCGAGCGGGGTACTGGTGGCGATCGACTCGCCGTGGACTATCACCGCCACCTACTCGGGAGACGACGACTTCGCGACGTCATCGGGGACGTATTCGCAGACGGTGCATTCCACTTCGACGCAAACGCACGTCTCGTCGTCACCGAGTCCGCCGTCCGTCTCCGAGGCACTCGAGATCACGGCGTCCGTGACCGTGCCAAACTTTGCGGTGGTGCCAACGGGGGACCTCACGTTCTTCTTCGCCACGCCACCCCCATCCGGTTCGCCGCCCCACACGCCCCCGACGCCGCTGCCCATTACGTGCAATGGCGGCTCCAACACGATCAGCCTGACCGTCGGCAGCAACTACGCCACGTGTACGCTTCCCGCCGGCGTGGAACCGCATGGAACGAAGTACTGGATGATGGCAACGTACTCCGGGGACGCCAACAACGGAACGAGTTCGTCGAACGAGCGTTCCGTCCTGGTCCACTGACCAGAATTCAGCTCCGGCAAGAACAGAATTCGCGCCATCCTGAATGTGCTCGTCTTCTCAGGGCTCCTCGATCACCGTCGGAGGGTGACGGACCAGCGCGACCACGAATTGGGGGATGTTGCAGATATAGCGACGCCAAAGCCGGCGAGGCTCCACCGCGAGCCGAAAAACCCATTCCAAGCCCGAACGCTGCATCCACAGAGGCGCTTGGCGGAGCCTGCCGGCACCGAAGTCGAATGCGGCCCCGACGCCGATGAGCACCGGGGCGGCAATGGGCTCCCGGTGCGACGCCATCCAGCGCTCTTGCTTGGGGGTACCGAGTCCGACCCAAATGATGTCTGGCTGCGCAAGGTTGATCTGGTCGACCAGTTCGGAATCCTCTGCGGGGCTCAGCTCGTGGAAAGGCGGGCTACAACATCCGACGATCTGTACGTCGGGATTGTCCGACCGCAGACGGTCGGCAAACTCATCCGCCACGCCGGGAGCACCACCGAAAAGATACGAACGCCAGCCATGTGCCGCCCCGTGCTCAATCACGGCAGCCATGAGATCTGGTCCGTAGACGCGGCGTGCCTGCTTCATGCCGGCCCACCGGCTGGCCCAGACCATGGGCATACCGTCCGGAGTGGTGAGGCCTGATTGGTTGTGGATCCCACGCAGTTCGAGGTCGTGACGCGATTCCATGACGCCGTGCATACCTGTCACGCAGACGTAGTGTTTCTCGCCGGTGGTGATCCAGCCGGCAATGACGTCCACAATTCGGGGAATATCGGCGCAGGAGATTCCCACACCGAGCACGTCGACCCTCTGAATCTGACCCGTGCGGGTTTCTGCCTGCACTGACCCTCCGTGATTGCTCTCCCCGCCCCGGTGCCCATCGTGGTCGAGGAAGGCGGACTCCGCCGAGTCCATGACTCAGCCCTTGGTGTCCTTCCAGGCAGATGGCGCGACCGTGTAGTAAACGGTGAAGGACTCGCCAGGATCGAGCGAGATGGGCATCGGGAAGGTCAGCTTCAAGCTGGAATTGACGAAGTCGTTGCCGTTTTTGACGATTCCCTGCGCCGGTCCCGTCCCGCTCAACGTGCCGCCTTGCACGTAGACAACCTCGCGGAACGGGGTGCTGTTCACGTAGGGGGTGCCCGATGCCGGCAGCGTCAGGTCGACGAGTCCCGGTACGCCCGTTCCGACGACGACGTTGTCATGAAAGCGCACGTTGCCGCCGAGCGTCAGGCCAGAAGCGACGGAATACAGCCCTATGCCCGAACTGACTGAATTGTCGTGCAGCACGATGTCCGTCACCGTGCCAGCTCCGGTGAAGTGCACAGCGACCGGAACAACGAGGGTGGTGCTCGCAATCCCGGTAATGGCATTGTCATGGATCATGAGCTGAGCGGCTTCTGAGATCAGGCTCTTCACGCAGATGCCATAGTTGGACACCCCGGCACCGTCGATGACATTGTCGCCGATCACGAGTAACCCGGATCCCGTGGGTGACACCTCGATGACACCGTAGGTGGCGACGGCCGACGCCGACTGTGTGACGACGTTTCCGACGATCGAGACATGGTCGTACGACGCTACCCGGATGCCCTGAGCCTCGGCGCCCGTGACCTTGTTCCCGAGGATTGAGATATGAGTCCCGGTCGAGTTGTCGGCGGTGATCCCAACGCCCGTACCGGTGCAGAACACGGTGTTCACCGAGCAGACCGAGGAGTTCGAGCCGAACTCGATTCCGGCGCCGTTGCCAAGCGGCAGTGCCGTGTTCTCCGAGACGATGTTGTCCGAGCCACCGACGACGGAGAAGACCTGTACTGGGCCTTGCGCCGTGTTGCCCGTCACCTTGGCGTACTGACAGTTGAACACCTGGATTGCGATGCCGGTCGCCGATCCGATCTCGACGTGGTTCCCCAGAATACGGCTGGCGTTCACCAGCTGCGAGGTCGTCGTTCCCTGCACGTTTAGACCCGTCGAGACCCCGGTCGCCGACGAAAGCACCGTGTTGCCGATGATCAGCGGTCCCTCATAGGTCGACCCGACGGAAGTCGAGGAGATCCCGGAGTGGCCGAAGTTCGTGACCTGATTGAATCTGATCTTCGTGCGCTGGACGCCGTCGGCTCGGATGCCGTCGTAGGCCACGTTCTGGACCCTGACGCCGTCGATCTGGCAGTCGTCAGCGCTGGTGAGAGATGTCGTGAGGAAGGCCACGCCGTCGAATCCGTTACCGCCACCGGAATAGGCGGATGAATTGCCGTCGACGATACCCGGACCGGCGATGGACACGTCGGCCGCAGTCACGGTGATCACGGGCGTAGGGGTGGAGAGTCCCGAGGTGAGGATGATCGTCGCTCCCGACTCGAGCTTGAAGGTCTGGCCCGGTGTGCTTATCGTCAGCCCGCTCACCTTGTATGTACCGGTTGGGAAGTACACGCACCCGGATCCGGCAGCGGACTGGGCTGCCTGGATGTGCAGCGTGTCGTCCACAACTCCGCCTCCAGTGGCACCGAAGGCCCGCACGTCGAAGACCTGGCCCCCGGCGTCCTGCAGTGTTGCCTGAAAGGTGGAATCGGTGAGCAGAGTGACGCCGCCAGCGCCCGAGTTCGAGTCGTCGATGAGGATGGAGGAGCCGGGGGCGGCACCTGCTGGTGAGGCGTCGAGCGCGATCAATGCGCCCGCTGCGCCGGTCGTCGCGCCGATGCCGAGCCGCAGCAGGTCGCGACGGTTCCGCACCAGTGGCGCGCCCGCTTTTGTCGCGTCGCTCACCTTCGTTGCGTCTGAGTCTGGGTGCGTCATGCGTCCTCCATTGCGCGGGAGCATTCATTCGCCTGAACCACAAAAGCCCCTTGTCAGAGGCCTTGTGGCGCCATGGTACCCAGCGTCCGCCGCTGCGTCGGGTGCGAGCGCAGCGATGACGGTCGGGTGTTGCTCCGCCGTCACGTTGGTGCGAAGAAATCATCTTGCTGCCACACACCGTTCACCTACCGTGCGGACTGCGGAATGGCGCCGCATCGACGACCTACGATCATCGGCGTGTTCTCAAGCAGCGGCGACGAAGGCCTCCGGATCGTGTACATCTCGGGGTGGGGCCGGAGCGGCACGACGGTCGTCGACCGTTTGCTCGGGCAGCTGCCCGGCTTCTGTTCCGTCGGCGAGCTGCGTTCGCTGTGGGACGGCGACCCGGTGCGTCGACCGTGCTCGTGCGGCCAGACGGTCGCAGAGTGCGAACTGTGGGCGCCGTCGTTGCGCGAGGCGCTTGGCGGCGTCACCAGCAGTGCGTTCGCCACGATGCGCGAGCTGCGCGACCGTTCGAGCCGGAGCCGTGATGTCCCGGTCCGTTGGGCATCGTCGGCTGTTCACCGACCGGCCGGGCCCATCACGCTCGAGTACGGTGATCGCCTCGAATCCTTGTACCACCAGGTCATGTCGCGATCGGGCGCGCACACCATCGTGGACTCCTCAAAGCACCCGTCGGAAGCGCAATTGTTGGCGCGACGGAGCGGAATCGACCTGCATCTCCTCCATATGGTGCGCGACCCGCGTGGAGTTGCGTACTCCTGGACTCGCTCTCGACAGCGACACGGAGGCGGGGCCGACGTGCCGCCCGAGCGCGGCGCACTATCGAGTACGGCCTGGTGGACCGCCTGGAACCTGGCCATCGAGTGGGCGCTGGCACCGCAGTTGGCCGGGCGGTACCGCCGTGTCCGCTACGAGGATGTGATGGACGAGCCGCGTCGTGAGCTCGCGGACATCGCCACGTGGGCGGGCGGGGATGAGACGGCGCTGAAGTTCTTCGGGAAAGATGAGGTCACGCTCGAGCCGGCCCACCTTGTTGCCGGGAATCCGAACCGATCCGGGACCGGTCGCATCAGACTTCGCCCCGACTTGGACTGGCAGGTCGAGCTGCCGCGCTCGGACAGATGGAAGTCAACGTTGACCGCTCTGCCGATGTTGGGGCACTATCGCTACCCGGTCTTTTCATGAGTGACGCGGAAGAGACAAGGCTCCGACGGGCGGGAGCATCGGCCCATCACAGAACGATGGAGATGGTGCGAGTCGTTGAGCGGGCGGCCCGCCGTTCGGGCGACCGTCGTGCGGTTGCCACGCCCCGTTTCCCGGGCGGTTTCAAGCGGGTGTACCACTTCCACGTTCGCAAGACGGGTGGAACGAGCCTCAACCGGGCGTTCCTGGGCCTCGGTGGTGAAGATCCGGGCGACGTGCATTGGCGGATGCGGGGCGCTCTCCACGCGACGAGGAGCAACGGGTTCGTGTTCGTAGCGCACGACGCGCCTCTCCTGGCACGCGGAGAGTACACCTACGGCTGGCACCACGCCCCGGCATGGACAATGACCCTGCCGCCGGAGACATTCACGGTGACGGTGCTACGCGACCCGATCAGTCGCGTGCTGTCGCTCTACCGCTATCTCGTCGATCCGCACGCCGACGACGGTCAGCCGTTTCGGGCTGGAAAGATGGAGCGTCTCCGGGCTATCGGGGGCTTCGAGTCCTTCGTCCGGTCCACCCCTACCGAAGACCTCCTGACCCAGCTCCATATGTTCTCGTCCCGCCTCGACCCTGGTGAGGCAGCAGATCGTGTGCGGTGCTGTTCGGCCTGGTTCATGACCGAGCACTTGGATCAAGGCGTCGACGACCTCAACCAGCGCTTGGGTGTTGCGTTGGCACACCGATGGGACAGGCGATCACGGCCTGACGACGCGCTGCGGGTCGAACACGGCGATCTACTCCGCACGGTGCTCGCGCCCGAGTATGACCTTCTGCGAATGCTGGGCACGGGCTCCGACCAGCGGGCCCGTCCGGACCCCTCAGGCGCTCAGGGGACCCAGGTGCCGCGTCGTTCCTGACCGGCAGCCTGCCACTGGGTGAACGTGACCGATTGACCCTGCCACTGGAAGCGCCCACCGACGAAATGGTCCCGGTCGAAGGACACGTCGACCGAGGCAGGAACCAGCTGGTGAAGACCGGTCACCCCGGAGTTGGCCACTTGATTCGAGCGGACGGCGACATCGTGCAGGCGCACCCCGTCTGGACCGGAGCGGTGAGCTCCTCCCACGAGGATGCCCGCCCGATTGTCGTTTAGGTGGTTGTTCGAGACGTCGACCCCGCTCGAGGCTACGACGAGCACTGCTTGTTGCGTGTTGTCGGCGATCGCGTTGTGCGAGACCATGGTGTTCGCGCTGATCTCGATCTCGATCCCCACCGTGTTGTCGCTGATCGCGTTGTTTCTGATGACGTCCCCTGTCGAGTCGTCATCCGTCCATATGCCTGGAGCACCGTTTCCGGCTATGCGGTTGTCAGCAATGGTGACATTGTTGCCGACGGTCTTGATCCCACCGGCCTCGAAACCTGCTCGAGCGACACCAACACCGTTCTCGGACACCGTGCTGCCCTCGATGATGATGTCTGCCCCGCCACCACCGATGCCCAGCCGCCCGTTGTCAAGGACGCTGCAATCGACGATTCTCATTCCCGATGTGAGCGAGACGCCGCGCGCCGCGTTCTTCCGTATGTCGAGCCATTGGAGCCACCAGGCCGAGTCGACCGGTACGCGGTTACCCGGGAGCGGTTGGATCGCTCCGACCTGCGCCGCTGCGACCGAGCCGTAGTCCTGAATGACGAGGGGCGATGCAGCGGAAGCCCCGATCACGGCGACGCCAATTGCGGGCGAGGAGCGGCGCTCGCGGAACGCGCTCGGTGCGACACCGAGACCATCGAGGACGGCGCCCGGCGCCGCGTAGAACGTGTCCTGCGATTTCGGAACCACGGAGAAATCCGAATGGATCCCCGTGTCGATCTCGAAAGCGGTTCCCGCTGGGTACCTGGTGACAAGGGCCTGGGCGTTCGCACCCACAGGAAGCGCCACGGCAGACGGCGGAGGGGTACCGCTGCGAGGAGTCACTGTGACCGGGTTCACCGCGTTGGGCTTCGCCGCCGCCACCGAGCAGACAGGCAGAACCACGGTGAACAGCGCGAGCGCCAGCACCGACGCGATGGACCGGGCGCCTTGACGCCTCACGGGCTCGCACATGCGGATTTTGCACGTCGGTACCACTCCGGGAGCAGCTCCGATAGCTCGTCGGCGCTCCAGCGCACCGGGACTCGAGGCAACGTTGACGTCGCCGCAAGCGCCTCCGCCAGTCGGCGCGGCAGCGGTTCCGTGGCCTCGATCGCCAGCCCCCCGCCCCGTTGGACCAGTTCGGCCGCTCCGGCCGTCCGGAGGCAGACCACGGGGCACCCGGCCCAGAGCGCCTCGCCGACGGCCCACGGGGCGGAGTCGCGCATGCTCGGGAAGAGCAGCGCGTCAGCCTGCAAGAGGAGAGCGCGGATCTCCCCCCGAGACCGCAGTCCATTGAGGTGGACCCTGTCTTCGAGCCCGTGCGCACGGATGCCCGAGCGCAGGCGTCGCTCTTCGGGCCCGGTTCCGAAGAAATGCAGCTCCCACCCAAGGGCGGCTGGCTCCGTCATGGTAGCCAGGGCCAGGTGGACTCCCTTCCAGGCCACGAGCCTCCCCACGAAGACGGCACGTCGGCGTTCCGAATCGGCGTTCCACGGAGGTGGGGTGACGTCGTCGTGTTCGGGGTCGTGCAGGAATACGTTGGGCCGCGTCGTGCTCTGGATCCCGTGGTCCGACCAGAACCGCGCCGCGTCATCGTTCTGGGCCACCACCAGACCAGCCCGGCGTGCCGTGCGCAGTCCACCGGCGCGGCGCAAGGGGTCGGCCAGACTGCGGCGTGCGAGTTCGAGCGAACGCCCTCGCCAACCCAGCCAGGGCCGGCAAGCGTCAGGGATCCGTTGGGCACCACCCACTGGGCCCCAGACGAGCGGCAATCCCGCCACACGGCTCACGCCGCATGGCATGTAGTCGGCCGCGATGGTGACGTGATGGGCGACATCGAATCGCTGCTCCTGGTGAAGGCGGCAAGCGATCTTTCCGATCCCGCGTTGGCAAAGTAGGTAGTGAAGCTGCTTGCCCGGACGATGCACACTCTCCCAAATGCGATGGAGCGCGGCGGGCATGCCGACGTACTCCACCTGTACCCGGTTGGCGATGACGGCCTGGGCCCGTAGTCCGCGCTCCATGGCGGACTTATTGTGTCGCGCCGTCAGCAGGGTGACATCGTGGCCGGCGCAGGCCGCGGCCTCCACGACTGCCCAACCTGCACCGGGCTCAGACCCTTTCTGTGGCGCGCAGGCGAAGGCACAGACCAGTATCCTCACGCAGGAAGTCTGTCATCGGGCGCGCACGGCAGACCTGCACCTGCGCCCAACTCCTCCTCAGAATTCGTCGCGTCGGAAGCCATGAGCGCCGCTCCGCGTCGGAGCCCCAGCTCGTTTCGCCACCGCCAGACGAGAGCGATGTAGCAGGCAGAGCCGACGACGCCAGCCACGCATGCCCCAGGGAGGGTCGGTCCCAGGCCGATCCGGACGGCGGTGCCGAGGACCCCGAAGCAGAGCACGGCGGACAGACCAAACCGTATCGTGGCTCGCCCGAAGGGGTGGAGCCCGAACTGCTTGACGAGGACGAAAAGCGTGCCCCCGTTGGCAATGAGCATGGCGACAGCCCACGCGATGGCGGCACCGCGCATGCCCCAGTCCGGGACAAGCAAGAAGTTTCCGCCGATGTCAGCGGCTGCGGCCAGAAAAGCGATGGTGAGGTTGGCCACGGTTCGTCCCGTCATGGACAGCACCACGCCGCAGCTCCCGCAGCCCGTGTTGGCCAACATGGCCACAGCAAGGATTGTCAGCGAGGTTGCCCCGGCTACGAATTCTCTCCCGAACAGACGCATGAGGATGGGCGAGAAGATGGCGATGAACAGGCACGCCGGCCAGGACAGAGCAACCAACCAGGCCGTCCCGGCCTTGTACACATCGCCTGCTTGGCGTAGCAGTCCGCGGGCAAAAAGGCGGGAGATCTGCGGGGCGATGGCGAACCCGAGCGCAACCATCGGGAAGGTGGCCAGGATCACGTAGCGACTGGCCACGGCGTAGATGCCGGCTTGGCGCGTGGAGGCCAAAGCGCCGACCAAGACGACGTCGAGCCAGAGAACGATGAGGCTGAACGCTGAGCCCGCCCCCCGGGGGGCGGCATAGCCCCAGAATTCCCTGGACAGGTCGCGCCAGCTTCGTGGCGCGGCGTCGGGTGCGATGTCGATCACCGCTCGATGCCTGCCTGACAGGGATCGTACGGCCATGACGCACCCGACGGTCCCGAACACCAGCGGCAGCGACCAGGCGATGCCGACGGCCGTCGCTCCCGCGCCGGTCCCGACGAGGACCAACAGGAGCAGTAAGCGAGCAGACGGCACGACGGTGTTCTGGACGACCACTGCGGGCCACATGGCGTCGAGCCCGCGTGCACCGGCGACAAGCACCGCGGTGAGGGTGGCAAGTGGGAGGAACGGCACCAATAGGCGGAGATATGTCGTGAAGGTTTGGGTCCCGTTGGCGTGGACGGTGCCGTGCTGCGGCGCGTTCGTAACGACGTGGGCCAGTTGTGGCGCGTACCTCCAAAGAAGCACAGCCATCGCCGCGGAGACGAGAACCGGTGGAACGACGGCCACGATCAGAACCCTGTAGACGTCACGACTTCGTCCGTGCACGGCGAGGTGCGGAAGCGAACGCGTCAACCCCGAGTCCGCCCCCAAGGTAGCGACGAAACTGCAGACCGTGAACAGGGCGACCGCTATGAAGAACGCTCCCGTGGCGACTGCGTGGAACAGGTGACCGACGGCAAGTGCGAACGCAAAAGCAAGGACCGCACTGGTGATCTGCCCGACCAGGGCGAGGGATCCGCTGCGAGCAAGTATCCCAATTTCGCCCGTACCTGGGGCGGCCGATGGACTCGTGGAGGAAACGCTGGGCGCCGCGTGGTCGTGAGGAGCCAATCCGACCGCTGCGCGTACAGGGAAGCCCGAACTCGTCATCTCTTTCAGCTCAGCATGTCGCAATGACGAAACCAGAGGTTCTGCTCGCGCGTGACACGATGTCGTGGGCCAACCACTGCCCGGATGTGAGTCTTCATGAGAGTGCAGCCTTCGAGGGGATTGAGCACGCTCGCACCGAGCGACGCCTGCATTCTCACGTGCGGGGTTCCGAACGTCAACGAGAGAGCCGTGGGGGTTGCTGGCCAGTCACGAGTCGGTAACCGAACGATCGCGGCCGCAACAAATGCGTCGCCAGGCACGGGAGGCCATCGCACACCAATACTTGTGGCATGGGGCTCAGCTCGGGAGGCCGACCCCCTGGGCTGAAGCCGATCGGCTTGGCTTCGGCGTGCTGCCCACGACATTCAGAGGTGAGGTCGAGTCGACGAAGGAAGGGACCGTAAGAGGGACCCACGGAGAGGAGGAGGTCCTCCTACGCAGGGTTGCTGCTCGGCATCTCTTGGCTCGCCTGGCTTGGGCGGGTGGCCGGCCCTAGTTGGGGGACCACCGTCTCCGGCCGCCAACCCCCTCGAACGTGACATCTACATGAACTCGACGCGACGGATCGGGGTGGGCCAAACGGTGTCGTCGATCTCTGAAGACCCAGTTCACCGCGGTCTGCCGTGGTGTGGTGCCAGCCATCTTCCTTAGCGCGGGCCTCGGGAATGGTCCGTGCGGTCACACAAGAATTCATCTTCTGTTGCGGGTTCGTTGACTGACGTTTACCTGGCCCACCTAACGTCCCCCTCGATGAGCGGCCCTTGGCGATAGCGGTGCGTCGACCGACCAGGTCGGGACGGGAACGAGCGGTTGTTCGTTGCGCTCGTTACCGGTCCGGTTAGGACGAGCGAACGGATCGCGTCCAGGGATCTCACCGGCAAGAGCTATAGCGCTGTCCAGAACACACGAGCCCCGGCGAAAGCCGGGGGAAGGGAACGGGTACTCCATGTTCAAGTCCCACAAGGCTGCCGGGGATTCCCAGGTACGCCTGCCGCGTCGCCGGAAGTTGGCGATCGGCGCATCGACCGTGGGGGCTGCAGTTGCGGCCCTCGCTATGGCGGCACCGGCGGGAGCTCTCGGCGTGCCGACCAACGTCAACTATCCCGCCGCGGCGGCGAACAACCTGATCGTCGGCAGCGGTTCATCGACCGACTACCAGATGATGATCGGCATGGACTCCCTGTTCAACCAGGTGCCCGGCTGTGTCATCACCTCCGGATCGGTGAACGGCGCTCCGTCGAAGGGAAGTCAGGAACTGAACTACGCCTGCGAGACCTCGACCGGCACCTCTGGCACGCCGACGCTCGGTACGACGCTTGAGCAGGTCCCCGGTACGGCATACCTGGACAACCCGATCAACGACGTCGCCACCGAGGAGCCGCCGATGGGGTCGTCCAACGGCATCGCCCAGCTAGAGCTCGGTCGCAACCAGGCCAACACCGGCATCGGCACCGCCTTCACGACCACCACCCAGCAGCAGGTCTCGGCGATCAACTACGCACGGTCGTCCCGTGACCCCAGCAGCGGCAACGACATCCAGGGTCTGAACTTCGTGGCATACGCGAAGGACGGCGTGGCGCCGCTGATCTGGGCTGAGGCGAGCAGCGTGAAGACGTCGTTCTCCAAGGCGATCCTGGTTTCGGGCCTGACCACCGCGCAGATCCAGGGCATCTACAACGGCACGATCTACGACTGGGCCCAGCTCGGCGCCACCAAGAGTGCACCGATCTTCGTCTACTCGGCCCAGGAGGGTTCGGGCACCCAGGCGACGTTCAAGACGTTCCTGGGCTTCGACCCCTCGGCGTCGACCAACAAGGTCAACTGCACGGACCCGGCGGTCGCAGGCGACAAGGCCACGGCCACTTCGTACACCCCGGCAGGATCGAAGACTCCCGTCACGTTCCCGGCCAGCACGACGCTGGCGGGTTGCCAGGGTCCGAACGTGATCTTCGAGAACGAAGACTCCTCCATTCTGGCCAACGCCAGCTCCGGCACCGAGAGTGCCGTTGCCTCGGCCTGGCAGGCGGAGAACGGTGGCACCGCGGTCAGCCCGGTAGGTGACTCCATCTTCTTCTACTCGTGGGGCAAGTTCTCCCTGCAGTGCGAGGGCATCAAGGAGCAGGTGACGTACCTGGACAAGTCCTCCACGAAGGAAGCCGTCAAGGAGGGCACCGACTGCGGGTCCGAAGCTTTGCCGGCCGGGTTCAAGCCGGATCTGGTTCCGGTGAACGGGATCACGGCCTCGCCGTCCACGATCCTCGCCACCTCGGGATCGGTCTACCCGATCGACCGCTACCTGTACAACGTGTACTCGAACGGCTCGAACGCCAACATCCCTGAGGCCACCGCGGCCACGCTGAACTACGTCAGCGAGGTCGGCTTCATCTGCAAGCCCCAGACTGTCGGCGGGACGGCCGAAGGCACGCTGCCGGCGGACACCGACGGCACCTTTGCAGCGGACACCAACGCCAACGACATCGTTGACCCGGCCACCGGGCTCTGGTATCACGACGAGATCTTCAACCAGATCCTCGCCAGCGGGTTCCTCCCGGTGAACGCCGTTGCGGGCGCCGGCATCGGGGCCACCACCGACGGGCCGGCCTTGCCGAACGAGAACGCGGCGAACGCCACCCACACGGCGTACTCGCTGCTCTCCAACGCAGGCTACGGTGCCACTTACCTGGACACCGACGCTCCCGGCCAGACCTCGAACACGTCGATTCCGACGGGGTCGAGCATGCCCGGTTACTGCATCCTGTCCACCACGGACGGTAACGCCAACAGCTAAGGCAGCACAGAAAGCGTGGTGACCGGTTTCCGGTGACCACGCCCGGTAGTCACGGTCAGGGTCCAGCCCGTTGGGGGCTGGACCCTGACCCGTCCCGGGGAGTAGAGATGCCACACGGATTCGGCGGGCTGCCCCTCCGCCCAACTGAAGGTAGAGACCACCGACCCTCGTGACTTCCATCCTCGAGTCAGCCTCGGCCGAACTGCCGCGATCCTCCGGGACGCCGGTGCCGATCCGGACCAATACGAAGCGTTCGGGGCTCGATGTGGCCTTCCGCGGTCTCGTGAAGTTCTCGGGCTTCATGACCTTCGCCGTCCTCTTCCTGATCGGCGCGTTCATCTTCATCCAGGCCCTCCCCGCCTTCCGCCATATGGGTCTGGCCTTCTTCACCACGACCCAGTGGCAGACAAAGGGGGTGCACGCCAAGTTCGGCATCGAGGCCGCCCTCTTCGGTACCGTCGTGGTGGCACTCGTGGCAATCTGCGTGGCCGTCCCGGTGTCGTTGTGCGCCGCCCTGTTCATCAACGAATACGCGCCGCTCAAAGTGCTCGGTCGTATCCCGGTTCGTCGGCCCCTCATCTCGGTGATCGACCTTATGGCGGCCGTGCCCAGCATTATCTATGGACTCTGGGGACTTCTCGTCCTCCAACCGTTCATTGCGCCGATCGCCGAGTGGCTGTCTGTCCACGTGAGCTTCATCCCCTTCCTGCGGGTCAGCTCCGGAACCGTCGTGTTCACGGGTTCCTATCTCATTGCCGGCGTGCTGGTCGCAATCATGATCATGCCGATCGTCACCTCCATCAGCCGGGAGCTCTTTTCGCTGACGCCAATCGGCGAACGGGAAGGCGCCATGGCCGTCGGTGCCACTCGCGCGCGGGTGATCGGCAGCGTGGTCCTGCCGTTTGCCAAGGGCGGCATCGTCGGCGCAGTCATGCTCGGCCTGGGCCGTGCTCTCGGTGAGGCGGTTGCCGTCTCTGTCATCTTGAGTGTGTCATTCGGCGTGTCGCTCCGCCTCGATTCACACGGCATCACCATCGCGTCGCTGATCGCGAATTACTGGGACTCGGGCGGCACCTACGGGTTCTCGGGACTCTTGGCAGCGGGATTCGTGCTCTTTGTGTTCACCCTGACCGTGAATCTCGTCGCGTCCGTCATCGTCAGTCGGTCACGGAGAGCCTGATGACCCTTACCCGACCGTTCATCGCGACTCCGAGTTCAAGCGGATCGCAACCGACGCTTCGCAACGGCAAGCCGACACGTCGGCCACTGCGGCCCCGCGAATTCGGCGGTCGCGATCTGGGGCTGATACTGGCTACCCTCGTGTCCTCGTTTTGCGTCGTCTGGATCACCTTTGCCCAGCTGACTCTGCTCTCCGGCGGCTTTGGCTTCCTCGTCACCTGGATCCTCGTGTTCCTGGTCATGTATTGGCTCGTCAACAGTTTGGTCTTCGGGAGGCGAGTCGCCGCGGATCGGGCGGTGGCGTCGATCATCACGGTAGGGGCACTCTGCCTCCTCGCCCCTCTGGTTCTCATTGTCGCCTATCTCTTCATCAAGGGCGCCGGGCTGCTGTTCCGCGGTGCGTTCCCCTTCGTGAACACGCATCTCTTTGAAGCCTCACAGAACGGCGTCGAAGTGGTGTGCATCCCGGGAATCCCCTGCAACAAGCCTGGCATTCTCAACGCCCTCGTGGGGACAGGCGAGCAACTCGGCATCGCCGTCATGATCGGGGTTCCAGCGGGGCTTCTCACCGCCGTCTATCTCAACGAGGTCGGCGGACGCTTCACGCAGGCGGTGCGCGTCGTGGTCACCTCCATGAGCGGTCTACCGGCGATCCTGGCGGGCGCCTTTGTCTATTCGTTCTGGATCAGCGGCTCCATCTTTCACTTCGGCTACTCGGGATTCGCGGGGGCCCTCGCCTTGTCAGTGATCCTCCTCCCCACGGTCACCCGTGGATCGGAGGAGGTGTTGCGGGTCGTGCCGGACGATCTGCGGGAGGCGTCGATCGCTCTGGCTGCTCCCGACTGGAGGACTGTCTGGTCGGTCGTGCTCCCCACCGCGAGGTCGGGATTGGTCACCGCAGTTCTGCTCGCCATCGCCGTGGCGCTCGGAGAAACGGCACCCTTGTTGCTCACGATCTTCGGTAGTGCCGCGCTCAACGTGAACCCGTTCCACAACGGCCAGGAGGCGCTGCCACTCCTCATCTACAGCGATATCAAGGTAGCGAACAAGGATCTGGTGAACTTGGCCTACGTCGCCGCTCTCATCCTGTTCTTGGCGGTCTTCCTGCTCTTCGTGCTGGCCCGCGTCCTTTCGAGTGACTGGCTCGGCAACCGATTCCGAACCGTCCTGAACCGAAGGATGAACAGGTCAGATGACCTACCCCCATTGGCAAGGAAGGGACCATGAGCGACATCACACTGACCGATGTGCCGGCCAGCAATGGATCGGCGCGCAGCGCCTCCGCTCACGCCGGTGAGCTCACCGCTCGTGGTGTGTGTGCGTGGTTCAGCGGTCGGCTGGTGCTCGAGGACGTTGACCTGGACATGGCTCGCTCGAAAGTCACCGCGCTCATCGGCCCGTCGGGTTGCGGGAAATCCACCTTCATCCGGACCCTCAATCGGATGCACGAGACGATTCAGGGAGCGCAGCTCGCCGGGACAGTCGAACTGGACGGGTCGAACATCTACGCGCAGGACCAGCGGGCGAACGAGGTGCGCCGGCATATAGGGATGGTGTTCCAACGGCCGAATCCGTTCCCGGCCATGTCGATCTACGACAACGTCTTGGCCGGCATGAAATTCACCCGTACCAAGGTCTCGGACAAAGACGGCCTGGTTGAAGAGTCGCTGGCGCGGGCCGGCCTCTGGTCTGAAGTCCGGAACCGTCTGCGCGACCTGGGTGGGGCGCTCTCGGGCGGACAACAGCAGCGGCTCTGCATCGCCCGAGCCCTGGCGGTGAAGCCAAAGGTTCTTCTCATGGACGAGCCCTGCTCCGCGTTGGACCCTGCCTCGACCATCCGGATCGAGCAGACCATCGAGGAGATCGCCGCTGACGTCACGGTGGTGATCGTGACGCACAACATGCAGCAGGCGCAGCGGGTGTCGCACACCTGCGCATTCTTTCTCGCTGCCGAAGGGAGGCCGGGACGAATGATCGAGAACGGACCCACCGAGCAGGTGTTCAACGACCCGAACGACCCGCGGACAGCAGACTACGTGCACGGAAGGTTCGGCTGAGCATGGAGCGGAGCGTCAGAGGACGCGGGCCGATGACCCGCGTGGCGCGAGCGCTGTGTGCGGTCTCCGCAGGAATAGCACTCTTCTTCGCCACGACCACCATTCTGTTGACGTCGACCGCACTCCCCGCTGCCGCCGGCGGTCCCGCCATCAGCGGAGTCGGGTCGAGCTACGCCGCTCTGGCCATCATCCAGTGGGACGCCGAGGTGTCGAGCGAATTCGGGGACACCGTGAATTACCTGACACAGTCTTCGGTCATCGGTCTGAATGACTTCGCCAATTATCCGCAGGTGGACTTTGGCGCGAGTGAAATCGGCTATAGCACCGGTCAGGCTGACACCTCGCCGCCGGCGACGTTCCAGTACCAGTACCTGCCTGACATCGCTGGGGCCACCTGTCTGGACTACAACGTGACCAGCACGGTGGGGTCCACCATCGACAATTTGAAGTTGAACTCGCAAGTCTTGGCCGGAATCTTCTCCGGGAGCATCACCGAGTGGGACGACCCAGCGATTGCGGCTCTGAACCCGGGGGTCCTCCTGCCCCACAGTTCGATCGTCGTCGTTTTCCGAAGCGATGCATCGGGTGACAATTTCATCTTCTCCGACTACCTGGAGACCGAACAGCCCGGCCTCTGGAACGCGTTCACCTCGGCGGTCACCGCGCCGAGCGGAGCAGAGGCGATCTGGCCACAGCCGCCTTCCGGACAGCGTTCGGTCGGTCAGTACAACTTCGGCAACTGGACCAGCGAGAACGGCTCGGACACGGCTTCGGACTACGTGTATGCCAACCCGAATACCATCACGTACGTCGAGACGGGCTACGCGCTGCTGCACCACGACCCGTGCGCCGAAATCCTGAACACAAGCGGTGCCTACGTCGCGCCGTCCGAGACTGCTGACGCGATCGCCCTGCAGAACGATGTGCTCCAGAGCGACCTCGAGCAGAACTTGACACCTGTCTTCAACAGCCCGCAAGCGGGCGCCTACCCTATCTCCGCCTACAGCTACCTCCTCATGGCCGAACAGTCGGAGATCCCTTCCTCGAAGCAAGCGGTCGAGGCTCAGTATGTGGAGTTCCTGGCCTGTGCGGGGCAAGAGGCAGCGGGCAAGCTTGGGTATTCACCGCTGCCGCTCAATCTGGTCCAGGCCGATTTCGACGCGGTCGGTCGCATCACCGGGACGGAACCCGCGGCGCCGACGGCAGCGAACTGCCCGGACCCTTTCATAACGGGAGCGTTCAACGCCGGAGGCGCGGCCTCGTCGGGACCCACCATCACCAACACGACGGTCGCCGGCGGCGGAGCCGCGGCCAGCCCGGTGGCCGCGACCGGCGGTCAGGCAGGCAGTGGTCCCGGCGGCGGCGGCGGCGCGGCGGCGGCGTCCGGGGGTGCCGTTGGCGGCGGCGGCGCAGCGGGGAAGGGCGCGGCTGGTGGGAGTAGCACGACCGCCACCACAAAAGTCCCGGTCAGCACAACGACCACCACGGCGGCAGTCGCCGCCGCGCCGGGGCAAACACCGGGAGAGGCGATGTCGCAGACATCGAGCCAGTTGCTCGGCATCCCCGGCCCTTCGGTCGTCGTCGTCGTGGCGACGCTGCTGTTCCTCGGGCTTCTGGCGGTGCCGCCACTCGTGGGTCTCACCCGCAAGCGCCGGGCCGCTGAGGGCGAACAGGCGCCTTCGGGGACGTCCGATGGGTAGTCGCCCGATGCGCCGGGCTGTGCTCGCCTCCCTCTGCGCGACCTTTGCGGCAGGTCTGATCCCATCGGCGGTATCGGCGTCCCAGTCCTCGAAGCTCACACACGCGTCCGACGAGGTGTCGGCACCGGCCCAGACCCACGACACCATCACTGCTCCGCCCACGACGTGCCCCGCTCAGTACACCTGCACCACCATTCCGTCGAGCGCCGACTCGTCGGGCGGTGTGGTCGACGCCGGCCCTACCCAGAACCTCGGCGACACGCAGTGGGTGTATGTCAACCTGTACCAGTTCACGCCGGGCACCGATGTGGAAATCGCCTATTGCACCGACACCCAGTCACTCTCCGCGGGACCGCCCCTCTGCGTCTCCTCCGGGTACGTCCTGAGCGCCAACCCATCGCCTCAGTATTCGACTGAGATCCTGACCGACGGGACACAGTCCCTCAGCTTCCAGGTGCTCGACATTGACAGTTCCAACGACCCCTTCCAGGGCCAGGAGCCGGGAGACGCCAATGTCAAAGGGACCTTCTACTGCAACGCCGCCAGTCCGTGCTCGCTCGATGTCATCGACTCCGGTGTGAACGGATTGGGGGAGAAGACCGCGAGCCCCGATAACACAGCGCAATTCCCGATCACATTCGCCCAACCTTTCTCGGGGTGCGGAGGTTCGGCTGCGAGTGTGACGACCGAGAGCGAATACGGGATCGAATTCCTCCTGCCGATCGCCTCCGCCGCCGCCTGCTCACGCCCCGTTCCGACCCTCGCCTTCAACACCGCTCAGGACGGGTTGGGGGCGGTCCAATCGCTTGCCACAGGCTCCGCGGGGGTGGCGTTCACTGACAATCCCGAGTCATCGGAGCAGCAAGCCGTGTTGACTGGAGGGAACTACAAGCTGATTCCGGTGGCGTTGACGGCAAATGTGGTCGGGTACAAGGCCGAGCAGGAGCAGGGCGGGATCCTCTACCCCGTGAGTAGCTTCGATCTGACCCCTACCATGGCGGCCGGTGTTCTGACCGGGGTGTACGGGACGCCGCAGTCCGCCGACGAGGTCACGTGCTCAGAGTCTTTGGGCTGCCCCTCCTTCGGCGGCACCGTCTGCACGAGAAAAGGCAAGACGACCACATGCACCCCGGCACCGTGCCCCTATCACCCGACCGACCAGAAGAAAGGGGAGGTCGGCGCCTGTTCCCTCTTCGCGGAGCTGAATTTCCAGCAAGACTTCAGCATTGCCCAGCAGTACGAGTCCTTCGTTCGCTCCGATGACGCCGGTTCCGTCGGTTTGGCCTTCGATTGGTTGTGCCATGCACCCGTGGTCCCCGTGACTGTCGACATCCCGGAGTCCTCGGGGACGCCGTACGTCGCCACGTACTCCGACAACATGACCGCGGCGCAGCTCATCAAGGACGGGTTCGGCACGCCGACGAAGCCCCTTACGTCCTGTCCGAATGTGGACCAGTATCCGCCCTCACCACTCGGCGCCTCCGTCGTGTACACCGGATATGAGGACCCAAACGAGCAGGACCTCAAGATGTTGTCCTACGTTGAACCTGGGCTTCAGGGCGGGAACCCCAACGCCGCTTTCGCGACGATGAACTGGTCCGAGGCGCTCTACTACGGGTTGCAGCTCGCCTCGCTCCAGAACGGTGGCGGCGCCTTCGTCACCCCCTCGGCGACCACGCTCGACGCCGCGGTGAACGACGCCACCACCAACACTGACGGGACGCTCGATCTCAACTACTCGTCCGCCGATCCCAACGCGTACCCGATGACGTCGGTGATCTATGCCGCCGTGTGCGGGGATGCCGAGACAACGCAGACCGCAACGAACATCTCCAACATGCTGACGCAACTGCTCGACGTCACCGGTTCGTCGACGACGGCCACCCTTCCCGAGGGATTCGTGCCCTTGACGACGGGTCTTACCGAAACCGCCGAGTCGGAGATCACCAAGGACGTGTTGGGCGGTGCGTCCGCAGACGCAGATCAATCCGGCTGCCCAATGACTGCCTCGACCGCTGCGTCCCCTCCGGCCCCGTCGGGCACGGTGTCCAAGTCCCCGACGCCGTCGACGGCGTCGAGCCCGACCTCGGGCGTCGTGCCGACGGTGTCCGGAAACGGTGGGTCTGGGAGCGGGTCCCGTTCCGAGCCAAACCCGTCCTCGGGTTCGTCGCCACAGGGCTCCTCTGGCAACGCTTTCTCCGGCCTGTCAAACGGAGGAGCACCAGGAAGTCCCAGGTCCGGGGCTGGCGCCGCCGCCGGGGGTTATCTGCAGAGCTTGACGGTGGCGTCGAGCTCGAGCCGGGTGTTCTTGCCTCTCGCGCTGCTGCTGGGGCTCCTCGCCATTGTGATGGGCGCGTTCATGGCTTATTCGCCATCCCTTCGGGCGCAAGTCATCGGTCTGGCCAGGGGATCGAGACGCCGGATCAGCTCGGGTCTGGGCAAAGTCAGCACGCGCCTTTCCTCGTGGGTGTCGAGCGCCCTTGGTGGCGAGCGGTGATCCGGTGAATCCGCCTGCGTCCGAAGGAGTAAAACAGCAGGAGCGACCTGTGCCGCCCCCCCGGCCCTTCGATAGCGCCTCGCAGGAGGGGCTGGGCGTTCGTTTCCGGCGCAGGATGCGAAGGTCATTCCCGGAGCGCCGTCGTGCGCAGCGCGAGTCGGCCCGTCCTTTCGTCCCGCCCCCGCATCGCGGGCACGATGCAGTTGAGTCGATCCGGACTTCGACCCACGCCGCCGCCGAGAGGACCCGGGCCGCGGTCAAATCGCTGGAGCCCGAGGATACCGATGCCAAGGTGGCCCATGTCGGAATGGTGCTTTCCGCCCTCGGGCTCTGCCTGGTCCTCTTCGTGGTCTACGTGTTCGTGTTCACCGGTTTGCAGGAAGCACGGGCACAGCACCTGCTCCTGGAAGAATTCACGGGTCCTGCCCGCGCCAACGTGGATCTGAGCATGCACTTGAGAGATGGACAGCCCGCGGCATTGCTGGAGATCCCGGACATCGGCCTGCACCAGGTCGTTGTGAAGGGCACCTCGGCCACCGACCTCATGGCTGGTCCGGGACTCATGGCCAACACGGCTCCCCCCGGGACCGACGGGAATTCCGTGATCGCGGGTCGCCGGAGCACCGGTGGAGCGCCCTTTGGTCGCCTCGGCGACCTGCGTCGCGGCGATCGAATCACCGTTGTGACCAGCCTCGGGAAGTTCACCTATGCGGTAACGGGAGTGGGCACGGTCACGTCAGGAGCGGTCGATCCCATCTCTCCGACAAGCGAGCCGCGGCTCACATTGGTGACGTCCAATCCGCCGCTGCTGGCGACGGGTCGCCTCTTCGTTGTCAGCAAACTCGTGAGTCCTGCCGCCCGCGCACCCATCCCTCGGGTCCCCCCGAGCCCGTCGCAGCGCGCGCTCGCCGGTGACAGCACGGCGATCGTGCCGGCGTGCTTCTGGGGCGTGGTCTTGACCGGCTTCCTCTTCTTCACCATTGCCGCATACCGTCGATGGGAAGAGCAGGTGTGGACCGTCTACCTCCTCTCGACTCCCGTGATGCTGGCCATTGCACTGCTTTTCTTCGAGAGCCTGTACCGTCTTCTGCCCGCAACCCTCTGAGAAGGATCCCGTACGATGACTTCCCGATCCCGGATCACCGCGATCCTCGTGCTTCTCGCTACGCCGGTGATCGCTGCCGCGTGCAGCAGCTCGCCGAGCACGCCGTCTTCGGGCGCGTCCCAGTCAACGACGTCGACGACAGCACAGGTGATCGCGTCTTCCACGATTACGATTGGCGGCAAGGTCTACGACGTCCCATCGGAGGGTGGGGGCATTCCGATCAAGCCGTACTCCGACACCGGACAACAGATCATCTATACGTCGTCCGGATTCCTGCCTCGAACCCTCTACGCGTCGCTGCACACACCGGTCGTGTGGACGAACCTCTCGCCCAAACCATTGGTGCTGACCCTCATGAACGTCGGAGTCGCTCCTGTGACGATTGCGACGGGCGCCACCTACTCGTGGACGCCGAACGTGCTCGACTTCGGCTACAAGTCGTCCACAGGGGACGCGGGCATCGTCAATGTCGGAGCCTTCGGGTCCTAGCCCATGGAGTGGGTCGATCGAGACCCGACTGACACTGCCTCGGCCGGGCCACGCGCCTCTGAAGGGTCAGTCCGATGCTCCGCGTGATCCGACCCCCAGCCCGGGTGAGGTCGCGTTGCCGGCAGACGGTGAACGTTCCTTGGGGCGAGCGTCGTGACCGCGACGGAGGCGTAATCGTCCGGTGACGGGTCGGTTACCTGGACCGCTGCGGACCAAAGCGGTCGATATCGTGACGAGATGCTCTCCGGCGGCCCGCTCACCTGGCGGCGGGCGCGGCGCACGGCCTCAGTCTGCCTGTCAAGCCTGATCCTCGCCGGGCCGCTGCTCGCCCTCACAGCGGCCTTGCAGACATCCTCGGCGGGTGCGATAAAGGCACCCGTCGCTCCTACGATCACCTCGACGAGCGGTTTGATGATCGTGGGGAAGAGCAAGACGGTGCGGATCGTCGCCACGGGCTCTCCGAGGCCCGCCATCACAGAGTCGGGTGCGCTGCCAACCGGCGTGACGTTCACCCCGGGAGACGGCGTCGCCGAGCTGACGGGGACGCCGGCCGCCGGAACGGGCAATGACTACAACATCACGTTCACGGCGACGAACAGTGTCGGGACGGACGCCGACGAACCCTACGACCTCGAGATCGTGCAGGAGATCGTCTATCCCTCGGACTTCTGCCCCCCGACAATGACGGTCGGTCAGTACTCGCACGACGACCAGTCGGTGCAGGCCTACCCGCCGTTCTTCGGGTTGGGGACCAACTCGCAGACCGCCCCAGACGCCATCAGCTTCACACAGGATCCCGATTACAGCCCGAACAGCATCACGGAGGACTTCGGATGGACGTCTGGGACGCCTCCGGCCGGCTCGGGAGGCAAGTACAGGATCCAGTACGAGGCCGACGTCAGCTCCAATGTGGGGAATGTGAACCAGGACAAGAATTTCAACTGCACGCTGATCATCGACGGGGCACCGACATTCACCGATGCGGGGACGTCGGTCATCACCGCCGGAACGAAGCTCGCCGCTCCGCTCTTTATCGGAGGGCAGACGGGCTATCCGAAGTCGATCAGTGTGAATGCCACGGGCACGCTTCCCGAAGGGTTGACAGAGCAGATCAAGGCGGGCAGCAAGACGTTCGGCGTGCAGTTGCGGGGCTACCCGAAGACCGCGACACCGGGCGACTACCCAATCACGGTGACAGGAGACAACGGGCTCACCTCATCGGAGGAGTACGTGCTCGTCGTGATGGCTCCGAACGTGACGCCGTCCGTGACCACGACGACTCTCTCGACCGAGCCTTCAGATGTGATGTACAACTCGTCCTCCCAGACCTATAGCGCCACGGTCACCGGAGGCACATCGCCTACTGGCTACGTGCAGTTTTCCATCGGCAACGGCATCACGACCGTCCCGCTGGTGGACGGTCAGGCGAGCTACACCACGCCGGCCTCGCTCGACGTCAGCGACTACACCGTAACTGCGACCTACACCGGCGACTCCGGCGACGCCCCGTCGACGACTTCGGAGGGTCTTAGCGTCGACCCGGACCCCACGGAGCTGTCCGTCACGGCGACGCCCTCCGTGGCGAACGGTGCCTCCTCGACAGTGACGGCCACTGTGGTGTGCAGCCCATCGTGTGGTCTCACGCCCACCGGCTACGTCGAATTCGATGAGGATGGGGACGACAATTACAGCGGCAACCAACCCTATGACGTCGAGCTGGTTGATGGACAAGCAACTTTCGAGACGGATCCGGCAGCCTCGCCCGCCCTGGCCAACGAAGTCGACGCCACGTTCTACCCGTTCTCCGACTCACCCGGAGACTTCGCCCAGTCAGCGACCGAGTCGGTCTTTTACGACACTGGGGCCACGACGCTCAATGTGGTGGCGGGCGACGGTGTGGCCGCAGACGGCACGAACCCCGTCGCCAACGGCGACACGGTGACGGTAGACCCCGCCTCGGCGAACGAGTTCAGCGCGGGCCTCGAAGCCGTCGTCGGCGGCCAGGGGACGCCTCCCGGCCCACTCACCATCGACGTCGTTGTCGGTACGACCGATGAGACGGCCACACTGTTCACCCAGTCCTCAGAGGAGGACTCACCGAGCAGCGACTCGGGTACGGGTGCCACCGACTACTACTGGACGATCCCTGCCAACATGTTGACGTCAATCGCGGCGTCGGGAACAGGAACTGTGACTATCAGCTCACCCGGATCGGACGATTTCGTCCCGATATCGGAGACGTTCACTCTCGACTGGTAGTTCATGTCACCGGCTGGCGCACGCCGCCGGCCGGCCACCTCAGGTTCGAGACCGGTTTTCGTTGGCAACGATGGGGTCAGCGTGCCTATCGGAGTCAGGGGACGAATGGAGACACGGGTCCCATCTCTCAACCCAGGACCGTGCTGAAGGGGATCGCGCCAGAGGGAGCCGTGAGGTCCACCTTGGCGCCCCAGTCGTTGAAGACTGCGACCTCGCTGAGCCGACCGGTCTTGTTGGCGACGATGAGGGACCCGCCCAGCGGAATGTGTGGCGCCTTCGGGGACACGAAGAGCGCCACGCTCGATGTCGTGCCCTTGGGGAGGTTGGACGAGATGCCCGTGATCGGAATCGCCTTGGTTTGCCCGATCCGCTGCATCTTCCCGATCTTGAGCCCCTTCTGTGCCGGCGTGAATTCATCGATGGTCGAGCCGAGGGTCAGGTCCTGAGCCAGCAACTGGAACGGTGCATCGGTCGTCTGCACGACGATCCATTTGCCGGCATAGGGCTGTGCCTGGGACGCGGTGATCTGCAGAGACTGCTCCAGCGCCTCTGCGTTGCCAACGACATAGATCGACCCGCTGATGAGTTCCACCTGCAGGGGAGCTGAGCTCGTGAGAGTTTCGCCCGCCGTCGGTGCGCTGATCGCCCCCTCCAGCGTCTGCGTGGTGCCATTGACCGTGGTCTTGTCCACGAAGTGCATTGAGCCGGATTCTTGGGCCGCGTTGAGGGCGTTCGAAAGCAGCTGCGAGGCGGGGCTGTGCGTTGACGCCGATGCCGCGTCAAACGGGAGCGCCGCGCCGACGATCGACAGCGTGGTCATGGCAGCTCCGCAGAGCACGGCAGGGAGGTGTCGCACGGGCAGCAGGCTACACAGGATCTGTGAGCCCACGACATCGCGTCACTCCGGAAACGGGGCCCGGATGAACTTCCTGTTGCCTCCGTGACACGATCGTGAAATCAGAATGAATCGAGCGTGAAACCCCGCCATGTGCTCGTTGTTGGACGCGTATGGATCCGGCCGACTCCCAGCCAAGTACAAGTGAATTGTTCGTTGCCTCAGTGACACCACTGTGAATCGCGCGTGACGGGCAGGCTGCCACAAATCACGGCGTTCCAGCCGGCCGGTAAGTTTGCGCAGTGCCACGGTCCCGCAACATATGGGACGAAATTCAACGCATGATCGCATACGGCGAGTCGAGGCGTGGCTTCGACCGCTCCGCGAGGGGAGCTCCGCACGTCACCTCGCCGGCAGGATCGAGCTTGCGGCACCTTCAGGAGCCAGGTCCTCGGTTTGCCCAATCGGCGCCGAGCCGCTCGCGTCGGACGGTGGTACTCGTCGCCGCGGTCGCTGTGGTGATCGCAAGCGTGGGCGTTGCGGCGAGCCGGGGCGAAGGGTCCCCTCCCGGCCAGTCCAAGCTCGTGGGCACCATCATTCCAGCCGCCGACATCCTCCCGATCGCAACGGGCAGCAGTGGGAGCGGATCGGTGACCGGTGACCTCGGATCGCAGTCGGCAGCCGGCCTCACGCCTGCACAACCCGGTGCGGTCGTGGCGCCCGCGCCAACCACGGTGACGGACGAGCCACCGCTGAAACCGCATGAGGTGTTCGGATTCGCCCCGTACTGGACGCTCGCCGACAGCGGCCAGTTCGATCTCAATGGACTGACCACGGTTGACTACTTCAGCATCGGCATCAATGCCGACGGATCCATCGCCGAGTCCGGAGCGGGCTGGGACGGGTACGAGAGCCAGAACTTCATCGATCTGATCGACCGTGCTCACGCGGCCGGCGACCGCGTCGTCCTCACAGTGAACGACTTCTCACAGTCGTCGCTCGACGGGTTGGCCTCGAGCCAAAGTGCTCCCCAGACCCTCGCCCAGAGCCTGCTCGACCTCGTCCGGGCGAAGAGCCTCGACGGCGTGAACCTCGACCTCGAAGGCGAGGGATCGGGCGACCAATCCGGTATCTCCAATCTCGTGAAGGTGGTGGGGTCCACGCTCCATGCCGCCAACCCCGACTATCAGGTCACGATGGACACCTACGCGTCCTCGGCGGGGGATCCGGACGGGTTCTACGACATTCCCGCGCTCAGCCACGACGTCGACGGGTTCTTCGTCATGGCGTACCAGTTGAACCTGCACGCCTCGGCGAATGCCGGTTCACCGCTGACCAGCTCCATGTTCTCCAACCAGACGGCGGTGAACCAGTATGCCGACGCCGCGCCGGCGGCAAAGGTGATCCTCGGCCTGCCTTTCTTCGGCTACGACTGGCCGACATCGAATGGCACCCTCGGCGCCCAGGCGGAAGGTGGACCCACCATCGTCACCTATGCCCAGGAGGCCTCCAGCGGGCATCCGATCTACTGGGACGCCGACACCGACACGGCGTGGACCTCCTACCAGGTAGGCCAGCAGTGGCACGAGGCGTTCTTCGAGAATCCGAACTCGCTCTACCTGGCGGCCCAGATGGCCCAGGTCAACGGAATCGCCGGTGTGGGCATCTGGGCCCTCGGAATGGACGGTGACAGCGACCAGGCCATGGTGTCAGCGCTCGACGGCAACGCGCCCCCCCAGAAGGACCTGTTGGCCGGCCCCTCCTCAACGAGTTCCTCCGCGAGTCCGGCTGCGGTGGCGCCGCCGAGGAGCGCTCCACAGCGGGCCAGCTCGAGCACCACGTCGTCCACGGCCCCGCCGACCACGACAACCACCCCGACGACGTCCGCCCCAGTCCCACCTGCACCTGCAGCTGCACCCCGGCCCGTGGCCGCCTACACATACTCCGGCACCTGGAACGGGGCCCAGACGCCCCTCGTGCCGGCCGTCATCGGCAGCGGTCGGCGCACCCTGTTGGGCACCATGACGGGCTTCACGACGACGAATCCCCGCCTGGCCTGCCTGTCCGGGCAGCCCTCCCTGGATGTCTTCTCACTGGCGGGGGACCCGGGCCAGGATTGGGTTGTCACCCGGGAGAACCTGGGTGACTGCACCACCTCCACCTTCGATTTCTCGGCGCCTGCGACGCCGTCGACTCCCTCGACCACCTCCCCCGGATAGCTCAGCGTCTCCCGCCGAGGTGGGTCGTTGTCTCTCTTTGACCACCGGGGACGTGCAGTGCCCATTGCCGGACAGAAAGAACAGAAAGTGTCTAGTATGTCCTTCCAATGACGACGACCGTGCTGCACGGCTCCGCCGGGGTCGCCCTCGGTGACTCCCCGGCCCGCTCCTTCAGCGCCACCGAGGAGCGGATCCTCACTGCTTCGCTCAGCCTCATCGGACGGCGTGGCGTGCGGAGGCTGGGGATGCGGGAGATCGCGGAGACGGCCGGCGTCTCGAGGGGCACGTTGTACCGCTACTTCCCGAGCAAGGACCACGTGCTGGCCGCCGCCGCCGACTACGACGCGCAGAGGTTCTCCGACGGGCTCGACGAGGTGCTGGCGGCCGCCCGGACAGCCGAAGACAGGATCACCAGCTTCATGGGCTACGCCTTCGACTTCATCCGCTCCCATCCCTGCCGCCCCCTCTTCGAGTCCGAGTCCGGATTCGTCATGGGCTACCTCCTCGACCACCTGCCCTCGTTGCGGGGCGAGCTCGTCCTGCGGCTGGGGGACGCCCTCGATGCGGTGCCCGTGGTGGCCGCCGGCACCCTCGGCCGAGAACAGCTTGCCGACGTCATCGTCCGCCTCTTCGCATCGAGCTGGATCATCCCCGAGTCAGACGACGCATCACTCGTGCAGTCAGTCAACCGGATCCTGCAGATCAGTTCGGAGGAGAACACATGAGCGAGACCGAGACAGCCGGGTCAGGATATAGCGGGAACCCGCTGACAGCCATGGATGCCGACATGGCCGCCAACCCTCAGCCGACCTTCAAACTTCTGCGCGACGAAATGCCCGTGCTGGCCATCGACATGGGCGGCTCCAGTCCCGGGGTCCTGCTGTCGCGCAAAGAAGAGATCGATTACGCCCTGCGTCATCCCGAGATCTTCTCCTCCAACATGGATGCCGTCGACCTCAAGAACAAGAGACCGATGATCCCGCTGCAGATCGACCCGCCCGAACACAAGAAATTCCGCAAGCTGCTCGATCCGATCTTCGCCCCGCGCAAGATGGCAGCCATGGACCGGGAGGTCTCCGAGCTCGTCAATCACCTCATCGACGGTTTCATCGAACGGGGTGAGCTGGACTTCGCCAAGGAATTCTCCATCCCCTTCCCCTCCCAGGTCTTCCTCACGCTCCTCGGCCTGCCGCTCGACGAGTTGGACCGCTTCCTCACCATGAAGGACGGCATCATCCGGCCCGACCATGTGACCGGCAAGCTGTATGGGTCGAAGCAGGCCAGCGACTACCAGCAGACGGTCGCCGATTCGGTCTACGACTACTTCAACGAGGTCCTCGACCAGCGCGAAAGGGAGCGGAAGGACGATTTGCTCTCGCTCTTCCTCGATGCCGAGGTCGACGGCGACCGCCTCACCCGCGAGGACATCCTCGACATCTGCTTCCTTTTCCTGATTGCCGGGCTCGACACCGTCACGGCCACCCTCGACTGCATGTTCGCCTTCCTGGCCGAGCACCCCGAGCACCGGCGTCAGTTGGCCGAGAATCCCGACATCATCCCGAACGCCATCGAGGAGCTCCTCCGCTGGGAGACCCCGGTCATGGGGGTGGCCCGGGTCGCGGTCGAGGACACCGAGCTCGGCGGCTGCCCGGTGCACCAGGGCGATCACGTGATGATCATGATCGGCTCGGCCAACACGGACGAGGCCGAGTTCCCCGACGCGGACCAGGTGCGCTTCGACCGCGAGGTCAACCGCCACATCGCCTTCGGCGGCGGCATCCACCGCTGCCTGGGGTCACACCTGGCCCGCCTCGAGTTGCGGGTCGCTCTCCGCGAGTGGCACAAACGGATACCCGAGTACGAGGTCGAGCCCGACCACACGCTCGTCTACACGACGGGCATCCGCTCCATCGATTACTTCCCGATGCGCGTCACGGCGCGGGCGTAGGCGCATCGGAGCTCCGCCTGCCGCCGTTGGCGACGTGCTCGGTCCAGCGGCCCTTGTGCCAGTAGCGCTGCTCGTGCCGCCCGGCGGGGTCCGGGTACCAGCCAGAGGGTACGGCGTCGCTGCTCGGCTCCGGGGGCACCGTCCGGTCCCGCTGCCGGGCCGTCCGGCTCAGAGCGGTCAGCTCCGCGACGAGCCCGTCCGCCTCGCCCACCTCGCGGTCCCGGAACTCGGCCCGGGCCCGCTTCCCGGCGACATCGACGTGGACCGTGGCCAGGCCGAGCGGTCGCTGCAGCGGACCCTGGACCCGGCGGATGCTCTGTGTCTTCTCCAGCGGCACCCACGTCGTCTTCCGGTTGATGCGGCCGGTCACGCAGACGGCATGGGCGCCGTCATGGCCGGCCGAGAGGAAGTGGAAGCTCAGCGGGGCCTTCAGCCGCGCCCGCGTCGGCGGTGCCGTGCGAGCCGGATCCGGTGCGCCGAGCAGTCGGGCCAGGAGATGCCAGGAGTCCTGCTGGGAGCCCACGGGCAGGAGCGCCTTGCGCACGACGCTCGTCCCCTCGCCCCGCTGGTTGCGCGCCGTGGACCCGGCCACGTCGACCTCCAACCGGCACCACCCAAAGGGGCGCCACAACAGGGGCTCCACCTGGCGGACCGCCTGGATCCGGCCGTAGGGGACGGTCTCGGAGATCGTCTGCAATAGGCCGCGCCTGATGCGCACCCCCTCGGGCGCCTCCACCGCGATGAAGGCGTACTGGCCCGACAGCCGACGCCAGATCACTCCGGCGGCGCTGAGGAGGTACACGGCGAGGACGCCGGCCGCTCCGGCCGCCGTTTTCGGCTCGAACTGGTCGAGCACCGCCAGCGCGGCGACCGTGCCGAACAGCACGATCGTGATGAGCGAGAGGAAGACCGAACCCAGAAGGCGGCCGGTGTCCACGCTGGCCATGGGGAGGCCCGTGTTGCTCGACACCGCCGCCTCGGTGTCGATGTGGCCCGCCAGGAGGACCAGCCGGAGTTCTGCCGCCTGTGCCTCGGCCAGGTACGCCAGCTTGCCGTCGGTCGCCCCCGACCCCGCCAGGCGGATGCGCAACTCGGAGACGCCGAGCAGGCGGGCCAGCAAGGGCCGGACGATGTCGACCGCCTGGATACGGGCCAGCGGGAGGCGTCGTGAGTCCTTCCGGATGAGCCCGGTCTCAATCCGCAATGTGTCGCCCTCGAAGCGCCAGCGGGTGACCATCCAGTGGATGTAGCCGTAGACGGCGGAGCCCAGGGTGATGATCACGAGATAGTCGGTTTCGGCCCGCCCGTTCTCGGCTTTCGAGTGGACCGTCGACACGAGGAGAAGGAGCACGAGGGCGGGGACGAGCCGGCCGATACGGGCCACGGGGGTGAGCGGGTGGAGGCGGCACCAGCCCTCACCCGGGACTGAAGGGCCGGCGTCCGTCACATGCCCGCCGCCATCGACTCGCCGAGCTCCGTCAGGCGGTCCCGGAGGCGCGCCGCCTCGGCCCGCTCCAGCCCGGGGATGCGGGCGTCGCTGGCCGCGGCGGCCGTATGGAGCTTGACCGTGGAGAGCTGGAAGATGCGCTCAATGGGGCCTGCGGTCACCTCGACGAACTGCATCCTCCCGTAGGGCACGACGGAGAGCCGTTGCACCATGACGCCGCGGGCGACGATCAGATCCTCGTGACGCTCCTGGTAGCGCCAGGCCCGGAAGCGGCGACGGAGGAACCACGAGAGCGTTAGGCCCAGCGCCGCCACGACCAGCGCACTGATGAGACCCGCCAGCGGCCCGCTCCCGGCGAGGAAGAGAAGCCCGAAGAACGCGGCGAGGACCACCGAGATGGTCACGACCTCGGCTCGGCGCATCCGCCACAAGCCCGGAGAGGGATGGAGCCAGGCCTGTTCGTCCCCCATCGTCACGACCAAGACGTTAAAGGCAAGGTCCCGGCCTAGGGTGGCAATTGTGACCCAGTTGCGCGGTTCGTCGACAAGAGAGCTGGCCATGGCTCTGGAGCCTGTGGCCGGACAGGTGTATTTCTCACCGGAGTGCCACGCCGCCTACGCGGCGCTCGGCTTCTCGCCCAGCCCGGGCTCGCTCCCGGGCGGTGTGCAGCTCCCGGACGGGCCGGCCTACTTCACGAGCCGTGGTTCGGTGATGGGTCAGGTGCCGGGCGAGGTGGTCGCTGCCGCCTTCGCGGTCTTCAATCCCGAGGCGGTCGTGCCCGCGGTCCGGTTCGGCTGGAGCAAAGTCGACGCCGCGACCATCTGCGCGGCGCGCACGAAGGGTGCGGTCGGCCAGCTCGTGCGAATCCTTGGCTCCCGGCCGGAAGGGCTCGAATCCGCGACCCAACTGCTGGCGAGGGCGGCCGCGCCGTTGCGGCCGGAGGGCAAGCCGCTGTTCGCCGGCCTCTCGAGCCTCGGTCTGCCCGGGGATCCGATAGGTGACGTGTGGCGGCTGGCCGACCTGCTGCGCGAGTACCGCGGCGACGCCCACACGGCCGCCTGGACGTCGAGCGGACTCGACGCCACCGAGGTCGGCCTGCTCACCGAGCTCTATTGGGGGCTCCCACTGCGTACCTACGTCCGCACCCGGGCCTGGTCGGCCGAGCAGCTCGACGCGGCGGAGGCCCGATTGTCGGAGAGGGGCCTCCTGGCGGACGGCGGGCTCACGGTGGAGGGCAGAGCGTTACGCGAGTCCGTCGAGGTCGCCACCGATGGCCAGTGCGACGTCATGCTCGAGGCCCTCGGGGAGGGGTTCGACGAGCTGGTGGCCATCCTCAGGTCGTGGAGCCAGGCCATTCGGGACGCCGGCGGGTACCCCCCGCAGGGTCCGCACGACTTGGCGGCGGGTGGCCGCGGATAGGTCCGCGTTCTCCAGGTGCACAACCGCCACCGGGTTGCCGGGGGCGAGGATCAGGTCGTGGAGCGTGATCGCGACATGCTGGTCGCACGCGGGCACCAGGTGACCCAGCTCATCGTCGAGAATCCGAGCGGTGCGCTCGCATCGACGGCCGCGCTCGCACGTGCCGCGTGGAATGTCTCGGCGGGACGGCGGGTCGTCGCACAGGCGCGACGAGACCATGCCGAGGTCGTCCATGTGCACAACACCTGGTTCTCGCTCTCTCCCTCCGTGGTCCGTTCCCTCTCGGACGCAGGGTTCCCCGTCGTCATGACGCTGCACAACTTTCGGACGTCCTGCCTCAATGCGAATCTTCTCCGGGACGGACGCTCGTGCACCTTGTGCGTGGGCACCCACCCCGGTCCCGGAATCCGCCATCGCTGCTACCGGGACTCGGTGGTGCTCTCTGCCGCTGCCGCGGCCGCCGTCGTGGCGCCCAGACTGCGCAAGACCTGGCAGCACGATGTCACCGTCTTCGTCGTGCTGGACGAGAGCGCCATGCCGCTCCTGGCGGCCGGCGGCATCCCCCGGGAACGAATGGTCGTGCGCAGGAACTCATCTGCCGATCCGGGCGTCCGGGCCAATCCACCTTCAGAGAGCAACGAAGTGATCTACGCCGGCCGGCTGTCCGAGGAAAAGGGAGTGGAGGTGCTCCTCGAGGCATGGCGGCTCGCTGCCGACCGGGGGTTGCTGCTGTCGTTGTGTGGCGACGGACCGCTGCGGTCCCAGGTGGAACAGACGCAGGTCCCAAGGGTCAGCGTCCTCGGTCGCCTCGATGGTGCCAGCCTGCGGGAGCGCATGCTTTCGGCGCGTGCCCTCGTCTTCCCTTCCATCTGCCAGGAGGCGGGACCCCTCGCGCCGATCGAAGCAGCCGCGGCGGGACTGCCGATGATCATCAGCTCGAGCGTCGGGATCTCCGACCGCATTGAGGCGGCGGGTGCCGGCTGGAAGGTCCCGCCTGACGACCCCGGCGCCCTCGCCGAGGCGCTGGGCCGACTGGCTGACCGGGAGCACCTGGACGACGCGGGGCGGGCGGCCCGCACGCTCTACGAGGAGTTCCACACGGACGAGGTTGCCTACCGTGCCCTCGTCGATGTCTACGAGACCGCAGTGTCAGTAGAGCGGTGACCAGGCGGCGCTGCGCAGCAGCCGGCTCTCCCAGCGGTCGCGCACCTCCAGAGCGTCGTGCAGCCACGTCCCGGGGGCTGACGCCTCCGGAGGGAGGTCGTGGCCCAGCATCCACATGACTGCCTTCGCGTTGACCACGCGCTGCCAGAGGACCACCTCGGTCGTCATGTGGGTCCCGTAGACGGGCTGGAAGGCGGCCTCGAGCTCGATCATGCCCGTGCCCTCCTCCTTCTGGCTGCTCAGCGTCTGGTCGTAGAGGGTGCCCGCCTTTTCGAGGTAGGCCTGCAGTCCGCCGGCGAACGGCCAGGCCGTGTCCTCCATGAACAGGGAGTTCTTGTGGGTCTCGCCGTGCACCGGCACGGTGTCGAGGTCGATCTCCTGCAACGGCGACCACGGCACCGGCTGGACGATCTTGGCCTCGGACGCGTGCCGCATGGCGTCGACCCTGGCCGACCACGCCGCCAGGTCACCGCTGCGCACGCGCTCGGCCAGCTGCTCCCAGGCCCTCCCGTCGCGGCAGCCCGTGATGCTGACCACGGTGTAGGCCTGGCCACTCCCGTGGGCCAGGTGCAGGTACCAGAGCAACCTGCTCCCATCCGACGCCGCCAGTGCCGGGAGGTACTCGTCGCGGTAGGCGTCGTCGAAGGCGTCCTCCTCGGCGCCGCGCACGCGGTGGACCTGGTGCAGCAACAACATGGTGTACCCCCTGTGTGGATCCTCGTAGCGAGCGGATGATGACGGCGGAGCGAGTGGAGACCTAGCGGGTGGTGGCGATGCCCCCGTCCACCGGGATGACGGCGCCGGTCAGGTAGGCCCCGGCCCGGGACGACAGGTAGATGGCGGCGCCGGCCATGTCTTCGGGACGGCCGATGCGCTTGAGGGGAGCGTTCGCCGCGATCTGCTCGCCGAACGACTCCAGCGTGGCTGCCATCATCTTGGACTCGAATGGGCCCGGCGCGATGGCGTTCACGGTGATGGTCGGGGCGAGCCGCTTGGCCAGGTGGCGGGTGAGCTGGTGGACGGCCGCCTTCGACGTCGAGTACGCGTAGGTCTCGAGCAGGGGGACGCCGATCCCGTCGATCGACCCGATGTTGATGACGCGGGCCGGTGCCTCCAGGGTTCCCGCCTTCTCGAGCTGCGGCACGAGGAACTTGGTCAGATGGAAGACGCCCTTGACGTTGAGGGAGAGCACGCGTTCGAACGCGGCCTCGTCGTACTCCACCAGCGGGGCGCCCCAGGTTGCGCCGGCGTTGTTCACCAAGATGTCGAGCGAGTCCTCCCGCGTCGCCATCTCGTCGGCCAGCCGGCGGCACTCGGCCTCTTTCGACAGGTCGGCCGGGATGCCGACGCACTGCCCCTTCTTCGACAGCTCCGCCGCCACCGCGGCGCAGGCATCCGCCTTGCGCGACGAGATGTACACCTTCGCCCCCGCGTCCACGAAACCCTCGGCGATCATCCTGCCGATGCCCCGGGTCCCACCGGTGACCAGCGCGGTCTTGCCTGCGATGTCGAAGAGGCTCGAGGCGGTCATCGGCCCATTGTGCCCGCCGCGCTCACGGCGCGGCCAATGCCACTGCGCTCCGCACCAGGACGCCGGCCCCCACCCGCAAGGACTCGTCCTCGACCATGAAGGTTGGGCTGTGGTGCATCCCGCTCGTGCCGTCGGACGCCCCGCCACCGACGAAGAAGTAGCAGCCTGGCAGGTGCCGCAGGAACTCGCTCACGTCGTCGCTGGGCGAGACCGGCGGCATACGGAACACCTGGTCGTTCCCGAGGACAGCGGCCGCCTCGGCCTCGACGAGGTCTGTCGCCTCGGCGTCGTTGACGACGGCCCGCGTGTGCTCGGGCACCTCCAGCTCCACATGGACGCCCTGGTCGTCGCCCACCCGGTCGCACAGGTCCTGCAGGCGGGCCAGTGCCTCCTGGTGCTGGGCTTCGGTGAAGGTACGCAGCGTGCCGGTGACCCGCGACGAGGTGGGAACGACGTTGACGGCGGTGCCCGCCGTGATCGTGCCCGCGCTGCACACGCAGGCGGCCCCTTCGTAGGACAGCCCCGTGGCGACCTCGGCCAGCCTGCCCACCAGCTCGGCGGTGGCCCGGATGACGTCGCCCTGCGCCGAGGGCATGGCGCCGTGCCCACCCGGACCGGTCAGGGTGATGCGCAGCGAGTTCGCCTCTGACATGGCGATGCCCGACCGCAGGGCCACGAAGCCCGACGGCACCTGGGAGGTGACGTGGAACCCGACCAGCCGCGATCCCTCCATGGCGGTCATCGCCCCCCGTTCGAGCATGGCCTTGGCCCCGCACAGCGCCTCCTCCGCCGGCTGGAAGAGGAAGACGTAGCGGCCCGGGAGATCCTCGCGGCGGCCCGCGAGCACCGAGGCCGCGCCCAGCATGGAGGCCACGTGCACGTCGTGGCCGCACGCGTGCATGACCCCCTCCACCTCCGAGTGGACGGCCCGCGCCTCGTCCTCCTGCACCGGCAGGCCGTCGATGTCGCCCCGCAGCACCACGCTGCGGCCTGGCCGTCCACCCTCCATGGCGAAGATGCCGCCGGTCTCCGTCGTCCGCAGCACCTCCTCTATCCCGAGTGAGGCCATGTGGGCGCGGATCAGCGCCGTCGTCGCGTGCTCGGCGAAGGCCAACTCAGGTCGCCGGTGCAGCGCGCGCCGCATGTCGACCATGTCGTCGAACACGTCGTCGGCTGGCGCCACCCCGACCAGGTCGCTCACGTCATCGGCTGAGCAGGTCGCGTGCGATGTGGGTGACCTGGATCTCGTCGGTGCCGGCGTAGATCTGGAACACCTTGGCGTCGCGCGCCAGCTGTTCCACCCGGAACTCCGACATGTACCCGTTGCCCCCGAAGAGCTGGACGGCCTCCAGGGCGACCTCCGAGGCGGCCTGGGCCGAGTAGAGCTTCATGGCCGAGGCCTCGGCCAGGGTCAGGCTCTTGCCGGCCGAGCTCATCTCGATGTGACGGAACACCAGGTTCTCCACGTTGAGGCGGGCGACCTCCATGCGGGCCAGCTTCAGCTGAATCAGCTGGAACTCGGCGATGGGCCGTTCCCACAGGAGGCGGTCCTTGGCGTACTGCACCGAGAGCTTGATGCACTCCTCAATGAGGCCGAGCGACATGGCGGCGACGCCGGCCCGCTCAGTGACGAAGTTCCCCTTGGCACTCTCACGGCCTTCGTTCCCGCCCGGCTGGCCCTCCGTCTCCCCGAGCAGCCGGTCCTTGCCCACCCGCACGTCGGTGAGGAAGAGCTCACCCGTCGGCGAGGAGTGGAGGCCCATCTTGCGGAAGGGCTTGGACTGCTCCAGTCCGGGCAGGCCCCGGTCGAGGATGAAGGTCAGGACGGGGCGCTGTCGCAGGGGCACGTCACTGCCGTCGTCGAGCTTGGCGTAATAGACGATCGTGTCGGCGTAGGGGCCGTTGGTGATGAACGTCTTGTTCCCGTTCAGCACGTACTCGTCGCCGTCGCGCTGGGCTGTTGACTTCATTCCGCCGAGGGCGTCGGAGCCCGAGTCGGGTTCCGTGATGGCCCAGGCGCCGACCTTGTCCACCGTCATCAGGTCGAGCCCCCAGCGCTCCATCTGGGCCGGTGTCCCTCCCTTCATGATGGTGCCGCCGGCCAAACCGGTGCTCACCCCGAGGGCGGTGACGATCCCGGGGCAGTAGTGGCACAGCTCAATGATGGGGATGAGCATCATGGCGGCGTTGCCGCCGCCAACGGAGCGCTCGTTCGCCGGCGGGCCCGACGTCTTGCGCTCCAGTGCCCGCTTGAACGAGTCCCTGGCCAGGGCATCGAGGCCGAAGGTGCGGTAGAGCTTGCGGATCACCTCGTACGGCGGGGTGTCGCCGTGCTCGAGCTCCTCGACGTTCGGCTTGACCTCTTCCTCCACGAAGCGGCGCACCGCGTCGCGGATCGCCTGTTGCTCATCGGACCACTCGAACATGTCATGCCTCCCTGCGGCCTGGTCGGGCCCCCGCCGGTGCCGACCCTACCGGTGGTGCCTAGGCGTCGGCGATCCGCTGCAGCGTGTTGGCGTCGGTGTGGACCACCTGCTCGGGCATCCGGGCGTGGTGGATCACCGTGGTCTCGGAGTAGGTGAACTCACCCTCGACGCTGGTGTCGATGGTGACCTCGTACCGGATGGCCTGTGCGTTCTTGTCCAGCCAGTTGTTGGACAGGATGCCGTAGGTCCGGCTGCCGACGTTCGCCTCCAGGGTGAATTCGGTGGCGTCCGGTGCCACGATGGCGCCCGCCACGATGGCCGAGCCCCGCGGGATGAGGAAGCAGCGGACGACCTCGCTGTCGCGGGCATCCCAGAGCCAGTACCCGACCTCGGTGTGGAACGGGTTCTCTTCGACGCCCCGCCACGCCGCCATGCGGTAGTCGAGGCCGTAGAGCACCTGGCTCCCGTTCTCGACCGGGCCGAAGGGCTTGAAGTCGATGTGCTCGCGGTACGGGGTCAGACCGACCTTTCCGGTCTCGTTGGCATAGGCCACGTCCTCGCCCTTCTGGCCTTCCCATATGCCCGCCAGCCGGGCCAGTGGCCCCCACTCAGGTCCAGCGCTCAACGCTCCTCCTTCTCCTCGGTCTCGTCGCCCTCACCTTAGGTCGCGCCCCATTCGCCGGCATCGGGACCGGGCCCTGCCGCCGGCCCGGGCAGCACGACGCCCCGGGGCGAAAACGAGCTCAGCGATGGAGGTCGACCAGGTCGATCCCTTGATCCTCGGGCTCGGGCTTCGGCCGCCGCGGCGACCGGATCCGCGTGCGGGCCCCCTCGGCGTGGCGCTGCGTGCGCGAGACGATGATGCGGCTGGCGACGAGCAGGATGAGCACCATGACCACCAGGATCAACGCCGCGTCATAGGCGAGGTAGTGGTACTGGACCTGGGAGGAGTCGTAGAAGGAGAAGACGACGTAGGTGAGGTAGGGGAACGAGGCGTGGGTCAGCGAATGGGGGAGGGTGTTGGCGAAGTTCGCCGTGTAGATGAGCGGGGCCGTCTCGCCGCCGGCGATGGCGAGGGCCAGGAGGAGCCCGGTGACGATGCCCGGGAGTGCGCTCTTGAGGACGACCTTGCGCAGGGAGTACCCCATGGACATCCCGAGGGCCTCTGCCCCCTCGCGGTACCCCGTGGGTACCTGGCGCAGCGAGTTCTCGGTCGTCTTGGCGATGTAGGGCACCACCATGACCGAGAGGACGATCACGGCGGCCAGGTACGAGAAGCCCCAGCCGAAGTAGAGCACCAGCGCGGCGTAGCCCACGTAGCCCAGCACGATGGAGGGGAAGCCCGAGAGGATGTCCGACGCCGTGCGCATGATGCCGCCGCTCGCCTTGCCGCTCTTGCGCGGCTTGGCCAGCTCCGACAGGTGGATGCCCGCCAGCACCCCGATGGTGCCGGCCAGGATCAGCACGCCCAGCATGAGGAGCAGCGTCCCGAGGATCTGGTCGCGCAGCCCGCCACCGGTGGGGCCGAGCTTGGTCCACAGCACGCTCCAGCGCCAGTGGCCGGCGGCGCGGAACAGGACGCCGAGGAGGATCCAGACGGCCGGGGCGATGATCAGGACCAGGGAGCCGTACGTGAAGGCCCGGAACCCGATGGACGACATACGTCGACGGCGGGTGGCCGGCCCGGGCGCCAGGGAGGTGTTGGTCGTCATGCTCCCCCCACGGGGGCACCGATGCGGCCGGTGCGGGTGATGATGAGCCGCGACGCCATGTTCACGGCGACCGAGATCACGGCCAGGACCAGTGCCAGCTCGGCCAGGGTGGCGACGGCGAAGCCCGTGCCGTCGGCCTGCGCACCGTCGAGCTGGGTGAGGATGGTCGAGGCGATGGTGCCGAACGGCTGGTAGATGTTGGGCGCGATGTGGAGCGAGGCGCCGCCCACCAGCACGACGGCGATGGTCTCGCCCAGCGCCCGCCCCAGACCGAGCACGGTGCCGCCGATGATGCCCGAGCGCACCCAGGGCAGCGTGATGCGGTTGGCCACCTCCCAGTGCGTCATGCCCAGTGCCTCGCCGCCCTCCTTCGGGAGGCTGGGCACCTGGAGGAACAGTTCACGGGTCGTCGATGTGATGATGGGGACGATCATCATCCCGAGCACGAGGCCGGCCGTCAGCAGGCCCTCGCCCGTCCCGACGGGCTGACGGAAGTAGTTGAACGGCCACACGTTGGGGAGATGGCCCGCGATGTCCGCCAGGATCGGGTAGATGTGCTTGGCCAGCCAGGGACCGAAGGTGAGCAGGCCCCACAGGCCGATGACGACGGAGGGGATGCCGGCGAGGATCTCGATGGCGAGCCCCAGGGGCCTCGAGATCCACGTCGGGAGCCGCTCGGTGAGAGCGAAGGCGGCGCCGATGGAGAGGGGGAGGGCGACGAAGATGGCGATGAAGGACGATTGCAGCGTCCCCAGGATGATCGGCCAGGCCCCGAACTGCGATCCGGCGGAGTGGAGGACGCCGTGCGTGGTGACGGGCGTGCCGTAGCTGTTGCCGTACGTCCAGTTCTTCCCGTACAGGAAGTACCAGCCGTTGACCCGTATGGCCGGCCATGCCTTGATGGCGAGCACGGTGACCGAGCCGACCAGCGCCACGAGTGGCAGGAACACCGCGACCCGGGCGCTCCAGCGCCATCCGTGCTCCTCGTTTTTCCGGAACGCGTCCCCCAGCTTGCGCAACCGTGAGTCTCTGGGTGCGGCGCGTCCGGGTGGCGTGGCGGGGAGATCCCCCGCCACGCCACCGACGGACGTCACTACGAAATGCTCAGGATCTGCTTCACAGACTGCGCCTCGACCTTCGAGGGCAGCGGCTGGAAGTTGACCTGGGCCAGGTACGAGGTGGCCGCGCCGTACTTCGGGTTGATGGCCCACTCCAGGAACGAGCGGATGCCCTTCGCGGTCGAGCTGCTCGACTGGTGGGTCGAGACGATGGCGTACTCGTAGTTGACGATCGGGTAACCACCCGAGGCCGGACCGTAGATGAGCGAGATGGTCCCGTTGGCTGGCGTCTTCTTGACGAAGGCGGCGGCCTCGGCGGCGATGGACGCCGCTGTCGGCACCTCGTACTGGCCCTTGGCGTTCTGGAGCGAGGCATAGCCGAGGCCGGCCTGCAGAGCCTGGGTCAGGTAGCTGATGCCGATGTAGGCGATGCAGCCCGGTGTGGCCTTGCAGCCGGTCACCATGCCCGAGTTCCCTGTCTCACCGAGGGCGCCCGGTGCCGCCGGCCACGGCACGGTGGTGTTGTAGGCGATCTTCGTGCCCCAGCCCGACGGATCCGTCTTGGACAGGAACTGCGTGAAGAGGAACGTGTCACCGCTGCTGTCGGAGCGGTGCAGCGTCACGATGGGGATGCTCGGCAGGGTGACGCCCGGGTTGAGGCTGGCGATCTGCGAGGCGTTCCACTTGGTGATCTGGCCCTGGTAGATGGCCGAGATCACCTTGCCGGTCAGCTTCAGGTGCGACAGCACGCCGGGGATGTTGTAGGCCACCATCTGCGACGAAATGGCCAGCGGGATGTTCTTCAGGTCGGGGTTGGCCGTCGTGACGCTCGGTGCCAGGTAGGCGTCGGAGGCACCGATGTCGATCGTGCCGTTCTCCGCGTCCGAAATGCCGGTGCCCGACCCCGTTCCGGCGGTCTGAACGGTGACGCTGGAGTACTTCTCGTTGTAGCCGCCCACCCAGAGGTTGAAGAGCGGGTAGAGCAGGGTGCTCCCGGTCTCGGTCAACGAGCCGGCGGGAGGCGTCTCGACGCCGCTGCTCGGCAGCTTCACGCTGGCCGATGCGGTCGTGCTGATGACGACCGAGCTCAGCGCAAGCCCCGCCGCTGCGACGGCGATCACTCCCGCCCTCAATCGCGTCGCTCTCATCAATTTGTGCACAGGTTCTCTCCTTGTGGTGTGGTTTGGTTGGTGCTGCTCTGGTTTGATCCGGTTGATGTGGCTTGTGTGACTTCGCTGGACTCCTCCCCCGCGGAAGTCCGCACCTCGCTTTACCCCATCCGTCCCGTGACGTAGCGCTCGGTGTCGGGTTGCGCCGGCCTGTTGAACAGGTCATCGGTCGCCCCGTACTCGACGAGTGCCCCCTGGTAGAAGAACATTGTCTGATGTGAGACGCGCATGGCCTGGCCGAGGTTGTGCGTCACCACGATGAGCGTCAGCGCGGGCGCCAGCGTCTTGAGCAGCGCCTCGATGGACTCGGTGGTGACCGGGTCGAGTGACGACGTCGGCTCGTCCAGCAGCAGGACCTCGGGCCCGACCGCGAGCGCCCGCGCCAGGCACAGCAGCTGCTGCTGCCCGCCCGACAGCCGGAAGGGCGAGTCGTTCAGGCGGTCCTTGACGGCGTCCCACAGCCCGACCTCGGTGAGCCGGCGCTCGCACACCACGTCGAGCTGCTTGCCCTTGGCGATGCGGTGTGCCTTGACGCCGGCCACCACGTTGTCCCTGATCGACATCGGGAACGGGTTCGGGCGCTGGAACAGCATGCCGACGCGCCGGCGGAGCGTGAGCAAGTCGACGTGCGACGCCCACAGGCTCTCCTCGTCGAGGGTGATGTCGCCCTCGCGGATGAAGCCCGGCACGCGGTCGTTCATCCGGTTGAGTGTGCGGAGGAAGGTGGACTTCCCCGAACCCGTGGGCCCGATGAGCGCGGTGATGGATCCCCGCTTCAGGTCGACGTTGATGTCGTTGAGCACCATGCGACCGGCGAAGCCGAGGTTCAGACGGACCGAGCGCATGACGCACTCTGGTCGAGCCGCGTCCGGGTCGAGGGCCTGCAGGGCCTTGTCGACATCGGACTGTGCCTCGGTCGTAACGGGATTGTGACGTGCTTCTGTGATCTCTCCGTCTGGCACTACCAGGAACGTAGCGAGGCCAGATGAACGCCCGGCAACAGGAGCGCTATCCCAGGGTGAACTGTTCGTAAGTTCGAGTTGAGGAGCCCGGGGTTGACGAGGAGTTGAGGAAAACGGTCAGGGCCGGAGGACCCCGGTTCCCTCCGACTGCACGGCCACGGCGTCCTGGTGGGCGCCCCCGATGGCCACGACGATGCCCGGCGCCAGGGCGATGACCGCCAGGCACGCCAGCGCGGCCGGGATGGACAGGACCAGCGCTACGCCGGTCGAGACCAGCGCGCAGGCGCCGGCCGCCGCGCTCAGGAAGGCGGCGAGGAGCCAGGCGACCCACCACTGCAAAACCCGTGGCCGATACGGGTGGTCAGGTGGGAGGCAGTCGCGCACGGCGGAGTAGGGCATCCACAGGTTGACGATCGGGACGAACCAGGAGCCGACGCCCCAGGCCGGGGAGCGCCGGGACGGGAACCCGAGGGCACGTCCGGCCGAGGCGGCTCGATGCTGCCAGATACAGGCGACCACCACCGCCGCCAGCGTGAGCACGCCGACGAGGAGGCCGACGGGGGTCAGGGAGTTGCCGGGTGCGTGGTACGGAGGCGGCGTGGCGCCGCGCTGCGCATAGTCCCATTGCACCCGCAACTGGTGGCCCGCGGCGCGCAACTGGTCTGCGTTGACCCGTTGCAGGATCAGGGTGACCAAGGAGTAGACAGCCGGCATCGCCACGGCGAAACGTGCCGCCGGCGCGATCCGGCGCTCTTCGTCGACCCGTTGCGTGGTGTTGAACGCGCTCGGCGGTTCGGACGCCACGGCCCAGGGCGCCACCTGCAACGCCGGCCCCTGCGGCGCCGCTGCGCCGGCCCATGGCGGCGGCGGCGGGCGCTGGGGCAGTACGGTCGCCTCCGTCCACGCGTACCCGTCCCACCACCGTTGGCCCGGCCCCCCGGCCGGGTCCGCGTACCACCCCGGGGGCGCACCGGGGTAGCCGCTGTGCTCGCTCACCCGTCCATCCTGCCAAAGCCACGGGAGCGCGCCGTACGGGCCTAGCGTCGGGCCCGTGCGGATCTTCGTCGCCGGAGGTACGGGAGCCATCGGCCGACCCGTCGTGACGTCGCTGGCCTCGGCCGGGCACGAGGTGACGGTGTTCTCCCGCCATGAGGCACGGGTCGCCGCCCTGGGTGTGCCCGGAGTCGTTCCGGCGGTCGGCGACGCTCTGGATCCCGGCTCCCTCTTGCGGGCCGTTCAGGCTGCACGCCCTGAGGTCGTCATCAACCAGCTGACGAGCCTGCCGCAGTCGGTCAACCCTCTGGCGGCGAAGCGTGGCTTCGACGCGACGAGCCGGCTCCGGCGCGAGGTGTCCGGCACGCTGGTCGCCGCGGCGCGTGCCGCCTCGGCGCGGCGGGTGGTCGCCCAGAGCATCTCGTTCGCCTACCGTCCCGGCCCCGGGGTGCGCACGGAGAACGACGCCCTGTGGACCGAGGCGAAGGGGATGGTCGGCACGCTGAGCCGATCGGTGGCCCAACTCGAGTCGTCCACGCTCGGAGACGACGCGGTGGAAGGTGTCGTGTTGCGCTACGGCACGTTCTACGGGCCCGGGACCTACTTCGCGCCCGGCGGACTCTACGCCTCGCTGCTGGCCAAGCGTTGGTTGCCGATCCCCGGCGACGGTGGCGGCCTCTTCGGCTTCGTGCACGTCGACGATGCCGCCGCCGCCACCGTGGCGGCCCTCGAGGGTCCGACCGGCACCTTCAACGTCGTCGACGACGTCCCCGCTCCTGCATCGGAGTGGATGCCGATGGCGGCCCGCCTGCTGAACGCCCGGCCACCGCGCCGTGTGCCCGAAGCCCTGGTCCGGCTCGGCCCGGGAAAGTTCCTGGCCCACCTCATGTGCGACCAGCCGGCAGTCTCCAATCAGCGCGCCCGGGCCGAGCTCGGCTGGGTCCCCGGCTGTCCCGACTGGCACCAGGGCCTGCGGGCCGCGCTCACGGGGGCGTAGCCCGACCCGCGCACGCCCGGTTCACGCCCCGATCGGCAGTCCCAGAGCGGCGCCGACGGCGCCAATCAGGCCGGCACCGACGAGCGTCAGCACGACGCTGCGCCGCAGCCCGACGATGACCACGAAGGCGGCGGCGAGGACCACCACCTGCCACACGTGGGTCAGCGCCAGGGCGAGGGGGACGGACGCGCCCGCGATGGCCCCGATGGCGGCCGGGCCGGCGCCGGTCAGGAAGGACTGCGCCAGGCGATTGGCGCGCAACGCGCCGAAGTGTCGGGCCCCGCCGACGATGAAGAGGAACGAAGGCGTGAAGGCGATGAGGGCCGCCAGGAGCGCCCCCCCGACGCCGCCCGCCGCATAGCCGACGACCGCGATGGTCTGCACGACAGGGCCCGGGGTGATCTGGCCCAGCGCCACGCCGTTCAGGAATTGGCTGTTCGTCATCCAGTGGTAGTGGTGCACCGCATCGGCCTGCATGAGCGGGACGATCACGAAGCCCCCGCCGAACGACAGCGCACCCACCTTCAAGGCCACCCAGCCGAGAGCGCCCAACCCACCGACGCCGACGACGGCCAACGGCACCGCCGCAGTCAGCCCCTGCAGCCGCGTCGGTGGTCGTGGCCGGCCCGAAACGGCCACCTCGACCAGGCCGCAGGCGACCAGGACGAGGACCAGGAAGACCCCCACGGTGGCGGCCGCCACGCCGCCCGCGACGGCGTAGAGCACCCAGCGGGCACGGCGGGCCCGCTGGGTGCCCGTGCGGCGCCAGCTGGCGGGGATCAGGCCGAGGGCGGCGTTGACGGCCACCGCGGCGACGGCCGCCCCGGCGCCCAGCGCCGCACCCTCGACCCACGTGGGCGGGTTCGCCGCCAGGAAGACGGCCGCCAGGAGGATGATGGCGGCCAGCCCGGGGCAGATGAAGCAGGCTCCCCCGACCAGCGCTCCGGGCAGACCGCGCAGGCGCCAGGCACAGAAGATGGCGAGCTGCGTCGACGCAGGGCCCGGGAGGAGGTTCGTGGCGGCGATGGCGTCCTCGAACTCGGTCTCGTCCAGCCATCCTTCACGCTGGACGGCCAGGCGCCGCAGCATCGCGATGTGCGTGGGCGGCCCACCGAACCCGGTGCAGCCGATGCGACCCCATTGCTTGGCGATGGTCGACAGGGCAACGTCGGGGCGGGCGTCCGGTGTGGGTTCGCCCGGGCCCGGCTCGTCCGGCATGCCTCATGTTGGCACGACGGAGCGGCAAGGCGTCTCCCTACAACAGGACTGGTGCCATCTCCTCGAGGGCGCCAATATGTGCATCCACACCGGTGAGCCCCGCGTGCATCGTGTTGATCGACAGGTGGCTCGCCCCGGCGGCCCGCCAGCGACGGAGGTGCTCGGCGATGGTGTCGTGGTCGCGGGTGGCGTACTCGAGCCTGCCCTCGAACTCGAGCGTCGACACGTCGCGCCCGACTTCGGCCGCGCCCTCACCGATCAGCTCGAGCGCCGATTCGAGGCCACCCCCCGGACGGACCATCGGGAACCAGCCGTCGGCGATCCGTCCCACTCGCCGCAGGGCGGACGGGGCGTGGCCACCGATCCAGATGGGGATCGGCCGCTGGACCGGCGGAGGGGCCAGTCCGGAGGCCCGGATGTGGTGGAAGCGGCCGTCGACCGTGACGCTGCGCTCGGTCCACAGGGCGCGCAGGACGGCGACCTGTTCTTCGAGAATCGCCGCCCGCTGCTCGAAGGGCACGCCGAGCGCGTCGTACTCGAGTTTGTTCCAGCCGATGCCGAGTCCGAGGCGGAAGCGCCCGCCGCAGAGCAGGTCGACCTCGGCGGCCTGCTTGGCCAGCAGCGCCGTCTGGCGCTGCGGCCCGATGAGGATGGAGGTGGCGAACGCCAGGTCCGTACACCCGGCGAGGTAGGCGAACATGGTCAACGGCTCGCGGAAGGTGTCGTCGATCGTGTACGGACCGCCGAGCTCACCGAGCACCGCCGTGTCCCCGCCCAGCACGTGGTCGTAGGCGGCGAGGTGGCTGTAGCCGAGGTCGGCCACCGCCTGCCCGAGGGCACGCACCGCGCCGCGGTCACCACCTACTTCGGTCTGGGGAAAGATCACGCCGATGTCCATGCGAGAAGTCTGCCCGGTCCGGTTAGCTTGGGTCCATGAAGCTCCGCATCTTCGTGGAGCCCCAGCAGGGGGCGTCCTACGACCAGCAGGTGAGGATGGCGCAGTCGGCCGAGGCCAACGGCTTCGACGCCTTCTTCCGCTCCGACCACTTCCTCGCCATGGGCGGCGACGGCTTGCCCGGGCCCAGCGACGCCTGGTTGACGCTGGCCGGCCTCGCGCGGGAGACGGAGCGGATCCGGCTGGGCACCCTGGTGACGTCGGCGACCTTCCGGCTGCCCGGGCTGCTCGCGGTGGAGGTGGCTCAGGTCGACGCCATGAGCGGCGGGCGGGTCGAGATCGGCCTCGGCGCCGGATGGTTCGATGACGAGCACATGGCGTACGGCGTGCCGTTCCCGCCGTTGGGTGAGCGCTTCGAGAGACTCGAGGAGCAGTTCGCCATCCTCACCGGGCTCTGGACCCTTCCCGTCGGCGAACGATTCCAATTCGACGGGCGGCACTACCAATTGAAGGACAGTCCGGGACTGCCCAAGCCTGTGCAGCAGCCCCATCCGCCGCTGATCGTCGGCGGCGGCGGCGCCAAGCGGACGCCGCGCCTCGCCGCCACCTTCGCCGACGAGTTCAACCTTCCCTTCTCCTCGCTGGCCGACACCGAGGCCCAGTACGTCCGGGTACGCGCCGCCTGCGAGGACAGGGGCCGTGACGCCGGGACGCTGCGGCTCTCGACGGCCCAGACCGTGTGCTGTGGCGCCAACGACGCTGAAGTGGAGCGCCGCGCCGCCGCCATCGGGCGGAAGGCCGACGAGCTGCGCGCCCACGGAGTGGCGGGCACGCCGGACGAGGTCGTGGAACGGCTGCAGGCGTTCGCCGCCATCGGCGCGCAGTCCGCCTATCTGCAGGTGCTCGACCTCGACGACCTCGACCACGTTTCGCTCCTCGCGGAGGAGGTTCTGCCCCGCGTCTCCTGACCAGGGCGTCGCCGCGTCACGGAGCTGTCGCGGCCTCCACCCGGTTGACGGATCCGGCTCCTCGGTACGCTTGGGGCAGGCCGAGTAGGCAATCCCGAGCCGCTCGGGCGGAATCGAGCGGCGGGAAGGGGGACGACATGACCATCACCAGCCGGGGGGCGGTCGCTCCGACCGGTGAGCAGACGGGGACGGGTAGCGGAGCGTCGGCCAGGGCCGTGGCACCACTCGACACGACCGCACTCAATGTGCTGGTCGAGGACGTCGCGACCCACACCACCTCCTGGGCCGGGACCGATGCCACCCGGCGCGCCGATCTGCTCCAACGGGTCATCACCGACACCATGGCCGCAGCTGACGATTGGCTGGCGGCCGCCTGCGTCGCGAAGGGACTGGCGCCCGGCACGACCGAGGCCGGTGAGGAGCTCTACACCGGTGTCGGCACGTTCGTTCGCATGGCCCGGCTCCTGCGCCACGCCCTGCGCGACATCGCCAAGGACGGAAAGCCCACGTTTGCGGGGCCCGTACGTGAGGAGGCGGACGGTCGGCTGCGCGTGCAGGTCTTCCCGTCCGGTGCGTTCGATCGGATCACGTTCCCCCAGACGACCGCCGAGATCTGGATGCAGCCGGGCGTCAACAGAGACTCACTGGTCCTGAGCCAGGCTGCGGCCTATGCCGACCCCGGCGCGCATACCGGTACGGCGCTCGTCCTGGCGGCCGGCAACGTGGCCTCGCTCGGGCCACGCGACGTGCTTTCGAAACTCTTCGTCGAGGGCAAGGTCGTCGTCATGAAGGCCAATCCGGTCAACGACTACCTCGTCCCGCACTGGCGCCGTGCCCTGGCCTCGCTGATCGACGCCGGCGTGCTCCGTATCGTCGAGGGGGGTGCCGATGTCGGGCACTACCTGACCGGGCACCCGCTGATCGACGAGGTGCACATCACGGGCTCGGACAAGACCTACGACGCCGTCGTCTTCGGCCCGGGGCCCGAAGGTGCACGGCGCAAGGCGGCGGACTATCCGGTGCTCGACAAGCCCGTCACAGCCGAGTTGGGCAACGTCTCACCGGTGATCATCGTGCCGGGGAAGTGGTCGATCTCCGAGCTGCTCTACCAGGCCGAGCACGTGGCCACGATGCTGGTCAACAACGCCGGCTTCAACTGCGTCTCGGCCCGGGTCGTCATCACCCATGCGGGCTGGCCTCAGCGCGAGGCCTTCCTCGGAGCGCTCACGCAGACGCTGGCGGGCATCACGACGCGGCGCGCGTACTACCCGGGTGCAGGCGAGCGCCGGGACGCCTTCGTCGCCGCCCACCCTCAGGCCGAGGAGTACGGCAGCGGACCAGATGATGCGCTGCCGTGGACCTTCATCCGCGGCGTGCCACCGGGTCAGACCCACGACATCTGCTTCAACGTGGAGTCGTTCTTCGGGCAAGTGGCCGAAACGGCACTGACCGCCCCGTCGGCGGCCGCTTTCCTCGACGTCGCCACGGACTTCTGCAATGACGTCGTGTGGGGCACGCTGGGGGCGACCCTCATCGTCAGCCCGTCGTCGCTGAAGGACCATGACGTCGCCGAGGGCGTCGACCGGGCCGTGGCGGACCTGCGCTACGGCTCCATCGGCGTCAATCTCTGGCACGGGCTGTCCTTCGCCATGGGCTCGACGAGCTGGGGGGCGTACCCGGGCCATTCCCGGACCGACATCCAGTCGGGCACGGGGGTCGTCGGGAATGCGGCGATGTTCGATCGGCCGCAGAAGTCGGTCGTCCGTGGCCCGTTCCGCTCCAGGCCCAAGCCACCGTGGTTCGCCACCGCTCCTGACTCCTACGAGGTCATGCGCCGGTTCGTGGCGTTCGAGGCCGAGCCGTCTGCGGCCAAGATCCCGGGGTTGCTGATCGCCGCCGTGCGGCGCTGACCGGTACTGCTCAGCCCCCGACGCGCGACCGGCCCGACGCCCTCATCAGTTCATCGTCTTGGCGCGCAGTTGTGGGATCGCGTAGGGCGCCGCTGCGACGATCGCGGCGATGAGAGCAAGGAAGGCTCCGAATTGCCAGCCGACACCAGAGCCGCCGGGCTTGAAGATGAAGGCGATGAAGACGATCACGAGGTTGACCAACGTCGCCACCAGCATCGTCGTGAGGTGCGGAAGGTTGAAGCCACCGGGCAATTCATCCCACCCGGCACGCAGCACCAAGTAGGCCACGATCAGGATGCACAGGATCATGACGACATACAGATAGCCGTGGGCCGAGACGCCGGATGCGGTCACGGTGATACCGATCACGCTGATGCCGAACCAGGACAAGAACAGCGAGATGAACAGGACGATCGTGGCCACTCCGGCGATCCGGTCGGCCAGCGACCAGCGTGCGGCATTGAAGTTGTACGCCGGCACCGAGGATGCGGCGGCGGCAGCTGGTGCCGGAGGGGCTGTCGCGGGAGCGGGGGCGCTCACGCCAGGAGCGGCCTGGGTCGCCGTGGCGTCAGCGCTGAGCGAGGCGCCACAGCTCGGGCAGGCGCTGGCATCATCGGCGGCGACGTTCTGGCATTGAGGGCAGGTCTTCGGCATGACGCTCCTCCATCCGTAGGACGACGGGAGTCCGCGTACCCCCGCACGCTTTCCAATCACAGCCTCGTTCAGGCCCCCACGAGTCTACGGGGGTGCGACCCCCGTGACGAGGGATCATCCTTGTGACCGCTTGGCCGGCGCCCGGGTGACGTCACCCGCCGCGACCTGGTGCGGAGCCCAATTCCTGCGGCGCCGTCCCCTCGGATCGCCCGGGTGCCGGGTGCCGTTTGGGCTGGAGCAGCGTGAGCCGGGCCACCGTGTCCCCGCCCACGGCGATGCACCCCGAAGCCGAGGGGCAGGACAGGGCCGTCAGCGTGATGGGTGCGTAGGCCGTCTTGGACGCCCGGAACGTCAGTCCGCCGTCGATGCTTTGGGCCACGGCTCCCGTACCGACAGCGGGGAACCCGAACCAGTCGGTCCCGACCATGGCGCACTGCGTGTCAGTGGGACACGCGACGCCGTAGACGTCGTCCACCGGGACCGCCCCGGTCGTCGGCTGCCACGTGTGACCCCCGTCCGCGCTGCGGAGAAGCTCGCCTTTTGCGGGGACGATGTCGCTGACGGTCGTGGCGGTCGTGCCGGCGGCAACGCAGACGGAGGCGGAAAGACACGCCGCACTCTGCAGCACGCCGATCCCGGTGGGGACTGACGCCAATGCCCAGGTCTGTCCGCCGTCAGCGCTCACGGCGATCGCCCCCTGCCCGTGGCTGTTGCTGGTCGGGACGTAGCCCGCGTCGATGCAGGTGCCGCCAGCGACACATGTCAGGTCGTTCCCGGGGAAGAACAGTGAGGGGAAGGTGCCTTCTTGCTGCCAGGTCTGCCCGAAGTCGGCGCTGTGGGCCGACCACGTCGAGGTGCCGTCGCTGACGACGGCGGTGCAGTCGGATGGGCTCGCGCAGGTCACGCTTTCCATGGCGAGGGCGTTCTGCGGCGAGACCGCGGGTGACCATGAGCCGCCCCCGTCGCTCGTGGTCACGACGACTCCGCTCCCCGGCAAGGACGCCCCGTTGGAGCCCACCGCCATGCATTCGGTCGCCGTCGGGCACGAGATCGCGCTGAGTTGCGGGGTGCTCCCGCCGGCCACGTGTTGTGCCTTCCAGGAAATCCCGCCGTTGGTGGTGGCGGTGATCACCGTGGTGCCGGCCGGAGGTGCGGGGTTGGGCCCGGCGACTCCCACGGCCCAACAGCGCCGAGCGGTGGCACAAGACACCGCGCCGAGCTGACCGGTGCCGCTGGGCGCGGGCTGGCCCACCAGGAGTGCCGTGCCGTCGGGCTCCCCAAGGACGCGCGGGACCTTGGCTGAACCCGGGTGTCCGGAGAGCGCGCAGCCCGACGCGGTGACAGCCACGGCAGCGAGTACGAGGGCCAGACCGCCACTGCGTCGCCCTACACGCCGGTGGCGAAACACGGAGCGTGGAAGCACGGCACGACGACAATAGCGGTGGGGGCCACATTCTCCCGTGCACCGTTCGATACCCTCGCTTCGGTGGATTGGGTCGACCTGCTGATCATCGGGCTGATGGTGCTGGCGGCCGTCCACGGGCTACGGCTCGGTGCCCTGGTCCAAATCCTCACTTTTGGCGGATTCTTCATCGGGTTCCTGCTCGGGACCGTGGTCTGGGTACCGCTTTTCAGCAGAGCTCATGGCGACGTCACCCGCTCCGTCGTCGTGGTGGGGCTCGTCCTGCTGACCGCCTGTGCGTTCGGCTATGCCGGGCGGGTCCTCGGCACCTGGAGCAACGTCACGGTGCGCCGGCACCACCTGGGGAGTGTGGACGCCGTGCTCGGTGTCGGTGTGGCCGTCCTGGCCGTCCTGCTTTCGGTATGGGTGGTGGCAGCAGTGATCCTGACCCCGAACAGCCGGTTCACCTCGCTCTCCGCCGCCGTCGCCCGCTCCGACATCCTCCACTCCATCGACCGGGTCCTGCCTCAGGCCCCCTCCATCTTCAACGACCTGCAGACCTTCCTGAACAACCAGGGGTTCCCCCAGGTCTTCTCGACGCTGACCCCTCCCTCGACCCCTTCGGTGTCCACGCCCACGGATGCCGAGACGAAGGCGCTAGCCGACCCGGCCGTCTTCTCCACGGTCAAGATCCTCGGCACGGCGTGCAACGACGAGCAAGAGGGTTCGGGCTTCGTGGTCGGACCGGGGCTCGTGGCCACCAACGCCCACGTCATCGCAGGGGAGAGCAACGGCAATACCCAGATCGTCCTCGGGAACACCGCCTACAGCGCCACACCCGTGCTCTTCGACCCCGACTTCGATCTGGCGGTGCTGAGGACCAACGCGCCCCTCGGCCCGGCTTTGACCGTCAGCGCGAACGTCGTACCCCGCGGGACGCAGGCCGCCTTCCTCGGCTACCCCGAGGACCGTGGCCTGACCATCGGCGCTGCCGGCGTGACGGAGGAGGTCACGGCAATCGGAAAGGACATCTACAACAACGGGTCCGTGACCAGGGGTGTCTACGCGCTCGACGCCGACGTCCTGCCGGGGAACTCGGGTGGCCCGCTGCTGGGACCCGGAGGTGAGGTCATCGGCGTCGTCTTCTCCCGCTCCACCGTTTACCAGGATGTCGGCTATGCCCTGACGTCGTCCGGAGTGCTGACGCGGGTGCAAGAGGCGGAGCGGCACGATTCCGCGGTGAGCACCGGGCCCTGCATCTCGGGCTGAACCGGCAAGAATGAGGCCATGAGCCAGCGCATCGAGGATTACGCCGTCATCGGAGATCTCCACACGGCGGCCCTGGTGGGCATGGACGGTTCCCTGGACTGGCTTTGTTTGCCGCACTTCGACTCGCCGGCTTGCTTCTCCCGCCTCCTTGGCGACGAGGAGAACGGGTACTGGAGGATCGCTCCCGCCGGTGGCCCGTCGGTGATCCTGGCCACACGGCGCTGGTACCGGCCCGACACGCTCGTGCTCGAGACCGAATTCGACACCGCCTCCGGCACGGTGCGCGTGACCGACTGCATGCCGGTGCGCGAGGGCCACCCTCACCTGGTGCGCTCCGTCGAGGGTGTCAGCGGCAAGGTCGAGATGCGTATGGAGCTCGCGGTGCGCTTCGACTACGGCGAGGTTGTCCCCTGGGTCACCTCGCACGACGGGTTGACCCGGCTGACCGCCGGGCCGGACTCCGTGGCGCTGTGGCACCGGGTCGACGCCGTGGGAGAGGACATGCGCACGGTGGCGGACTTCACGGTCAACGAGAACCAGCGCTACCCGTTCACCCTGGTCTGGTACCCCTCGCACGAGGACCCGCCGCCGCCGCTCGACAGCTACTACACCGTCCACCTCACCGAGGCCTACTGGTCGGAGTGGGCGACGCAGTGTTGCTACGAGGGCCCCTTCAAGGAGGCGGTCGTCCGTTCCCTCATCACATTGAAGGCGCTGACCTACAACCCGACCGGCGGCATCGTGGCGGCAGCCACCACCTCGCTTCCCGAGGCGCTCGGGGGCAACCGGAACTGGGACTACCGTTACTGCTGGCTGCGCGACGCAACACTGACGCTCGAGTCCCTGATGCGCGGCGGCTACCACACCGAAGCTCTGGCCTGGCGCGACTGGCTGCTGCGCGCCGTGGCCGGTGACGTGTCGAAACTGCAGATCATGTACGGGCCCGGCGGCGAGCGCCGACTCGATGAGTGGGAGGCGACCTGGCTCCCCGGATACGAAGGTTCGGTCCCCGTCCGCATCGGGAATGCCGCATCCGACCAGTACCAGCTTGACGTCTACGGCGAGGTCATGTCGGCCCTGTACGCGTCGGCCCGCATCGAGGGCATCCACAGCCGGGCCGCCTGGGGCCTGCAGAAGCAACTCGTCCAATTCCTCGAGACCGGCTGGAAGGAGCCCGATGACGGGATCTGGGAGGTTCGGGGGCCGCGTCGGCACTTCACACATTCCAAAGTCATGGCCTGGGTCGCCGTCGATCGCGCGGTGCGGACGCTCGAGGAGTGGCCCGACCTCGACGGGCCGTTGGACGCGTGGCGCTCGCTGCGGGATGACATCTTCACCGAGGTATGCGACAAGGGCTACAACAAGGAGGTCGGTGCCTTCACGCAGTACTACGGCTCGGACGAGTTGGACGCCAGCGTGCTCATGATTCCGTTGGTGGGCTTCCTGCCCCCCAAGGACCCGCGAGTGGTGAGCACAGTGGAGGCGGTGCAGCAGGGCCTTATGGACCACGGCTTCGTGCTGCGGTATCGCACGTCCGACGACGGTGCCGTGGACGGGCTGACCGGGAGGGAAGGCGCCTTTCTGGCCTGCTCGTTCTGGCTGGTCGACTGCCTGCACATGATCGAGCGCGGTGAGGAGGCCGAGGAGCTCTTCGAGCGCCTCCTCGCCCTGCGCAATGACCTCGGACTGCTGTCGGAGGAGTACGACCCATTGGCGGGCCGGCTGGTCGGCAATTTCCCCCAGGCCTTCTCGCACGTCTCGCTGATCAATTCGGCCTTCCGCCTGAGCGGCCGGGACCCGCTGGCCCTCGCCGACGACGGCTCCCGCGTCCTGGTGGACAACACGCTCACCTCGGGGACCGTCGGGCGGATGAAGCGGCTCGGCCGGGTCGCCGTCAAGCGCCGTGCCGGAGCTGCCCGCTGAGGGCGACACTGGTCGCCGACGGCCCTGATGCTGGGGAGAGGCCGAAAATGGGAAGGGATGGACCATGAAGGAACCCGCCGTTGTTCCGTTCGAGGCGACCTCCGCCCGGTGATGGGGGTCGACCAGCCGTGAGTGGGACGCACGCACACGGGGGCCGGGCGCACCGCCACAGCGATGCGGGCCTACACGTCCACGACCCGGGGAGTGGCGATGCCATTCCCGCCGTTCCCCCGCCGCGGCCTATCGCCGCTGGTGTCCTCGAGATCGACACCATGCTCGGGGGCTGGGAGCGGGTGACGGCCGGCTACCTCATTGAAGGCCCGGCACCGGTGCTGGTCGAGACCGGGAGCCAGACCTCGGTACCGGTTCTCCTCGCTGCACTGGACCAGATCGGGGTGGGACCGGCGGAGCTGGCGGGAGTGGCGGTCACGCATATCCACCTCGACCACGCCGGTGGTGTGGGCGACGTCGCTCGAGCTTTTCCTTCGGCCACGGTCTACGTGCACGAGAAGGGCGCACGACACCTTGCCGACCCGTCCCGCCTCATCGATTCCGCCGCTCGCGTCTACGGCCCGCTTCTCGACTCCCTCTACGGCCGCATCGATCCGACACCGCAGGAGCGGCTCCACGTCCTCGAAGATGGGGAGGAAATCGAGGTGGGACCGGGACGCAGTCTGGTGGCGATCGACTCGCCCGGGCACGCCAAGCACCACGTGGGGTTGCACGATTCGCTGAGCGGAGTTCTCTTTGCCGGCGACGCCGTGGGGGTCAAGCTGCCGGATGGCGGGGTCCTGCGCCCCTCGACGCCACCGCCGGACTTCGACCTCGGCCAGGCGCTCGACTCGTTGGCCAGGTTCGCAGCACGCAGGCCATCCGGTATCGCCTTGGCGCATTACGGGCTGCTCGAACAACCCGAGGAGCTGTTGGCTGAGGCAGAGGAGACCTTGCGCTTGTGGGCCGAGACCGCGGAGAAGGCCTATCGGGAGGGCAACGACATCGCAGATGCGCTGGCCAGCCGATTCGACCCGCTGCTCGGCGATATCGACGCGGCGCACAAGGAGAAGTTGGACATCATGAACGGCGTCCATTCGAACGCGGCCGGCTTCCGCCGGTGGCTCGAGGGGCGCGACATCGCCACGACGACCTGACTGAGGTTCGAGCGGATCGGTCTCCCGGAGGGGCCGAGACTGCCAAGGGTCTCGGTCAGACGACGAGCTTGGCGCGCAACTCCTCTTGGCGCACCTCGAAGTCGTCCAGTGAGATACGGCCCTCAGCCAGGTCCTCATGGAGTGCGGCGAACTCCTCGAGCAGGCGTGTCTGGTCGATCTCGTCGGCTGACGGGGAGGGTGGAGCCTGCTCGATTGCTGCCGCCTTGTCCTCCTTGCGGGAAATCCGGTCGTCCATCTTCGCCTTGGCCCGGTCCTTCTTGGCCTGGTCGCGCTGCAATTTTCCGAATGTCGAACGTGCGCGTGCCACGGTTCACTCCTTTCCGGCCGCCGCAGAGCGACCAGGTGCTGCCGGCATGGCGCTTGCCCTGCCGATGTTCTTCCCGCACCCGCCCATGCGGTGGGCCTCTTCGGCTCCGAGCGGAGGAGGTGGGATTTGAACCCACGGTACCCATGAGGCACAACGGTTTTCGAGACCGTCCGATTCGGCCGCTCTCGCACTCCTCCGGCGGTGATCCTAGTCGCTCTGACCTGGTCCGGAGGCTCGGGGAGGGCCCTCAGAGGGCCGTGCCGCCGCGAAGAACGAGGTCAGGAGGACGGCGCTGGGGCTGGTCCGCCGGTGCCTGGCCGCCCTCGACCGGGGGCTCCACCTGGCGCGGGATTTGCCTCTTCGGAGGCGCTCCAGACGGCAATCGAAACGAGTTCGACGGTCGGTGGTGGGTGCAGAACCCGGGCCTCGAAGGACGGCCGAGTTGGCCGAGATCCCCGTCAAGCTCGACTGCCCGTTTGTCGGGGCGCCGGCTGCGGCAGCGTGGGCCTGCGCACGGCCGCGGCTGTGGTCAGTTCCCGCTCTCTGCGTCGGCGGCCGGCGCGGTCTCGGTCGGATCCGCCCGCTTGCCGGCAAAGAAGGACGAGAGCAGAGCGCCGCACTCGCCGGCGCGGACGCCCTCTGTGACGTCCAGCTCGTGGTTGAGCCGAGGGTCCGCGCAGAGGTTGTAGAGCGTCCCGCAGGCACCGGCCCGTGGGTCGCTCGCGCCGTAGACGAGGCGCCCCACCCTGGCAGCCAGAAGTGCGCCGGCGCACATCGGGCACGGTTCGAGTGTCACGACGAGCGTGACCTCGGAGAGCCTCCATCCCCCCACCGCCGCAGCGGTCTCGCGCAGGGCCAGGATCTCCGCGTGAGCTGTGGGATCGTTCGCGCTCTCGCGCTCGTTGTGGCGGGCGGCCATGACCTTGCCGGCGATCAAGGTGACGGCGCCGACGGGGACCTCCCCCTCGTCAGAGGCGGCGCGCGCCTCGCCCAGGGCGAGCGCCATGGCGCCGTCGTCACTCAAGGGGGTGGGGGTGTCAGCGGTGGCGATGTCCCAGTATGGGAGGTGGGGAGACGTCAGAGGAAGTCCGGGATCGACCTGCAGGGCCGGTCTCAGGAGGAAGACGACCGCAGATCCTGTTCGAGTGCGCTCAAGGTGGTCTGGAGCTGGGTCGCGTCGGTGCCGAAGTGCACCAGGTAGGTACCCAGCTGAACCGGGGGGAGGCCATCGATCGTGTCGAGGAACTTCAGGTTCTGGCGCACCTGCGTTTCGGCGTTGGCGACCGCTGCCCGAGCCGGTGCGGGCGCGTCGGACCCCGAGAGGACGGTCTCGTAGAGCTGGAGCGAGGAGGTATAGGGGTTCATGATGGTCGCCACGTTGGTTGGCGTGGGGAAGTTCGAAAGCGAGGCGAGGGCAACCTGCGCCGCCGTCGTCGCCGAGTCGGCGGCGTCGGTTGCGGTTTGGAGTCGGGCCGCACCAGGGGAGGGTGTTGGGGCTGTCGCATGGTGGGTCGGCGGGGCTGCCGATGTGGGGTTCGTCGAATGGTGGAGTGCGTGCACAATGGCGGCGCTCGCCACCACGACAACGAGCAGGCTTGCCAGCACGGCGGTCAGCGTGAAGATCCGGCTCCGGCCGTTCCGATCGGCCTTCGTCCCTCGTGACGCGTGGGCGCGCCCGTCACCCGTTTCGAGTTCATCACCGCTCTTCCACGGCTCATCGGGCACCATGGCAAGCACCGGCTCGGGTTCCGGGCTCGTGATCGGCTCTGGGTCCAGCGTCACCACCGGCTCGGGTTCCGGGCTCGTGATCGGCTCTGGGTCCAGCGTCACCACCGGCTCGAATGCAACGTCTGCTTCGGCCTCCGCCAGAACCTCCGGTGCCCGTTCTGCTCCGGGAGCGAGGCCGGCCTCGGCCTCGAGCTCCGCGTCCAACTCGAGCTCCGCGTCCACCTCGAGCTCCGCGTCCACCTCGAGCTCAAGCTCCGCATCGAGCGGCTCCTGGTCAAGCTCGTGCGCTGCTTCGGTCTCGATCGGCGCTGACGCGGTTTCGAGTTGCCACTCGGGCTCAGGCTCCGCCTCGGGCTGAAGCTCGGTCGCCGACGCAGGGTTCGCTTCGGGCTCGATCTCCGCCTCGGCTTCGAGTTCTGAGTCTCGTTCCGCAACAAAGACGGGTTCGGGCTCCCGCTCAGTCGGCCACGCCGGCTCCGGTTCGACCCCTCGGGCCGGCCCCAAGTCCGCCGCCTGCCGCTGTTCTGTTTCCGCCTCTGGATCCTCGTAGTTGCGTCGGACCGTGTCCACGATCCGATCAAAAGCGGCCCCGGCGCGTGCTTGGCCTTCTGTCCCGTCCAGCTCCGTGTCCGCGTGGAGGGCCGCCTCCCAGTCGAAATCGGAATCGTCGAGATTCAGTTCGGCCTCGTCGTCAAGTGCGGCAGCCTCAGCGGCGAGTTCGGCCTCATCGGGGTCGGGGACGAACACGTCCCATTCGAAATCGTCCTCGTCCACCTCAGAATCGTCGGTCAGATCGGTTGTCATGGTTCCGTTCTCACGATGCGATGAAGCCGAAGTCGACGATGGACGACGCTCGGAATGGTTGGTGTGACGACGTCATCCCTCGCGCCCGGCGCACCGCCGAGACGTCGAGCGCTCTTCTCGGCGTCTGGTGAGCGGTATCGGGATCGAGTCTCAGAACACGTCGGGACTCCTCGTCCGATCGCCGGTTGAACGGCGCGACGCAGCACCGCGCGTGTGCGGGTAGCCCCGAGGGGGGCTCCCCGGCTTCGGGGCCGAGCCTTGGGTCCACGTTGACGTATCGGTCAGGTGGGCTGGGCGATTGAGCATTCCTGAGCGGAGGAGGTGGGATTTGAACCCACGGTTGGTTGCCCAACACACGATTTCCAGTCGTGCCGATTCGGCCGCTCTCGCACTCCTCCGAGGTTGCAGCCTGGTCAGGCTAACGGTCGCGTCAGGTTGCGCTTGTCCGATCGCCATGAAGGCTGGACCAGGGACGCCCGCTCGGTGTCACCTTTAGGTCACTTTGAGTTTACTTCCCGTTCACCTTTAGGTAACCTCTGGCGAATTGTCCGAGTCAAGGGGGCCCGGTGAGGCGACGAAGAAGCACGGACCACACGGGTGGACTGGACCGATGCACGGAGGCCGCAGTGTTCCGACGGATTCTCGCAGTACTCGATGGCTCAGATGCCGCTCGTGCTGCGTTCGTCTTCGTGAGCGACTGGGCCCGGGAATTCGATTCGCAAGTGTGGTTCATCCAGCTGACGGAGGAGTCCGCTCGGCGCCGCTGCGAGATCGTGACCGACGTGAGCCGACGGGGGCGCCGGGTGGCGAACCAGTTCACCGTGAGTGGCGCCACCGTGGGTGCACGCAACCAGCAACTGGTGAGTGGCGTTGCAGAAGCGGCCCAGACCTTCGGAGCGGACCTCATCGTCGTCGGTCTCGATCGGCACCGCCTCACGCGGAACCGGTTCACCCGGAGCGTCCGGGAGCAGCTGACTGCGTCGACGAATGTGCCCGTGCTGATCGCACCGAGACGGGCAACGGGCCGGGACGCAGCGAGTCGGCCCCGGGCCAGTGCGATCCCACTCGGGCCGGCTTCGAGCTCGACCGAAATGGCAGATGCCGGCAGGTTGGCGCGTGTTTGAGAACGTCGTCGTGGGGGCTTCCGATGCAGAGGACGGCGCCCGCGCCGTGCGTCGTGCCCTCGAGGTGGCGCGAACCTCCGGCGGCACCGTGCATATCGTGACGGCCTTCCGCCGGGAGCCTGTCGAGGCCCTGATGGCTGAGCTCCGTCTGCTGGCGTCCGGATCACCCGTCCGGGTCGAGACCCATCCGGTGCGGTCTGACCCCGTGGAGGCGATCACCCGGGTGGCGACAGAGGAAGGCGCGGACCTGATCGTCGTCGGATCCAGAGTCGACGACGGATCCCGCTATCTCTCCAGCGTGCCGAAGGGCGTCATGGACCGGGCTGAATGTGCCGTCCTGGTCGTATAGGGGAGCGCGACGCAGGGAGCCGCTAGCCTGGAGGACCACGCCGTCCCCGGTGCTGGGTGCGGTGGCCGGGTCCTGCGCAACGGCCGCTCGTGAATCGAGTCAGGGTCGGAAGGCAGCAGCTCTCAGCGGGTATGGCCGGGTGCCGTAGCCAACCTGGCCGCCGCACCGAGCACCGGGCGGCGGTGTCTGAGCGCATGGGTAGGCTCGGCCGACATGGCCGACGCTCCCTTTGTCTCCCTCTACCGACGGTTCCGGCCGGGGCGATTCGACGAGATCAGAGGGCAGGACCACGTGGTGCGGGCGCTGCGCAGCGCCGTACGCGACGACCGCGTCTCACACGCCTATCTCTTCAGCGGTCCTCGGGGCACTGGCAAGACGTCGTCGGCGCGCATCTTGGCCAAAGCGCTGAACTGCGAGGCGCCGGTCGACGGTGAGCCCTGTGGAACGTGCACGTCGTGCGTTGAGATCACCCAGGGCAGCTCCCTCAATGTGCATGAGCTCGACGCCGCGTCGAACAACGGTGTGGACGCCATGCGCGATCTGGTGGCCCACGCCGGGTTGGGGACGCCGGGCCGGTGGAAGGTGTACATCGTGGACGAGGTCCACATGCTCTCGACCGCGGCGGCGAATGCCTTGTTGAAGACGTTGGAGGAGCCGCCCAGCCACGTGGTGTTCGTGCTCGCCACGACCGACCCCCAGAAGGTGCCTCCGACCATCCGCAGCCGCACGCAACATTTGGAATTCCGGCTCCTGGGTGCCGAGACATTGCACGACCTCCTCGAATCGGTCAAGGAGGAGGCCGGCCTTCAGGTTGACGAGGCCGCCCTGGAGGCGGCGGTACGACGCGGCCGGGGCTCGGCCCGGGACGCGCTCTCGGCGCTGGACCAGGTCGTGGCGTCTGGGTCCGCCGACGCGGCGCGGCCCGAACTCGCCGCCGTGCTCGAGGCCTTGGCTGATGGTGACGTCAATCAGGTGCTGGTCTCGCTGAGCGCGCTGCTCGCGGGAGGCTGGGGTCCACAACAGCTGGCGACAGAGTTGATCGACGACCTGCGCCAGGTCTTTCTTGCCGCTCTGGCGCCAGAGCTCTGCACGGTCTCTGGTCCTTCGCTGGAACGGTTCCGCGCCCTCGCCGAGGCGATGGGCCTGGCCAGGGTGGTGCGCAGCATGGAGATCCTGGGTCATGCGCTGGTCGACATGCGTGAGGCCCCGGACGCGCAAGTGGTGCTCGAGATTGCCGCTGTGCGAGCGGTGCGGCCTGACCTGGACTCCGGAATGGAGGCACTCTCTGAACGTGTCAGCGTCCTCGAGCGCTCACTCTCGGGAGCACCCGCCTTTCCGCGACCAGGCGCGTCCACCGAGCGGGCCGCATCCCCCGCAGTCGATGTCGGGCCCGCAGCACAGCCTCCTGGGGCTCCCGAAACCCCGCCCACGGCCCGACCGGAGACAGAGGTCGGGAGGCGCCCCTCCATCGGTGCCATGCGGCGCAGCAAAAAGTCTGCCGACACAGCACCACAATCGCCCGGCGCCCCTTCCCCCATACCCGCGCCAGCGCCCGAAACACGTGAGCCGGCACCAAGCGCGCGGCCGGCCCTGCCGGCTGAGGCCGCCGTACCACCGTCGAACCGCAGGATCGACCGCGACAGCCTGACGGAGGCCTGGGGCGACGGGATCCTTCAGTCCCTCCCGGCACGGGCCAAGGCCCGCTACGCCAGCGGCAGGTTTGTGGAGGTCGACGATCAGGGAGCACATTTCGCGCTGCCCAACGCAGCGCACCGTGACCAGTGCGCCGAACAGCAAACCCTGGTGGAGGCGGCTCTCGCCGACCATTTCGGCACGAATGTGGCCCTGGTGCTCGTCATCGACGACGCCGCTCCGCCGCCGGCCTCCGGTTCGTCGCCCGGGCCGCCCGTTCGGCCGTCCGGTGCCGGCCCCTCCAATCCTGGCCCGGTCGCCGATGAGGTCGAGGAGGTGGTGGATCCCCAGGATTTCATGGAAGACGAATCCACGGACCAGGCTTCCGCAGCCGAGGCGCGCCTTCTTCAGGCCTTTCCAGGTGCCAGCGAGGTCGGCGGCTAGATGTACACCGGGCCCCTGCGCTCCCTCATCGACGAGCTCGGCCGGCTGCCGGGCATCGGACCCAAGTCGGCTCAGCGCATCGCGTTCCACATCCTGAAGGTCCCCGGGGAGGACGCCGGTCGGTTGGCTGACGCCATCATCGCCGTCAAGGAGCGCACGACCCTGTGCGATGTCTGTTTCAACGTTGCGGAATTGGGGGCGCTGTGCGCCGTCTGCAGCGATGACCGGCGCGATCCAGAAGTCATCTGCGTGGTTGAGGATCCGCGCGACATCGTCGCCGTGGAGCGCACCGGCTTCCAGGGTCGCTACCACGTGCTCGGGGGCGCATTGAGCCCGCTCGATGGCATCGGACGGGAGCAGTTGCGCCTGAGCGAGCTTCTCGACCGCATCGATGCCGGGGTGATCCGGGAAGCCATCGTCTGTACGAATCCAACCATCGAGGGCGAGGCCACGGCCATGCTCGTGGCCCGAGAGCTCACGCCGCGGGGCGTCGTCGTTTCGCGGCTGGCGAGCGGTCTTCCGGTGGGTGGTGATCTCGAGTACGCCGACGAGCTGACGCTCGGGCGCGCACTGGAAGGTCGCCGGCCGCTGGAGGTCTGAGCCGTCGGGACGCCGTCCAGCCCGCCGTCCCGTAGAATTGCCCGATGCGGATCGCCATCGTCGGAGCGACTGGGCAGGTGGGAGTCGTGCTGCGCTCCATCCTGGCCGAGCGCAGGTTCCCGGTGGAGTCCATGCGGTACCTCGCCTCCGCCCGCTCCGCAGGCTCGACGCTGCCGTGGGGCGATGGCGACATCGTGGTCGAGGACGCCGACACGGCTGACCTCTCGGGTATCGATCTCGCCCTGTGCTCCGCTCCGGCCTCCGTGTCGCGCTCGCTGGCCCCCAGGCTCGCCGCCGCCGGCGCCATCGTGATCGACAACTCGTCAGCGTGGCGTATGGACCCCGAGGTGCCCCTCGTCGTTCCCGAGGCCAACGCCGCCGAGTTGCGCTCCATCCCCAAGGGGATCGTGGCCAACCCCAATTGCACCACCATGGTCGCTATCCCCGTCCTCAAGCCGCTCGACGACGAAGCCGGGCTCCGCCGACTCGTTGTCTCGACGTACCAGGCGGTGTCGGGGGGCGGTGTCGAGGCGGTGCGCGAGTTGGCCGAGCAGCTGAGCAAAACAGTGGACCGGGCCCAGGACCTGACCTTCGACGGTTCCTCCGTCGAGTACCCACCCCGGAGCGTGTACCCCGTACCGATCGCCCACAACCTGATCCCGCTCCAGTTCAAGGTCGTCGACGACGGCTCCTTCGAGACGGACGAGGAGCAGAAGTACTGCAACGAGGCCCGCAAGATCCTGGGGCTGCCGGATCTCGCCGTGACCACCACCTGCGTGCGGGTGCCCGTCTTCACGGGGCACTCGGCAGCCATCGTGTGCGAGTTCGAGCGCTCTCTCAGCCCCGAGCGCGCCACAGAGGTGCTTCGGACTGCCCCCGGAGTCGAGCTGGCTGAGGTCCCGACGCCGCTCCTCGCCGCCGGCCGGGACGTTTCCTACGTCGGCCGCATCCGGCGGGCTCAGGGTGCGCCCAACGCACTGGCCCTTTTTGTCTCGGGTGACAACCTGCGCAAGGGCGCGGCGCTCAATGTCGTGCAGATCGCCGAAGAACTACTCGCGCTGCGCTCCTGATCCCGGAAGGGGGTCAGTCAGGACCCGAGGAGACGGGCTCGGGACCGCCGATCACCAGGGTGGACATGCGGCGGGCCAGGTTGACGGCGTGGTCGCCGAAGCGCTCGTAGAAGCGGGCCACCATGGCCAGCTCGATCGCCACGGGCAACGGCATGGTGCCCGCCACCAGCTCCGCGGTCAGGGTGACGTGCAGGTCGTCCATCTCGTCGTCGAGGTCGTCGATGAAGGAAGCCGCCGCGGCGGAGCGCTCGGCGAATGCATCCCCGGTCTCGCGCCAGATGGTGGCGGCCACCTCGCCCATCCGCTCGACCAGGCCCCGGCTCCGGGCCGACATCTCCGCCCCGAGGCCGCGAGCGGCCCGACGGGCGATGTGCTCGGCCAGGTCGCCGTTGCGCTCCATGTCGGGAAGCATGCGCAGGATCGCCACGTATTCGCGGCGTTCCTCCGCCGTGGTCTCGCCGTGGACGAGCTGTTGCTGGACCGTCGCAGAGATCTGCCCGATCAATTTATCCACGACCTCGTCGCGCTTGACCAGCTCTTTGGCCGCATCGCGATCGCCGGCCAACAGGGCGTGGGTCGCGCCCACGATGGCCTCGCCGACCAGCGCGAAGACCTGGGAGAACAGGCGGTCCACCTCGTGGGGCTCGGGCATCGTGCGCGGCCAGAGCGGCTGCTCCGTGACGAGCGGTCCGATCTGCATGGGGTGATCCTCGGCTTCGACCTGCTCCGGGACCGTTTTTGTGCTGCCACCGAGCTTGAACGGCATCCTGGTCACGCTACCGGCTCCATTCCTGTGTGACGACCCCCAAATCGCGGGCATTGCCGGAACCGCCAGCAGCGGGAGTGGGCGGTCCCCGTTGTTGACACACCCCGTCGTTACATTGGCCTCATGGTCCTCTGGGTGGTCATCGGTCTCGTTGCCGGGCTCGCCATCGGCGTTGCCTGGCATCTGGCGCGCAGCTCCCGGACAACCGGTGCGACGCGGCTGGCCGAGGGCCGTCTGGCCGATGCCCAGGCGCTGACCGGGCGGCTGGCGGCCGAATTGAAGACGGCGTCGGAGTCTGCGGCGGCGGCCGAGACGGCCCGGGCCGTCGCTCTCTCTGAGCTGGAGCTGCTCCGGAGCACCGAGTGCGAGGCCGCACGCCGGGCCGAGGAGGAGCGAAGCCACCTCGCCGGAGCCTTCGCCGAGCTCTCGGTCCAGGCGTTGGCAAAGAACAACGAGCAGTTCCTGGCGCTGGCCGCCACCAAGCTCAACGAAGTCCGCACCGCGGCCGAGGGAGACCTCACCCAACGCCAGCAGGCCATCGCCCAGCTGCTCAACCCCTTGAGTGAGACGCTGGCGCGTTACGAGCTCGGGCTGCGGCAGGTGGAGCTGGAGCGCAAGGGTGCCTACGAGGGGCTGAGCGAGAAGCTGGCCCAGCTCCATCTCGGGCACGAGCAGCTCCAGCGCGAGACGCGCAATCTGGTCACTGCCCTGCGCTCCCCGCAGACGCGCGGGCGCTGGGGAGAGGTCCAGCTACGCCGTGTCGTGGAGATGGCGGGGATGCTCGAACACTGTGACTTCGACGAGCAGGTGTCGACCAACACCGAGGACGGTCGCCTTCGCCCGGACATGATCGTCCACATGCCGGGCGGCCGGGACATGGTGGTCGATGCAAAGGTGCCGCTCGATGCCTTTCTCAAGCTGATCGACGCTGACGACGACCAGTCGCGCGGTCTCTTCGCAATTCAGCACGCCAAGCAGGTGCGTAGCCACGTGGACCAGCTGGCCAAGAAGGAGTACTGGAGGCAGTTCGAGTCGCCACAACAGGTGGTGGCATTCATACCCGGGGATCAGCTGCTGTCGGCGGCCTACGAGTCCGATCCGACACTCCAGGAGTACGCCATGTCGAACGGAGTGTTGCTCACGACGCCGACGATGCTGATCGCGCTCCTGCGGACCGTGGCGTTCGGATGGCAGCAGGAGACGCTGGCCGAGAGCGCCCGCGAGGTGCAGAAGCTCGGCGCCGAGCTGTACGACCGTCTTCGCGTGATGACCGGCCACATGCAGACGCTCCAACGCAGCCTGACGTCGAGCGTGGAGGCCTACAACCGGGCCGTGGGATCGTTCGAGTCCCGTGTGCTGGTCTCAGCGCGACGGTTCCCGAGCCTCGGGGTCATGAGCGGCGAGGCGGCGGAGATCGGAGAGCTGGCTCCCATCGAGGCCGCACCGAGGCACCTGCAGGCAGTCGAGGACGACGAGGACGACGGGGTGGGATCGACCATCCTGACGATGCCCGAAGGCGAGGCCAACACCGGCACCCCGGCCTGAGCGCGGCGGAGGGGCAGGCCGGATAGCCGTGACTGCCGCCGGCATTGTTGGCGGGCTGCTGGAGAACACCGGCGACGTACTCTGCCGGGGTGCTTCGCGTCTATCGCTCCGATCGAACCGACGTCTTGGTGTCGATGCTGGCCCGGTTGGTGGCCGAACCGCTCGAGGATCCGATGACACCGGAGGTCGTTTCCGTGCCGACCAAGGGTATCGAGCGGTGGCTCAGCCAGCGCCTCTCCGCCCAGCTCGGCGTCACACCCGGAGCGCACGACGGGGTGTGCGCCAACGTCGATTTCCCCTTTCCCGGGACTCTCGTCTCCGCCGCCCTGGCCCGAGCGACCGGCAATGACCCCAAAGCCGACCCGTGGTTGCCCGAGCGTGCGGTTTGGCCTCTCATGGAGGTCGTCGAGGCGCACTTCGACGACCCCTGGCTGGCGCCACTGGCCGACCACATCCGGAATTCGGGCGTCACCGATGACGAGGCCGTGCCGGGGACGCCCGAACGGACGAAGCGGTTCTCAATCGTCCGGCACGTGGCGGACCTCTTCGACCGCTATGCGGTGCACCGCCCGGACATGCTCCAGCGCTGGGCGACCGGGGTACCCGGACCCGACGAGGCGGCGTGGCAGTTCGAACTGTGGCGGCTCCTCAGCGAACGCATCGGCCGACCGAGTCCGGCGGAGCACCTGGAAAGCGCGTGCCGCCGGCTCAGGGAAACGTACGAACTGCTCGATCTCCCCCCTCGATTCTCGTTGTTTGGGCTGACGCGGCTGCCCGCGAGCTACCTGGACGTCCTCGACGCCGTGGCCTGCCAGCGCGACGTCAACCTCTTCCTCCTCCATCCGTCCCCCGAGCTCTGGAACCGTCTGGAAGCGCAGGTCGATCCGGGCACCAGGCACCTGCCACGACGGGAGGACCAGACGGTGTCGGCAGCACGCAACCCGCTGCTCGCCTCGTGGGGCCGCGACGCCGCGCGAGATGCAACTCGTCCTCGGCGGGGCCGAGACCCACGCCGACGTGGTGATGGCGGAGGAGGACACAGGCGAGCCCACCCTGCTCCGCCGGATCCAGGAGGACATCCGGTCCAATCGTTTGCCCGTTGGCGGGGGCGAAGACACCCGCCCACTGCTCGCGAGCGATGACGACAGCATCCGCGTGCACTCCTGCCATGGTCGCGGCCGCCAGGTCGAGGTGCTGCGCGATGCAATTCTGCATCGACTGGCCGAGGACCCGGATCTCGAACCTCGAGACATCATCGTCATGTGTCCGGACATCGAGCACTTCGCCCCACTCATCCAGGCGACGTTCGGCGCGTACGACGAGGAGAGCGGTCACAGCGACGGCACGCGCCAGCTCAAGATCCGGTTGGCGGACCGTTCGCTCCGCCAGACCAACCCGGTGATGGGTGTCCTCGCCGAAGTGCTCGAACTTGCCACCGCACGCATGACCGTGAGCCAGGTGCTCGACCTGGCCGGGCGCGAGCCCGTTCGGCGACGGTTCCGCTTCGCCGACGAGGACCTGGCACGCCTCGAGCAGTGGGTCCGCGAGGCGAATGTCCGCTGGGGCTTCGACGCGACCCATCGACAGGTCTTCAAGCTCGGACGCGTCGGGGCGAACACCTGGCGATCCGGGTTGGACCGGGTCTTGCTCGGCGTGGCGATGGCGGAGGACGGTCAGCGGCTCTTCGCGGAGACGCTTCCGCTGGACGACGTCGAGAGCGGCGACATCGAGTTGGCGGGGCGTCTGGCCGAGTTCGTCGAGCGCTTGCACACTGCCATCGACCGCCTGACGGGCGACCGCACCATGCGGGAGTGGGGGTTGGAGCTCGCTGGGATTGCCGACTCGCTGACGATGGCGCCGCTTGACGAGGCCTGGCAACGAGCAGAGCTCACATCGCTCCTCGAGCGGCTCGTCGACGAGGCGACAATGGAGGGCGAGGACAGCGCCGTCACCATCGGCAGTGATGACGTCCGTTCGCTCCTGGCCGAACGCCTGAAGGGCAAGGCGACGAGGGCCAACTTCTGCACGGGCTACCTCACCGTGTGCACCCTCGTCCCCATGCGGTCCATTCCGCATAAGGTCGTATGCCTGCTCGGTCTCGACGACGGCAGCTTCCCACGCCATATCGAGCGTGACGGCGACGACATCACGGCCCAGGAACCACGAGTCGGCGACCGCGACGCGCGCAGTGAGGACCGCCAACTCCTGCTCGATGCGCTGCTGGCCGCCCGCCAACACTTCGTGATCACGTACAGCGGCCACGACGAGCGATCGAACCAGCCCCGCCCGCCCGCGGTGCCGGTGGGCGAGCTGCTCGACGTGGTGGATCACACCGTCCGTACTCCGGCGGGACGGGCGCGCGAGATCCTCGTCGTCCAGCACCCCTTGCAACCCTTCGATCCCCGCAACTACCTCCCGGGGAGGCTCATCCCCGCCCGGCCATGGAGCTTCGACAGGCTTCACCTCGAAGGAGCTCGGGCCGCGCTGGCGCAGGAGCAGCGGCTCCGGCCGTTCCTGGAGCACCCCTTGGCCTACGAGGCCCAAACCGTCGATGTCGACCTCCTGGATCGTTTCCTCCGCGACCCCGTCAAGGTTTTCCTGCGCGAGCGGCTCGGGCTCTCGCTCTGGGATCGGACCCGCGAGTACGAGGACGCGATCCCGATTGACCCGGACGCCCTGGCCAAGTGGGGGATTGCCGAGCGGATCCTGCGTGCCCGCCTCGATGGGGCGAGCTGGGACGAGTGCGAGAAGGCCGAGACCGCCCGGGGAGCCCTCCGCCCGCGTCGCTGGCCAACCCGGTGCTCGACGAGATGCAGCACGACATCGAGGAGTTGGTCCTGGCCGGCCAGCACCTTTCGGATCGACCCCCAACGGCGCTGGACGTCCATGTCGACCTGCCGGGCCTCCCCTCGGTGGACGGGACGGTGACCGGAGTGCGCGGGAACGTCATCCCGGCGGTGACCTACCGGCGGATGCAGCCGGCGCTGCGGATGAGCGCGTGGCTCCGTCTCCTGGCGCTGAGCGCCACCTACCCCGAGGTGCCCTTCGAAGCGCAGACGATCGGACGGACACCCAAGGGTGCGCGGCATGCCGTGGCGGTGGCCACGGTCGGGCCACTCGACCCGGATCCGCTGGTCCGTCGAGGCGTGGCGCAAGACCATTTGGCGGCTCTGGTCGAGCTCTTCCGTCGTGGCATGAGCGAGCCGCTGCCCCTTTTTTGCAAGACCTCCGCCGCCTACGCCGCCGACCGGGCTCTCGGACGTGAGCCCGGCGAGGCCGCTCAGTCGGCGAGGAAGGAATGGGAGTCGAGGAACGACTGGGACAACGAGAACAGAGACAAGGAGCATCGGTTCGTCCTCGGGGAGGAACTGTCGTTCGCCGACATGGTCACACTCACGGGGGATCCGGCTCCGGGTGAGGGAACTGAGCTCGACCCAGCCGAGCCTCATCGGTTCGGCGTCTGCGCCCGCACACTTTGGGACGGATTGCTCGCGTTCGAAAGCCTGAGGCTCAGGTGACGCCTCTCGTGACGGTGGGCCTGGAGGACGGGGAGGTCCCGTCGTTCGATGTCTGCGGTCCGCTGCCGCGCGGGACAACGCTGCTCGAGGCGAGTGCCGGCACCGGCAAGACGTTCACGATCGCCGCGCTGACCGCTCGCTACGTGGCCGAAGAGGGTCTGCCGATCGAGCGCCTTCTCGTCATCACGTTCACCCGAATGGCCACCGGAGAGCTGCGCGAGCGAGTGCGCGACCGGTTGGTGCGCGCGTTCGACGGCCTGGTCGATGTCCTCGCCGGAAAGGAGCCCTCGCAGAACGACGACATTCTGCGGCTCCTCGCCGCGGTGCCGCGCGCTGAGCAGGAGCAGCGATGCAGCCGGCTGGCCAAGGCGATCGCCGACTTCGACGCCGCCACCATCGAGACGACGCATGGGTTCTGCCTGCAGGTCCTCTACGGCCTCGGCACCGCGGGCGACGTGGACCGCGATGTGACGCTTGTCGAGGATGTGCGCGACATGGTGGACGAGGTCGTCGACGACCTCTACCTCCGGAAGTTCGCCCATCGAGCGAACACGATCGCGTTTTCGCGACAGGATGCAGGCAAGGTTGCTCGTAAGGCCCTCGACATCCCCGACGCCCTCCTCTTGCCCCCGCTTTCGAATGGCGATGATCTCGAATCGACGCGCCGCCGTTTCGCCGAGCGCGTGCGGATGGAAGTGGAGGCGCGCAAGCGCGCCCTCAAGATCCTCACGTACGACGACGTCCTCCTTCGCCTACGCGACACCCTCAGCGATCCATCCCGGGGATCGGTGGCGCGTGCCCGTCTGCGTGAGCGCTACGACGTCGTGCTCGTCGACGAGTTCCAGGACACCGATCCCGTTCAGTGGGACATCATGAGGACAGCCTTCGACGCAGAGGGCAAGACACTCGTCCTCATCGGGGATCCGAAACAGGCGATTTATGCCTTCCGGGGTGCCGATGTGCACACCTACCTCAAGGCGAAGGCGACCGTGCAGTCGAAATGGACGCTCGACGTCAATTGGCGCAGCGACAGGAGCCTTCTCGCCGCCTACGACGTTTTGTTCAAGGGTGCACAGCTCGGTCAGGCCGGCATCACCTACCGCAACGTCAGGGCTGCTCCTCCGAACGCCGAGCCCGGGCTGCTCCGCGCCCCGGTTTCCACCCCGTTGCGCGTCAGGGTCGTGCACATGGCCGACGGCTTCCTGCCCACCTACCAACAGAAGGTGAAGGCGCCCGAGGCGCGCGACCTCATTGCCAGCGACCTGGCGGCACAGACCGTCCAGCTCCTCGAGGCCGAACCCGAGATCACCACGCGCCACCACGACGGCACGAAGAGCCGCCGCCTGCACCCTGGCGACATCGCCGTGTTGGTCAGGTCCAACAGGCAGGCGACGACGGTGTGCGACGCGCTGCTCGCGGCGAACGTGCCTGCGGTCATCGGCGGCGCCGGATCCGTGTTCGCGTCAGGGCCTGCTCGTGAATGGCTCCGCCTCCTCGAGGCACTCGAGCAGCCTGCGTCGAGCGCTCGGGCGTCGCTGGCAGCCATGACGCAGTTCATCGGATGGACGGCGGAGCAGGTGGCGGACAAGGAGGACGTACAGCGCTGGGAGGATCTCCATGGGTGGCTGCATACCTGGGGTCGACTTCTGCGCGACAGAGGCGTCGCCACGCTCTACGAATCAGTCACGACCGCCCGGGACGTCCCGGCTCGAGTGCTCGGCCGCCCCTCAGGGGAGCGGTTCATGACCGACCTGCGTCACGTGGCCCAGTTGCTGCACGATGCGGCCGTCACCGAAGGTGTGGGCCCAACGGCCCTCGCCAATTGGCTGGGACGACGCATCCTGGAGGCGGACCGCGACAGCGAGAATGAAGAGCGGGCCCGCCGGCTGGAGTCGGACGCGCAAGCGGTGCAGGTGATTACGGTCCACCGAAGCAAGGGATTGGAATTCCCTGTTGTCATGATCCCGTATGCGTGGGACGGCTGGGCGTTTCCGATCGATGTCCCGGTCTTTCACGACCCCGACAGCACAGGCGAGCGAACCATCGACGTCGGGTGTCCGGGTCCTGACTTGACGGCCCACAAGAAATTGCAGGAGGCGGAGGAGCAAGGCGAGAGCCTTCGCCTGCTCTATGTCGCCCTGACCCGCGCCCGCCACCAGGCGGTGCTGTGGTGGGCCGGAGCGAAGGACACGAAGAACTCTTCGCTGTCGCGTCTCCTTTTCGACCGTGGACCCGACGGCCAGATCCCGGCGACTGGCAAGCGCGCTCAGCCCGACGCGACAGTCGTCTCAGCGTTGCGAGCGCTCGGCCCGGAAGTCGTGGTCGAACGGGTCGAGCCGCCGCAGGAAGTCCGGTGGCACCACGACCTCGAGAGCTCGTCGGAGCTCGAGGTGGGCGACTTCGACCGCGACCTCGACACGAATTGGCGGCGCGCGTCGTACTCGTCCATTACCAGCGCAGCGCACGAGCAACCGAGCATCGCCAGCGAGTCGGAGGCAGAGGTGACACTGGACGAGGAGACGTCCGGCGCCCCCTCTCGAATTCCGGCCGAGGCTTTTTCCACAGACGACCTGGACGAGACCCGGTTCCGCTCGGTGCCGTTGGCCTTGGCCGCGATGCCCGGGGGGACACTCGTGGGCACGCTCATCCACGGTGTCATGGAGCGGGTGGCCTTTGACGCGCCGGACCTTGTCGCCGAGGTGGACGACGCCCTGCGCCAGGAGCAGGCGTACTTCAACGTCGAACTGGGCAACCGAGAGAACGTCATACGGGGCCTGTGCGCGTCCATCGAGTCTCCGTTGGGACTGGCGGGAGGCCAGCGGTTGCGCGATGTGGCGAGGGTGAACCGCCTTGACGAGCTTGGCTTCGAGCTTCCACTGGTCGGTGGTGACGATGCGAACGTTCAGCGGGACGACGAACTTCGGGTGACCGACCTTGCGCCGCTGCTCACCGAGCACTTGGACCAGGGCGATCCGGTCTACGCCTATGCCGAGCGGCTGAGCGACCCGGCGCTCGGGAACAATCCATTGCGGGGCTACTTGACGGGCAGCCTCGACCTGGTGGTGCGACTGCCCGAGGGCCGGTTCGTCTTGGCGGACTACAAGACGAACCGACTCAGTGCCGCCGACGAGACTCCCACCGCGTGGCACTACCGTCCCGCCGCGATCGCGAACGCGATGGCCGAGGCGCACTATCCGCTTCAGGCGTTGCTCTACTCGGTCGCCCTGCACCGGTACCTGCGCTGGCGCCAGCCTGTCTACGACCCGGCCCGCCACCTGGGTGGCGTCCTCTACCTGTTCCTGCGAGGCATGAGCGCCAGCGAGCCCACACTCTTCGGGAGCAGCCCGTGCGGGGTCTGGTCCTGGTGTCCTCCGCCCGACCTCGTGGCGGCGCTGAGCGACCTCTTCGACCAAGGTGCTCGGCGGTGACGACCGTCGAGACCGCCGGGGCCGGCCTCGATCGCTACGACGTCTCGGTCGCCGCCTGGGCATCCGGGAGCCTGCACATGTTCAATCGGGCGGGGATCCTGGACGCCTCAGACGTCCACGTGGCGCACCGGCTGGCACAACTTGCCGGCGTCAGTGGGGAGGAAGTCGGACTCGGGGTCGCCTTGGCAGTCCGGGCGCCCCGACTCGGCCACGTGTGCGTCGACCTGCGGACCATCCGGGAGACCGCCAGCGGAGACGTCGATCTGCCGGCCGACCTCGACGCCCTGCCCTGGCCGGATCCCGAGGCATGGCTCGACGTCATGGCCCTCAGCCCACTCGTCGGGGACGGGAGGCCCCTCTATCTGGCTGGGTCGAAGCTGTACCTGAATCGGCTCTGGCTCGACGAATGCCTGGTCGCGGCAGAGCTGCTGGCCCGGGCCCAGACCGAGGTGGTCGACGTCGACCTGAGACAACTGCGCGCTGGGCTCACACAGCTCTTCCCCGAAGCGGATCCCGAGTCGGAGGATCCTGACCACCTGCAGCCCCTGGCCGCCGCGGCCGCCGTCCTGCGCCGGGTATCCGTCATCGCAGGCGGACCGGGGACGGGGAAGACCACGACCGTGGCGCGTCTGTTGGCGCTGCTCGACCAGCAGGCGATCGCACGGGGCTCCCCCCCGCCACTCGTCGCCTTGGCGGCGCCGACCGGCAAAGCAGCGCAACGACTGGAGGAGGCCGTCCGCAACGAGGCGACCCACCTGGGCCTCGACCCGGGCATCATGGCCCGGCTGCTCGAGCTCCGGGGGACGACGTTGCACCGCCTTCTGGGGCGGAGCGGCGGCAACCGGACACGGTTCCGGCACAACAGATCGAATCCGCTCCGTCACGACGTCGTCGTGGTCGACGAGACCTCCATGGTCGCGTTGTCCATGATGGCCAGGTTGCTCGAGGCACTGAGTCCCGAGGCACGTCTGATCATCGTCGGAGACCCGGAGCAACTCGCATCGGTCGAAGCCGGCGCCGTGCTCGGCGACATCGTCGGGCCGGCGTCGCGTGGGCTGTGCATGGATGAGACCGTCAGGAAGCAACTCGAGGAGGCGACCGGCTATCCCGTTCCCGACGCGAGGACGACGGCGCGGTCTCCGATAGGGGACGGTGTCGTGCTCCTTCGCCACGTGCGACGTCACAAGGGAGCCATCGCCGCCTTCGCCCGCGCGGTCCAGGCCGGCAACGCGGACGCCGCGCTGGCGGAGCTCGGGGCCGGCGGCTCCAACGTGGACTGGCTGGCGCTCGATCCGTCGGATCCGGCCACGGTCGGGCAACTCCAAGTGATCCACGACTGCGCCGTCGAGAGTGGCCGCGCCGTGATCGAGGCGGCGCAGGACGGTGACGCCGAGACCGCGCTCGACGCTCTCGAGGGGTTCCGTCTCCTCTGTGCCCACAGGCGCGGACCCGAGGGCGTGCGGGCCTGGACGCGTCACATCGAACGCTGGCTGGAAGCAGAGGTGGAGGGGTTCGCGGCGGGAGAGGGTTGGTACCTCGGGCGGCCGCTGATCGTGACCGAGAACGACTACTCCCTCGACCTTTTCAACGGCGACGTCGGTGTCGTTGTGAAGGGCGCGGTCCGGCCGATGGAGGCTGCTTTTCGGCGCGGCGACACGGTCCTACCGGTCAGTACCGCCCGACTGGCCGCGGTGGACACGGTGTACGCCATGACCGTTCACAAGAGCCAGGGATCCCAGTTCGATGTGGTGGCGTTCCTCCTGCCGAGCGCCGACTCACGCATCCTGACGCGGGAGCTGCTCTACACCGCCGCCACCCGCGCCCGTCGACGGCTGGTCCTGGTGGGCACAGAAGACCTGATCCGCTCCGCCATCGAACGGCCGATCACGAGGGCCTCCGGCCTGCGGCGGGCGCTCTGGGGCGAGGACTTGCCCGGCTGACGCCGTCATCGGGGTCGGTCCTCGCCTCCCACCCATCCCCCCGCGCCGGTTTCCCGCTCTTTATGCTGCCCCGCTAGGGAAAACCCCTGGTCTCACGCCAATTTCAGCCGCTCCACAGCGTGGATTCAGGGTCCTGTCTCATGATGGGTCCGACATGACTCCGTAACAAAGGCGGAGTCTGAACGAAAACACGGGGTGAGATGAAGATTCTGGTTCTCGGAGGAGACGGCTACCTCGGTTGGCCAACCGCCCTCCATCTTTCGGCGCTCGGCCATGAGGTCACGGTCGTCGACAACCTCGTGCGCCGCGAATACGACCGCGAAATGGGCGTGGACAGCCTGGTGCCCATCGCTTCGCTGCAAGACCGCGTCACCCGCTGGGAGCAGCTGTCTGGCCATGCCATCAACGTGCGCATCGGGAACCTGACCGATGCCGCGTTCACCTACGGCGTGGTCACCGAGGGCAAGCCCGACGCCATTGTGCACTTCGGTGAGCAGCGGTCCGCCCCGTACTCCATGATCGACCGGGAGCACGCCGTCTACACCCAGGTCAACAACGTCGTGGGGAACCTCAACGTGATGTACGCCATTCAGGAGACGGACCCCGATATCCATCTCGTCAAGCTCGGGACGATGGGGGAGTACGGGTACCCCAACATCGACATTGAGGAAGGTTTCATCGAGATCACGCACAAGGGGCGCACCGACGTGCTGCCCTACCCCAAGCAGCCGGGCTCCTTCTACCACCTGTCCAAGGTGCACGACAGTCACAACATCATGTTCGGTTGTCGCATCTGGGGCCTGCGCGCCACGGACCTCAACCAGGGGATCGTGTACGGCCAGTCGACCGACGAGACGGACGTCGACCCTCTCTTGGCGACGCGTTTCGACTACGACGGCGTCTTCGGTACCGTGCTGAACCGCTTCTGTGTGCAGGCTGTCACGGGACACCCGTTGACGGTGTACGGCGCCGGTGGTCAGACCCGGGGCATGTTGAACATCCGGGACACCCTGGCCTGTGTGACTCTGGCCCTCGAGAATCCCGCCGACCGCGGCGAGTTTCGGGTTTTCAACCAATTCACCGAGTCCTTCTCCGTGCGAGAGATGGCGCAACTGGTCAAGAGGGTGTGCCCGACGCGGGTCGACATCGCAGAGGGTCTGTCGAATCCCCGGGTCGAGAACGAGGAGCACTACTTCAAGGCCGCCAACACCAAGCTCCTCGATCTGGGCCTCCAGCCGCACCTGCTGACCGACGAGGTCATCTCCGACATTCTGGAGCTGGTGGAGCGGTACCGCAGCCGGGTGGACGTCCGGGCCATCGCCCCCACGGTGCAGTGGCGTTCCAGCGCCAGTACCCTCACGACGTCAGGTGAGACCCCGGGCGCATCCTTCCTCGCGGTGTAAAGCCTCTCCTGTCCCTGTAGTTTCCTGTGGCGATGTCGCCCCGCAGGCCCCGCCGCCGCGCGCGCCGTCGATCACCGGCCCGGCCGATCATCCTGCTCATCGCAGCAGTGATCGTGCTCGCATTCATTGTGGGTGGCCTGACCCAGGTGTCGCGGCAGTCGCAAGGCTATGACGCCAACTCGGACCGGTCATTGGCGGCGCAGGGCACCGTCGTGGCGGACCAGTCGAACGCGACGTCGTCGACCGTGCGCGCGCTGATCAACGGCCTGCAGTCGCAGAGTCGCCAGGGTCTGCAGGCGGAGCTGGACGGCGCAGTGCAACAAACGGCCGACGAGTCGTCGCGGGCCAGCCTGGCCGCCGGGAGCGGCCCTCTGGGCTCGGTGGCCACGGAGTTCTCGGCCGTCTTCGCCGAGCGGGCCCGATCCATGACGCAGCTGCGGTCCGCCGTCGACGGGTTCCTCGGTATGGATCCCTCTTCACCAGCCGGGGCACCACCCGACAGCGCGGCGACCACCCGCTCAGCCGCCTTGCTTTCGGCGACCCAGGCGACGAACCGCATCGCCGCAGCCGGCGCGCTCCTCTCCCGTTCCGATGCGCTCTACCGGTCGGTGCGGCGGTCTCTTGCCGCCGCCCCCGGCCATGGCCGACTTCCCGAATCGGTGTGGGTGACCGATCCGCAATTGTGGCAGCTGGGCAGTGTGGCGACCCAGGTCGATCTCCTTGCCACCTCGCCCACACTGGTGGCGACTCATGACGTCGTCCTCCGCACCGTGCGCTTGAGCCCACCGGCCCTGCCTGCACCGCAGGGCGTGCCGGCGGGAGTCTCGGTGCTCAGTCCCACCTCCCAGCTCAGCGTGACCGTGGTCCTGACCAACCTGGGTTCGGCGGACGAACCCCACGTCTCAGTCCGCTTCTCGCTGGCGATGGCGCCGTCGGGCGTGACGAAGACCCAGGTCCGGTCGACCTCCATCACCCTGGGTGCCTCGGTGGCGCTGCCCGCTTTGGTCTTTGGCGTCAAGCCGTCCACCAACTACCTGCTGACCGTCCAGGTGATCCCCCTCGCGGGCCAGACCCCGACGGGCGCCACCGAGCTCCAGTCGGAGCTGCAAGTGGCCCCGGCAACCTGAACGGCGGACGCCCGGCGTTCCGGTCCGGTCGGCGTGTCGACCGCACGCATTCCTGGTCATAGGATCGGGGCGCACCGAAATCTGGAATTGGAGGGCTCTTCACGTGGCCGAGAGCATCACGATCACGGACAATCGCAATGGCGAGTCCATTGAGATCCCGCTCGTCAACGGCGGGGTATCGGCCGAGGAATGGGCCAAGCTCCTTCCCGGGGTGTGGTTCTTCGACCCCGGTTTCATGTCGACGGCGGCTTGTGAGAGCGCCGTCACCTACCTCGACGGGGATGCCGGGATCCTGCGCTACCGCGGCTATCCCATCGAGCAGCTGGCCGAGAACTCGACCTACCTGGAGGTGGCGTACCTCCTCTTGAACGGCGAGCTCCCCAACGAGGAGCAGTTCGCCTCCTGGCGTCACGACGTCACGTACCACACCTTCATCCACGAAAACGTGCGCAAGCGCTTCCTCGAGGGCTTCCACTACGACGCCCATCCGATGGGGATGCTCGTCTCGGCCGTGGCCGCCCTGTCGACCTTCTATCTCGACGCCAAGGACATCTTCGATCCCGAATCCCGGAACAAGCAGATCGTCCGTCTCATCGCCAAGATGCCGACACTGGCCGCCGCGGCGCACCGCTTCAGCGTCGGCATGCCCTTCGTCTACCCCGACAACTCGCTCGACTTCGCTCCCAACTTCCTTTCCATGCTCTGGAAGGTGGCCGAGCCACGCTTCGAGGCCGACCCTGTCCTGGCCCGTGCTCTCGACGTTCTGTTCATCCTCCACGCCGACCACGAGCAGAACTGCTCGACCACGGCCATGCGGGTCGTCGGCTCGTCCCACTCCGACCCCTACTCGGCCACGGCCGCGGCCGCCGCGGCGCTCTACGGACCCCGGCACGGTGGTGCCAACGAGGCCGTCATCCGGATGCTCACCGACATCGGGAGCATCGAAAACGTGCCGGACTTCATCGCGACGGTCAAGGCCGGGACCGGCGGGCAGCGCCTGCAGGGCTTCGGCCACCGCGTCTACAAGAGCTACGACCCGCGGGCCAAGATCATCAAGCGCACCGCCGACGAGGTCTTCGAGGTGACGGGGAAGAACCCGCTGCTCGACATCGCCCTCAAGCTCGAGGAGATCGCGCTCAGCGACGAGTACTTCACGTCGCGGCGGCTCTACCCCAACGTCGACTTCTACTCCGGCCTCATCTACCAGGCCATGGGCTTCCCACTCGAGATGTTCCCCGTGCTCTTCGCCATCCCGCGTACGTCCGGGTGGCTGGCGCACTGGCAGGAGATGCTCGACCAGGACTCGAAGATCTCACGGCCGCGCCAGCTCTACATCGGTTCCGAGCCGCGCGACTACACCCCGATGCAGAACCGCTGAATCACCGGGCAGTCCGCGTCCGCATGCGGACCAGCCCCTCCTGGGCGAGCGAGACGCACAGCCGCCCCTGCCGGTCGAACAGGAAGCCGCGGGCCAGGCCGCGCCCTTGGGCGGCGATCGGTGAGTCCGTGTCGTAGAGCAGCCATTCGTCGGCCCGGAAGGGCTGGTGGAACCACATGCAGTGGTCCAGGCTGGCTCCCATGAAGTCCGGGTCGTCCCAACTCGTGTCGTGCGGGGCGAGGATGGTGTCGAAGAGGGACATGTCCGAGGCGTAGGTCGCCACGCAGGCGTGCAGGAGCGGGTCGTCGGGGAGCTCGCCGTCGGCCCGGATCCAGAGGCGCTGAAAGGGCTCCCCCTTCTCCCGGGAGTGCCATGGAAGATCGCCGATGTGGCGCTGGTCGATCGGGTGGGGCCGGTCGAACCACTCGGTCAACTCCTCCTTCCAGGGCTGCAGCCGCTCGTACAGGGGCGCCAGCGACTCGGGTTCGGGCACATCGGGCATCGGGATCTGGTGCGCGAGCCCCTCCTCGAGGTCGTGGAAGGAGGCCGAGAGGTTGAAGATCGCCCTCCCGTGCTGCACGGCAACCACCCGGCGGGTGGTGAAGGACCGGCCGTCGCGGATCCGGTCGACCTCGTAGAGGATGGGCACGGTCGGATCGCCCGGGCGGAGGAAGTACGAGTGCAGCGAGTGCACCTGTCCGTGCTCGACCGTGCGGCCGGCGGCCATGAGCGCCTGTCCGGCCACCTGGCCGCCGAACACGCGCTGGCGCTCCTCGTTGGGCTGGGTGCCCCGGAAGATGTTGACCTCAATGGGCTCGAGGTCCAGCAGGGCGACGAGGAACTCCAGGGACGCGCTCATCGGCACATGTTCGCAGGCCGCCGGAGCAGGTATTGCAGAGCACGCCGCCACGACTCCCACTACCCTGCGGCGGCGTGACACCGGCGACACGACGGGGCAAGGAGAAGGTGCTGGAGTTCCCGCCGGGGTTCACCTGGGGCGTTGCCACGGCGGCACACCAGATCGAGGGCGGCAACGTCAACAACGACTGGTGGGCCTGGGAACACGACCCCGAGTCGGGCACCATCGAGCCCAGCGGGGACGCGTGCGACTCGTTCCATCGCTGGCGCGAGGACGTTCAGCTCGTGGCCGACATGGGCCTCGGCGCCTACCGCTTCTCGCTCGAATGGAGCCGGATCGAGCCGGCCGAAGGTGAGTTCTCTCTGGCGGCCCTCGAGCACTACCGCCGCATCTGCGCCGCTTGTCACGGCCACGGGATCCTCCCCGTCGTCACCTTCCACCACTTCACGACACCACGCTGGCTCACTGCCCGCGGCGGCTGGGAGGCACCGGACGCCCCCGAGCGCTTCGCACGCTACGTGGAACGCGCGACGGCACACCTCGGCGACCTGGTCGGATGGGCCTGCACCATCAACGAACCCAACGTCGTCGCCGTGATGGGGTACTTCCAGGGCGAGTACCCGCCCGGGGTCAAGGAGGACTTCTCGCGCTACGCCGCCGTGAACGAGGCGATGGTCCGCGCCCACCGGCTCGCCGTCGATGCACTGCGGGCCGGCCCGGGCGACTTCCCGGTCGGGCTCACACTGTCGATGGCCGAGATCACGGCTCTCGAGGGCGGGGAACCGCTGCGCGACGCCGCCGAGGAGATGCTCGAGAACGTTTTTCTCCGAGCCACCGGCGGCGACGACTTCGTGGGGGTGCAGTGCTACACGCGCATGCACTTTGGCCCGGACGGGCTCGCCCCGAACGATCCCGACGTCCCACTCACGCAGATGGGTGACGAGCGCTGGCCCCAGGCGGTCGAGCACACCGTCCGCCGGGCCGCCGCGGTGAGCGGGTGCCCCGTTGTCGTCACCGAGAACGGGATCGCCACCGCCGATGACACGGAGCGGATCGCGTTCGTCTCCGACGCGCTCGAGAGCGCGCACCGGTGCCTGGAGGAGGGCATCGACCTGCGGGGCTACTTCGTGTGGAGCCTGCTCGACAACTTCGAATGGCACCTCGGCTATGGGCCCAAGTTCGGGTTGGTGTCGGTCGCTCCGGGTACCTTTGAGCGCCGGCCCAAGCCGAGCGCCCACTGGTTCGGCGAGGTGGCGAGGAGCAATCGGTTGCTCACAGCGGGCGCATAACTGGTTGACAGGGGGCCAAAGGGCGGTCGGGCTACGATGACCCCCGTGCCTGTTCCGCCCTCGGGGGGTGCAACCCGCAACAGCGGAGGCCCCGTGACCGATCCCGACGGGCATCCCCCGCTCGCACACATCTGGTCGTCCGACCAGCCGCTGTCCGCGCGGCTGCGCCAGGTCATGGCCCACCCGTCGAGCGTCAAGCTGGTCAAGTACGCCGGGGTGTCGGTGATCTCGACCATCGTGTCGCAGGTCGTGCTGCTGATCTTGTTCGGCAAGTTCCGGGTGCCGGCCGTGGCGGCCAATGTCGTGGCCAACGTCGTGGCCACGGTGCCCTCCTACGTGCTCAACCGGCGCTGGGTCTGGGGCAAGGGAGGCAAGTCGCACTTCTGGCGTGAGGTCGTGCCCTTCTGGGTGCTCTCCTTCATCGGTCTCGCCTTCTCCAGCCTGGCCGTGTGGTTGGCCAGCGAGTTCGCCCACCATCACCACCTGAGCCACCCCGCCACCACGCTCCTCGTGAACGGGGCGAACCTGCTCTCCTTCGCCATCTTGTGGATCGTGAAGTTCGTGATCTACAACAAGCTGTTCCACGTCGATCCCGTCGAGTACGAGGAGCACCACGCGGAGAAGGTGGCCGCCTCGTCCGACGGCTCTCCGCCGGCCGGCGCCTGAGGCGGCGTCGCGGAGGGCGGTCAGTCCCGGAAGTTGTTGAACTGCAGCGGTATCCCGAAGTCCTCCGCCTTGCACTTCGCGATCACCTCTTGGAGGTCGTCCCGCTTCTTGCCGGTGACCCGCAGCTGGTCGCCCTGGGTCTGCGACGAGACCCCCTTGAGCCCGAGGTCCTTGATGAACTTGTTCAACCGCTTGGCGTGGTCAGACGAGATGCCGGCCCGGATGGCGACCTTCTGGCGGGCCGTGCCCTTCTGGGCCTCCTCGACCCGGGAGTCCTCGAAGGCCTTGAGCGATACCTGGCGCTTGACCAGTTTCTCGTCCAGGACCTGGTGCAGCGCCCGCAGGCGGTCCTCCGTCGAGGACCGGAGCACGAGCTCGTTCTCGCTCAGCTCAATGGCGGAGTCGGTGTTCTTGAAGTCGAAGCGGGTGGCGGCCTCCCGATTGGCCTGGTCAACGGCGTTCCGCACCTCTTGCATGTCGACTTCCGAGACGATGTCAAACGTGGGCATGGGCTCAGCGTACCGGCGCCACCTGCCGCTCTGGGGTGCCGGACCGGGCTAATCTCGCCGGCTGCGGGTCGGTGTCCGAGTGGCCAAAGGAAACAGGCTGTAAACCTGTCGGTTAACACCTACGGAGGTTCGAATCCTTCCCGGCCCACGCATCTTGTGCCGGCACGGCGGTTGGGTCCCCATGGCCCTTGCCGCCCCATGGACTGCCGTTACAATGCTGTTGCAGGTCGATTGCGGGTCCATGCGCCCCGGGCGTGAGCCCGTCCCCCCCAGCGGGTTTTTGTAGTGCCCGGACATGACAAGCGAGACTGACTACCCCGTGGACGAAAGCGTGATGTCGACTCCACCGCCGGTGCTCGACCGGGTGAGCGCGCGCCTCCGCCGTGTCTCCATGCGGGCCGAGGCCATGCAGCTGCGGCTCACGCGTGGCGTGACCCTCACCGAGCGCGTCGAGGCGGAAGCCGGTGACCCGGAGGACTGGTCGTTCCTGCGCCGGCCCGCCATCCTCGGCTTCATCGCGATCGTGTTCATCTGCGTCGGAGCATCGCTGCCGAGCTCACCTTTCAAGCTGGAGATGGGGGGCACCTGGTTCTTCGGGGAGGCGGACTGGCCGTCGACCACGCTCATGCTGCCGGGCGTCGTCGCCGTCTACGGCGGGATGATCCTCCTCGTGCGCGTCTGGCTCGGGCTCTTCCAGACGCTCCGGGCCCGCCCGGGTGTGCCGATCCGCCCCTTGGCCTACATGCTCGCCCTGTGGATCCTGCCCCTCCTCGCGGTGGCGCCGCTGTTCAGCCAGGACGTGTTCTCCTACGCCGCCCAGGGCGAGATGATGAGCCGCCACATCAACCCGTACCACTACGGGCCCGGCACCCTGGGCTCGGGGCCGTACGTGTCCGGGGTCGACCCGCTGTGGGCGAACACCGCCGCCCCGTATGGGCCCCTGTTCCTCATGCTGGCCGGGTGGTCCGCCACGCTGAGCCTCCACCACGCGCTGATCACCGTGGTGCTGCTGCGGCTGCAGTCGGTGGCCGGCATCGCGCTCATCGCCTACTGCATCCCGAAGCTGGCCCGCTCGTTCGGTCGCGACGCCGGCCCGGCCTTCGTGCTGGCCGTGCTCAACCCACTGACGCTGCTTGCCCTCGTGGGCGGCGCCCACAACGACGCCATCATGGTGGGCCTGCTCCTCGCCGGCATCACGGCGGCCCGCTCCTTCCATCCCGCGTGGGGTGTCGTCCTTTGCGCGCTGGCCGCCTCCATCAAGGTGCCCGCGGCCATTGGCATCGTCTATGTCGCGTGGGACTGGGCGGGGCCGTTTGCCGACTGGCGGCGCCGCGCCCGCATGGTGCTGCGCTCCGGCCTCATCACGGTCGCCGTCATGGGGGTGCTGTCGCTGGTGTCGGGCCTCGGCTGGGGTTGGATCGCCAACCTGGGCACTCCGGGCACCGTGCGCTCGTGGATGGCGCCGGCCACCGGGTTCGGGCTGCTCATCAGCGGGACGGCCCACGTCGTCGGGATCGGGGTCGGCCTCGGAGGCGTCCTCACGCTGACCCGGGCCGTCGGCCTGATCGGCGCGGCCGCCATCGCCATCTACTGCCTGCGTAATCGCGAGCGCATCGGGCTGCTGGGCGCCTTGGGGGCCACCATGATGGCCTTCGTCCTCCTGGGCCCCGTCGTCCAGCCCTGGTACCTCACCTGGGGGATCATCATCGTGGCTCCGATCGTGACCGGTCGTTGGCTCTACGCGGTGCTCGGCTTGTCCGCCGTGGCCCCGTTCATCGGGCTCACGGGTGGTGCCGACCTGCTGAACGAGCTGGTGCACACGGATCCGGCCAGCATGGTGCTGGCCGTGATGGTGCTCTGGGCCGTGGTCATCCTCCCGCTCGGCAACTGGACGACGTCGTGGCGGATCGACCGGTCGCACCTGCCCGCCCTCACAGCGACCGGCGCGGCGCTCGAGTCCTGAGTCCGGCTGCCTGAGGGCAGCCCCGGGCGGGACCTACAGCAGCCGCTGCAGCTCGACCACGTCGAGCCACTGCCGGTGCTTGCGCCCGACCTCGCGTTCCACCCCCACCAGTTCGAAGCCCGCCGCCCGGTGCAGGCCGATCGAGGTCTCGTTGTGTCCGGCGATGCGGGCGATCAGCGAGTGGAAGCCGTGGGCGGAGGCCAGGACGAGGAGCTCGTCGAGCAAGGCCTTGCCGACACCCCTGCCTCGCTGGGCGCGGTCGACGTAAACGGAGTTCTCGGCCGTGGCCGAGTACCCCGAGCGCTCACGGAAGGCCGAAAGTGAGCCGAAGCCGAGGACGATCTCGCCGTTGGCCCCGATCGGACCGTCCGCCTCCGGGTCCGCCGGTTCGGTGGCCACCAGGGCCGGATGGACCCCGCTGTGCTCGAGGATCCAGGCCTCCTGCTCGGCCCGGGTCCGGGGCACCATGTCGAACGTGTTCGTGCTCTCGAGAACCTCGACGTTGTAGATCGTCCTGATGGCTTCGGCGTCGGCCACCTCGGCGAGTCGGATCCGCATCCACCGATGGTACTGTTGACGTGCGAAAACCCGGGGAGCGGGGGCAGCCGGTCCCGTGCCCTGGCTATCATTGACCCTTCGCGGAAGGTAGCCGCGGCGCCCCCTTAGCTCAGTCGGCAGAGCACAGCCATGGTAAGGCTGGTGTCGTCGGTTCGATTCCGACAGGGGGCTCGCCCATGGCGGCGTAGCTCAGTTGGTCAGAGCACACGGCTCATAATCGTGTTGTCGCGGGTTCGAGTCCCGCCGCCGCTACCAGAACCGGGACGGGTGTCCCGGCCAGCGACCAGGAAGGATTGGACATGCCCAAGAACGAAAAGAGGGTCCAGGTCACCCTGGCCTGCGAGGTGTGCAAGCGGCGCAACTACATCACGACCAAGAACAAGCTGAACGACCGCGAGCGCATCGAGATGAAGAAGTTCTGCCGCTGGGACCGCCAGCACACACTGCACAAGGAGACCCGCTGAGCCACGCCGTGCCTGCCGGTGCTACTCTGGCAGGCCGATCCCCAGGTCAGGGGGAAGAACCACCTGCTTGAGGGCAACTGAAGGCACCCCACCGAGGGCAGTAGCTCAACTGGTAGAGCACCGGTCTCCAAAACCGGCGGTTGGGGGTTCGAGTCCCTCCTGCCCTGCCCCGGACGTATCCATCCGATGACGAAGTATGTGAGGCAAGAGTCGTGAACCGCGAGACGAAGCGCTTGATGCAGCGCCAAGGGCAGATGGAGGCCGATGGGTCTCCGGCTACCCGGAAAGCGCCAGCGGGTTCGACAGCGGGCGGGCCCCGTCAGCCACGCGGTCGGCAACAGGGGCGCAAACGCACGACGCCGGTGCAGTTCGTCCGCGAGGTGCGCGACGAGATGCGACAGGTGGCCTGGCCGTCGCGCTCCGAGCTCATCAACTACACCTCGGTGGTGTTGACGACGCTGATCATCATGATCAGCCTCATTTTCGTGTTGAACCTGGCCTTTGGGAAGCTGGTCACGCTTCTCTTCACGAAGTAGCCCCGCATGAGCGACATGTCGCATTCAGAAGCAGAGGAAGCACTGGTGTCCGGTGACGAAGAAGACGTCGCCGAGGCGCTGGATGCGGAGCGGGAAGAGGCCGAAGCGGCCCCCGAGGAGGCAGCCGTGAGCCCGGACAGCATTGCAGAACTCGTCGACGAGGTCACCGCCGAAGAGGAGGCGGAGCTCGAGGCCGTGGTGGAAGAAGCGGTGATCGAGGAGATCGTGGAGGAAATCGTGGAAGAGGCCGTTCTCGAGGCGATCGAGGAGGCGGTGGTCGAGGAGATCGCCGAGGAGATCGTGGAGGAAATCGTGGAAGAGGCCGTTCTCGAGGCGATCGAGGAGGCGGTGGTCGAGGAGATCGCCGAGGAGATCGTGGAGGAGATCGCCCTGGAGATCGCGCAAGGTGAGCCGGACCTCGTGCTCGACGCCACCGACGACCAGGAGGCCGCGGAGGCGGACGGCGAGCTCGGCGGGTGGGTCAAGGACGAAGACGACGAGGAAGAGCCGCTCCCGGTCGAGAGCCCGTACGACCGGCCTGGTCGCTGGTACGTCGTGCACACGTACTCGGGTTACGAGAACAAGGTGCGCTCGAACATGGGCAACGTCGTGGCCTCCCGCGGCATCGAGGACCGTGTCTTCGAGGTCGTGATCCCGATGGAGGACGTTGACGAGTTCAAGGGCGGCAAGAAGGTCACCGTCCAGAAGAAGGTGTTCCCGGGCTACCTGCTCGTGCGCTGTGACCTCGATGACGACACGTGGGGCGCCATCCGCAACACCCCCGGTGTGACCGGGTTCGTGGGGCCGGGGACCAAGCCCACCCCGCTGTCGCGCCGCGAGGTCGAGAACATCCTCCAGGTCAAGGTGGAGGGTGGCCCCGGAGGTGCGCCGAAGCGCACGCGGGCCCGCCTCGAATACGAGGTCAACGAGACGGTCCGGGTCAAGGAAGGCCCGTTCGCCGACTTCTCGGGGCAGATCTCGGAGATCAACGAGGACCAGCTCAAGCTCAAGGTGCTGGTCAACATCTTCGGCCGGGAGACACCGGTCGAGCTCGAATTCAGCCAGGTCGCCAAGCTCTAGGCGCCCGGACACAGATACCGAAGAAGGAGAACAGAGATGGCACCGAAGAAGAAGGTGCTCGCCGTGGTGAAGATCCAGCTCGAAGCTGGCTCGGCCACGCCCGCGCCGCCCGTCGGCACCGCGCTGGGCCCCCATGGCGTGCAGACGATGGAATTCTGCAAGCAGTACAACCAGGCGACCGAGAGCATGCGCGGCCAGGTGATCCCAGTGGACATCACCATCTACGAGGACCGCTCCTTCAGCTTCGTGCTGAAGACGTCGCCCACCCCCGTCTTGCTCCGCCAGGCGGCGGGGCTCGACAAGGGAGCCGCGACGGCCGGTCGTGAGCAGGTCGGGACGATCACCGATGCCCAGCTCGCCGAGATTGCCACCACCAAGCTGAAGGACCTCAACACCAGGGACCTGGAGGCGGCCAAGAAGCAGGTCGCCGGCACGGCGCGTTCCATGGGCATCAAGGTCGCCGGCTAGGCCGAGGACGCGGAGGAGAGAAAGATGACCCAGCACGGCAAGAAGTACAAAGAGAGCCTGACCAAGGCCGACCGGGAGTCGCTCCACGGTGTGGCCGAGGCCGTGGACCTCGTGAAGTCGTTGGCGAGCGCCAAGTTCGACGAGACGGTCGAGCTGGCCGTCCGCCTGGGGGTGGACCCCCGCAAAGCGGACCAGATCGTCCGCGGCACGCTCTCGCTGCCATCGGGGACGGGTCGCACCGAGCGGGTGGCGGTCTTCGCCGCCGGCGAAGCTGCGGCCGAGGCCCGTGCGGCCGGCGCCGACGAGGTCGGTGCCGACGACCTGGTGGCCAAGATCAACGGTGGTTTCCTGGACTTCGACGTGGCCATCGCCACGCCGGACCTGATGGGACAGGTGGGCACGCTCGGGCGGGTGCTCGGGCCCCGTGGCCTGATGCCCAACCCCAAGACCGGGACCGTGACGACCGACGTGGGCCGGGCCGTGGCCGAGTTCAAGGGCGGCCGGGTCGAGTACCGCACCGACAAGGTCGGCAACGTCCACATCCGGGTCGGCAAGGCCTCGTTCACCGTGGAGCAGCTGGTGAACAACATCCGTGCGGTCCTCGACGAGCTCCAGCGAGCCAAGCCCCCGTCGTCCAAGGGCCGCTACTTCCTGTCAGTGACCGTGTCGACGACGATGAGCCCCGGCGTCCGCATCGACCCGGTGAAGGCCCGCTACAGCGAGGAGGAGCTCGCCGTCCCGGCCTGATCGGGTATCCCGGTCGGACGGGTACCGGCCGCCGTACTACGCTCTCCCGCACAGCTCGCCGCCCTCGGGCGGGCGGGCACTGAATCCGAAACGCCAGAGATCTCCGGTGCACCCCTGGGTGCCGAAGCGGCCCGATGGGCCGGCCTGACGAGGCGACACCTTGCACGCCGGAGCACTCCGGCCTGCGCCGTCGCACCGGAGACTCGGGCCGAGTCCGGTGGAGGACACCGATGGCATCGCAGAACGCAGCAAGGGCACACAAGGTCGAGGTGGTCGACGAGGTCAAGACGCGCATGAGCGCGGCCACGGCCTCCATCGTCAGCGAGTACCGCGGGCTCACCGTGGCCGAGCTGGCCGAGCTCCGGACGGCACTCGCCGCCGCGGGTGGGGACTACAAGATCTTCAAGAACACACTGGTGCGGCTGGCGATCGACGGTGGCGACTACCAGCCGCTCTCGGAGTACCTGAGCGGCCCGAGCGCCCTGACCTTCGTCCAGGGTGACATCAGCGCGGTGGCCAAGGCGCTGCGGGACTTCGCCCGGGGCAACCCGCTGCTCGTGATCAAGGGCGGCCTGGCCGACGGGTCGCTGCTCTCGCCCGGTGACCTGGCCGCGTTGGCCGACCTGCCTCCCCGCGAGGTGCTGCTGGCCCGCCTGGCCGGAGCACTAGCCGCACCGATGCAGCAGATGGCCGGCCTCCTGCAGGCCCTGCCGCGCAACATGGCCTACGGGATCTCGGCGCTGATCGAGCAGCGCGAGGCGTCCGGGGAGAAGCTTCCGGAAGCCGAGACCGAGACCGAGGCCGAGGCCCAGACGCCGGCCGAGGCCGCCGACGCACCGGCGGAAGCCGAAGCGGCCGTCCCCGCCGAGGCGGAGACACCGGTCGAGCCCGCCGCCGAGGCTGCGCCGGTTGACGAGGCTGCTGCCCCGGAGCCAGTGGAGGCCGCCGGCGGGACCGAGGCCGAACCAGAGGCGGCGGGCACGCCCGAAGAGGCCTCCGAGTAGCACCAGTCGCATTCGCGCACCCAACCGAACCACAGAGACCGAAGGAAAGAAAGGAAGGCCAGGCAGATGGCAACCCTGACCAAAGAAGAGATCCTCGACGGGATCGCCGAGCTCTCGGTGATCCAGCTGAGCGAGCTGTTGAAGGACTTCGAAGAGAAGTTCGGCGTCACGGCGGCCGCCCCGGTGGCCGTGGCTGCTGCGGCCGCCCCGGCGGGCGGTGGCGGCGACGCCGGCGGCGCTGAAGAGGAGAAGTCGGAGTTCGACGTCATCCTGACCGACGCCGGAGACAAGAAGATCCAGGTCATCAAGGAGGTGCGTGCCCTCACCAGCCTGGGCCTCAAGGAGGCCAAGGATCTGGTCGAGGCCGCCCCCAAGCCGGTCCTGGAGAAGGCCAACAAGGAAGACGCCGAGAAGGCGAAGGCCGCCCTGGAGGGCGCCGGCGCCAGCGTCGAGGTCAAGTAGCCCCGGTCCGGGGGGCCGGGCGGGACAGCGCTCCCACCTGGCCTTCCGACCGGGATCCTTGACTGCGGGGGAGGGCACCCCTACCCTGTCGGGGACCCCGGGCGCAGCCCGCCAGGCCTTCGCGGCCGAGGGGTTGTATCCAGGCACGCCCCACGATAAGATGCCGGGTTGCCGTGCGTCTCCGTGTCTTCGATTCCGTAATTCCCCGGTGTCGGCGCGCGCCCGCGAAGCCCTGATCCCGTCGTCCCGTCCTCGTCCGTCCCCGATTCGCAGTACCGCCCTCACCCGCCGCTTTTCACCTGGGAGGAGTTGACCGTTGTCCTCACGGTCCCGCAGCCCCGAACGTGTTTCGTTCGCCAATATCAACGAGGCCCTGCCTCTTCCTGATCTGATCGCCATCCAGCGCGACTCGTTCCAGTGGTTCCTCGACAAGGGCCTCGCCGAGGCCTACCACGACATCAGTCCGATCGAGGACTTCACCGGCCAGCTGAGCCTGGAGCTCGAGTTCGACCCGACGGATGCCGACCTGCGCCCGCCACCCAAGTTCTCGGTGGAGGAATGCAAGGAAAAGGACATGACGTACGCGGCGCCCGTCTTCGTGCGCGCCCGCTTCCTCAACGCCACCACCGGTGAGATCAAGGAGCAGACGGTCTTCATGGGGGACTTCCCGATGATGACCGACCGCGGCACGTTCATCGTCAACGGCACCGAGCGCGTCGTGGTCAGCCAACTGGTGCGCTCGCCTGGGGTCATCTTCCAGCCCGGGCGCGACGCCAAGACCGTCTTCACCGGGACCATCCACCCCTACCGGGGTGAGTGGATCGAGCTCGACATCGAGGCCAAGCCGGGCAAGGACGTCACGGCCGGCTGCCGGGTGGCGCGCAAGCGCCGCCTCTCCCTGTTCGTGCTGCTGCGCGCCCTGGGCTACGGCGACGAGGCCTTCCTGGACCGCTTCGTGCGCCACTTCGACTTCCTCGAGGGCCAGTGGGAGAAGGAGCGCAACCTCGCTCCGACCCGTGAGGAGGCCCTGCTCGAGATCTACAAGCGCGCCCGCCCCGGCGAGCCGCTTTCGGCCGAGGCCGCCCGCGTCTACTTCGAGAACGCCTTCTTCAACCCGAAGCGCTACGACCTGACCCGGGTCGGGCGCTACAAGCTGAACCGCAAGCTCGGGCCGGAGATCGACCGCCTCAGCGACCTTTTCGGGATCGACGTCGAGAAGCCGGCGCCGAACCAGTCGGTGCTGAGCCCCTCGGAGATCCTGGCCTCGGCCACCTACATGCTGCACCTCGCACTGCACATGTCCGACGGCGAGTCGACCTACCGCATCGACGACCAGGACCACTTCGCCAACCGCCGCATCCGCTCGGTGGGCGAACTGATCCAGAACCAGGTCCGCGTCGGCCTGAGCCGCATGGAGCGGGTCGTGCGTGAGCGCATGACTACCCAGGACGTCGAGGCCATCACGCCGCAGACGCTGATCAACATCCGCCCGGTGGTGGCCGCGGTGAAGGAGTTCTTCGGCACCTCGCAGCTGAGCCAGTTCATGGACCAGAACAACCCGCTGTCGGGCCTGGCCCACAAGCGGCGCCTCTCCGCCCTCGGGCCGGGCGGACTCTCCCGCGAGCGGGCCGGCTTCGAGGTCCGTGACGTCCACACCTCGCACTACGGCCGCATGTGCCCGATCGAGACCCCCGAGGGCCCGAACATCGGCCTGATCGGGGCCCTGGCCACCTACGCCCGGGTCAACGAGTACGGCTTCATCGAGACGCCCTACCGCACCGTGGTCGGCGGCAAGGTCACCGACGAGGTGAGCTACCTGGCGGCCGACGAGGAGGAGGAGCACGTCATCGCCCAGGCCAACGCCTCGGTCGACCCCGACGGCCGCCTCACCGAGGAGCGCGTCCTGGTGCGCCGCGGCCCGCAAGGCACCGGCGTGCGCATGGGCGCCGTGGCCGGCTCGTACGGGACCACGTCGGAAATCGACTTCGTCCCGCCGTCCGAGGTCGACCTCATGGACGTGTCGCCCAAGCAGATCGTCTCGGTCTCCACCGCGCTCATCCCCTTCGTCGAGCACGACGACGCCAACCGGGCCCTGATGGGCGCCAACATGCAGAAGCAGGCCGTCCCGCTCGTCGTGAGCGAGGCGCCCTACATCGGCACCGGGGTCGAGGCACGGGCCGCCCGCGACGCCGGCGACGTGATCCTCTCCGAGGGCAACGGCACCGTCACCGAGATCAGCGGCGACACCATCACGGTGGAGTACGCCTCGGGGCAGAGGGACCGCCTCGGCACCGCCCTCGGGCGCAAGGTGTACCGCCTGTCCAAGTTCCGCCGCTCCAACCAGAACACGTGCATCAACCACCGGACACTGGTGGTCGAGGGGCAGAGCGTCGTGGCCGGTGACCTGCTGGCCGACGGCCCGTCGACGCACAACGGCGAGCTGGCGCTGGGCAAGAACCTGCTCGTCGCCTTCATGCCCTGGGAGGGCTACAACTACGAGGACGCCATCATCCTCTCGGAGCGCCTCGTGCGCGACGACGTGCTGACGTCCATCCACATCGAGGAGCACGAGGTCGACGCCCGCGACACCAAGCTCGGTGCCGAGGAGATCACCCGGGACATCCCGAACCTGTCGGAGGAGATCCTGGCCGACCTCGACGACCGCGGCATCATCCGCGTCGGCGCCGAGGTGGAGCCGGGCGACGTCCTGGTCGGGAAGGTGACCCCCAAGGGCGAGACGGAGCAGACGCCCGAAGAGCGGCTCCTGCGCGCCATCTTCGGCGAGAAGGCCCGCGAGGTGCGTGACACCTCGCTGAAGGTCCCGCACGGCGAGTACGGCAAGGTGATTGACGTGCGGGTCTTCTCCCGCGAGGAGTCCCACGAGCTGCCGCCGGGCGTGAACCAGCTGGTGCGGGTCTACGTGGCCCAGAAGCGCAAGATCTCCGAGGGCGACAAGCTGGCCGGCCGCCACGGCAACAAGGGCGTCATCTCCAAGATCCTCCCGGTCGAGGACATGCCGTATCTGTCCGACGGCACGCCGGTCGACATCATCTTGAACCCCCTCGGCGTGCCGAGCCGCATGAACGTGGGCCAGGTGCTCGAGTCGCACCTCGGCTACGCCGCCCGCCACGGCTGGGAGGGCGTGACGGTCAACGAGGGCGTGGGGACGAGCGCCAAGGGCGACGGCGCGGCGCGCAAGACGCGGCCGCGGACCGAGCCGGCGGCCTGGGTCTCCACCCCGGTCTTCGACGGTGCCCACTGGGACGAGACGGAGGACGCCGGGGCGCACCCGACGATCCAGCACGTCTTCGGGACGCTGAACGCCGACTCGGCCAACGGCGACGTCCAGATCCACACGGACGGGAAGGCCACGCTCTACAACGGGCGCACCGGGGAGGCCTACGACAACCCGATCTCGGTCGGCTACGTCTACATCCTGAAGCTGGCCCACCTGGTGGACGACAAGATCCACGCCCGGTCGACCGGCCCGTACTCCATGATCACGCAGCAGCCGCTGGGCGGGAAGGCACAGTTCGGTGGCCAGCGCTTCGGCGAAATGGAGGTCTGGGCCCTCGAGGCGTTCGGCGCTGCCTACGCCCTGCAGGAGCTCCTGACCATCAAGTCCGACGACGTGCTGGGCCGGGTCAAGGTCTACGAGGCCATCGTCAAGGGCGAGAACATCCCCGAGCCGGGCATCCCCGAGAGCTTCAAGGTGCTCATCAAGGAGATGCAGTCGCTCTGCCTCGACGTCGAGGTCCTGGCCGTCGACGGCCGAGAGATCGAGATGCACGAGCTGGACGAGGACGTGTTCCGCACGGCTGAAGAGCTGGGCATCGATATCAGCCGCAACGAGCGCGGCTCGGACGAAGAAGACGAGCGGCGCGCCGCAGAGAGGAGCTTCTCCTAATGGCTCTGGACGTCAACACCTTCGACCAGCTGCGCATCGGCCTGGCCACGGGCGACTCCATCCGGGGTTGGTCCAACGGCGAGGTCAAGAAGCCGGAGACGATCAACTACCGCACGCTGCGCCCCGAGAAGGACGGGCTCTTCTGCGAGAAGATCTTCGGCCCGACCAAGGACTGGGAGTGCTACTGCGGCAAGTACAAGCGGGTGCGCTTCAAGGGCATCATCTGCGAGCGCTGCGGCGTCGAGGTCACCCGGTCCAAGGTGCGCCGCGACCGCATGGGGCACATCGAGCTGGCCGCTCCCGTGGTGCACATCTGGTACCTGCGCGGCACCCGGTCGTGGCTGGCCTACCTGCTCATGGGCACCGAGCCCCGCGAGGAGCTCAAGGCCAAGCAGCTCGAGAAGGTCATCTACTTCGCGGCGAACCTGGTCACCTGGGTCGACGAGGAGAAGCGGCACCAGGACCTGCCCAGCCTCGAGAACGAGATGGCCGAGGAGATCGCCGACATCGAGAAGAAGCGCGACCTCGACATCGACCGCCGCTTCAAGGCGCTCGAGGAGGAGCTGAAGGCGCTCGAGGGCGAAGGCGCCCGCGACGCCGAGATCAAGGCGCGCCAGCGCGCCGTGGAGAAGGAGATCCAGTCCGCCCGCGAGCGGGCCCAGGAGGACGCCGAGATCGCCCAGCGGTCGCTCGACGAGTTCCGCAACCTGCACGGCCGCAAGATCATCGAGGACGAGATGCTCTGGCGCGAGCTGCGGCTGCGCTACGACGAGTACTTCGAGGGCGGCATGGGCGCGGAGTACATCCTCAAGCTGATCGACCGCATCGACCTCGATGCCGAGGAGATCAAGCTGCGCGACATGATCGACGCCAAGGACGGCCGCCGGCCGCTCTCGGCGCAGCGGCGCCAGAAGACGATCAAGCGGCTGAAGATCGTCACCGCCTTCAACCGGCGCGACGACCACGGCCGGCGCATCAACGACCCCCGGGCCATGATCCTCGAGGCCGTGCCGGTCATCCCGCCCGACCTGCGCCCCATGGTGCAGCTCGACGGTGGCCGCTTCGCCACCTCGGACCTGAACGACCTCTACCGCCGCGTCATCAACCGCAACAACCGGCTCAAGAGGCTGCTCGACCTCGGCGCGCCCGAGATCATCATCAACAACGAGAAGCGCATGCTGCAAGAGGCCGTCGACGCGCTGTTCGACAACGGCCGCCGCGGCCGCCCGGTGACGGGCCCCGGCAACCGCCCCCTCAAGTCGCTCTCGGACATGCTGAAGGGCAAGCAGGGTCGTTTCCGCCAGAACCTGCTCGGCAAGCGCGTCGACTACTCGGGCCGTTCGGTCATCGTGATCGGCCCGAACCTGAAGCTGCACCAGTGCGGCCTGCCCAAGCTCATGGCGCTCGAGCTCTTCAAGCCCTTCGTCATGAAGCGGCTGGTCGACGCCGAGCTGGCCCAGAACATCAAGTCGGCCAAGCGCATGGTCGAGCGGCGCCGGCCCCAGGTGTGGGACGTCCTCGAGGGCGTCATCCGGGAGCACCCGGTGCTGCTGAACCGGGCGCCGACGCTGCACCGCCTCGGGATCCAGGCCTTCGAGCCCGTGCTGGTCGAGGGCAAGGCGATCCAGGTCCACCCGCTCGTGTGCACGGCCTTCAACGCCGACTTCGACGGCGACCAGATGGCCGTCCACCTGCCCGCTGTCGGCCGAGGCCCAGGCCGAGGCCAGGGTGCTGATGCTGTCGGCCAACAACATCCTCTCGCCGGCCACCGGCCGCCCGATCACCGTGCCCACCCAGGACATGGTCTTCGGCGCCTACTACCTCACCCTGCGGGTCGAGGAGGGCACGGGCGCCGGCCGCGCCTTCCGCCACATCCACGAGCTCGAGGCGGCCTTCGACGCCGGCGACGTGGGGCTGCAGGTGCCGATCACGCTGCGTCCCGCGCCGGGCTCGACCCTGGCCGGCCGCCTGGCCGCGGCCGGCGATCGCAGCCGGCGAGGACGGCGTGCTGAGCGTTCGAGACGACGCCGGGCCGCGTGTTCTTCAACGAGGCGCTGCCCGAGGGCTTCGCCTTCGTGAACGACGTGGTGGGCAAGCGCAACACCCCCATCGGCGTCGATCGTCGAGGAGCTGTCGGCCAACTACCCGAAGAACGTGGTGGCCGCGAGCCTCGACCGGATCAAGGCGCTCGGCTTCCGCTTCGCCGCCCAGTCCGGCCTGACCATCTCCATCAACGACGTGCAGACGCCGCCGGACAAGCTGGCCATCCTCGACCGCTACGAGAAGGAGGCCGAGAAGGCCGAGACGCAGTTCAAGCGCGGCATCATCACCGACGACGAGCGGCGCCAGAAGGAGATCGAGATCTGGACCTCGGCCAACTCCGAGGTGGGGCGGGCCATGGAGGCCCAGCTGGCCACGATCGCCTTCAACCCGCTCGACATGATGGTGGACTCGGGTGCCCGAGGGAACTCGCAGCAGATCCGCCAGATCGCCGGCATGAAGGGCCTGGTGTCCAACCCGCGCGGTGAGATGATCCCCCGGCCGATCAAGTCCTCCTTCCGGGAGGGCCTCTCGGTCCTGGAGTACTTCATCTCGACCCACGGCGCCCGCAAGGGCCTGGCCGACACCGCGCTGCGCACGGCCGACTCGGGCTACCTGACCCGTCGACTGGTCGACGTGGCCCAGGAGCTCATCATCCGGATCGACGACTGCGGGTCGACCCGGGGCATCTGGATCGAGGGCGTGGCCCCCGACGGGCCCGGGCACCGCAACTACCTCGAGACCCGCGCCTTCGGCCGCCTGCTCACCGAGGACGTCACGCTGTCGGACGGCACCGTCTACCCGGTCGGCACGCTGCTGCTCGACGACGTCATCGCCGCCCTGCGCGACGACGAGGCCGTCGACCGCATCCGGGTCCGCTCGGTGCTCACCTGCGAGTCGCCCCAGGGCGTGTGCGCGGCCTGCTACGGGCTGTCGCTGGCCACGGGCTCGATGATCGAGCTCGGCGAGGCGGTCGGCGTCATCGCCGCCCAGTCCATCGGCGAGCCGGGCACGCAGCTCACCATGCGGACGTTCCACACCGGTGGTGTCGTCGGTGAGGACATCACCCACGGCCTGCCCCGCGTGGTCGAGCTCTTCGAGGCCCGCACGCCCAAGGGCGCCGCGGTCCTGGCCCACCACTCCGGCGTGGTCCGGGTGGAGGACGACGAGACCGGCCGCCGCATCACCGTGGTGGCCGACGACGGCACGGAGGACTCCACGCTGGTGGCCGCCCGGGCCCACCTCGAGGTCACCGACGGCCAGGAGGTCGGTGCGGGCGACGCGCTGGTCGAGGGTCCCAAGGACCCCAAGGAGCTGCTCGGAGGTCAAGGGCATCCGCGAGACCCAGCAGTACCTCGTCGAAGAGGTGCAGAAGGTGTACCGCGACCAGGGTGTGTCGATCCACGACAAGCACATCGAGCTGATCGTGCGCCAGATGCTGCGCCGGGTGCTCGTGGCCGAGCCGGGCGACGCGCCCTTCCTGCCGGGCGAGCGCGTCGACAACCAGATCTACGCCGAGGTCAACCGCACGCTGGTCGAGGACGGCAACGTGCCGGCCGAGGGTCGTCCCGAGCTGATGGGCATCACCAAGGCGTCGCTGGCCACCGAGAGCTGGCTCTCGGCCGCCTCCTTCCAGGAGACGACCCGGGTGCTGACCGAGGCGGCCATCGAGGGCCGCAGCGACCAGCTCTTCGGGCTCAAGGAGAACATCATCATCGGCAAGCTCATCCCGGCCGGCTCGGGCATGGAGCACTACCGGAACATCCGGCTCGAGATGCCCGACGCCGAGGCCATGCCCTTCTGGGCCACGGGATCGGGCGAGTCGGACACCGAGGACCTGGCCAACTGGCTGCGTGACATGGGCGAGGGGATCAGCGAAGACCCCTTCGACTCCTCCATCGACGCCAGCTGGCTGGGTGCGGCTCCGACGGCCGAGGACGCCTTCGGGAATCCCGATCGCCGGCAGCGGGACCGGCAGCGGCGACGCGCGGCTGCGACGCCGGAGGTGCCCGACGCGGTGCCCGAGACTGGCGCGGCGGAGGCCGGGGCCTAAACTTCTCCCGGTTGGCAGGGGCGAAGACGAAGGGGAGGTCCGTTGGCGGCACCGCGCGTGGTGGCTGACTCCGGCCGCCCGACGGCGGGCCGACTGCGGCGCCGGCGGCGCGGGCCGGGCAGCGGGCCACTACCGCCTGTCGCACCTGCGCGCCCTCGAGGCCCAGTCCATCCACGTCTTCCGGGAGGTGGCGGCCGAGTTCGAGCGGCCGACGCTGCTGTTCTCGGGGGGCAAGGACTCCATCGTCATGCTGCACCTGGCCGCGCAAGGCCTTCTGGCCGGCGCCGGTGCCCTTCCCGGTCCTGCACGTGGACACCGGGCGCAACTTCGACGAGGTGCTCGAGTTCCGGGACCGCCACGCGGCCGAGCTCGGCGTGCGCCTGGTGGTGGCCCGGGTGCAGGACGACATCGACGCCGGCCGGACCGTCGAGGACACGTCGCCGGGGGCCACGCGCAACCGGCTGCAGACGCCGACCCTGCTGCGGGCCATCGCCGAGGGCCGCCACGACGCCGTCTTCGGCGGGGCCCGCCGGGACGAGGAGAAGGCCCGGGCCAAGGAGCGCATCTTCAGCTTCCGCGACGAGTTCGGCCAGTGGGATCCCGAAGAACCAGCGCCCCGAGCTGTGGAACCTCTACAACGCCCGGCACAACAAGGGCGAGCACATCCGGGTCTTCCCGCTCTCGAACTGGACCGAGCTCGACGTGTGGAACTACATCGGCGACGAGGGGATCGACGTCCCGCCGATCTACTTCGCCCACCGGCGTCAGGTCTTCCAGCGCGACGGCATGCTCATGGCCGTCACCGAGCACCTGGCGCCGGAGGCGGACGATCCCGTCTTCGAGACCATGGTGCGCTTCCGCACGGTGGGCGACGCCGACTGCACGGGCTGCGTCGAGTCGATGGCCGAGAACGTCGACCTGGTCATCGCCGAGGTGGCGGGCACCCGGCTGACCGAGCGCGGCGCCACCCGGGCCGACGACCGCATTTCGGAGGCCGGCATGGAGGACCGCAAGCGGGAGGGGTACTTCTAGTGCCCGAGCTCCTGCGCCTGGCCACGGCCGGTTCGGTGGACGACGGCAAGTCCACCCTGATCGGCCGCCTCCTCTACGACGCCAAGGGCATCTTCGAGGACCAGCTCGAGTCGATCCGCCACACCAGCGAGCAGCGGGGCGGCACGGAGACGGACCTGGCGCTGCTGACCGACGGGCTGCGGGCCGAGCGCGAGCAGGGCATCACCATCGACGTGGCCTACCGCTACTTCGCCACGCCCAAGCGCAAGTTCATCATCGCCGACACCCCCGGGCACACCGAGTACACGCGCAACATGGTCACCGGGGCCTCCAACGCGCACCTGGCCCTGATCCTGATCGACGCCCGCAAGGGGGTGATCGAGCAGACGCGCCGCCACGCCTTCCTCTCCTCCATGCTGGGCGTCCCGCACATGGTCGTGTGCGTCAACAAGATGGACCTGATCGACTGGGACCAGGACCGCTACGAGCGGATCAAGTCCGACTTCATGGAGTTCGCCGCCCGGCTTGAACGTGCACGACATCACGTTCATCCCCATCTCCGCCCTGCGCGGTGACAACGTGGTGCAGCGATCCGAGCACATGTGGTGGTACGACGGCTCGCCGCTGCTGAACCACCTGGAGTCGGTCTACATCGGCAGCGACGAGAACTTCATCGACCCCCGCTTCCCGGTGCAGTACGTCATCCGCAGCCAGACGCCGGAGAACCCGGACTTCCGCGGCTACGCGGGGACGGTGGCCAGCGGCGTCCTCCGGCCGGGCGACGACGTACTGGTCATGCCGACCGGGCACGACGTCGCGCATCGCCTCCATCATGACGGCGGACGGCGAGGTGGCCGAGGCGTTCCCGCCCATGGCCGTGGTCATCACGCTGGACGACGACATCGCCGTGTCCCGGGGCGACATCCTCTGCCGCCCCAACAACCGCCCGACGGTGTCGCACGACATCGAGGCGACCGTCTGCTGGATGGACGAGCGCTCCTCGCTGGCCGAGGGACGCTCCTACCTGCTCAAGCACAGCACCCGGACGGTGCGGGCCACGGCGCAGACGCTGCACTACCGCCTCGACATCAACGGACTGCACCGCGACGAGGCGGCGCCGAACCTCGAGCTCAACGAGGTGGGGCGCGTGACGTTCCGCTGCACCGAGCCGCTGCTCGTCGACGACTACACGACGAACCGCTCCACCGGGAGCTTCATCATCATCGACCCGACCACCAACGCCACGGTGGGTGCGGGCGTCATCCGGGTCATCGCCACCGCCCACGCCAGCCCGAACGTGGTGCGCCACGACGGTCGGCTGTCGCGGCAGGACCGCTTCGCCGCGCTGGGGACGTCGGGGGCCACGGTCCTGTTCACCGGGCTGTCGGGGGCGGGCAAGTCGACGTTGGCCGCCGGGGTGGAAGAGGCGTTCGTGCGCACCGGACGGCCCGCCTTCCTGCTCGACGGGGACAACCTGCGGCACGGGCTCAACGCCGACCTCGGCTTCTCCGACCGCGACCGCACCGAGAACGTGCGCCGGGCCGGCGAGGTGGCCGCGATGTTCGCCGAGGCGGGGTCCCTCGCGCTCATTGCGCTGATCTGCCCCTTCGAAGAGGACCGCCGCTTCATCCGAGCGCTGCACGAGCAGGCCGGGCTCGCCTTCGCCGAGGTCTTCGTCGACACCTCCATCGACGAGTGCGAGCGCCGGGACGCCAAGGGCCTCTACGCCCGGGCCCGGGCCGGGCAGCTCCCGGGCTTCACCGGCATCGACTCCGCCTACGAGGTGCCGGCCCGTCCCGACCTGGTGGTCGGTCCCGACGCGGGATCGCTGCCCGAGCGGATCTCGCTGGTGCTGGGACTGCTGGACGACTTGTTGCGCTAGTCCGTGGCGCAGAAGGACCGCCGGCAGCGGCGCGCTGCCCAGACCAGGGCGGACCGGGCCCGGCGCGCGACCACGACGCCCCGTGGCGGGCGCAGCCGACGCGACCGCCGGCGCCGGAGGGTGGTCGTCGCAGGCGCGGCCGGGCTCACCGTCGTCCTGGCCGGCGCCGCCGCCGCGCCGCTCCTCCTCACCTCTTCGAGCAACCCGTCGGGCGGTGCGCCCGCGCTCGGCTCGCACACCTTGCTGCGCCTCCCGGCCGCCTCGGCCGTGGCCACCACGGGCGGTGCCGCCTACGTCACTGACGACCTGCGTGACCTGCTGTTGCGCTTCGACCCCGGCACGGGGTGGACCGGGCGCTCGCTCCACCTCGCCGGCCGTCCCACCGCGCTGGCCGTGGCCGGCGGGCACCTGTGGGTGGCCGACACGGTGGACAATGAAGTGGTCGAGGTCGACCCGTCCACGCTGCACGTCGTGCGCAGCATCGGGGTCCCGGCGGGACCGTCGGGCCTGGCGGTGCTCGGCGGCACGGTCTGGGTGTCGTCGCTGACGGCCGGCTCGCTGACTCCGTTGGACTCGTTGACGGGGACCGCCAGCGGTGCCGTGCCCGTGGCGGCCGGGGCGGTGCGGATTGCAGCGGGCTTTGGCGCCCTGTGGGTGACCGGGACGAGCAATGTGGTCACACGGGTCGTGCCCGCCACCGGGGCCGGTCCGCCGACGGAGCGCACCGTGCCGGTCGGACAGGAGCCGATCGGCGTCGCCACCGGGGCCGGTGCGGTGTGGGTGGCCGACGCCCAGGGCGGCTCCGTGTCGGAGGTGGACCCTACGACCCTGCACGTCGACACCCTCGCCGGGGTGGACGACGACCCGCTGAGCGTCGGAGTGGCGGCCGGGCGGGTCTACGTGGGCTTCGGCGCGCCCCGGACCGTCCGGGTCGTGTCCCCGGCGCCGGCGTCGAAGGCGCTCGAGGTACACACCGAGCCACGAGCTCTCCTGGCCGTGGGGTCGCGTGTGTGGATCGCCGGGGCGAATCCGGGACGTGTGTTGGCGGTGAGCGCGGGCTCACGCGACTCTTCCTGGCGACCACCGACGCACCACAGGTCGCGCGCACCGCTCTAAAACAACGTGTCATCAAACTCGACCATCGCGTCCGATGTAATGGGTTCGGCTCTTCCCTTCCTCCCCGGCGCGCCCTACCATGCGACCGGAAATAGGGGAGCGAATGACACCGCGAACCTCGAGGTCTCTGTTGTCAGAGAGTTGTCAGAGCCAAGTCGGAGGCGCGCGGATGGACAGGTCCATTGCAACCCGTCATCAACTTCCCCCTTCGGCCGAACGCATGCACGCTGTGCGAGCCGGCGTGTCAGCGCCGAGCGGCAGGCATGCGAGCGATGTGGCGAGCTCGTACAAGCTGAGCCACCTCGGTGCGTTGGAGGCGCAGTCCATCTACATCATGCGTGAGGTCGCAGCCGAGTTCGAACGGCCAGCGTTGCTGTTCTCCGGCGGCAAGGACTCCATTGTCATGCTGCACCTGGCCCGCAAGGCATTCTCCCCGGCGCGCCCGCCCTTTCCGGTGCTCCACATCGACACGGGGCGCAACTTCCCCGAGGTCCTCGAGTTCCGCGATCGCACGGTGGAGGCGCATGGCCTCCAGCTCGTGGTCGGGAGTGTGCAGGATGACATCGACTCCGGCCGAATCTCAGATGAGGCGGGCGCTCGCGCGACCCGGAACAAATTGCAGACGCCGACGCTGCTGCGCACAATCCGCGAGCAGGAGTTCGACGCCCTCTTCGGTGGGGCCCGCCGTGACGAGGAGAAGGCCCGTGCCAAGGAGCGGATCTACAGCTTCCGCGACCAATTCGGGCAGTGGGACCCCAAGAACCAAAGGCCGGAGTTGTGGAACCTCTTCAACGGCCGCCACCACAAGGGTGAGCACATCCGGGTCTTCCCCCTGTCCAACTGGACGGAGCTCGATGTCTGGCAGTACATCGCCGAGCAGGAGATTGAGGTGCCCTCCATCTATTTCGCGCACGAACGCAGCGTGTTCGTGCGGGACGGGATGTTGATGTCGGTGAACGAGCACCTGAGGCCCGACGACGGGGCGCAGGTATTCGACATGCGGGTGCGGTTCCGTACGGTCGGCGATGCCGACTGTACGGGCTGTGTCGAGTCGCCGGCCCGGACGGTCGCGGACATCATTGAGGAGGTGGCGGTCACGAGGCTCACCGAGCGTGGAGCCACCCGGGCCGACGACCGGATCTCGGACAGTGGCATGGAAGACCGCAAGCGGGAGGGATACTTCTGATGACCGAGCTCCTGCGACTCGCCACGGCGGGGTCTGTCGACGACGGCAAGTCCACGTTGATCGGTCGCCTCCTGTACGACTCGAAGGCCATCTTCGAGGACCAACTCGACTCGATACGCCGTACGAGCGTGCGGCGCGGCAGCGCCGAGACGGACCTGTCGCTCCTCACGGACGGCCTCAGAGCAGAGCGCGAGCAGGGCATCACAATCGACGTTGCCTACCGGTACTTCTCCACCCCCGTGCGGAAATTCATCATCGCGGACACACCGGGCCACGCCGAGTACACGCGCAACATGGTCACCGGTGCCTCCAATGCGCACCTGGCCCTGATCCTCATCGATGCCCGCAAGGGCATGCTGGAACAGAGCCGGCGCCATGCCTTCCTCTCCCACTTGCTGGGGATCCCGCATATGGTCGTGTGTGTCAACAAGATGGATCTCGTCGACTGGGATCGCGCCCGATTCGAGGAGATCAAGGACGACTTCATGACGTTTGCCGCCCGGCTCGATGTCCGGGACGTCACGTTCATCCCCATCTCTGCGCTGCATGGTGACAACGTGGTGAACTCCTCAGAGAACGGTTGGTGGTACGGGGGCGCGCCTCTCCTCAACCACCTCGAATCGGTCTACATCGCGAGCGACGAGAACTTCATCGACCCGCGCTTCCCCGTGCAGTACGTCATCAGGTCCCACGGTTCGGACGGCATCGACTTCCGCGGCTACGCCGGCACCGTGGCCAGCGGCGTCTTCCGGCCCGGCGACCCGGTCATCGTCATGCCCTCGGGGGTGGCCACGACCATTCAGACCATCGAGACCGCGGACGGCCCGGTCGAGGAGGCGTTTCCGCCAATGGCCGTCACCATGACCCTCTCCGATTCTGTCGGGGTGGCGCGGGGCGACATGATCTGCCGGCCGAACAACCAACCCAGCTTGACGCAGGAGATCGAGGCCACGGTGAGCTGGATGGACGCCCAGCATTCGCTCGAGGTCGGCACTCCGCTCCTCATCAAACACACCACAAAATGGATCCGGGCGACCGTCGAAGCAGTGCACTACAAAATGGATGTCAACGGGCTCCGGAGGGATGAATCCGCCGTGGCGCTCGCACTCAACGACATCGGCCGCGTCCGCCTGCACACGACGGAACCGCTGGCGATCGACGACTATCAGCTCAACCGGGCGACAGGGAGCTTCATCCTGATCAACCCACAGACCAATATCACCGTCGGTGCCGGAACGGTGAAATTCGCGGCGCAACACGCTCCGAGCCCGAACGTGGTGCGCCACGCCGGCAAGCTCACGGCGGAGGAGCGCTACGGCCATCTGGGCATCAGGGGTGCCACAGTGCTCTTCACCGGTCTCTCGGGCTCGGGCAAGTCGACGCTCGCCGCGGCGGTGGAGGAGCTACTCGTAAAACGGGGGCAGCCCGCCTTCATGCTCGACGGTGACAACCTCCGCCACACCCTCTGCAGCGATCTGGGATTCTCACCCGAAGACCGGGCGGAGAACCTGCGGCGGGCGGGGGAGGTGGCACGGCTCTTGGCCGAGGACGGCACGGTCGCGCTCGTCTCGATGATCAGCCCGTGCACCGAGGAGCGTCGCCGGCTCCGCGAAGCCCATGCCGACAGCGGGCTGACGTTCTTCGAGGTCTACGTCAACACGCCGCTGGAGACCTGCGAGTTGCGGGACCCCAAAGGCCTCTACGCAAAGGCCAGGGCAGGGACGCTGCCCGACTTCACCGGCATCGACGCCGTGTACGAGCCGCCAAGGTATCCCGACCTCGAGCTCACCCCCGAGTGCGGCGGCATTCTCGACCAGGCCCTGCAGGTCGTCGGTCTGCTGGGCGACACTCGGCGGCGCTGAACGCCTGCGGGCCTGGTCGTCGGTCGACCGCCGCCTGGCTCGGCGTGTCCGCCGCGCGCCGAGCTGACCGCGTCGGGAGCCACTCCCTGACACCTGCACCCTCCCCAGGGGTTGCGCGCACGTTGTCATAAACCCCCATGACTTATTGCACTAATAGTGACTAAAGTCACATATGTGTCCACCGGGGCTCCCCTCCCGATGACCACCGTGTCGGTCTGGCCGCTCGCAGTGGGTCAAGTCCGTGCCGTGGTCCGACTTGTCCCTCCCGCCAGGCCGTGCCGATGCGGGCCGGAGGCGCATCTCGTTCGCTTCGATCCGACTTGCGTCGGCCGTGCTCGAGTACTGAGAGAGGCCCTCGAAGCACGGTGAAGGCGGCGCAGGCGGCGGCCGGGAGCCGGTGGAGGATCGGGCGGACGCAACGACGTGCGCGGGGGACGCGCACGCAGCCATCGGCATCGGTCGGACAGCAACGACTCTGGAAGGTCGCGACATCCGTCGGCTTGGTTGCCATCGTGACCCAGCTGGCGTGGCTGGCGGCCGGCGGAAGTTCGGTCGTGGGGCAATCGCTGGGGCAGGTGTCGACGGTGACCGCACCCGTCGTCCCGGGGGCGGGAGCGGCGTACGTCGGAGCATTCGTCGATCCGTCCGGCACCGCATTGAGCGCGGGCGACCCGACGGGTGGGACGGCAAGCGTGGGGGCCGAACTCAGCTCGTTGCCGGAATTCAACCAACTGACGCACCACGCGCCCTCCATCCTGTCGACGTTCCAGGACTGGGACCAGTCCGCCGACGTCTCGGGGCTCGAGAGCGTTGCCGCCGCAGGCGCGATCCCGATGGTCACATGGAACTGCGGCGACAGCGACGCCAACGTCGCCGCCGGGATGGACGATGCCACTGTCACGGCGGAAGCACAGGCTCTGGCGGATACGGACGTGCCGATCCTCCTGCGCTGGTTCCCCGACCCCAACCTGACGGGTGTCCCTGCCACGTCAGCCTGCCTGGGGTCGGCCGGGGCATCCGGCTACGTCGCGGCGTACCAGCACATCAGGGACCTCTTCGCCGCGGCCGGCGCGAGGAACGTGGCGTTCGTGTGGTCCGTCGCAACGTCGAGCGCGGCGGATCAACAGTTCGCGAACTATTACCCGGGTGGGGACTCCGTCGACTGGGTCGGAGCCGACGGCGACGGGCCTCCGGCAACGATTCCCAGCCGACGGCGTTCTCGTCGCAGTTCGGGGCCTGGTACTCGGCCTTTTCGACTGCCGGCAAGCCGATGATGGTGTCATCGACCGGAACGGACCGAGCGGCCCAACCCGCGTACCTCGGGCAGGTACTCTCGGATCTCCCCTCCGAGTATCCGCTGATAAAGGCAGTGGTCTATTTCGACGGGCCGGACATGGTCAGTGGCGACCAGGACCAGTTAGGCGCCGCCGGGTTGGCGTCGCTGGGATACCTCATGGCCTCCCCGTACTTCAATCCCACCCCGCGGATACCGTCACGACGGTCTCGTCGTCGCAGGTGTCGGTCCAGGCGGGAGCCACGGTGACGCTGAGTGCGTCGGTCAACGCCGGCGACAACAGTGGGAGCCTGTCGTTCCTGGACAACGGCGCGGTGGTGGCGGGCTGCCTCTTGCTTCCGTTCAGGGCGCCGCCGAGCTGCACGACGCCACGACTCAGTGCCGGGGTCCAGACCATCGTCGCTCTGTACAGCGGTGACTCGGCCTTCGCGCCGTCGACCTCGGCACCGATCACGGTGACGGTTCTCGGGGGGAGCCACTCGTCGGCTTCTTCCAGCCCGACCGGGGAGCCCACCATCGACCTCGACGACGACGGCAGCCCCCGTCGGCGCGACGGCCTCGGGACGCCGGGTGGCCCGGCCCCGAACTCCGGGCGGGTGTCAGTGCCGGCGGCCGGCTCCACCTACCTCGGCGCATTCGTCGACCCGTCGGGCAGCTCGCTCCGGTCGGGCAACCCGACCGGCGGCATCTCGAGCCTCCCGAGCGAACTCGCAGCGTTACCGGCCGTCGAGCAGACCGTGGGGCGTCCCCTCTCGATCGTCCCTGTGTACTTGAACTGGCGGGACACCATCACCGTGACGGAACTCGACCAGGTCATCGCAACGGGCGCGATTCCGATGGTCACGTGGAATTGCGGCGACACCGATGCACGGGTGCTCGCAGGACGGGACGATGCCCGTGTCGACGAGGTTGCCGCGGTGCTGGCCCAATTCCAGTTCCCCGTCTTCCTCCGCTGGTTTCCGGACCCGAACGTGAAGACCACCGCCGGCGACGCCTGTCTGGGGCGGCGTGGCGCAGCAGGCTATGTGGCGGCCTACCAACACCTTCACCAGCAGGTGGTCGATGAAGGCGCAACCAACGTGGCCTTCGTGTGGTCCGTCGACACCACCACACCCCAGGCGAGTGGCTCGTGGGGGAGCTTCTACCCCGGTGCGCAGTACGTGAACTGGATCGGCGCCGACGGGTACGCCACCACGAGCAAGACGGCGAACGTCTCCAACGACTTCGGTACCTGGTACGCGACCTTTTCTGCCGACAAGCCGCTCATGATCGCGCAGACAGCGGCCATTCCCGGCCTCCAGGCCCAGTACATCGACCGCTTGTCCACCGTGCCAACTCGCTATCCCGGAATCAGGGCGGTGGTCTACTTCGACGCGCCAGACCTGACCGCGGGGCAGAGCTATGAGTTGGCACCGCAGAGCCCGGGCGAGCAGCAATTGGACGCGATGAGCGATCTGCCCGGGTTCCAACCTACGACGTCGGCCACCACGACGACAGGCACCGCGTCGTTCGACGACGCCTCCCCTGGTCAAGTCGTCCACCTTTCCGCCCAGGTGGGGAACGGGGACGAGGGTGGATCTCTCAGCTTCGACGACAACGGATCGGTCATCACCGGATGCGGCACCGTGCCGCTGTATCTCGCTGCGAGCTGCGATACCTCGTCACTCTCCGTCGGAGACAACGAGATCGTCGTTCACTACAGCGGCGACGCCCGTTCCGGCGCGTCCGCCTCGTCCGCCATCGACGTCGTGATCCAGTCGGGGCCGCCAGCCGTCGGACCGCCCACGATCCCCGGTTCCGGTCAGGTCTACCTCGGCGTGTGGTGAGGCCTCAGGTGACCCATTTGGCTGTCGCTCCACGCGCCGCCGTGAGCCAGGAGCTCGAGGATCTCCCGTCGTTCAACGGCGGGCTCGCCCGAGCCCTCTCCATCGTCCATGTGTACCAGCCGTGGTCGTATCCGGCGTCGACCCATCAGGTTCTCGACATTCTGGCGGATGGCGCTATTCCGATGATCGACTGGTATTGCGGGGACACGGATGCGAACATCATTGCCGGGAAGGACGACGCCCTGATCACCGCCGAGGCCAGGGAGCTGGCGGCGTTCAAAGCGCCCGTCTTCCTCCGTTGGTACTGGGAGCCGAACTTCCCGCGGCTCTGCGGACTATGCCGAGTGCATAGGCAGTCTGGGTCCCGCCGGGTACGCGGCCGCCTTTCGTCACATCCACGATCTTTTCGCAGAGGCCGGCGCTTCGAACGTGGCGTTCGTTTTCTCCATGGCGACGTCCGGGCCCGACCAAGACCTCTACACCTACTATCCGGGGTCGAACTACGTCGATTGGATCGCTGCCGACGGGTATCTCCGGACTGCGACACCGCCCGCAACGGGCTTCAGTGACCAATTTGCTTCGTGGTATTCGGACTTCGCCGTTTTCGGCAAGCCGATGATGATCTCCGAGACGGCCACCTTCGCCGGCGGGCAATCGAGCTATCTGCAGCAGGTCGAGAGCCAATTGGCGCCGGGGGGGACGTTTCCGCTCATCAAAGCCATCATGTACTTCGACACACCGGGTAGCGAAGGGCTCTATACGTACCCGCTGGACTCAGCGGGCATGCAAGAGTTCGCGGATCTCTCGGCAGATCCCCTCTTCGAGCCCGCTCGGTCGGCCTCCACCGTGGCGGCGACAGCGTCACCCACGTCTGCGCCGGCGGGACAAAGAGTCGTCATCGATGCGCAGGTGTCGAACGCTGATTACGGTGGTACCACCAGCTTCTTCGTGAATGGCGCGCCCTTACCAGGGTGCCAATCCCTTCCAGTCGGTTCGACGTCCTCGTGCAAGACGAGGAGCTTGCCGGTGGGCAGCGACCAGATCGTGGCGGTCTACAGCGGCGACGCAGAGGTCCAAGGATCTGCCGCTACCACCGTGACCAACGTGGTCTCGTGCCCAGCGGTAACAGCTCCTCCGGGCTCAGGTTCGGACTCGAGCTCGGATTCCGGTCGGTCCCGGCTCCATCCTTCCCGCAGTTCGCGTTCCTCCCCTTCTTCGCCTTGCCGGACATCGGTGGGGTGGCGTCCCTCGGGTTCCCGGACAGCGGGAAGGCACCGTTCGCGTTCACGATCACGCCCACTCTTCCAGGGCAACAGCCTCACCCGGGGGTGGATCGATCTCGATCCGATCCAATCGACCACCAACCTCTTGCATGGACGTGATGGCGCCGAGTCCGTGCTGGTCCGGATAGGGGGCGTGATTCTCTTCCTCCTTGCTGCCTACATGATGTCGACGTGGGCAAAGAACGGAAGAGGTCGAAGCGAACCGTGCATGCTTCCGCCGGAGACGACGCTGCCGACCTGGAACTCGGACCATCGACGCCGGAGGAGGCATAACGCCACCATGACCGTCGACACGAAGGTCAAAAAGTCCAAGGGATGAATGCCTCCCTCACGAATGGG